>CAZYNM010000030.1:0-3807 GCA_964648715.1 uncultured Pseudomonadales bacterium | reverse complement strand
GGTATACGTTTCTGCAGAGACACTATGTGTGCTTACAACAGCAAGAAAAGAAGAGAAAAATAGTGCCAAAAAAAGCTTCTTCATAATGTTAGTTTGTCTTGGGTGTTTCTCCAAATCCTGGTATATGGAATATCGTAACACCAATAAACTGTAAAATGACCACTGAGAAGATAACGAACAAAAGCCCAACAATTGCCCCGGTAATCATTTCCTTTGCTTCTTCTACCTTTTTGGGGTTGCCTTCTGATGTAGTCAAGATAAAGCCACCGGCCAGACAGGTAAGGAGACAGAGACCCCCGCCCATACCAATACCCAATTGAATAAGGCGTTGCGTAATTGACTCAGGATCACGACCGATACAGCCAATTGCCGTCCAGACGCCTGGCTTACCTGAAGATGATTTGCCATTCATACAATCGGAGCACAGCTGCTTTTGTTTGTTGTCAACAATCTGATTACATAATTCAAAGCGTTTGTAAGTTCCAGTAGAGCTTGGAGCAGAGTTGGTCGTTTGACAAGTGTTTGCTGCTGATGTGTCACAGTTCTCTTTAACGACAAATGAAATGTTACACTGACCTTGGTACTTGTTACTCAGGCTTAGGTCATCGAACTCTATTTTGTATTCGTCCCCAGTAGTAAATGTATGGGTAAAGCTAGTTGCGTTGTTAGTAACGGGAAGCATAGTAAAGAGTTCACTATTTGCGCCAAAATGGTTAGTGAACACATTGACACGTATTTGCTTTGAGGCGAAACCATTGGCGCCTAACTCAATACCACCTACTGTCACATTAGTTGGGATACCTTTTTGGATACATCCGGTGCCATTGTTGTAGTAGCAGGTTCTTTGTTCTGTTTTGCCATTGGTGGTAATGTTTCTGGTTTGCGACATTTGTGGTGGTTCCATGCACACAGGCTGTGCTCTTACAACCACGTAGCTACCCAGGTAACACACTTCTGAGCCAGCACTGGTGGCAAGGTACACATATTTGGTGTCATCTCCACCAATTTGCCCACCTCCGCTCACTTGAAAAGCGCCTCCACCAGCAGCATCAGTGATCGTAAAGCTCATGCTTGTTGTCAATGGTGCAGGCCCAGACTCACCTTGCTGATTGGTAATCACAAAGAACGCCTCGTTGTACACCATTAGTTTGTAGCTACCAGCATTGAGCGACATGTCTGAATTGAGGGTAATAGTGGCAGAGGTATCTTTGCCTTGGGTGTATTGGGTATTACTCAAACCTTTGACGTTTGATAATCCCTTGTTTGCGCAATCAATTGCAGCTTGCACTTGTTGAGGCTGCACAAGCGTTTGACCCATGAGTACCAAAAGGAGGAGAACGAAACGAGCACTAAAAAAAATACGACGCAGTTTCTGCATGATAAACTATTTTTTTATTCAACTATATTGTACCCTATTGATAAGAAACTTGGAACATTTGATCTGAGAATCAATTTTTACTTACAAAATATGCGTGCCTTACAACTCAAGTTTTTCATTATACTCATCCTTGTCTTTGGAAGTTTTCTTCTGGAGGGGATGAATAAATCAACTCTTTTCGCTTTAGATGAAGTGGAAGAGCTCCAAAAACAAATTGCTGATCTAGAGAACCTCAAAAAGCTTTCTGAGGATGCAACTAAACCACTTGAGAAAGAAGTGGTGACTCTTGAATCACGTATCACTGCAGCCAGAAACGGTATTGCAAAGGCACGTGCAGACGTACTTGCGTTGAAAGCTAGCATCGCAGATCGAGAAGTAAAATTGGGTACATACTACTTGGTTCTGAGTAAACGTGTCCTCACCCAGTACAAAGAACTACGTACTGTATCCCCGCTCACTATTGTTCTAGAAAGTCCAGATGCTACCACTCTTACTAGGGGTTTGGAATATCACTCAAGTGTGCGTCAAAAAAACCAAGAACTTATTTCTACAGTGGGTGAAGATATCGCAACTCTTGAAGCAGACAAAAAGCAGGTAGAAGAACGACAGAAGCTTCTTGCATCTTTAGAAAAACAACTTGATGGACAGGCAGAATTTTTCAAAGCTGAAATAGCCAAAGCCAAGGCATACCAAAAAGAATTGGTTGGAAAAATCGCAACGCTCAATGCACAACAGCAAGCCATCCTTGCTGCACGTTCTGGTACTGCCATAACATCGGTGGGTGAGGTCCCCCTTGCTGACGATTTTAATGCGTCAATTGGCTTCAAAGCGCAGGCACCCAGTAACTCATTTGCGGTTTTTAGTTTTGGTGCGTATACGCACCGAAATGGTATGAGTCAATACGGGGCAAAGGCACGTGCTGATGCAGGACAATCGGTAGAGGATATCTTGAAAGCATACTATCCTGACGCCACGCTCAAAAAAGATTATCAGAGTATGGGAAGCATTTCGGTACAAGGCGTAGGTACTATCCCATTTGAGGATCAGTACTTACAGGGTATCTATGAAATGCCAGGGAGCTGGAACATCACTGCTTTGAAAGCCCAAGCGATAGCTGCGCGAACATTTGCTATTCGTTACACAAATAACGGCCAAAAAACTATTTGTACAACAGAGGCATGTCAAGTATTTAAGAATAGCCGCAAAGGTGGAGATTGGGAAAAAGCAGTTAACGAAACGAAAGGTTGGGTGCTGGTTGATGGTTCTGGTACACCTGTTTCCACGCAATATGCATCAACGCACGGAGGCTATACTAAGACTAGTGGATGGGATACCCAAGATAAGTCGGGAACTGGTGAGTGGTCCAATAAAGCTTGGGAAAGTATCGCCAAGAGCCCATGGTTTTACAAAGCCTGGTATCGCAATGGGTATTCAAGCACGGGCGCAAACTGTGGCAGGAATCACCCATGGATGTCCCAAGAGGAGATGGCAGATATTATTAACGCCTGGATTGTTCGTAAAAATCCCAACGGTGCTGACCCAGGGAGGATCATCCCCGTGACAATTGATTCTTGCAACGTGGGTGGTGGTGGAGGTAATCCATATTCACATGAAGAACTGAAAAACTTTGCTCAAAACTCTGGAGGAGCAGTCACAAGTATTACCGGCGTGAGTGTGTCACACACAGGTTCTGGTCAGACTGCTACGGTAACATTCCAGACAAACCGGGGTACACTTGCACTACCTGGTGACGAATTCAAGTCAACATTCAACCTGCGTGCTCCGGGATATTTGCGTATTCCTCAAAGTGGCTTTGCTTTTTTTAACATTGAGTTTAAACAGTAAGATTTTTGGCGCCACCATGATAAAGTTGCCAGAACAGGAGAGATTCTACTGGCATATATATACTATTTCTCTACAATACTGGGTACTATGTTTGTAAAAAAACTGCTACTGGAGCATTTTAGGATACATACCTCGCTTCTTGTTGAGTGTACCAATAAAACAACCATAGTTGTTGGCGCAAATGCCAGTGGAAAAACATCCATTATTGAGGCACTTTCATTACTTGCTTCTGGTGATAGTTTTCGTGCCGAGAAAATTGAGGAAATGGTTGCCTTTGGCACAGAATTGGGAAGAGTTACTGCTCTTGTTTCAGAACACGAATCAGCAGCAGATGAAGGAGCTGAGGAAACTCGACTTGAAGTTATCGTGACGAGAGGTGTTGTACAAGGCCGAAAAACTCCTTTCCGCCTTTTTAGTGTCAACGAAGTACGCCGACAAAAAAGAATGTTTGTCGGGCGGCTTAAAGTTGTTTCGTTCCGACCAGAAGATATGCGACTTGTAGAAGGCTCCCCCGCGCGCCGGAGAAGTTTTATGGACGTGCCACTTTCCTTGTTATATCCAGAATATGAACACTCATTGACTAC
>CAZYNM010000029.1:0-4436 GCA_964648715.1 uncultured Pseudomonadales bacterium | reverse complement strand
ATCGATGCTGGACGTGTTGCTTGAACTGCTTGCATTCTCCTTTTTCAAAGGTACAGAAACACCACCAAAACGGCCCTGTAACCTAGTATTAACTGTAGAGAAAAATACCTGATGACGCAATGCAAAAAAGACACGAAACAAAGTGCTTAAAAGTGATCAAAGAAGGTGTAAACGTATACAATTGTTTATTCAGTTACGCCTGCCTCATCTGCTCGAACAATTTTACCAATTTGGGTTCTCTGATCGTATTCGATAATATAAATGGGGAACCGTTGAAGCTCGCTGTCTGTATAGATTTTTTTAGTCTGCAAAGAGTCAAGCAGCTGGATTTGGACTGAGGGATTAAGACTCTGTGACATCTTGAGAAGGTCGGGTGAAATAGCCACTTTTTGTTGTGAGCTGAAAAGCGTTATTGCAATCCAGAACATAACACAGACCAGAAGCAGGGAAAAAATGGCCAATAATTGCTGCTTATATTTAAGACGCGCAAAGTGACCGCTGATACCTGTCTTTACTTCGGTGCTGGCAGATAAAATTGTGGGCATACTATTATTTCTTAGATCCAAAATATGGTACTGTCAGTGACACTGTAGCTTGAAGACCACGCGTTCCTCTATCTTCTTGCGTTGTGAAGGTAACATTTTGGATAAGGAAAACGCGTTTATACTCTTTCAAGCTCTCGATATACCTTCGAATAGAAAGATAGTCTGCCGTGATACTGACATTTACAGGAAAGCTCACTTGGGTGAGACCCTTGGACAGGTCAACCTGTGACTCATCTGGTATGGTGGGAACAGAAATGTTGGTAATGATCACACCTGTATCTGTGGCTGACTTCTCCAACACTTTGAGCACATTCAGCAACCGTGGTTGAGTGGGAATGGCATCTTCAAGCGACGGTAGCTTGTCATCGAGAGAGGTCATGATGCCTTGTGCTGTATTAAGAGCAGCTATCTTTTGGTCAAGTTTCTTTGCCAGCTCTTTTTTATCTTGAATTTCTTTGGTGAGGTTAGACATGGTGATGAGGGTAGGTTGGATGGCGAAAACAGCTAGCAGAATGACTAAACTGATCGATAAAATAAGCTCAAGTGAAATCCACGCGACAGGCTTTTGATAAAAGCGGGTGAGTGCGTCAGCAATTGCTTTTTGTTTGAAAGCAGGTGTCATAGCTTTATAGCCCTCCAGTTCGATTAAGTATGTCAGTCTTTTCTTTTTCTACTGGAGCTGCTGTTTGTTGGCGTTTTACTTCTTTTGTCTGGGCCCCAATGACAAAGCCGAAACCAGCTTCTTCTTTATGACCTGACTCAACTTTATTTACAGTAATATTAAAGAATCTGTTTGAAAGCTGGAGGTTATTGACCAAAAGATTAAATGAAGTCTGTGAAAATGCTTTTCCATCAATGGAAATGGATGAAGGTGAAATGGTGAGCTGCGTCAAAATTACTTCTCTAGGGGTAACCTTGGTAAGATTCTCAAACACATCGGTGATGTTGACGTCCTGTTGAACACTGGCAAGTTGGGTAAGCTTACTTTGTGTGGCTCTAAATCGCTCTTCCAATTCACCATACGCTAAAATGATGGATTTCTTTTTAAATATTTCTGCATTGATGTCTGTCAGCTGACGATCGAGCACAAAACGAGTGGCAAAGCTAATGATCACCACCAGTTCTGTAAAAATGACAATGTATCTTCCAGCTGACAGTGCCCACTGTAACAATCTCCCCACAGCAGAGCTGAGGAAGGGATCTTTTGGTAGTAAATTGATCTTGATGTTAGTGGGCTTTTTTGACATGGGCAGTCTCTAGCACTCTATCCATTGTAGCAAAAAAATTACACACTGCTATCTTCAACATGTGTTTCCACTGCGACTTCAGAGGTTCTGGCTGGTTTTTGACGTTCTCCCATAAATACCTGCATAATTGTTTCAAAAATGGCAAGCTCCTTAATGTCAAATAACGTTGCAAAGTAAAAATACACAATAACTCCCACTGTTCCCGTAGAAATAGTGAGACCAATCAGCTCTATGGTTCTTGAAGTATCAAAGATAAGCTCATCAAGTATTCTGAAAGGCAAGTATAAAAACACAGCCATTAAAAAACTAGTAACCAAAATCTTTGCCTGAGGGATAAAGAATGCTGCTCCTAGAATTCCATCAATTTTTTTGTTGAGGAAAAAAAGGAAGAGTGCCAATTCAAGAAATGCTGAAAGGGTAGTCATTAATGCCAAGCCATACAAGCGTGTATCAGTAAACTGCACAATAAGACTGCACCCAGCGAGGTAGAAAACGACTGTGATCAAGGTAATATAAAAGGGAGTTTTTGTGTCTTTGAGTGCATAAAAAGCTCGCAGTAGTAACTGCACCATGGCTTGAGCAGCAATAGATACTGAAATAATAGCCACGGTACGTCCAATAGTCAGTGTAGTAGCCCAGGGTACTTCTTTGGCGCCAATAGCTAACCGAACAATTGGTATACGCAGGATTAAAAGCATAATTGAAGCAGGCAGGGCAAGAAAGCTTATGTAGTGGAGTGATTGCAACACTAACTCACGAAAACGCTCTTTATCTTTGTCTTGTGATTGATCACTTAAGAACGGTAGAGAAGCCTGGCCTATTGGGGTTCCAAAAAGACGAATGGGAATGGTCATGAGGGTGAATGTCACTTGCATAATCCAGAAACTTAAATTGCCAACAGTCGTCGCAAAAAAACCTAGGCTTAAGTTCTGTATCTCTTGTATGCCAATTGAAAGAAGTCGTGGGGGCATCATGCGGAAGAGTGAAGAGACGCCGGGAACCTTCAGTGACAGTGATGGGGCAAACCTAAATCCGTACTTAAACACAAAGGGAGCTTGGATAAGCATATGTATGCCCGCGCCCACTGCTACGCCTATGCCTGCAGCATAAATGCCAAAGCGGTCGGACAAGAAGTATACTCCAGCTACAATGCCAACGTTATATAAAATAGGGGCAATGCTGGGGATAATAAATCGCTGATATGATTGAAGTATTGCTCCAAAAATACTCGATATAACAAAAAACAACTGAGCAACCAACATAATTCTTGTCAACTGTGCTGTAGCAGTAACTTGTTCAGGCGTGAAGCTGTGGCCTGTTCTATAACGTGTGAGCGGCTCAGCATATATAAATACAGCTATACCAATCAAGATAAACACAAGAACCAAGTAATTAAGCACAACAGCACTCATGTCAAAGGCTTCTTTTTCAGAATATTCCTTCTTAAGCTTCATGAATAATGGAATAAATGCAGCTGACAGTGAGCCAATAACTATGAGTTGGAACATGGTGTCAGGAATTTGGAATGCAATAGAGAAAGCTTCAAGCATTTGACCCGCATCTTGCTTGAAGAAAAAAGCCACAAGTACATGTTGTCTAATGAGACCAAATAGGGCAGAAGCAATATTTGCAGCCGCAATTATGGTGGCGGCAGAAAGGATGCTATTTTGTTGATGTTCAAACCACTTGAGGTTCTTACTAAGAATGCTTGAAAGTGAAAATTTTCCCAACATGTGTATAGTATAATCGAGCTTTCTCTTTTCTGGTATTTGAAAAAATCCGGTATCTTTTGTATAATTCCGATTCATGCCAATATTACATAACGCCAAAAAAGCACTCCGCAGTAGCAAACGCAAGGCTGCACTCAACACACAAACTCGTTCTCGTATGCGAACTGCACTTACAGCAGCTCAAGAGAAACGCACTCCAGAAACCATTTCTGAAGCATATAGTCGTGTTGATAGAGCTGTCAAAAAAGGCACTATCCACAAGAATGCAGCTGCTCGTCTCAAAAGCCAGATCGGTAAAAAAAAGGCTTAACGAGTAAGGACGGCGTCCATTCATGAATTCTCAAGAAGTTATTCGTAATTTTTGTATCATTGCACATATTGATCACGGTAAAACTACCCTGACTGACTGTTTGTTGCGTCTTACCCATACTGTTTCCGAACATCAGATGGAAGAACGCATCATGGACAGTAATCCCATAGAGAAAGAGCGGGGGATAACGATCAAACTTGCACCAGTACGGATGCAGTATCAAGGATACGTCCTTAATCTCATTGATACCCCTGGTCATGTCGATTTTGGGTATGAAGTAAGCCGATCTTTGGCTGCCTGTGAAGGTGCTCTGCTTGTGGTTGATGCGACACAAGGTATCCAAGCGCAAACCCTTTCAACCTATGAAAAAGCTAAGGCACTTGGCTTGGTTATTATTCCTGTTATCAACAAAATAGACCTTCCTTCCGCTGATGTCGAGCGCACAATACTTGAACTTATGGAGCTTTTTGGGACTGCTGAGGAAGATATTATCAAGGTCTCTGCCAAATCTGGCCTTAATATGAAGGAGTTGCTTGAGGCCATCATTGCTCGTATTCCCTCACCCCAAGGCATCGTGCCAGCTCCCACAAGAGGGTTACTTATT
>CAZYNM010000028.1:0-4482 GCA_964648715.1 uncultured Pseudomonadales bacterium | reverse complement strand
GGAAAAATAGATCAACAACTTTTTTTTACCTCTATACGGCTGATGATTAGTGCTCGAGATTATGCGAGTAGTGCTAAACGCAAAAAAGGTATTTTGTCTGCCTTGGCTTCGTTCAATAACGCAGGCTATCAATCATTAAGCCAAGTGAGATACTTGCCACTCGATTTTCTTCGTTCATTTGTACAGATGAGTTTCATCAAGAGATTACTTGGTTTCCTGAGCACTTCAGTTCTTTCTGTTTCAGAAGTAGCCGACCTCTATCACTTCCCATTCACCGATACCACAAAAACAGAAAACTTAGTCAAAACCCACAGTAAAGAACTTCCCGCACCGCTCTCATTAAAGAAAGCACAGCAAAAAGATATATACTTTGCCAATAACACTTACGGTGGCACTATCACACGGATTGGGCTTGATATTGATGAGCGTAGACGACACATGTACATCTTGGGTGCAACAGGTACGGGCAAGTCCACCTTGCTACTATCCATGATTAACCAAGACATCTTGAACAACAAAGGTATTTGCGTGATTGATCCTCACGGTGACTTAATTGAAAAAGTACTGCAATGTATCCCTGAGAATCGCATTCAAGATGTGATTTACTTCAACCCCGATGACGTTGAACACCCAATTGGACTAAACCTTCTTGAGTTACCTCAAAACATTAGTGAAGCCCAGATGATTAGAGAAAAAGAGCTGATTACAGAGAGTATTATTTCTCTGTTCCACAAACTCTACTCTGATAAGTTTTCAGGACCACGGATGGAGTATATCTTGAGAAATACAATACATACTGCCTTTACGACTCCAAATCCCACACTCTTTACTATCTACAAGCTGCTTATCAATGAGCCATACCGTAAACAAGTAACCAGTAAACTAAGTGATCCCAACCTCTCAGACTTCTGGAAGTATGAGTTTAGCAAAGCAGGTGACTATCAGAAGGTAAAAATGATCTCACCGATTACCAACAAGATCGGACGGTTTTTATTCTCTTCAACTGGCAAACGTATCCTGGAACAAGAAAAATCCAGTATTAACTTTGACGACATCATGGACTCTGGCAAGATATTATTATGCAATTTATCCAAAGGCAAAATAGGTGAGGATAACTCAGAAGTGTTTGGTATTTTACTGATGGCAAAAATCCAATTGGCAGCTTTAAAACGTGCTCGGACTAATGCAGACAACAGAAGAGACTTTTATTTATATGTTGATGAGTTCCAGAACTTTGCCACTCCTGCCTTTGCACAGATTCTGTCTGAGGCACGAAAATACAAGCTCAATGCGATCCTGGCTCATCAGACCACTTCACAGTTGGAAGATAAATCACTGGTCAATGTTACGCTCGCCAATACCGGGACTGTGATTTGTTTCCGCACTGCCAACCCAGAAGATGAGCGGCTGATCCTGCCACAGTTTATTCCGTATGTCCAAAGAGGAGAGATCGATAAACTACCGTCATTTCACTTCTATATTAAGATCAATGCCATTACCCCAGAAGAGCCATTTTCTGGTGAAACCACCCCTGTTGAGATTCAAGATAACCCAACTTTGGTACAGCGGGTGGTTGAAAACTCACGACAAAACTATACCTGTAAGTCACCCTCAAAAGTAATTGAATCCGTACAAGTTGTGGTAGATCCCGAGCCTAAAAGGTTGATAAAGGTTGATCTCAACATCAGCTAACACTATGTCAGCCCGCTGCCATAGTAAATGCAGCAAATACTTGAAGAAACAAACCGATTATTTTTACCTCTTTCCTTTCATAGAAAGAAGAACAAAAAAATAATATGAAAACACTACAAATAACAGACAAACAACTTGAAATACTCATCCTCCTATACCGCTTCCGTTTCCTCAATCGCCATCATATCCAAAAAATGCTTCACCACAAAAAACACTCTCTCATTAACTCCTGGCTCAAAGACCTCACCGACAAACATATCATTGGTAGAATCTACTCAGAAAAACTTAAAGACAATACAGTACCAGCCATCTACCACTTAGACACCAAAGCAATATCCATACTCAAAGAGCAAGACTCTATTGATCCTACAGTTCTCAAAAAAGCATACCGAGATAAAACCCGATCTGAGAAGTTGAGAGAGCACTGTCTCTTCATTGCCGATATTTACCTGAAGTTTCAACAATCAACAGATCAAAACAACTCCAAGTTAGAATTCTATACTCGTTCCCAACTAACACCACTTGAGTACATACTTAAACCAGCTCCTGATGCATATATCGGCATTGTTGGTAAAGAAAACACACACCGCTACTTCCTAGAGGTGATGGATGTGCATGTACCACGGTTTGCAATCAAGTATCGTATCAAGCAGTACTTTGACCATTGTGAGGAAGAGGCATGGCAAAAGCGTACAGGCAAGCCGTTTCCTAGAATTATGATTGTTTGTTCTAGTGAGAAAAAACTTGAATTTATTAACTCATTTATTAAAAATGCATTTGAAACAAACCTAATGTATTACTTAACAACTACTGCAGCCATTCGAAATACAAACGACATTACTCAAGTATGGCAAGCCTAAATAATAAAAAACCACCTTGGCACTGCTGCTGAATAAGCTATGTACGCTTTGCTAAATAACTTTTTGAGCAGATCCTCTTCCTTTGGAATTATCAGTGCATTCATACAAATAAAAAAGGTAATTGCCCCAGAGACTGCAGAAATGACATTGCTGAAAATTGCTTGAGCAAGTAACAGTAGTAGCAGCCCTAAATATATTGGATTACGTGAGTACGAAAAAGCTCCATCTGTAATAAGTATCTTCGGTTTTCTAAAAGGATGTATTGTAGTCTTCATTTTTCTAAATTGTAGAATTGACTGAGTAAGTACTCCACAACCTAGTAGTAACACAACTAAGGACAGTGATACCGCTATATCAACAGGTAGCAAAGGACTTGCAAGCATATACTTTTTAGAAGTATAAGTAAGTAGGACACAAATACTAAAAATTGCAGCTGGATATGGTCTTATCATAGTAACGTACTGGTATTTACTTTTTCAAAAGCTTCTCTCCATCATACAGAATACTCAACACAATCGCACTCACCATCCCTTGTAAGTCACTGGTTGTGTAGTCTTCCTGTGAATACATAAGCTCTAGAATCTCATTGGTGTACTTGTTCACTAAATAAATATTGTCTGCTGCTGACATGCTGTTCCTTTCATTTTTAATACTTCCGATAATCTCTGTGGCTTGTAGGTGTAGTCTCTTTGAACTCTGATTCTGAACGGACCTTGGAGATGCTCAAGTCTTCTCAGTGAAAAGTACTCAAAGTCCTTTTTGTACGAGCCTTCAACATAACCATAAAAAGTATCTTTGCCATCAAATTCTGTGGGATACCAAACCCAGGGAGTCATTGATAAATAAAACCTGCATAACAAGAGAGGATTGTTTGTATCCTCTGTTGCATAGGGTTTTGGTAGCTTTCTTCTCAATTCCCGAGTCAGTAGTCTCATGGGAATCCTTTCTTTTGCCTCTAAAAAATTATGTATCAGGAGGCGCATGCCTCCTGTACAGGAGGTTTTAATAAGCAGGGTGAGGTTGGCAAGGGTCATGCGCAGCATGATTTACGAAGCCCTTGCGAACCGAGGGGTAAGACCCCTTATGAGAACAGGTGTGGAGCCACCTCATGGTAGTGGCTCCTGAGCAAACAATACTGAGAGTACTTGCTCCACAGTCTTCAAAGCCTTTGTAATGGCTTCTAGCGGGTCATCTGAGTACATTTTGATGTACTGCCAAGTGTTGCCACTGGTGTCTCGTAATCCATACAGATCCATCAGTACTGCTGAGGTAAAATCGGCAATCGTTTCTTGAGTAGTATCTTGACCTCCCTTGAGTTCTCCACCGATCTTGGCATGGGCTGCGTGTGCTAGTTCATGGAAGAATACTGCTGGGTCATCAGTGCCAATGGTGATTCTGGTTCCATCTTGTTTGCAGCTCCCCAGCTTATCTGGTGAGACTGGCATGTATCTGACTTCCACACCGAGTCTTTCAGCCACTTCATAGAGTGGAGGTAGTTCTTTAGGTTGGTAGACTCCCAGTGTTCCTTGACCCTCGGTACTTCCTGCTGCAAAGACTGGGATAGGGGCAAAGCCAATACAGATCATCTCTGGTTCTGCACCTTCTTTCTCGAGTTTCATTAGCTTGGGTCTCAAGATGAAGACTGCTTTACTGCCTTTCTTGATCTTTCTGCCTGCTACTTGCCACTGGTTGAAGCCTCGGCAGTCTAGTTCTCCTGCTTGAATGTATGCCAAGACTTTGTTGGAGAAAGACCACTTAAAGCACGGTGCATCCTCAGGTATCTCAAATCTGGCTATACTGGTAATGGGTGACAGATCACCACTCTTAAACTTCTCAATCACCTTGTTCAAACTTGCAGTAACCTTTTCAGATAATTGCATATACTGTTCCTCCTACCGTCAAGAAATACTTGAAACAGGAGCTGACAGCA
>CAZYNM010000027.1:0-4719 GCA_964648715.1 uncultured Pseudomonadales bacterium | reverse complement strand
GGAAAAATAGATCAACAACTTTTTTTTACCTCTATACGGCTGATGATTAGTGCTCAAGACACTGCAAGTAGTGCTAAACGCAAAAAAGGCATCTTTTCTGCCTTAGCTTCGTTTAATAATGCTGGGTATCAGTCACTAAGCCAAGTGAGATACTTACCACTCGATTTTCTCAGTTCATTTGTAAAGTTTAGTTTCATCAAGAGATTACTTGGTTTCCTGAGTACGTCGGTTCTTTCAGTCTCAGAAGTAGCTGACTTGTATCACTTTCCATTTACTGACACCACCAAGACAGAAAACTTGGTTAAAACACACAGCAAAGAACTTCCTGCACCTTTGTCACTTAAGAAAGCCCAAAAAAAAGATATTTACTTTGCCAATAACACATACGGTGGCACTATTACAAAGATTGGGCTTGATATTGATGAGCGCAGACGACACATGTATATCTTGGGTGCAACAGGTACGGGTAAGTCCACTTTGTTGCTGTCTATGATTAATCAGGATATCTTGAACAACAAAGGTATCTGCGTAATTGACCCACATGGTGACTTGATTGAAAAAGTGCTCCAGTGTGTCCCAGAAAATCGCATTAATGATGTGATTTACTTCAACCCTGATGATGTCGAATTTCCTATTGGGCTGAACTTGCTTGAGCTACCAACAGATATCAGTGACACTCAAATGATCAGAGAAAAAGAGCTGATAACCGAGAGTATTATTTCTTTGTTTCACAAACTCTACTCAGATAAGTTTTCAGGACCACGGATGGAGTACATCTTACGTAATACTATTCATACAGCCTTTACGACTCCAAACCCGACACTCTTTACTATCTACAAGCTCTTAATCAATGAGCCGTACCGCAAACAAGTGACCAGTAAACTGACTGATCCCAACCTATCGGACTTCTGGAAGTATGAGTTTAGCAAAGCTGGTGATTATCAGAAGGTAAAAATGATCTCACCAATTACCAATAAGATTGGAAGGTTTTTATTCTCTTCAACTGGCAAGCGCATTTTGGAACAAGAAAAATCAAGTATTAATTTTGATGACATCATGGACTCAGGCAAGATTCTGCTTTGCAATTTATCTAAAGGTAAAATAGGTGAGGACAACTCAGAAGTGTTTGGTATTCTACTGATGGCAAAAATCCAGCTGGCTGCTTTGAAACGTGCGCGGACAAATGCAGACAACAGAAGAGACTTTTATTTATACGTTGATGAGTTTCAAAACTTTGCCACACCTGCATTCGCACAGATTCTTTCTGAAGCTCGTAAGTACAAGCTCAATGCAATTCTTGCTCATCAGACTACTTCACAGTTGGAAGATAAATCACTGGTCAATGTAACGCTTGCCAACACAGGTACGGTGATTTGTTTCCGTACAGCAAACCCAGAAGATGAGCGGCTGATCCTGCCACAGTTTATTCCCTACGTGCAAAGAGGTGAGATAGATAAATTACCGTCATATCACTTCTACATTAAGATCAATGCCCTTACCCCAGAAGAGCCATTTTCTGGTGAAACCACACCAGTTGTGATTCAAGATAATCCAACTTTGGTACAGCAGGTGATTGAAAACTCAAGAAAAAACTATACCTGTAAGACACCAATCAAGGTAGCAGAAGCAGTACAAATTGTGGTAAATGTCGAGCCTAAAAGGTTAAGAAAAGTTGATCTTAATATCAGTTAAATGTATGTCAGTCCGCTGACATAGTAAAATTAGCGAATACTTGAAGAAAAACACCAATTATTTTTACCTCTTTCCTTTCATAGAAAGAAGAACAAAAAATAATATGAGAATACCTCAAATTACAAATAAACAACTAGAAATACTTATCCTCCTATACCGCTTCCGTTTTCTCAATCGTTATCATATTCAAAAAATGCTTCACCACAAAAAACACTCACTCATTAACTCCTGGCTCAAAGACCTCACCAACAAACACATCATTGGCAGAATCTACTCAGAAAAACTCAAAGACAATACAATACCAGCCATCTATCACTTAGATACCAAAGCCATATCCATACTCAAAGAGCGGGACTCTATTGATCATACAATTCTCAAAAAAGCCTACCGAGATAAAACCAGATCGGAGAAGTTTAGAGAGCACTGTCTCTTTATTGCCGATATCTACCTAAAGTTTCAGCAATCAACAGATAAAATTGGCTCCAAGTTAGAATTCTACACTCGTTCACAACTAACATCACTCGATTACATACTCAACCCTGCGCCTGATGCATATATCGGTATTGTTGGCAAAGAAAAAACACACCGTTACTTTCTAGAGGTCATTGATAGCCATGTGCCTCGCTTTGCAATCAAGTACCGCATCAAGCAATACTTTGAGTACTATGGAGAGCAGACTTGGCAAGACACAACTCAAAAACCATTTCCAGCCATTATGGTTGTGTGTTCTGATCAAAAGAAACTAGATTATATTAATAGTTTTATTTCACAACATTTTGAAACAAGTGGAATGCGAATTACATTCTACTTTTCTTCTCTTTCTGAATTAACTTCAACAAAGAGTATTAATCTTATTTGGCAGAATTCAAGCAAATCCCTATAGGAACTTCTTTGTTCCATGCAATAGCAATTAACTCTGGGCTCACTTCTTCAGACTGACATTCAACATTATTGAAAACTAAGGTATAACTCAAATTATTAGTTAAGGTATCGTTTAACTGACACATAAAAGCAATATTACGTTGTCTAACCATCGTTAAGTCTGCTTTATCAATATATCCTCCCTTTCCATGTATTAAAATGTCCATAGATAGTGATAAGGGTTTGCTCGGCATGTTTAAAACTAAATTGTGCTTTCTTAATACATTTACTTCATCAAAGTAATCCATCCTGTAGGGAATGACGACAGTTATTAGAGGTATAAACTCTTGGTTTTTTATAATTTCTTGAATACTGGTGCTTTTTCTGTCAGTAACTAGTGGAACTTTATTTTTATTCTTGTCCAATGCATTAAAATGAATTACGGCCTTACCTGGATGATAACTAAAATATGGCGAATATAGTCGTTCCTTAATATTACTTTCAAATGTTATCTCTTTACTTTTCCTACCCTCCAAATCAATATCTAACTTACTTTTTACAAAGTAGCCTTCAGTTCTAGGAAAATAAACATGAACTGAATCATCTTTTTTTACATCAATATGCAAAATTTTAAATGTCCTGTCACCTTTTTTTACATATATTGTTGATTTGTTCATAAGTTGACACACCAATACTTTTCTTACAATCATAAATGATAATCAATACAATAGCACTGACCATCCCTTGTAAGTCACTGGTAGTGTAGTCATCCTGCGAATACATAAGTTCTAAAATCTCATTGGTGTACTTATTTACTAGATGTACATGGTCTGCTGCTGACATGTTGATCCTTTCATTTTTAATACCTCTGATAATCTCTGTGGCTTGTAGGTGTAGTCTCTTTGAACTCTGATTCTGAACGGGCCTTGTAGATGTTCTAGCCTTCTCAAAGAGAAGTACTCAAAGTCCTTTTTGTATGTGCCTTCAACATAGCCATAAAAAGTATCCTTGCCATCGAACTCAATTGGATACCACACCCAAGGAGTCAGTGATAAATAAAACCTACAGAGCAAGACAGGATTGTTACTTTCCTCCGTTGCATATGGTCTTGGTAGTTTTCTGAGTAGTTCCCGAGTCAGTAGTCTCATGGGAATCCTTTCTTGTGTGCCTCAAAAAAATATTAATATCAGGAGGCGCATGCCTCCTGTACAGGAGGTTCTAACAAGCAGGGTGAGGTTATCAAGGGTTCCGCCAAGGGCGGAATTTACGCAGCCCTTGAGAACCGAGGGGTAAGACCCTTATGAGAACAGCTGAGGAACCACCTCATGGTAGTGGCTCCTGATTACACAGTACTGAGAGTACCTGTTCCACAGTCTTCAAAGCCTTTGTAATAGCCACTAGTGGGTCTTCTGCGTACAATTTGATGTACTCCCAGGTATTGCCTGTAGTATCTCCCAATCCATACAGATCCATCAGCACTGCTGAGGTAAACTCGGCAATGGTTTCTTGGTTAGTATCTTGTCCCTGCTTGAGTTCTCCACCAATTTTGGCGTGTACTGCGTGGGCTAGTTCGTGAAAGAAGACTGCTGGATCATCAGTACCGACGGTGATTCTAGTACCGTCAGGTTTGCAGCTCCCATATCTATCTGGTGAGATTGGCATGTATCTAACTTCAACTCCAAGTCTCTTGGCTACTTCATAGAGTGGGGGTAGTTCTTTGGGTTGGTAGACTCCCACACTACCTTCACCCTCAGTACATCCTGCGGCAAAGACTGGGATAGGGGCAAAGCCCACACAGATCATTTCTGGCTCTGCACCTTCTTTTTCAAACTTCATCAGCTTGGGTCTCAAGATAAAGACTGCTTTACTGCCTTTCTTGACCTTTCTGCCTGCTAGTTGCCACTGATTAAACCCTCGGCAATCTATCTCTCCTGCTTGGATGTATGCCAAGACTTTATTGGAGAAAGACCACTTGAAGCAAGGTGCATCTTCTGGTATTTCAAATCTAGCAATACTAGTGATTGGTGAGAGATCACCTGACTTAAACTTCTCAATCACTTTGTTCAAACTTGCAGAAACTTTCTCTGATAACTGCATACTATTCTTTCCTGCCGTCAAGAAATACTTGAAACAGGAGCTGACAGCACTAACTCACTGTTCAAGCTC
>CAZYNM010000026.1:0-8843 GCA_964648715.1 uncultured Pseudomonadales bacterium | reverse complement strand
AAGCACTGTCTAAATCTGGTAAAGAAAATAAGAGCGGAACAGTAAAAATTGGTACTGGTGGTCAAGACTGGAAAAAGCCCGATCCCACACCTACTCCCACTCCAACACCTACACCTACTCCCACTCCAAATCCAACACCTCTTCTGCCTTAATGAATGATCCAAGTGTTTTATTCTGAGCTATCATGCACAGATGTAGCTATAAGCAAGCCAGCCAGGAAGAGACCATTCTCTATACTGAGTAAATAATGGTCCAAAGTTGCCAAAGGAATCAAAGCGAGCATAAGTGATGCAGAAAATCTTGTAGTGCGATAGTAGTGTGCGCTATACAGAACTAGACACACTCCCAGCAAACCATATTCACTTAAAAAAAGAAGCAGCCACATATGTACTGGTTGAACAAATCGAACAATTTCTGGAGAGTAGGCAAAATTTTCTAATTCTGCAGTGAACTGGCCTGGTCCAATTCCCGCAATTGGGCGGTTTCGTATTAAAACTAGTGCCGCTTCTTGCAGTCGTGCCCTCCGTACTATTGATGGATCTTGTGTGTAAAATTGGGCTACATAAAGTCCTCCCGCCACTATACACGAGCTGCCAACAAGGAACAGTAAAAATAATCTCAATGAGATATGCTGAATGCCTTTTTTCGTAGATGAAAGCATTAATGCTATAGTTCCTAAAGTGAAAGAAGCTATACCAGATATACTTTGAGTAAGCAAAAGTACTGCTAAACCACAAAGAAGAGGTAGTATAACAAATAGCGGCATAGAATAAAAATTTTTTTTATGTACATACTGTTTGTAGAGAAGTAAGAGCATGCTTAGGCTGAGTGTGCCAGCCAGTATATTGGGGTGTGCAGTTGTGCCATAGGGTAAAATAAGTTCTGCACCACTTACTTGTCCAGTTGTTATGCCGTAGCCCTGGATTGCTGGTTCTCCCAAGAGCATATAGCCCCAAATTTGTTGCTGAAAAGTATACTGATAAATGGCTACCACTGACTGAAAAGATACGAGCGCCAGTAAGGCTATCCCCAGCATTCTAGACTGGAGTAGTCCCCTTTGGTGAGCAATAAAAAACACAAGAAAACACATGCCACCGCGTAGTAACTGCAACAAACCAACCAATGGCTCTCCACTAAAAAAAATGGTAGCTATGAGTATGAATGCAGCACCTGTCAAAAAAAATAATTGCTTCTTAAGATGCATCATTAAGTTTTTGAATAGCGATGCATGTAACCAAAGCGATATAGCTATAAAAGTAACTGCAACACAATCAAGTATGTGCACTTTAATAATAAGATAATCTATCAGTAACCCGTGTACATACCCAGTTGAATCATCGAGTACCTTGAAAAAATGAACAGGAATAAGAAAAACGAGCAAATAAAAAATAAATGCCTGCAATTGTCTCATGTAAGTTCGCCAACGAGGACTCCAAGTTGCTTTTCAACAATGGTTGCAACTATTTTTTTTCTCAGTGGTTCTACATCAGCTGAAGAAAGTGGCCTTGTTATATCAAGATATGTAATTCTGAAAGTGCTATTCTTCTTGTACATATCTAGCAGGTCGACCGCATAAATGAGTGGATCTATGCCACGAATGGTATCGATAACAGAACCAACACTCGCAGTTTGGTTAAGAGTAAAAGTAAGATCTTCTGTGATTGCTGGATACTTGGGCTGAGCGTGATACTCTGGATGTTTATGTGCCTGCTTCAGAACTTCTTTCCATACCAAATCAATGCACGTGGCACCATGCGAGTCAATCTCAACGGTGCCTAAAATATGTTCACTATTTTCTGCTACACAAATAGCTCCTTTGGATGTCCCGGGTGTGCTTTTAATAGTGACAGTAGGCAAGAACAAAATTTGCCGAGCATACACCTCCAAGATGCCTCGGGCTGTTCGGTATGGAAGCTGCATATAGAACATGAGGTGCAAGTCTTGTTGGGGAAGTTCCCCCGACACTGGCTGATACGTGTGGGCAAATTCAAACACTGAAAGCTGTGGTCGTTGTGGATTTGCTGTACATACCTCACGAAGAGACGGGATCAGTGTCCTGCGCAAGTAGACTCTGTCTTCTGTGAGGGGGTTCTGCAGTGCAAGGTGCTCTGCGAGCGAATAGCCAGATTCTTGAGCAATATTTTCACTTACTAGTGAATAAGTGAATACTTCTTGCAAGCCTACGGTAGCAAGAAAGCGCTTCGTACGGCTTTCTAGAGCAAAATCAACACCATGTGGATAGGAAGTTGGAATTGCGGTAGCCATAAGTACACTAGGCAGTCGGTGGTAGCCATAGATACGGGCGATCTCTTCTACTACATCTGCAGGAATGGTGATATCGGGTCGGAAAGTAGGTGGTGTGACGATAAGTGTGTCAGTTGATACTTCGACACTGCAACCAAGCTTGATCAAAATATCTTTGATTTGAGTTACGGCTAGCTCTATTCCAAGATAGCGAGTGCAGGTACTGAGCGGGACACTGATCATCTGAGGTTGTGGTTTGTGCACGAACACATCAAAAACGTTGCTGGCTTGCTGAGCTCCACAGAGAGACACATACAACTCTACGGCCTTTTTAAGGACATCATCAGCCATGCAGGGATCCACATTTTTTTCATTCAGCTGTGCTGCCACAGTGCGGATTGCATGACTCATGGAACCGTGACGTACTTTATCTGCTGGGAGCGACTCAATCCAGAACAAGACATTCTCAGTACTTTCGTCAACTGAAGTATTGGCAGTACCCTTGATAGCAGGAAAATCAATGATTTCTCCTGCAGCATTGGTAAAGACAATCTCCCCACCTACTGTAGTAAAAGATGCACCATCAAGTGTAGTAAACGTTTGGCCTGCACTTGCAGTTTTCACTTCAATTGTGCCGCCTAATTTCATGATTTTGTCATAGTCAAAGGCATGGCAGGGATGACCTAACTCATGTGTGACATAGTTGGTAATGTCGATCATTGCGTCATGAATAGTTTGTTCTATCAATGTAAGGCGTTTGGCCATCCATGCTGGCGTAGCAGCATGACTAACATGGGATAAGACAACTGCGAGTGTACGTTTGCACAAACCTTCGGTATCTATTACCTGAGGAAGAGGTAACTGAGGCTCACGTATAGGAGTCACTGTATGTGTGAGTGGCTTGAGATGAGATGGAATGCCAGCTTCAGAAAGAATAACCGCTGCCTCACGAGCAATACCGCGAACACACATACTATCAACACGATTGGTAGTGACTTCAATATCGTATACAAACTCACCATCTTTGTCGTAAATGCGCTCAACTGAAGGGCCAGATAAGGAAAGAAGTTCTTGAATTTGCTGAGGGGTTGCAGAGGTCTCAAGGTGTTCAAGCAACCACGAGTGTGGAATAAGTATGTTCATATTAGAATTGTTCCAAAAATGCTATATCACCACTGTATAAGAGCCGAATATCATCAAGTTTGAGTCCTTCTTTAAGCGTATACGTACGCTCTACTCCCCACCCAAATGCAAAACCAGTGTACTGTTCTGGGTCAATGCCACCAGCTTTAAGAACGTTGGGATGCACCATCCCTGCCCCACCCACTTCATGCCAGCCAGATTTACAGAACTTACATTTTACATCTCCGATACTGCCGGTCCCGCCGCACAAATGACACGAGAAATCTACTTCAAATGATGGCTCTGTGAACTGGAAATGGAATGGTCTGATGCGAGACTTGGTTCCTGGCCCATAGAACTGTTCAGCAAAATAGTCCAGCGTCCCTTTGAGATTCTGAATAGTGATGCCTTTGTCTACCACAAGTCCCTCAAATTGGTGGAACATTTGTGTATGAGTTGCATCCTGTTGTCTGCGGTAACAGCGAGCAATATTAATCATTCGGATGGGCGGGGTACTCTTGAGCCGCTCCATCTCGCGGACTTGTCCATTGGAAGTATGGGTTGTAAGAACCATTTTGCCTTTTTGAACGTGATCTGGTGCCTTCACAAAAAATGTTTCCCATTCATCGCGAGCGGGATGCTGTGGTGGCATGTTTAAACTCTCGAAGACGTACCAGTCCCAATCTACCTCTGGATAGCGAACGCGAGTAAAGCCAATGCGCTCAAAGATATGTGTAATCTCTTCCATTGCTTGTGAAATGGGATGTACATGTCCAACGTGAGGTTGGTCGCCAGGTATAGTTAAATCGGTCCATTCCTGTTTTGTTGTACTCTGCTGGTGTGTCGCGATAAGCGCTTCGAGCTCTTGTTTACAGGCATTCAAAATCTGTCCAGCTGCTTTGCGATCCTGAGGCTCAAGTGTACCAAGTTCCTTGGCAAGGGTATTAAAAAGGCCTCTTTTGCCCAAGAATGTAGTCTGTGCCTGGTCCCAAGCTGTTGTTGCCTTGAGTTGTTCTACTAGTGTGTGTGCATGTGTAGTGAGCTGTGCAAGTGTCATACGATATTTTTTTATTGTATACCAGACTGAACAAAAAAAAACCTCCCTGCTTAAGGCGGGGAGGCTCTCGTTTATTTCTGAGTGTTTGCGTTTACTCCCGCGCTTTCTGCACAATGGCTTTAAACGTCGTAAAGTCTGTTGCAGCAATCTCAGACAGTACTTTGCGATCAAGAGAAATCTGTGCTTTCTTGAGTGCAGGGATAAACTTTGAATAACCGAATGATTCATCAATCATGCGAAGTGCAGCACTAATACGGGTGATCCAGAGTGCGCGAAAGTCTCGTTTGCGAAGACGACGACCAATATAGGCATATTTACCCGCGTGACGCACTGCGTCTTGAGCACGTTTGAACAAGCGGTTGTTAGCTCCACGGAAGCCCTTGGCTTGCTTGAGAACTTTTTTATGTTTGTGGCGTCGGACGACACCAGTTTTTGCTCTTGGCATATGATCCTTTTAGGCAATTCCCAACATGCGTTTAATACGGCGAGCCCATTTGCCGGTCACAGCAACTGGCTTACGGTATGCACGAATAGCTTTTTTACTCTTGTTGTGACGATGATGGCGCATGTTTTGTGTGCGGCGGAGTACTTTTCCAGTAGCGGTGACCTTGAAGCGCTTGGCAACACCTTTGCGAGTTTTTTGCTTTATTTTTTTCATAAGCGATACTTCTTACTTTTTCTTTGCTGGCATGAGTTGTGCAAGCAATTTATTACCCATTAATTTTGGTTCAAGTTCAACTTCTGCGTACTCACTTGTGGCAGCGAATACTCGCTTAAAGAGGTCAAATCCGAACTCTTTTTTGGTGATCTCTCTCCCTCTAAATTGGAGTGACAACCTGACTTTATCTCCTCGCTTTAAGAATTCACTGATTCTGTTTAAGCGAGCCTCGAAATCACCTTCACCCATAAAAGGAGTTAAGCGAATTTCTTTGGTATCTTGTGCTTTTGACTTCTTTCTACTTTCAGCTTGTTTCTGTTGAAGCTGATACTTGTACTTACTGAGCTCAATAATCTTTGCGACGGGAGGCTTGGCCTGCTCGTTCACAAGAATAAGGTCTTTCTGAACGGCTTGGGCCTTCTCCATTGCTTCTTTAGTGGGCATGACACCCAACATTTCGCCATGCTCAGAAAGGACGCGTACCTCGGCCACAGCAATGTGGTGGTTGGCAGTTACCCAGATTCTATCGTCTTTTTGTTTTATTATTCTTTTGCGAATCACAAGATGCTATTGTTAGTAATTCAAGAGTTGTATTATAAGCGGTCTTTGCCAAAAAAGCAAAGTCTGGTTACTGGGCAGAGGCCTGAGGCATCGTTGATGGTTTTCTGTACCCACCCTGTACACCAACTTGTTGCAGCATGTTCTCTAACTGGCGAGCCCGTTGCATGTTGTCATCTGGTTTTCCCGGTATGTTGTTGGCTATGCCCTGTACGCGATATCTTCCAGCAGCTTCTCTGAGGTTTTCTCTGATGAACTGACCTACAGAAAAAGAGTCTTCATTATATCCAGGAATTGACTGATGGTAGCGTATTTGTTCTAAAGGTACTGCGTGGAAGTTGCAGTGATCAAGTAAGAGGTATAGCTCACTGACCAGTGCTTGGGCGATGATTGGCGTAATGAGCATTTCAGCTTCAGTAACAAATGCTTCAATATCTCCTCTCCCTGCGAGGATTGCCAGCAAGACATAGGGTGTTTCATCATGAATAATTTGATCTGCTTCGAGTATTGTGGGTTGTTGTGTTTCTGTCATACGGCACGAACTATAGCACTCGCTGGTGAGAACGCAAGAGCTTGAAAAGCCTGCATGGGGACGTCTGCCTTCACTGGTGGCAAGCAACTGGAACGTGCGGTATAATAACCGGCGTTTGTTCTTTACAAGATCGATTAGCTCAGTTGGTTAGAGCGCCACATTGACATTGTGGAGGCCGTAGGTTCGAGTCCTACATCGATCACCATTCTTTTCTAATAGGTCATTTTTAGTAAGGTGAGTAAAACTTTTTCACAAAACTGAATAATAAACAGAACTGTCGGTGTTAGCTTCCAGCGTAATTATTGTTTCGCTCATGGTGCATCATGTCTTGAACTGTAGTTGTCTTCTCATGTGATTGACCATCAATCACCAGACCAGGCTTTTTACCTTTTTTGCGAGCTTTGCCCTTGCTCGTATTAAGCCAGGTACGAGCACTCTTAATTTTTTGTCTGAGGAACATAATAAACATACGTAACTTGGAAAAGAAGGTAATAAAGTAACTACCCTTTTGTCCAGGTTCCACAATTTGAGTCATGAGTGTGACTTCTACTTCTTTTTCAAAATGAGCAACATCTTTCACCAGCATTTTGAGTTCTGCTCGCAAGCTGTCAATTTGTTTTTTGACTTCCCTTTCTCGGGCATCAAAAAGAGCCGTTGTATCGACGGGGTTAATTTGCTCATGGAGTCGTTTCCGCATTACTTCAAGCCGCTGAAGCCGTGCAGCTTCTTCTTGTTGCATCTTAAGCATATCGGGGGAAAAAGCAGGTTCTTGAGAAGACGGTTCTCCTGCAGGCATAAAAGTGTCTTGTCCATTTGTTGGGACAGCATCACTGTGGGTGCGTTGAGCGTAACTTGTGCGCTCTGCTTCAGCAAGTGCGCGAGCAAAGGGATTAACCCCAGTATGTGGCTGACGAGCTGGTGACTGCAGTGGTTGCGTTTGATTCATGTAGTTTTCGAGTCACTTATTATAGGTTCTCTTGAGGTAGATGTCAATGCAGAGTGATGCTTTCTGCACTGCAAAAATATATTTAAGATATCCTATAATTATTGCACATAGAGCAACTCAAAAAGAGTTCATCCCCATTGTACTGGAAAAGCTCTCTAGAGTGCAAGTAAGTGGTCTGCAACTTTTTGTCGTACGAGCGTTTGTCCTACAAGTGCTCGATACTGTGCATCTTTTTCAAAGCGCTTTTTGATGTCAGGACTCACTTCAGTAGAAAGATAGGTGTCAATCTCTGCATCAGTGACTTCGAGCTTAATCTGGGCAGCAACTGCATCAATCAAGAAAAGGAGCTGGAGACGACCAAGCGCAGCGCCTGCAAGTTCCTGTGATAACTCCTGCTCAGTAAGTTTACGTCGTTCTAGGTATTGCGCCAGAGTAAAGTGAAAATTCTTAAGTTGTCGCATCAGATCTTGTGCATCATGCTCTACCTCTTGGCGAACAAGGAGCTCCGGACACTGAGGAGTGTATGCTTCAAGTAGCGCCTTATACACTGCATCAAGGATACTGGCTTTCTTTCTTTTTTCTTGGTCTTCGGCAGTTTCTTTCTTATCTGCCTCTTGTTCGTGTTCTTTCTCAAAGGCCTTTTCAGCTTCAACACGAGCTTTTTTGGCTATTTTTTCGTAACCTTTGATCTCCAAATTGGGTTTTTCTGCAATTTCAGCAATGATGACCCAGTCACTTCCCTTTTCGGCTGTCTTAATACTGAACGCTGGGCGGCCAAGTGGTTTTTTACCTGATTTTTCGAGCTCAGCAGAGAAAACTGGGGGCAACACTGTTTGGAGTGACTCCTCTATGATGCTCTCTGGGTTAAGCATTTTTTCGGCAACAGATGCGGGGACTTTGCCTTTGCGGAACCCATCAAGTTTGAGGCCTCGTGACAAGCGGCTGGTAGCAGCTTCATAGGAATCAGCGACATCGTTCCAGGGTATGGTGAGCTCGAGTTTTGTACTATCGGTAACGACTGTTTTTTCTGGTTTGGTATCTGCCATAGCTACTTTCTGTGTTCAATTGAACTCCAGTATTATACTCTTTTTCCCCTGAGACGCGAGGCGAGTTTTTTGGTATGATACCTGATGTTAAGTCAGTAGTACGAGAGTGACAACCCACTCAAAGGAACTTTATGGCAGACGACGCAACATTATTACATGTTATTTGTGACTACAAAATAGGTGGCATGGAGTTTGGTGAAATCACCAATCGCCTTCAGTATCACCTTGATTCTCCTCATGCAGTACGCATTCACCCAACAGAAGTTCCCCCTCTGGACACAATGGGCGTGGGTTTTGTCACGGCACAATATGCATTTGCACCTCATCAGGGAAGAATGGTGATCTATGGTAACGCCGCACCTCGCCGTGGTACAGCAAAAGCTACCAAGAATAATCAAGATCAAGGCATTAAATATGCTCGCCTCAAAAACGGCGTAGAAATTATTAACGTTAATTCTGAGTTCGCTTTTGGCTTTGTTAAAAGTGAAATTGTAGAGTTTCGCAACATTTCTTGTCCAGACAGTGGCTCACAGTTCCGTTCACGTGATTTCTTCCCAGAGCGTGTCGCCAACATTGTAGATAACAAGCGTGACATCCTCACCGAAGAACTCAATATTAGTGATATTCCAGAAGTGCCACACAACTTGATTGCCTGGACCGACGGATTTGGTAACATCAAA
>CAZYNM010000025.1:0-8876 GCA_964648715.1 uncultured Pseudomonadales bacterium | reverse complement strand
AAATACGATAAAGAGACGTAATAAGCTACTAGAAGCTGTTCGTTAGCGCCAACAGCCACCCACTGTTTTGCAGTATTGGAACCTCGCAGCCCTCAAACACGGCAGCATTGTACAAAAATACCGTGCAGCGTTTTTTTCATTTTTTCAAACAGTGGTATTCCCTTATACATTCTCAGTGAAGTACGACCCGTCGCTTATCACTGAAGAACGCCAGGCAGAGTATGCAAGCAGGGAGATTGCTGCAGGACATAGTCTTATTGGTCCACATAAGGATGATTTTAGCGTGTGGATGGAGAATGCCCAGAGTCCAGGCGGATCTGTAGACGTAGCTTCCTACGGATCAAGAGGTCAGCAACGACTGGGCGTTTTATGGCTCAAAACTGCTGAGCTTGCTTATATTTCTCATATTACCCAAGAGCTACCTGTACTTTTATTAGATGACATTTTTTCTGAACTTGATAAAGATAGCCGTATGCTTGTCCTCAGGTTACTTGGAAAGGTTCAAGCAATTGTAACAACAACAGAAGAGAGTAGTGCACATGCTCTTGTTGAGCATCTGGGGGCAAATAACGTAACACATATGCGCCTGTCATAACGCTTCTCTGTTATTGCGATCTGTAAAAAATATTGTGAGAATAGATATATCATGCACGCAGTAAACACGTATCTTCAGCAATTACATGTTCCCGATCCTTATTCTCATAAGGGGCAAAATGGAAAGCTGCTCATTATTGGTGGATCAGACCTTTTTCATGCTGCAAGCAAATGGAGTCTCGATATAGCGAGCAAATTTGTAGATATGGTTTTTTATGCTTCGGTACCCAGCAACAATGAGCTTGTATTCGAAGCAAAAAAAAACTTTTGGAACGGTATTATTATCGAGCGACAACACATTGAAGACTATATCCAAGAAGCTGATACGGTCCTCATTGGACCAGGAATGGAACGAGTGTCAAGGTATGTAGAAGCTACCGCACAACCACCAACTGATGATCAATGGAATCATGATACCGCAAAGGTGGTATCTTACTTGCTTTCACGCTATCCTCACAAAAAATGGGTAGTTGATGCTGGAGCACTACAGATGGTTCACCCACAGCTATTAACCGAGTCCTGTATTATCACGCCACACCTTGGCGAATTGGATAGACTACTGGGGCAGCTTCCTGCTGAGCGAGCCACTGTACCACATCTATTGGAAACAGGTTGTACCATTGTACTAAAAGGCCACACAGACTACGTCTACAGAAATGAGGATGTGATTGAAATAACAGGTGGAAGCGCTGGTATGACGAAGGGAGGAACTGGTGATGTTCTTGCGGGTCTGATAGCAGCACTCTATGCCACACATGATGCGCTTACGGCTGCTGTTATTGGTAGTTTTATTAACAAAAGAGCTGGAGAAAGACTAGAAGAAACTGTGGGGCCGTTCTTTAATGCAAGCGACCTTGTTCACACAATACCGCAAGTGTTGTGGGAAGAGCATACAAAAACTAAAGGTCTTGTATATGTCTCCTGAACAGCAAATAGCTTCAGAACACAAAAAAGAATATCGAGAATCTCAGGAAAAGAACAAACGTACTATCTTATGGCAATTGTGTACATTATTGTCCGATGAGTTCGCAAAAGTAGGCTATCAAGCGGTCATTGGTGGGAGAATGTCTGAAGTACTCCAAACCGGAGTGACTGATTTTCCCTTAAATGATGTGGATGTTCCCCTCTTACCTATGCAGTCGAATATCCTTGACCAGAGAGTCGTTATAGCGGTTCTTGCTCAGTGTGGATTACAGGAAGTTAAGGTGTTGGATCCTCAAGCAGTGATTATATCTGCTCATAAGAGTAGCTTTGGTAGTAGCGACACACCACAAAGTACCGTGATAAAAGGACTGTACTTTCATCCAGCACTCCATGAGCCAGTTACTGTGGAGTTTTTTTTGGGGAACAGTCATGGTGTTGGTTATCAAATGCTGGGTGTGTTTTCTGAGCGGAAAGTACCTTTTGAACTGACAAATCCCAAAGTTCTTGAATACGTACAGGAAGGAGATGAAAAACTAGCTACGCTCTCGTTTTCTGCACTTCTTGCCTATTACACTATGATTATGAAATCTCCGCGGATTTTAGAAGTGCTACGAGCTTCACAAGGAAAACTACAATCAACGCTAGAAAATGCAACACAGATTTCTCCGCTTTTGGAGGTGAAAATACGGGCCATTATCTGGAAGTGCATCTTCTTGTTTCATTATCACTTGAATCACGCACAGAAAACATATAGCAATGCACAGAGTGTTTTGGAGCGTATAAACCGCTGGATTGATGATGACATAGACCCCTTTACTATTTGTGGAAGATTGGAAACAATCTCACTGAGATATATAGAATCAGATAGAGCCACGCGACCAGCTGTAGACTTATTATTTACTGATACCTCAGGTGCCCTCCGCTACCTCTATGAAGTACAGGATATTGAATGTGATATGTCTGCTCAGGTGCTCTTTAGTCTGACTAATGTAGGCAATGCAAGTGGAGGTGAAATAGCAGAGGGATTGAATATTTCAGAGCTTAGAATAAGCATGATCCTTTCAGAACTGACCCAACATCCTTTGATTTTTTTTGCCTTTCGTAAAATTTTTGAATTGGATGACACCATGAGTCTTAGTTTTCATGGTTTCCCTCATGCTATCGATATTGCAATTAAGGGTGTCACGCTCGCAATTCATTTAGGAATTGTTCCAGCTGATCGAGTAACTGAAGATACGATCTCACTCTTTTTGGGTCTTATTTTTCATGATGCGGGCATGCTTGTGCGCTTGAGTCCTGTTAATCATGAACTCTACTCAATGCATGCGTTTGCAAGCTACTTACACGAAATATCGTACGACGAAGTACTCAAAAAACTGATGACGCAGTCTTTGTATGTTAAGTGCTGGATTAATATAGTGAGTATAATGGGAACAAAACTACTATTCAGACCTACTGATGTTACCTCTCTGGCTGAGATGGAAGAAGAAGTATTTTGTGCAACGGTACTTACTGAAGTAGAAAAACATCCAGAGATATCAAATCGTACAGTGCCGCACTTAGAGTTTGTCAAAGTAGTCCGCGATATCATCGAATTGCCTCTTCTTCGTGAACATGCGCACCGATTGAGTATTGTCTATGGACTGGCTGATATTGTTGGCTTGGCGGCAGATAAAGCAGTGTGGGCTACAGATACTTTGGTGCGAGAAGAATCGGTACTCCAGGGCAATCCCAAAGGTATACTTATACGAACACCAATGATAATGGACACACTCACTCGTTTGGCTCAAAAAACGGGAAGTAGGGTATTGACTGAGTTCGTTTCTACTGGCGACAAAGCACAAAGTAACAGACTCATGTATGAGAAACTCATCCAGTCAATAACATCGGAAATAACTAATGATGAGTTGTTGATACTTATTGCCAGCGTTGTGCGTGAAAAATACTATCCAGACCTCTATCAACAAGACTAACTTCATTGCACAAAATGCAATAATAAGTGATAGACTACTGCCCACAGTATGTTTCGACCAACTTTCTCGATAACGTCCAATTTACTAACCTACATTTCAAGAATTGAGTCTGCAAAGGCAATTATAGAGATGTCTCCTTTGGTGCCTGCATGGGAGTCAAAGTTCCGAGAAGATGCACTTGCACGGACCGTTCATTATGGTACCAAAATTGAAGGCAACGATTTAACAGAAGCACAGGCCCAGGCTGTGGTGCGCATGCCAGAGGCTACGGACACCGCAGAAGTCCAACAAAAAACAGGCATGATTGCTCGTGAGCGCGATATTCAAGAAGTACTTAATTACCGTAACGTTATTTACTGGATAGATAAACAGAAGAAGCCAGATTTTCAGCAGCTTATTACTCCAGAAACCATGCGAACTCTCCACCGTTTAACGGTATACAAGCTTATAGAAGAGGAGTACGTGGGACAATTCAGAGATAGACAAGTGATTGTAAAAAGTGCTGTTGATGGTAGTGTCGTATTTAGACCTCCATTATCGGTGGAGATCCCCTACCTAGTAGAAGACCTTTTTACCTGGCTCAAGAAGGGAGAGGCACCACAACTTCACCCGCTTTTCCAAGCTGCTATTACACATTACCAATTGGTCTTCATACATCCTTTTATTGAGGGAAATGGAAGAACAGCACGGGCATTTGCTACGCTGCTTATGTATTGTCTCGATTATGATTTCAAACGTTTTTTTTCTCTTGAAAAGTACTTTGACACCGATGTTGAAGCATACTATGCAGCACTCTTATCAGTTCAACAGTCACCAACTAGTGACATGACCTATTGGCTCGAGTACTTCTGTTATGGTTTGGCGCTTGAAATTGATAAGGTTCAGCAACAAGTACAAAAGTTATCCAAAGATCTTAAACTCAAGAAACAATTGGGAAAACAAGTTGCGCTCTCAGAGCGACAAATACTACTCCTGGAATTATTTCAGCAGCAAGACACTGTGTCTTCTGATGATGCTCAGAGAATTTTGCCACATGTGTCAGTGGATACCATTTTACGTGACCTTAAAGATTTGATAACCAAAGGGGTGATTGAGAAGCAAGGCGTGACAAAGGGTGTGACATATCGACTATCGGAGTAGTAGACTAGTGGGTATGGAATTTCGGATATTTTCTCAGTATCTTTCTCGTTTAGAGCAGACTGCAAGTAGGTTGGAAATGACAATCCTCTTGGCTGAATTGTATACCAGTCTCGATATAAGCGAGGTGCAGCACGCAAGTTATTTATTGCAAGGTACCATTTTGCCCGCATATTACTCACTTGAGTTCCAGCTATCAGAAAAAATGGTAACCAGAGCGCTTGTACGCTGTTATCCAATTGATCTCAAAAAAGAATCACTTTCGCTCTTTGGAGATAGCGATCTTGCAGGAACAGAAACAGCTGTTTCCGAGCTTGTCAGGAAACTGGGTGATATTGGCACTGCAGCAGAACAAGTATGTGTGAACGCCAACGTGCAGATACAGCTTTCAGTGGAAGATGTGTATGCAGGTTTGTTGGCAATAGCTCATGATAGTGGAGAAGGATCTCAAGAAAGAAAAGTAGAGAGTGTGACGCAGCTATTTAAACGTCTAGATGCCCTATCAGTTAAGTATGTTGCACGCATCATTGTGGGCAGCATGCGATTGGGCTTTTCAACGATGACGGTGCTTGACGCACTCTCATGGGTAAAAACAGGAACGAAGGCAGAAAGCGCTCTACTTGAAGATGCCTACCAACGTAGGGCCGATGTAGGACTATTGGCAAAAGAATACTTAGCCCATGATGCGGTTTCTGAACGCCAAGCAGCGTTGGCTGCATACACGGGAGCATACGGCGTGCCGATTGTACCTCAGCTCTGTCAACGGCTTACTTCAACAGTAGAGATGATTGAAAAAATGCATGAGGTATATGCCGAGCCTAAATACGATGGTCTGCGTGTGCAGATTCACTGCTTTAGGGAAGCAGGAAATAGTCAACATATCATGGTTTTCACTCGCAATATGGAAGATGCTTCTCACATGTTTCCTGAGCTAGGTACGTTGTTGCAGTCATCTATCCCAAATGGATCGTTCATACTAGATGGTGAAGCTATTGGATATGATCCCCAAACAGGCATGCTTCGTTCTTTTCAGGAAACGATTACGCGCAAAAGAAAACATAAGGTAGCAGAGACAACTGCAAAAGTACCGTTAAAGTTCTTTATTTTTGATATCCTCATGTGTAATGATCAATCGCTCATTGAAAATAAACTGCGAGAAAGAAAAGAAGTCCTTTCTAAACTATTTTTGGATTCTGAACAACTTATTAAAACAAACTACATTATTACAAAAGACCCCGAAGAACTCCAAAAATATCACGAAGAGCAACTGGCACTAGGGCTGGAAGGTATGGTGGTTAAAGCAGTGGACTCTCCTTATCAGAGTGGCAGAAAAGGTTGGTATTGGGTAAAGATGAAAGAACAAGAGGGGAAAAGAGGGAAGTTAACTGATACCGTTGACTGTGTGGTCATGGGGTACTTTGCCGGAAAAGGTCAGCGCAGTAGCTTTGGCGCAGGTACATTTTTGTTGGGAGTTCCTGGTATGGATGACAGTATTGTGACTATCAGCAAAGTAGGAAGTGGTCTCACTGAAGCATCACTCCAGCAGCTCAAAGAGCTGTGTGATGCCCACATCGCTTCAGAAAAACCTGCCCGGTACCAAGTAGCTAAAAATCTCCAACCGCATGTATGGGTACAGCCTCACATAGTGGTTGAAGTGGCAGCAGATGAGCTTACTTACTCGCCCATTCATACGGCTGGCTTAGCACTGCGCTTCCCTCGTGTTGTTGCGATTCGAAACGATAAGAGAGTTGAGGACGCTACGACTCGTGACGAGCTTGATCACATGCTCTCGTTGCAGCAACGTACAGAGCAGCCTCAGAAGCTTGATTAACGATACTATTATGATTTGTTAACAGGGCGCGCTCTGTAACCTCAGGAAGTGCGCGGCAAAGAGCAGTAGAGTTGCGTTTGCTCACCACCTGATCATAGTCGCTGTGTATGCAAAAATATCGAGTTTCAGGGGGAAGATTCTCAAAACTTTGCTGAGGTGCGGAAAGTATAAGAAGCCACAGTAATACAAACTGAAGTACTCCCACCGACTGAATGTCGTGATATATCCTTCCTGGCGAAAAATCCCACGAGTCTTTATATCGTAGGTGAAGTGCTGTGCTGTAGGGGACACGATGGTCATTACCTGTCGTGGGCAATAACTTCAGTATTTCATAGCACTGGTTATGCAGTGTGGGGCTCAAACACGTAGTAGAAAAAGGCGTACTAAAGCAATACACAGCGGAAACGTTCTTCACTAGTTTGTTGGCTATGCAGGAAAGTGCAATCAAGCCACCAAAACTGTGTCCAATTAGCACGACACTTTTGATGCCTAGTTTTTCTATGATGTGGGCGGTGTCAAGGCCAAAGGTGTAAAAAATATCACGGGTAAATGGTCTCAAAACACGAGTGGATAACCCATGACATCTGTGGTCGTAGGCTATCACCGTTGCCTGCTTGTCTACAGTACACACTGTTTTGGCAAACGTATCCCAAGCAGTAGCACTTCCTCCTATACCAGAGATGCAAAGATATATTGTGCCACGCAAAGATTGATTACCGTATATACGCGTGGCAATCGTGCCCAAGTCACCACATGATATATGTACTATCTGTGGTCCCTTCACACCTGTTCTTTCTCTCACAGGTCAAAGTCTCGTACAGATGACAGAATGGCCCGTGCCTTTTTAAGCTGTTTTTTGGAAGCAGCTTGAATATATTTTTTTACCGTTGCAAGAGCAAATTTTTCTTTGTTCAGTAGCTGATCATAATATTTTCCACCTTGCATCACATAGCTTTTTACCCCATGTAGGTCGTCACCAAGCGTGTATCTAATAAGCAGGGGAAGTGAAATCTTAATTGTATTGAAGGTCCCTTCTGCTTTTAACCTACGCATAGAGTATATAAACCGTGGCTCTCTAAATAAAGTAAAATGAAACCCAGCCTTGTAGCAGTCATTGACGAACTGTCCATCTTCAGAGAAGGTTAATCCTTCATCAAATTTGACTGTTTTGATTATGTCCCTTTTGCAGCCAATGAGTGCGCCATATGCACTTGGTTTATCCAAAATCTTGATGAGGATAAGACCTAAATTGAGTGCTTGCTCTAGCGTTTTATAGACTGTTTCTACTTCGTGGACTTCAAGCAGTGTGGTAAAAACATCCGTGTTTTTTTGCTTGGCAAGTTGGTACTTTACTCCACTTAGAAAATAGGTGGGAAGTCTGTTATCAGCATCCATAAAAAGAAGCCAACTGCCCTGAGCATGTTCAGCACCTAGATTGCGTTGAGCACTAGCATTCTTCAGAGAAGATGACAAAAAAGTAAGCGGAAGCTTAGTTGAATAACTACGTGCTACTCTTTGAGTTCCATCGGTGGATTGTGCATCTACAACCAGAACTTCGAATGAAGAAAAATCTTGATCTACTAGATCTGATAGAAGAAGCGGCAAGTATTTTTCCTCATCCAAAGTTGGTATGACGATACTAAAAAATGGCTGTTCTTTTTTTGTCATAACTGAGTACCGAGCATGTGTATTATACCAACCACTGCTACAATACTGGGTATGAATATAGTTGTGGGCCTTGGTAACTTTGGTGATGAGTATGTGCGGACACGTCATAACGCTGGCTTTCGAGCAGTTGAACTCTATGGGCAGACACATGGATTATCGTTTTCATACGATAAAAAAGTAGCTGCAGAGGTGGCAAAAAACTCCAGTACTGTTCTTATAAAACCACATACCTATATGAATGATTCTGGACGAGCAGTCCGTGGGTATTACGAATATTATCTGGGCGGCTTTACGGCGAAGAATGGCACCTCATTGTGGGTGATGCATGATGATCTTGATATACCGCTGGGCTCATACAAGATACAATTGGGCACTGGTCCTAAAGTTCATAATGGATTGCTGTCACTCTATGAACATCTTGGAACACGTGCATTTTGGCATGTGCGTATTGGCATAGAAAATAGAGGTGATGCACGTGCCCAGTGGCCAGCCCGAGACTACGTTTTGGGTGCTTTTACTCATGAAGAAGAAAGTGCTCTACAGCCAGTCTTCACCGAAGTGTGTCTGCGGATTGCACAGTAGCTCGCCAAGCGAGGCGATTTCTGCTAGGATTGGAAGCATGTCTAGCTATTGGTCACATTTACAACTGCCCGCAAGTGTTATGTCACATGTGGATACAAATCTGCGTTCTTTGTATATAGTGCGTGTTTTGCGAGATGTCATAAACCAAATTACACTTTTTTTTATAC
>CAZYNM010000024.1:0-9603 GCA_964648715.1 uncultured Pseudomonadales bacterium | reverse complement strand
TCGTATGCCGTTCGGACCTTTAAACAATTAAATGCGATACTCACCCTCCTTACTACCACAAAAGAATCAGCAAAGCAGAAAAGGTCCCGTCAACAGATTATAAGGTTTTTGTATGCATCAACAAAAGGAAACTCGAGCATTCTATTTAGAAAAAATCTCGAACGAGTTGCTCAACAAAAGATAAATGGCATAGTTTGGTTAATGAGCAAGGCACACTTCTTATTACAAAAAAAATTATTTTTCTTAACTCAGAATAGCAGATATTCTACTCCGATTGAGAATAGAGCTTGAGGATTTCAACACCACCGTCATTTTTTATCTTACCATCTTCAACCCAAATAATCCTTGAACAATGTTGTTCTAAATATTCAAGCCAATGTGTAACAACAAGCACTGTTTTCTTTTTCTTAAAAAAGTCTTCAATCTTTTTTCCAGCTTTTTTTTGGAACTCTTGATCACCAACAGCAATACCTTCATCCAGTATTAAGATATCCGGCTCCGCATGAACTGCCACCGAAAAACCCAGACGAAGCTTCATTCCTTGAGAATATGTAAAGAGTGGTGTATCTATAAATGATCCAATATCTGCAAAACGTATAATACTATCAATTCTTTGACTCACTTCATCTTTAGTCATACCAACCAAAAGACCATTCAAAAAAATGTTTTCAATACCAGTTAGTTCAGGATGGAAGCCTGATTCCAGATCAATAAGTGACACCACCCTTCCTTGCGTTAGCACGCGCCCAGAATTTGGGTGTGTTATTCCTGAAATAAGTTTTAATAATGTCGTTTTTCCCGAACCATTTCTTCCAATAATACCTATTTTCTCTCCTTTTTTTATCTGAAGACTAATTCCATCAACTGCCTTGAAAACTTCTTTTTTTCTCCGCATGAAAAGATCCTCTACCAAGGTGGGCTTTTCATGACGAAGCGTGTAGCTTTTAACTAAATTACTAAGAATTATCGAATACATACTCATATACTATATCCAGTCATCAAAGAAATACGATTCTTTAATAAAGACTTTAAGACCTCCCAAGAAAATAGTAATCGTGCATACGATAAAGTACATATATCCAGGCAATTCCACGCTAACTGAACCAGCAAACGTAGACTGAGCCACTTGAGTAAACACAGCAAGTGGATTGATATAAAGCACTGTACGTAAGTACTCTGGAAGCGAAGTACTGCTATAAATAATTGGAGTACAGTAAAAAACAAGTGGTATCAGGGCATTCACGAAAAAGGCTACATCTCTGTACTTAACAGTCAGTGCTGAGAACAACAAAGAAAGTCCTGCCGTAAACAGTGTTAAAAAGATAAGTGTGAGCACAAAGATACAAACCTTGACAGGACTGATGTGGACAACAAAAAGTGAAACCACCAGTAACAAGGCGTATCCAATGATTGTATGAAATAGATTCGCAAGCACATGAGAAAGAATGATCGTATCACGAGGAAAACTAGCCTTTTGAATAATACCCCGTTCATATACAATCATGGGAGCTGTTTTAGTGATTGTAGATGAAAAGAAGTTCCATCCTAAAAGCCCAGAAAAAAGATATAAAAAGTAATGTTCAATGCTTTGGTTCATGATAAATTGAAATACAATTCCAATAACCATCATTTGAAAAAGTGGGTTCAATATCACCCATAAGAACCCAAGCACCGCCGATTTATAACGCGCTTTTATTTCTTTTTCTGTCATGGCAAGTAAAAAATCAACCCAATATCTTTGGCGCTTGGACAATCTCAGCATGCTTGATACTATAACAACTTGTTACAATTTAACAAGGTTTCTGAAAGAATTTTGGTGGTAGTGCATTGTACGTACTATGAATCAACTCAAAAAGTTACAAGATTTTTTTATACAAAAAAGAAACTCCTTTTTTTTTAAGTTGGTTCTATGTGTAGTCATTTCAATTCTACCTTTTGTTTTTCTCGAACTTTTTCTAAGAGTAAGGGATGTATTTGCTCAAAAAAAGATTTTTGAAAACAAGCAGAGTGCTTTTAATCGCTATAGTGTAGCGTATACTTATGCACCTTTCATATTGTGGAGAGCAGTTCCCAATCAACAGACAGAAAGTTTTAGCACTAACTCACTTGGTCTGAGAAGCCCTGAGCTTGATAAAAGCAGTGTCGTAGATAAGATAGTTTTTCTTGGTGGGTCAACTATGTGGGGCTATGGTGTGACAAATAATGAAGCATCAATAGCTTATCAAGTCAAAAAAATTATAAAAGAAAAATACAAGAAAGATATAGAAATAATTAACCTTTCAGAGAATGGATATAATTCCACACAAGAACTAATACTTTGGAAAGATATTGTAGGATTGAAACCAAAAGTTGTTGTTCATTTCAATGGATACAATGATCTTTATACCGGTCATTCTGGTAAGCCAGCCGGGTGGAATCACAATTTTGTGTACGAGGATCTGCTTCTTCGTGAAAAGAGTGACATTGTAAAATCAATAGGTTTTATGCTTATCAAAGATAAAGTCAATCAACTGTATTTAAGTCATTGGTTTAACTACAAACTTGAAAAACTCATTCCGCATCAATCTTCACAGGTGAAACGAACTGCTTTGAAAGACGTTGTAGACACATACAAAACAAATATGCTCATCGTTACTCAGCTCGCAAAGGAAAATGGTATCAACCTTGTTATTGTAAATCAGCCAAATATTTTTGTTGATAGGAAAGTACTCACAACCAACGAGGATGAGATACAACACACTTTTGAAGAATACTATGATAATCCACGAAATACGTACCTGTATTTTTCTCAAGGCTATGCGCAACAACAACAAGCATTAACTGAACTCCCGAAAAGTAAGAATCTAACTATTATTGATGGGACAACATTCTTTCTAAATAGATCAGATGAAATTTACCTTGACCCTGTTCACATAAACGACGTTGGTAGCACAGTAGTTGCGGATAAACTTGCATCATTACTTGCACCAAAGATACATTAATAAATTTTTGATGTGGTTAGCTCCAGATATCTTTCCTCTGTTTGAAGTGCGTTATTGATATGTCAAACTCATTACTCAATTACGTTGGCACTACTTTTTTTAATATTTACTTTATCAAATAGTAACGTAGCAAAACGCTCATGAGCTTGAGCAGAAGGATGGGATTCTCGCTCTGACACATGTTCATACCCTCCCTCTGGCTGAACAATCTCAAAACCGTGTGCTCGAATCTGAGCAAGATACACAGACATCATAAAGTTCTCTTTTGCAGTATATTCTTCATCAGAGCTTTTCCACTGTTTCTCTTGTATGCTTTTAGCGACTTGTTCATCTACTGCTACTTCATTAACATGTGAGTATGTCAAAAACAGTATTTTTTCTCTGTCCTTCTCCATTCGAGTAAGAACTTCTTCAAGGTAATGGAGATTACATGTGGAAGGTAAAAAGGTTGGAAATAACACACGGGTAAAATACTCATGTGGTGGAAGATTTGGATCACTGGCTAGGTCTGTATTTTTTGACTCAGATCCAGGAGCACAGTGACCGTCAATCTCGTTTTTTAGATCTTCGTTCTTGTACTTGCCAATTTGATCAATAAAAAGATCATTGTCTACAATACCAATGATAATTATATCAGGATGTAGATGTTCTCTTGCTTGTTCATATTTGGCGTAATAATCAAGAATGTGGTCACCTGCAATTGATAGATTCCACACTCGCGCGGTTGCATCTAATCTTTTTAACTTTTTTTCTAATCTTCTTGGGAAAGATTGGTGTTCCATTACCCCCAAACCATATGCCATGGAGTCACCAATGACAACAACTCGCAACCCTGCTTTTTGAACATCACGCTCTAGCAGAGATAAATCTGAAGAAAATAGTGCACTGACATCTCTCTTTCTGTTTTGTATTAAATTTGATGTATGCGGTTCTTGAACAGATATCCATGCTTCCTTTCCATATCCAAAAAAAGATGATTTACCATAAAAAAATATATCAAAGAAAAAAAAGTAAGAAACGCACAGACTCACACAAACTGCCAAAACTAGAGTAAGACATGACGCAAGATAGAGTCCAATTTTGATGTGTGTGCTTGACATACAGGTGTCATTATTACATAGTAAGCCAGCCCAAGAATACTATGTCACTTGCAAAGATAAAAAAAATTCATGTACTGTTGAAGTCCAAACTTGAACAAATGCAATCACTGCTCTTGCTTGCTCTTGTATATGTTATTGGTATTGGTGTAACGGCACTTGTTGGTAAATTGATAGGCAAACGTTATGTCTCATCACACATTACAACCAAAGGTTCTTGGAACAACAAAAAAACCACGTACACAAATAGAAAAATGTATTGATATGAAACCGACGTATGTTCTAGGGATATCATGCTACTACCACGATGCAGCTGCAGCGCTCATACGTGATGGAGTTGTGATTGCGGCAGCAGCTGAAGAACGTTTTACTAGAAAAAAACATGATAATACCTTCCCACAGCACGCAGTTGAGTACTGTTTAAAAAGCGCAGGTATTGCGGCAAATGACATTTCTGCAGTTGTCTTTTATGAAAAACCAATCGTTAAATTTGAGAGAATAATTAATCAATATCTTGACTCGTTTCCGTTTTCTTTTCGTTCATTTATCACCACAATGCATCAATGGATTACCCAAAAGTTAAAGATACAGAGTATTCTCAAAAAAGAGTTTCACTATCATGGTGAAGTTTTTTTTACCGATCATCACCTTGCACACGCCGCAAGTGCGTACTACCTGTCTGGTTTTGACAAAAGTGTCATACTCACGCTTGACGGCGTTGGTGAATGGTCCACAACAACGATTGGATTTGCTGAAGGATCAGATATCAGGCTTGATCAAGAGATACGTTTTCCTCATTCTCTTGGTCTCTTTTATAGTGCTCTTACCTCGTACCTCGGCTTTTCAGTGAACGACGCTGAATACAAAGTCATGGGACTTGCTGCATATGGTAGTCCATTACCCTACACAAATCATTTTAAGAAAATTATTCACACCCACCCTGACGGTAGTTTCTCGCTTGACATGGCGTATTTTGATTTCTCAAACGAGAAACGTATGTTTACACAAAAACTTTGTGATTTACTCGGGGCTCCTCCTCGTGTGCCTGAGTCTGCTATGCACAAGAACTATGAAGATATTGCTGCTGCATTACAAAAGAGACTTGAAGAAGTTGTGTTCCACATGCTCCATCATGCATATAAAAAGTATTCATGCACTCAAGTCTGTTTAGCAGGTGGCGTTGCCCTTAACTCAGTGATGAATGGAAAACTACTCACAAATACACCATTTAAGAAACTATACATCCCCCCCGATCCCGGAGATGCTGGAGGAGCTATTGGGGCGGCACTTCATTACTATTTTACAGTGTCTACTGCATCACAGAAACCAAAACCACAAGAAGTTGCACACCATTTTACTCCATATTTAGGGCCCAAATTTTTTCACTGGGAAGTTGCAGCTGCACTTAAAAAGAGGAAACTTACATACACAAGACTTACTACCCGCAAAGCGCTCTTACAAAAAACAGCCCAGTTGCTTAAAGAGGAAAAAATCATTGGTTGGTTTCAAGGTCGTATGGAATGGGGTCCGCGAGCACTGGGATCAAGAAGCATTCTCGCCTCTGCCGCTCGCACAGAAATGCGCGATATCATAAATGAGAAAGTAAAACACAGGGAGTTATTTCGCCCGTTCGCGCCAGTGATACTGGAAGAATATGCCCATGAATATTTCAAAGCAGATAAGAATCTTCCTATTTCCGCCAGGTACATGTTGATGGTGTACCCTTTTGAGAAGATTGGGTTTAGCGACGTACCTGCGGTAGTTCATGTGGATAAAACCGGCAGATTACAAACGTTACACAGAGATGACAATCCACTCTATTATGACGTCATTAGTGAGTACCATAGGCTCACCAAAGTACCTATCATCATTAACACGTCATTTAATGTCCGCGGCGAACCAATAGTCTGCACACCAGAAGACGCCATTAATTGTTTTTTAACAACAGATATTGATTACCTCGTGATTGACCAGTATATTGTTGCTAAGTGAGGAAAAGTATGTTCAAAGAATTAGTTGAGTACTTACTTCAAAATAAAAAATGGTGGCTTATTCCACCTGTTATTGTTTTTATCATATTTGGCTTTTTGATTGTGTTTTCTACTGCATCTCCTATTAATCCATTTGTGTACATGCTTTTTTAATGATTAAAAAAATAGGGTTGCTACTGTTTGTAGCCTTTTGTGTTGTAGGGACGATGCAGTTGTGTGTTTATATCTCAATACACTTTTTTTTCGATAAATTGTATTACTATAAAAGCAAAGCTTTCGGCTACTATATTCCTCAAGAGAAAAAAAAGATGGAGGACTTTGGTAGACGGGCTGAAGATTTGAGTGTGCTTCTTACAGATATACACACTACAGAATCAATTGCACTTTCTTGTCCCTTAGATAAAAAAGTGAATCAGCAAGATGATGGTGTGTTCAGAGTTGCATTTATTGGGGACTCATATGTGTGGGGACAAGGACTCACTAACACACAGCTTGCTGGAGTAAAGTTAGAGAAGCTGCTCAATAAAAAAATAAAATCAAAAGTCTATCTATTTGGTAATCCTGGGGACACAATCCTTGATAACTACATTAAGTATCGATATGTAGAGCGCGATTTTCCTAAAATAGATTTGTATATTTTTGGTATGGTAGACAATGATCTTTTGATTCAAGAAAAAAATACGTATAACCAGGATTTTTTTGAATCATTTATTAAACTCTGTCCAGGGCCTGTGTATTACCAGCCTACTTATGATCCATTTACTCAGAATGAAGAAATCCCTTATTTTGTCCAAATTAATAACAGTTTCTCAGATCGCTATGTGAATACCTGTATTTTGGACTTAGTTGCTTCCCTGCTCCCTCAAAATGCCCTCTACCTCAACCATGATGACTATCAGGACAACGAAACATCAAACTCAGCACTTGCCAGATATACTCTTTCGCTGGCAAATCATGATTTATCAGTAATTTCTATGAAAGGCACTCTCACAGAAGATGAAATCAAAAAACAATTTGTATCCAAAAAAGAACTGCACCCATCTGCACTAATTAACACAGTATATGCACAAGTTCTTTTTGCGGAAATAGAAAAAAAGCTAGATCTTTAATTTCTACAGAGTTGTCAGCATTATCTTAAAATTGATATTTTTTCTGACATTAATTCTATGAATAACGGGAGAGTATTTTTCAGGTATTTTTTTGAAAAAAATACGTCCAGCACAACTGGTTGATGCTTTTGCTCATAACTAAGTGTTGCTCCTGAACCAAAATACTTACCATATCCACTGGGAAAGCTCTGTATGTTTTCTTGTAGACTTGAAACATCACTTTTAATTGATAATACTTTCTTTTTTCCACGCACATGCTCGGCTATTTCAGTCACATTAAGCGGCTCCTTTGTTTCTACATTTAAAAATAGTGCGGTATTGTACTGCACATCTACTGTTACCCACTGTTTCTCATCATTGAGAAAAACTTCTGCAACTGTGTGCTGCTGTTCACCTCGGCTAATGTGTACTAACCGGCTTACAAGGCCAGTTTCTTGAGCCAGTGCCACAAACATTCTGGCAAAATGAGTGCAGTACACACCAGTCTTTTCATTCTTGAGTAGCATGAATAAGGTCTCTGGGGCTGCATCATAGGCACTTACTGTAACCGGTCTCTCTCTCAAATGTGAAAAGGTGGTATCTAGATAATGAGCAATTTTATATATTTTGTCTGTTTCACTATCAGTGTCCTTGATGCCAATTGTTGTTCTTGCAAGTGAATTGAGAAAAAAGCTTCTGGGATAGTCTGACTCTTCAAGAAAGTCGGGAGTATTTCGAGCTATGGAAGTAAGAGGCGAACTGTTGAGTTCATATGCATACAATTGTGCATACGTTCTGGTGTACCAAAGGAACAGCGCGGCAAAAACAATGAATATGAAGAGAAGAATACGTACAAACACAAACCTTTTAAGCAACCACCATATGAGTCTAAAGGGAGCCAAAAGTAACTGTGCGTAGAGTGGGTCACTATCGTTCTCCCCACGCACCCATGCTGACACGATCAACCACTTCTGCTCCGCTGGTTTCCAATGTGCGATAACTTGGTGTTTGCGTCCTGCTATTGTTTTAATGAACTTAGTATTTTTCCCATCGGTAAATTTTTTATCTGGATATAACACTGTATCTGCTACAGCATACTCAGAAATACTGCGTTGCCTTAGGCGTTCAAGAGCGTGTGTCGTGAAGATGCAGTCTTTATGCACATGAGAGGACATAGTGTGAGAAATATTGTATATGCCAGGAACTACCTATGATAGAGGCGCAAAAAAAGCGCTCTGTTCTGGCCTTGACCTATCGTCCCCACAAATTAATCTGTGAGTATTGTCAGCGCTGGGGCGTTTCAAGACTCTGTTCGGGAAGGGAAGAGTTGGTACCACCCCGCACTAAAGACCAGAACACAACGCTTTTTACTGCGCCCATATGTTTTTTATGCAAAAACACATGGTATATGTTAAAGAGATGTTATTCTCTAGCAAGTGAAGAAAATAGTTCTGTCATGAGTTGATATTCAGTTAGGAACGATCATTTTAAAATTTCGTATGTTCAATCGACACTTAGTACAGTTCCACTGAACCTGTCACCAGGCTTACATGTACTGCCTATCAACGTGGTAGTCTCCCACGGGTCTATAGGGATGATTAATCTTTGGACTCGCTTCCCGCTTAGATGCTTTCAGCGGTTATCGATAAGAAATGTGGCTACTCTGCATTGCGCTTGACAGCTACAACAGACACACCAGGGATTTCCCCACTCCGGTCCTCTCGTACTAGGAGCAGACTCCTTCAATCATCCAACGCTGACGGCGGATAGAGGCCGACCTGTCTCACGACGGTCTGAACCCAGCTCGCGTACCGCTTTAATTGGCGAACAGACAAACCCTTGGGACCTTCTTCAGCCCCAGGATGCGATGAGCCGACATCGAGGTAGCAAACCGCGCCGACGCTAGGGACGCTTAGGCGCGATAACTCTGTTATCCCCGAGGTAGCTTTTATCCGATAAGCCCGGCGCCTTCCACAAAGCGCACGAGGATCACTATAACCTGCTTTCGCACCTGCTCGGCTTGTATGCCTCACAGTCAAGCACCCATATGCTATTGCACGTCTGGCCCGATTTCCATCCGGGCTAAGGGTACCATTGCGCGCTTGCGTTACTCTTTAGCAAGCAACCTCCCCAGTTAAACTACCCACCAAGCAGTGTCCCCTCTATCGAATGCAGATAGATCGGGTGAGATAATGTACACAAAACGGGTAGTATTACACATTGTGGATATACCTTGCGGTATACCCTCCTACCTATTCTAGACAATTCCATATACATCATCAGTGCCAAGTTGTAGTGAAGCTCTACGGGGTCTTTTTGTCCTGCCGCCAGAAGGCCGCATCTTCACAGCCATTTCAATTTCGCCGAGTCGTAGTTTAAGACAGTTGGGGGCTAGTTACACCTTTCGTGCGGGTCGCCAATTAAGCGACAAGGAACTTCGCTACCA
>CAZYNM010000023.1:0-10445 GCA_964648715.1 uncultured Pseudomonadales bacterium | reverse complement strand
GTGTTGGTGCTGGTTGCCGTGGACGTGTTGGTGCTGGTTGCCGTAGGCGTGCTGGTCGGCGGCACCGGAGTGTTGGTACGGGTTGCCGTAGGCGTGCTGGTTGGTGTGCAGGTGTTACTGGCCTTTACCGACTTCTCGTCGGTATCCACTGATCCACCGTCTGGAACTCCGTTCTTATCATCATCAACGTACATCTGTACTTTGACTTTGATATCAACCGGCAAAGTGCCGACCTTGGTGTAAAAACCCAAAGCCTGCGAAATGCCGTAGAATGTGTATCGAGCCACCTCAACATAACCTAGCGGCCCATTTCCATCGGGATCTTCCTTTACAGTGATGACACGGTTCCCATCACCCCCAATATAATCGGCCACAACCTTGTAAGTGTCGCACGTATACGTGACACTCAGGTTGTCGTGGTGATCAATCGCGGCCTGGGCCGGCAGGGCCGGCAATAAAACGGTAAAACCAAGCAACAACAAAATACCTACTGCAATGCGAAAACTTTTTCGAGTTTTCATTGAAAATGCTCCTTACGAATATCAAAGGTCATCTATCCAGATTGGTCTGCTGGTTCAGAAGTCCTCAAAAAAACCATAGGAAAGCTCGGTCTTCAGAGAACTGCACCAAGCGCACAGACGTACACACAATGCGGTTCTCTGAATCCGAGGTATCTTCACATGTTAATGTGCATCGTGCTGAGCGAGTATGTTCTGGTGTTCAGATACACCGCACTCTTCACGAACTAATAAAGAGGGATATTTTATCCTAATATCAACGAAAAGTCAAACTTATGGGATGATACTACGCTTAAGTGAAGCATTAGTACGTACACTGGAAGACATGATCACTCGAGCATATTCAGCAACACTTGAGGGAGCCATTCCCCTTAAAATAGATATTGAGGTTGAGACTACGCCAGGGCTACCTGGGTGCACCATTATTGGTATGCCTACTCAGGCTGTCGCAGAAGCCAAAGAACGTATTACAGCAGCACTGCTAACAAATGACATCGCCATCCAAGCAAAGAAGACCATCATTAATCTTGCACCGGCAGATGTAAAAAAAACAAGCAGTCACCTTGAGTTGGGGATCGCAGTGTGTATACTTAAACACTACGGCATCAGCATAGATGACCTCTCCACCACACTTTTTATTGGTGAATTATCCCTAGATGGAACGCTCAAGCCCGTACGAGGTGCTTTGTCACTTGTTCTTGCGGCACGACGATTTGGCTTTAAAAGTGTTGTTATTCCGGCACAACAAGCAGGAGAAGTAAGCCTCGTATCTGGCATCACTATTTATCCACTTGATTCTCTCACAACGTATCTTGACCATGCCCATCAAAAAAAACCTCTAACCGCACTTAGGAGAGGCACATATCAACCTCATGTTTACCCAATGCCATTACTCACGCATATTAAAGGTCAGCAGCAAGCACTACGCGCACTTACTATTGCAGCAGCGGGAAGACACCCATTACTCTTTCTTGGACCTCCGGGCGCAGGAAAAAGTATCTTGGCCAAGCTGACACCGCATTTTTTACCATCACTGACAGAGTCTCAAGCACTTGAAGTGACCCAGATGCATTCCCTAGCTGGAATTCTACCCAGCACAGCAATCATGACCATCCCCCCGTTTCGTATGCCACATCACACAACTTCACTGGCAGGATTACTAGGTGGCGGACAGCCATTTAAACCAGGTGAATTGTCACTCGCACATTACGGTGTGCTGTTTCTGGATGAACTACCGGAATTTCGCCGTGACTGCCTAGAAGCCTTGCGTGAGCCGCTTGAAACAAAAATGGTAGCTATTAGTCGGGCAGGGAATACTACCAAGTTACCAGCAAATATGTTGCTTATTGCAGCCGCAAATCCCTGTCCGTGTGGATACGCAGGGAGCGCTACTACTCCATGCCGATGTTCACCCCATCAACGTGATAAATACATTCAAAAGTTTTCTGGACCACTCCTGGACCGTATTGACCTTCAAGTATGGGTCAATCCCATTGATGCAACATTACTTATGCACACAGATGAGAGCACACACGGTCTTGATGCATCTACAATCCAAGAAGAAGTGTGTCGTGCTCATGCCCACCAGGAAAAGAGGTACCAGCAGACCACTTTAGAATATAACAGCCAAGTGCCATCCTCGCACTTCTCTCGCTACTTTTGTCTCACCCCACCAGCACACTCAATGCTTATACAGGCTGCACACAACCTCAAACTGTCACCCAGGGCAGTACACGCCTGCATTCGTGTTGCACAAACTATCAGTGACCTTGATGGCGTAGACTCTATCCAAGAGACAGCTATTGCTGAAGCTGTGCAGTATCGCCAACAACTCCTCCCAGACATGATACACTGATGCTATGCAGTCACGACTATTTCATCTCAGTGTGGGCATTCTAGTAGGATTGGGTATGCTCTGTGTTTCTGGTCTCTACTTTTTTGCTTACCGCACTGATCCTGTTACCAGCATAACTAAGACAGAACCGGGTAGTGTTCCCGATACTCATCCGCACTCCCCACAACCCACAGTACTGGGTACTTCTACAACTTCACAGACATTTTCACTTGATAAGCTGTATTCGCTCATCAATGCCTACCGGAGAGAAAAAAAGGTCAGCATTCTTAAAGCACACCCCCTCCTGGAAAAGAGTGCTCATGACAAACTGATGGATATGTTTGAGCGTCAGTACTGGACCCATCTTGATCCACAAGGAAGACCATCTTGGTATCTCTTGGAAACTGCTGGATATAGCTATGCGCACGCTGGTGAAAACATTTCAACTGGATATACAACACCTTGGCAAGTATTTGCGGCATGGAAAGAGAGCCCCACGCATGAAGCTGAATTACTTGATGCTCGATATGAACATATGGGTGCAGCTGTTGACTGTGATACCTATAAAACCGGTGGAGTTACCTCATGTGTCATAGTGCTTCATTTGGGTAAACCATTGCTGTAGTTTTTAGGTCCACCCTGGCAACAAGCCACCTTGCCACAACAACACCGCGACACCAAGAAAAACACAGTACCATCCAAACCACTTGAACTGTGCGTGTCGTATCATGTAGCGGAACAGTGATAAACTTGCGAACCCCACGCAACCTGCAGCAAAAGCACCCAGCGCAACGTCACTCAGTGGAGGAAGTTGCTCACCACCTCGCAAGATACTGAGTACTGCCAGCACGTTTGCACCCAAAATAGCGGGGATAGAAATCAAAAAAGAAAAACGGAACGCTGACTCGCGGTCAAGCCCACTCATGAGTCCAGCCCAAACGGTGAGACTAGAGCGAGATAAAGCGGGGACAATTGCTGCAGCCTGTGCAGTGCCAATGGTAAGTGCTTGGCTGGGTGTGACTGAAGTAGCCGGTATATGCTCGACATTCTTCAGCTTTGCATGAATTGCAAAATTACACAGTGCTGTTACTAGGAACTCTATCCCCAACGTAGCCCCAGAAGAAAAGATTCCTTCAATCACATCTTTAAAAAGAACACCCACTACTGCCGCAGGAATGGTAGCCACAGCCATAAGAACATAGTCGCGTATCTTTAATGCAAGAATATCTTTCCAGAAAAAGAACACCACTGATATCACCGTCGCAAAGTGCAGTATCACATCAAACGTGAGTTGCGGCTCTTTAAGCCCAAACAACTTCTGAGCTATGACCAAATGACCAGAACTTGAAAGAGGTAAAAACTCAGTACATCCTTGCACAACACCAAGGATGATAGCTTCAATGTGTGTCATGGGCTACTATTCTTTAACTTGCTTCTTAAACTCACCGTACCATGACTCAAGTAGTTGGCGCACGAGGTGTTGTCCACCTAAGCCAAGCGCCAGACCTAGTCCTAGCGTCAGGCATGTTACAAATCCAATAAAAAGTATCAGGATATATTGAGATGCAATCTGCAGCTCTGAAATTGCAACCATTACCGTCAGTGCTAAAACAATGTAACTTGCTACTTTGCCCAACAGTCGACCACTATGACCATCGATACTCTTTAATGAGCCCTTGACCAGACTTTCCACGAGACCAGACAAAAGTATACCTATGAACAGAATAATTATTGCAGCAAAAACGTGAGGAATGTACCACAGAACTTGCTCAAATAAACTTGAAAGTGACTGCAATCCAACTACCGAGACTGCGGTGTGGAAAACCACCAGCATAAGAAGCCAGTACACTACAGAACCAAAGAGATGCTCAACACGTTCCGTGAGTTCTGCATTTTTCAGGAAGTGCTCAACGGGAGTATGTTCTACTGCTTTTGAGATTCTGAGCTTCTCCAATACCGAAGTAACAAACCCACGAACGACACGTGCTATTGCACCACCAATAACAACTATTGCAAGTGCAATAAGCATTTTGGGCAAAAAAAGCATCATCTCAGTCCATGCCTGAGCAGATGCAAGGCGAATTGAATCGTACCATGAGTACTGCATGCGAAGCTCCTCTCTAGAGAGAGTATACTCTCTTCTTGTGTAAAAAAATACTGCATGACTCGTAAGCCGGATTCTGTTTAAAGTGATGATCTATCTAGTGCCCACGGCCTTATCACCATGAAAGCGAGCGTTTACATTGCGGTGAAGCTCGGTGGTTGCAGCGGGGAGGATTGCCCGTTTCACTCCACCTCTCGGTGGCCTCGTCTCTGTTGCTCTAACTGTCTACAGTTGCCTGTAGCTCTAGCTTTCACTAGACACCCTACGCTCTGCTGTCCGGACTTTCCTCCATTTGTTTTGTACAAACGGCCATCACTCGGTCATGCAGCAAGAGTATTATATAATACTCACTTCATATGACCAAGGAACAACAAAAACAAAAGATAATTGATGAGATGGAACACATAGTAGAGATATTTGAAAGCATGGGTGTACCAACTTGTTTAAGTTTTTACATAGAGCTGCTTAAAAACCTACAAAATCATGACCCAGAATTGACCGCACCCCTACGCCTTAAAGTTCCCCAACCACCGCACTGGCCGCAACCTCACGAGAACGCAGCCGGCTATGTCCGTACTTTAAACAACTTTTTTATTGCTTCAGGAATCAGTGCTTTATGTACAATCGATTCGGAGTTTGTCCCAGAAGATGGTAGCATCGTATGCTATGCCATCGTTGCCTTCAGGAATTGTATGTCTAGTTTAGAGTCTATGGTGGAAGAAGTAGATACTATACACAGTACGTAAGACTATATAGGTGGGTACAGCTAGTATTGCACCCATGATCCCAGCAGTCTGCAATCCAATTAAAATTGCTAAAATAGATACTAGAGGATTAACATTCACCGCTGCTTTCATAATACGTGGGACAATAATGTTATTTTCTAGCTGCTGAATAAGTATATTCAGAACCAGCACAGCACCAGCTATAACTGGTCCTCCTGCCGAATAAGCCAATACCACAGCTGGGACAGCTGCGATAGTAGGACCAATATTGGGTAATATCTCTAAGAAACCTGCCAAGAGCGCCAATGGCAATGCATATGGTACACCAAGCAGAAGCAAACCAATGTATGTCATCACACCAATAACGAGCATGAGAAGCAGCTCGCCTCGCACCCATCCTCCTAGTTGCATCTCCAAATCATTTAAAAGAGTTTCTACTCGTTTCAGCTCCCGTTCGTCTTTTACTAACCATCCGAGTTTTCGGTGGAGTACATCACGCTCCAAAAGGAGGAAAAATGAAATCACGAAGAGGGTAAATAATGTAAAGATACCAGAGAATGTACTACCTATGATAGCCATTACTGCCGTTACAGATGTTCCAATTTGACCAGCAACATTTCCAATATCTGTGAGCGAGAATTTAAATTGAGTGATTTGTTCTTGCAAAGGGGGCAAGTTAACAAATTGCAAAAGTCCAATAAACTCACGCACCAGTGGCGGCAACAACAGTGAGAAGAAAAGCACGAGAGTACAGACAAACAAAATATACGCAAATAAAATACTGGGCACTCTTCCAAGTCTGGTGATACGTTGAATTTTCTTACTAACAGGATTTATTGCTACCATCAGTATAAACGCCAAAAACACAAGAATAATTATATTGCCAATAAGGTAGAGGAAGTACAAAAAAAACAAGAAAAAACACGTAAATACAATTGTAACTGGTGTCAAACCGCTTATGTTTTCTTTGCGAAACAACTGAAGCATATAGGACAAGTGTAACGTGTTGGTTATGTCTTGTCAGCCAGCAAAAACACCTATATTCCCAGGTGTTTTTTTACTAGTAAGAACCAACCTGAATCACTTCTATCAAACCAGGTGATATGCTGATGTTTTTTCCACCATGTTTGCTGCCTACGAGCGTACTGTATCTCTGAGGTAATCCAGTCTAGAACCTGCCCCTCTTGTGGCTTACCTAAAGCGATGTTCTCACACTGCAGAAACCCCAGCGTCGTGCGGACTTGGTGAGTAGGGGACTGTTGTGCCACACCACTGACCTCTTCAATGGCACCTTTGACATAACGCATACGCACCCGTTTTTCAATACGCTCTTGTAGGTCACCTACTGAACTCCTTAAACCAATAAAGGTAAGCGGAACTTCTGGTGCTGTGGGCTTGGGTAGTGTGAGGGCCCCAGCTGCTGAGCGCTCAAGCGCTCGTATCAAACGGCGTTTATTATGTGCATCTGAATCATTCATCTGTGATGCATATAAGGGGTTCTGTTTAGTGAGCAGTGCAAGTAACTGGCTAGACGTAGCTTCAGCAAGCTGTGCTCGGAGCATGTCGTTGGGAGGCACAGCCAGTGCCGGATCTTCAGAAAAAAGATGTTCATAATAGAGACCAGTACCACCTACAAAAATCACGGGGATTCCTTTTGCGGCTGCATACTGATAGAGCTTCAATGCGAATGTTTTGAAATGTGCGACAGACCATTCCTCCCATACTTCAATGCATGAAAGTCCAAAAAGTGAAATATTTTTGTATGTGAAAAAATCAAAAGGTGAAATCGCATCATTATGTACTCGTGTATAGCCAGAAGGGATATCACACCCACTGAGTATCTCCAAACCCTTATATACCTGACGAGAATCAACAGAGATGATAAACACTTGACTGTACTGTTTACCTATTTCTTCTGCCAATGCAAAAGCACAGTCACTTTTACCAACTGAAGTGGTTCCAATAATTGCTAGGTGTGGGGGTTTCATAGTAACAAACTATACTACGTGCGGACGTACTGCAAAGTTGTCTTTATTAATGATCTTATCAAGAATTTCCCATCTGCGCTTCTTTTCTGCATGAGAAATATCATCTGGATATATGCGCCAGCTGGCAGTACCAGGACGAGGTGAGTACTGGGCTACAAAACCTATCTTCCAATCTATCTTTCGCGCTAGTTCTACTGTCTCTGCAAATTCCTCTTCTGTCTCTCCGGGAAACCCAACGATAATGTCAGTGCCAATCACAATGCTTGGATCTGCGGCACGTAGTTTTTCAACCACTTCACAGTAGCGTTCTTGAGTGTACCCACGGTTCATACGATACAAGACAGCATTGCTTCCTGATTGAATAGGTAAGTGGACATATCTATCAATCTTCTTGTTGCTACCAATTTCTGCAATAAGCTCATCATGGAAGTCCCATGGATTACTAGTCATAAAACGGATCATTTTAATTTGTTCATATGCAGAAATATCCTGCAGCAACTTTACAAAGGGCGGTGTTCCAGTGGGTGGTAAATACTGTGATTGATTGGAAGGCAGATCTTCGCGAGTAAAATCCTTTTTCTCCATGAGCAACTTACGAAAACCAATGCCTAAGCGTTCAAGACCCCATGAATTTACATTCATCCCCAATAAAGTTATTTCTTCATATCCTTTTGTTACCAAATCTGCCACTTCAGTCAGTATTGATTCTGCCGAGCGTGATTGTTCACGACCACGAGAGTAGGGCACTATGCAGTAGGTACAAAATGAATTGCAACCAGTTGAAATAGGAATCCATGCATGCTTGGTATCTTTACGTACCGCCGCACTATTAAAACCCACTTCATTTATGGGTAGAATCTCATCAACAGCAGGTAACAATGCATAAATTTTATCCACCCCATGATGGGTCATGCATCCAGTTAAAATAATTTTAGGTCTTTTTTTACCCGCTTGATGAAAATACGTAACAACATTGTGTAGAAACCCTTTTGCCCTATCTTCTGCCCGCTGCCGGATAGCACAGGTGTTAACAATCAACTCATCACAGGTTCGCCAGTCGTTTGCCTCGGTATAGCCACGAGCAGCATAATCACCAGCAATACGCTCACTATCTGATTTATTTGATTGGCATCCAAAGGTATGTATATAGTAGGTAGGCATAGGGGTTCACGATCTGTGCTGTATGTATTATACTTGATACATTAATTATGCATCTCACAGAAAATCTATCTGGTGTAAGCCTAGAGGCCACTACCACTCATGAGTTAACACAACGGTATATGATCGCTGTGTCGCTTGTACAAACTGCTTTTCAGGAGCAAGCACTGCGTTTTCTCAGGCCACTGGTGCGAGGTGTCTCTTCACTTACCAGTCAAGGTGAACGATTGTCACAGGGGGTTATTGAAGCAGATATAGATACGCTACAAAACGAGATCAACCCACTTGTACGAAAGCTCTCCACACTTACTACACCAACACAGCATAATCAGCTACAAACTGCTGTTGCGGCATTAGAAGAGTTTCATAGAAAGCTAGCCCAGATCCAGGGAGTTGATGCGTTTCGTGTTTTTTTGGATCATGAGGCAGCCGCCCTGCTGACAAAAGTTGTTGAACAGAGCAAGTCACCTCTTAGTGTGGTAAACCTTCACCCTGCGATACAGGAATACTTGCGGAAGGTTTCACCCTTGAAGCGATCTCAAGAATAAGCACAACGCCCAATATAACAGCCCAACCCTCCAGAAGAAGTGCAACATGTACAAAAATGCATACCAATGCAATGTACGTCAGCGATTGGAGACGCTTCCACCACTTGCCCATAAACCTCATTGAGATATCATTTGATGTCAGCCACAATGGAAGCAACAACCACCATGCAATCATTGCTACAACCTGATGGGCTTGCAACGTAATGCGTGAAGGGTCAAAATCGTAGAGTACAAGTTGAGGAAGGGTGGTCGTAAAACTCATGTGAATAAAGGCTGTTATGAACATGAGAATGCCAAAATGTCTACGGAAAGCCATGAGAAGGGTACTTAGTGGCATTGTCAGTAGCGGGAGCCATCGTAATCTATTCAAGATACCAGGCAACAGAGTCACTATATAACAGATCAAAGAAAGCACACCAAATTTGCTTCCTAATACGTAAATAAGATCGCTGACAGCACCATAGTCGGTGGCGGCAAACCAAACTACTGTTGCCCACCCTGCTAGTAGCAGTAGCTCAAGGAAGCAAAAAATCCAGATGATGGCTATCCTTCGAGGGAGAACCCATTTTTGGACTTGAAGCAGCATACTTTGTAGTAGCACACCAAAACGATTCATGACAGAACCCTCATTTGAATACTACTGTGTTTATGAGGCGCGGGCGGGAGTTGAACCCGCGAATCGAAGGTTTTGCAGACCTCGCCATTAACCACTCTGGTACCGCGCCGTAGGTTAATCAATATGTGTGATTATAAGAGCAAGTTAGTATCTTGTTAAGTGATGCTTTGTTGACGCACGTACTGTATCAGTTGTTGCAGAGTACGATTTGCATACCCGTTTATGCTTGACAACAATTTATCAGTCACTGGTGTAATACGATATTCACCACCTTCTGGCAATGCTCGCCTTTCTGGTTGAGCACTGCCAAAGATCCAGTGTGCCAAAAGTGCCCTGTGTTCAGATTGCTCAAACACAAAGGAGAGGGTGGAGGGCTTCTCCGGGATGGTCCTACCTTCTAGAGTAATGACAGGGAGTTGGGGGAAACGAAACTCAAAAACGATCCCGCTCTTCCCCTCTTCTGGATGGCAACGAGCTGCCTCAAACCCAAATGTGATAAACCCTGCCTCGACAAGTGCATCCACAGTAGCATCGCTGAGAACAAGCTGGCCAGGTTCATTTAGACTTCGCAAGAGTGACTTACACTCAAGCACACGGGCCTCATAGGGGACTCTTTCAGGATTAAACATACACTCCCTCCTTTGGACAGAATAGTTGTGCAGTACAAATCACCTATTGTTTACAGTGGTTTTATCTCAAATGGTGTTCCACCTGCTGGATAATCAAAACGAACTGCTGCTGTTTTCTCACTCATGTGGTGTACACGAAGGAAAAATTCAACAAATGGATCTTCGTAACCAGAAGAGCCAATGTTCACTGCCAGGACGCCACGATCAACAGAGAATCCACCAGTGGCAACAATACCAGTCATACTGACGCCATTTAAGATTACCTGGACACTTTGTCCACTGGTTAATCCTTGTGCATCAAGATCTGATTTGCGCATGGTTGTTT
>CAZYNM010000022.1:0-13501 GCA_964648715.1 uncultured Pseudomonadales bacterium | reverse complement strand
AGCTTGGGTCACCCCACAGGGAATAAACACCGTCATTACTCCCAGAAACAAGGGGGCAAAGAGATGCTGTGACTTGCTAGAACGAAAGATAATCCGCGCTAAGAAATGAGGTGGTTGAAATGCCACCCATCTAAAGAGTGGGTGAAGCTGCAATAAATGTGCAGCGGTCGCTGCCATAAAAAGAGCTGCAAGAACTTGAAAAAAAAGCTTAGTAGCTACCGATAACGTCACAACCGATCCCAGCATACCAAGCCCAAAGCCCAGCAGCACATGTACTAGTAACTTGCTCCCTAAAAACCCGGCTATGCTGTACCAAAGTGTTCTTTTTGATGTTGATGCTGTCGCTTGATTAGCCAAGACACCTGCTAGCAGGCCACCCTGCATTGCCATACAGGCGATTCCCCCTGTGGTAAGTCCTGTCAAAAAAAGCACCCACAAATTCATATATTTTTACTTTATTTTTACCCACCCTAACCTGAGTGAATTAGTCACAACACTCAGGCTTGAAAATGCCATTGCTAAACCTGCGAAGGCAGGATTCAGGGTGATCCCCCACAAGGGGAAGAGTGCACCTGCTGCCACAGGCAACAAAATAGTATTATACCCAAAAGCCCACACTAAATTGTAACGTATAGTCCGCAGTGTCGCAGCTGCAAGCGAAAATGTCTGACTGATCAGATGAATATCACTCCTCAATAGGATAACCTCAGCTGCCGCAACAGCTACATCTGTGCCCTCACCCATGGCAATGCCTACCGTAGCTTGTGCCAAAGCGGGAGCATCATTGATACCATCACCCACAAAAGCAACTGAACTCCCGCCTGCTTGTAGCTCGCGTACAAATGCAGCTTTTTCTTGCGGTAATGCTTGAGCTCTTATCTCTGAAATACCCAGCTCTTTACCTATAGTCATAGCAGCACGTATACTATCTCCTGTTACTAATGCAACACGTTTGCCATTTTTTTTAAGTGTTTGAATAATCTCATATGCGTCTTGACGCACGGTATCATTGATGGCTATACAACCCACTGCCTTGCCGTCGATACCCACAACGACCACAGTGTCACCAACAGCCTCATACTTTGCGATAGTTGTATGGCTCCGTTCTGCTGCTGTCGGTTTTCGTACCTCCACCTGCATGTTCTGAACAGTACCTGCAACACCAAATCCTTCTGTTTCCTGAAAATGTGCTACCGTTAGTAGTTGCCGTGTAGGCACCTGAGCGTGCCGTATGATAGCTTGCGCAAGTGGATGCAGTGAGTACTCTTCTATACTTGCAGCAAGGTGGAGTATTTTTTTCTCCGGGTAGCTGCGAACAAACGATGTCACGGCTACAACTTGTGGTTCACCTTTTGTGAGTGTTCCTGTTTTGTCAAATACAACTGTATCGATAGCTGCAAGGTGTTCTAGTGTTGCCGCATTCTTGATAAGAATACCAAGTTCAGCACCTCTCCCCACACCCGTAATAATTGCAGTGGGAGTAGCTAACCCAAGTGCACAGGGACACGCGATAACAAGCACTCCCACAAATGACAAGAGTGCATGAGCTGTAGCTGTGGGCAGACCAACTGCCCAGACACCTATGGTTAGCCACAGGACAAGGCTGAGTACTGCTATGAAGAGTACTACAGGGACAAAAACTGCCGATACTCTATCAGCGATACGTTGAATAGGGGCACGTGAGCTTTGGGCTTGGGCAACTAAATATGTAATCTGAGCTAGCACTGTATCTGCACCTACTTTCGTTGCCCGCATGATAATGGTGCCACTCATATTAATCGTGCCACCTATGACGGTGTCGCCCATCTTCTTGTCTTTTGGCAATGGTTCCCCAGTTACGAGTGATTCCTGGATACTGGTGTTACCCTCAATAATTACCCCATCAACAGGAACTTTCTCTCCTGGTCTTACACGTATATTATCGCCTTGGCGTACAACAGAAAGTGGCGTTTTGACTTCTGTACCATCACGAAGTACTTGCGCAGATTTCGCCTGCAAAGCAGCTAACTTTTCTATTGCTTCACCCATACGACTCTTAGATCTACTTTCAAGATACTTACCTGTTACAACAAATCCCAGTACAACGATAGTGACATCAAAATACACAGTACCAGGTAGACCAAGCTGGATCGCAAGACTAGGAAGAAAAAGCACCAGGGTACTGTAAATATATGCAGTAAAAATACCTATACCAATGAGCGTATCCATATTGGCAACTCGGTCTACCACTGCTCTCTGAACCGCTGTTGCATAGGTTCTCCCCAGTGTGACAATAAGCAGTGTTGCAATCAAAAACAGCAGCACTCGATATAATTCCATTGGTATGGGAAGTGCAGGGAGGCTGATGTAGGGCAAAGATGCCACTATTTCCCAACTCATAAAAAAGAATGTCATGAGGGATAGAGGAAGCGACAGAGCCACACGCCAAGATTCATCTGATGTGCCTTGGCTGTGATCATGACTGACATGTAGCTCATAACCCAAACGCTTCAGCCTATCATGAAAAGATGTCTCATTTGTTTGAGCCGGATCGAACGAAATAGCTACTGTTTCAAGAGCAAAGTTTGCTTCGACGTTCGTAACTCCAGGTTCTTTTTTGAGTGTACGTTCTATGACCGATGAACAGCTTGCACAGTGCATGCCAGATACTTTGTACTGCTGTGTTTTTTCCATGTATTCCTTGTGTTTAAACACCAAACCAACTTTTCCTCTGTTGTCTTAAGATGCCGGTACTTTGTCGTAAAAATGCTTCAATTGCATCAGCATTATCCAGTACTTCTGATCTAGTGGATTTTGTTTTGACTTCTTGGGTCATCACAATACCTGCTTCATGATGCGCAATAAGTGCATTAAGAAACCTTAAATCAACCGTATCTTCAGCTTTCCCTAGCTGTGGAACAGTGGGATCTCTTACGGGACGATAATCACCATACCACTGTTTTTTCCATTGGACTAACTCCGCAATAAGAAGAGGTTCATTCTTCTGAATTTCTGCGGCAAGCTCTTGCAGTTCTGGTCGAGAGGTGCGACTTTCTAGCTGTTCTGCCAATAGCACAGCTCCTCTATGGTGAGCAATCATTGCATTCAAATACCTCAAATCAACTAATCCATCTGCTACACCCAAGTTCATTGCTGCAGAACTATACATTGTCTGCCTATATTCAGGCGTAAAAAAATACCCAACAAGCACGCCAGAACAAAAAACAACAACACCAAATGACGTTATGAGAGCAATGCGTGCTGGCGAGTACAACATACTTACCTCCGTTTCTCAAAAATACTCAGTACTTCTGCCACAGCATGCTCACTGTTGCCATTTTTTATAGCATCAGTCACACAGCCGTGCAGATGCTCTTCAAGAATAACTTGATCAATACTTTGGAGCGCCCGTTGCACTGCCTGAGATTGATGAATGATATCAATACAATATGCGTCATCTGCCACCATATCATGTACTTTTTGTAGATGCCCAAGTGCAATGCGCAAGCGATGTTGAATACGTTCTTTTGAACTTTGCGGCCTGAATGCCATATATCCCCCCAGTAGGGATATACTACCTTACCTTATGCTGTAATTGCAAGCATCTAATAAAGCAACATAGTTGCATTATTGATTTTTTATGATAGTATTGCATCAATATAAAGCAACTAGGATGCGTTATGAATGTACTAGAGAAATTGATTCCCAAAAGAAGCAGTGCTCGTGAAAAAGTTGGCCAGCATGCCACTGCTATATCCAAGAGAGGCGTTCATTCAGGAGGTATCTCACTTGAGAGGCCAGAAGAAGTAGTTCGTAGAAGTGGTAGTCTATACACTGAAGATCTTAGAAAAACCTTGTGCGAACCAGTGCGTATTACGAGCTCAATTCAAGATTTTAAACAAATCATTGGAGACATGTACCTCATTTTTGGTGCTGACTATGCCTTTGACATTGTGATTGCTCCTAGACATGGAGCAACGGATATACAGCGACAAGGTTTTCTGGGCAAAGCGCGTATAGCGTATAACGTTAGGACACGTACTCCAGAGTGTTATATAAAGCTACTCGCAGTACAGCCACAAGATGTGTTACTAGAAAAAGACGGGATCATTGCAGCAGCAATCAGTGGAAGATCAGCGGTACGGCAAACCACAACGAAGGTACTTGCTGGTGAGTGCACTGGCTCTAGCATTGGTGGGATCGCCGATTTCTCTCACAGCATCCCTGCTATTGCTTGCATAGATGCGACACTTTTTGGGACAGCTGGCTCAAAGATACTTGAGCAAGCAGCTGGTAAGAAAATTAAAACTGTTGCCGAAGCAGCACATACTCATTCGCTTTCGCATACAAAGATAATTGGTGGTGAACTAGTAAACGCATCAAGTAAATCACTGTCGCTCTTTGAAGGATCAGACTCAGCAAGTGCAGAGATTCTGTGCACGGGCAATGAGCAAATACATATTATTCCTTTTGCCTCCGTTTGGGAGAACATCGAACATGAAAGAGCCATTACAGAACAGTCACTTTTTGACGCAACTGCTGCGAGTATCATCATCGCTACAGCAGCGCATTATTCTCATGAAGAAATGCAACATGTTTCTGATGCGGTGCAGCAATCTAATAGAGGACTGCCAGTTCAATTAAGTTCACTACGTAGTTGCTAAACCATGAAGAGCAAAGAACAACATGCAGCAGTTGAACGACTAAAGAAATTCAGGGAACGTGCTATTTCTTCACACAATGAGACACACGTTGTGGTGACAGCAAGTCCACAAGAAGAATTTTTAGAACTTTTCAATGAGCTAACAAAAAAGAGGGAGAAAACAACTGAAAAGTTACAAAAACTTGATACTACTTCACTTGATATAGCTGGTGGAGTTCTTAGTTCATTCATAAGTCTGGCGAGCATGTGCGGACCTTTCTGTGCTCATGCGCTACTAGCTACTACAACAGGCTCCACTTTTTCTCCGCTCCAGATTGGTGCATTTGAAACTAAAGACGATCGTATTCAACACCCTACTCTTGGAAAAGATCCACTCCTCATACGACCTAGCCGTATCCATTTTTCACCAGTCAACACACCAGGGAAAACATTCCACTCTCCAAAAAAAAATGCGACCAGTCTTGAAGATAGTCTTCTAGTAGTAAGTACTTCTTGGATCAACCTTCTCTGGGATGCATTTATTCCAACACCCTACACAACATAAGGTATACTACGTATATATGTCACGACCACAAGTTCTTGCACAAGAAATAACGGATTTGCTTCATGAGCACCATCTCCTCAGTTCACGCAGTTTGTTACAAAAGCTTCTTCACTTGGGCAAAAAGTATAATAAAACCAGTGTATACAGAGCGCTAGAGACGTTGGCCGACCAAGGTACCATTTGTAGTCATGACTTCTCGGGTAAAGAGACACTCTATGAACTGCGTGATCATCATCATGACCACGTCGTCTGTTCGCAGTGTGGCACAGTCGCAGAAGCTCCATGTTCTGTATCGTCACCACAAAGAATGCGAGGGTTTACAATAGACCATCATCACGTAACATACTTTGGCACATGCCCGGACTGTCAGCGTGTTTGAGATCCAGACGATGTTGCTGCTGGCTCATTCCAAGCAGTTTTCCAGGCTTCCATTTGTGCAATCTCTTTCTTTTGTGCGGTAATAATCTCTGTTGCAAGCTTCTTCAGTTCTGGATGTGAGCCACGATCAACTATTTCTTCGGCCATCTCTATAGCGCCTTCATGGTGAGAAATCATCATCCCAAGAAATGCCATATCTAGTTCTGATCCGCTGAGCTTTTCAAGCTCAGTTACCGCATGATCCATTCCCATCATCATATTTGTCTTGGCTACACTCTGTTGCACTTTACGCTTGTGTAGGTCATCTGAACCCATCGCCCGCTCGTGCTTCATAAATGATTTTGTGAACACCAACGTAACAAGTACACCCACAACTAAGCCTACACTCAGCATCAACAAACTTCTCTTTTCCATATGGTCACTCCTTTTGAGTAAGAATACCATACACAGTCTGCTACGCAGTAGACCAAAGTGTCCGTTGTTCTTTAGATGCTGTCAACTTTTGACGTATATATGAGCTCGCTTCAGTGCGTGCAGCACGAGTAGGTAACTCAAATACCTCAGCTTTGTTCTTTTCTAATTGAGGAACCAACTTCAACACCTCCAACCATCTTTCCTTCTGTGTTACAAAGCATATCTCCAGCTCATGACGGTTCTCAAACTGAAACGTTACCTTCACTGCGGTAACATAACTACGAACTCTATACTGAGCAACAAAAAGCTGAAGAGCACTGTCTTCAAGCTGATGCTGCTGAGAGACGTCAAGTGCTTGATAGACTGCATCAAATATCCATGAACCTTGGGGGTGTGGCTGCAAAAGAATTTTACTGTGTACAAAAATTGATACATGACTCAGGTCGCGAACCACACGCCCAACTCTTGGTTCTCTCTGCAAAACATGATCGCGCACTACTGTCAGCACACCTTTCCGCTGAGGGGGCACAGCAGCAGCATACATTTGGAGAACCAGTGAAAAGAGTTGTGGATCCTGTGCGAGTTCACAAAATGCGGCTCGCTCTTCCACTACAAGGGGACAGCGAGGTACTGCATCTAATATTTTTTTTGTTGCTGTACGTGCATCCTCAACAAGCTCTGGGTGCACGCGCTCAAACTCATGATGTACCATAGGACCACTCTTTAAACAGCGGTCACCTAGTATAGCACTGTAAGCTGTATAGACGTTATTTACGCAGTGTCTTTTGCAAAACACGCTTGCGTAGTCTCAATGAAAGTGGAGTCACTTCGAGGAGTTCATCTTCTTCGATAAAGTCGAGACATTGCTCCAAACTCATCTTTACAGCTGGTGCAAGCTGGATTCCCATGTCTGCTGCAGCTGCACGAACGTTGGTTGATTTCTTGAGTTTACAGACGTTCAAATCGATATCTTCCTGGCGGTTATTGAGTCCAACTACCATACCCTCATATACAATCTCACCTGGGTCAACAAAGGTATCACCATGATGTTGAGCTGGCTCAAGTGCATAGGTTGTGGTAGCTCCAGCTTCTGTGGCAATAAGCGCACCATTGCGAAGTTGGCGTGCACTGGCACCTTGTGGCTCGTAACCTAAGAAACGAGTAGCAAATAAACCATTGCCACGAGTCTTACTAAGAATCTTTGAGCGGAAGCCTAAGAGGTTGCTACTAGAAATCTTATAAACCATTCGTGTTACACCTCTATCATTGGTAATAGTGTCAAGGAGTTCAGCACGACGCTTACCCAGTTCTTCAGAGATGATCCCCACATACTGCTGATCAATTTCTACAGTTAACTCTTCATATGGTTCACTCATCACGCCATTAACTGATTTAAAGATGACTTGTGGTTTACTCACTTCAAGTTCGTAGCCTTCACGACGCATGGTTTCAATAAGCACAGCGAGGTGAAGTTCACCGCGACCAGAAACAATGAAGCCACTTCCTTGGGTATTTTGTTCTACTCGCAGTCCAATATTCGTTTTGAGTTCGCGTTTGAGACGTTCTTCAACTTGACGAATGGTACAGAACTGACCTTCTTTACCTCCTAATGGTGAGGTGTTATTACTAACCACAATTCTGAGCGTTGGTTCGGTAACAGCCATCATTGGTAAACCAACAGGATCGGCAGGGTCACACAGGGTTTGTCCTATTTGCACATTAGCAATTCCCGTGATAGCGATAATGTCCCCTGGAGTTGATTCGCTGACTTCAGCTCTTCCCAATCCTTGAGAAGCAAAAACTCCCTTGACTTGTTGGTTGCCTACAAATGTTTGTTCAGCCATGACAGCTACAGTTGCACCAGATTTGATAGTACCTTGGAGCACTTTACCGATAGCATAGGTACCCTTGAATGCATCAAAGTCTATGTTGGAAACAAGCATCTTAAAAGGCTTATCTGCTTCAGTTTTTGGTGCAGGTATGGTGTTCACAATTGTTTCAAAGAGCGGTTCAAGACTCCCAGGAACAGTGGGGTCAGCAGGAACTTCATTCCAGACTTTACCTTCACGACCTATGGCATACATGACTTTGAAATGAAGGTCTTCTTCGGTACGGGCAAGTAGCAAAAATAATTCTTCGACTTGATTAAGAACACGCTTTACGTCTGCATCTTTACGATCAATTTTGTTGATAACTACAACTACCTTTAATCTATTGTCTAATGCTTTCTCAAGCACGAATCGCGTCTGAGGAAGTGGACCTTCTGCAGCATCAACGATCAGTAGCGCACCATCAGCCATATTAATAACACGTTCAACCTCACCACTAAAGTCTGCGTGGCCTGGTGTATCAATGATGTTGATTTTGGTATCTTTGAAAAAGACTGCTGTGTTTTTGGCAAGTATGGTAATACCACGCTCACGCTCCAGCTCATTACTATCTAGGATTGTTGTCTGAGCCATCTCGGCCTGATTGTCACGGAATGTATGTGTTTGTTTAAGCATTCCATCAACAAGAGTAGTTTTACCGTGGTCAACGTGCGCAATGATTGCGATATTACGAATTTGCATAAGCGGCTATTATATACTACGTATAGTTCTTTTTCCAGAGATAAAAGCGAGACCCATACAGTTCTCAAGAACGCTTGACCGCCACGATGTACTGCCACAACCCATTGGATGACCAGACTGGAGAAGACACCTGTTCAATAAGCCATACTTCTACTGCTTTGATGAAGCTCACGGGCAGGAACCTAGAGAATCGTTCTTCAGAAAGATACGACCACAACTCACGCTTATAAGGTTTCCAAGTGGCGAGGCTAAAAAAGAAAAACCATACTTTTCCTGCCAGTGGAGAAAGATAGCGATGCTGCTCTACAACTTCTAAACCGTTGTCTCTTAATATCTGGCACCACTCTTGAGAAGTTCGATAGTGCAAGTGCATGATACGCATATGCAGCTGTACGTACTCTTCTTTTGAACCAGTTGCACCCAAAAGGAAATGTGCCAATGCTGGATGTGGAACGGTTAAATACAATTTACCTCCTGGGGCTAGAACGCGGGCGATCTCGGAGATGCTGTCTTTATCATCGGTGATATGTTCAAAGGTGCTGTTACTAGTAACTGTTTGAAAAGTTGCTGGAGAGCATGGAATGGAAGATGCTGGTGCAGTAATAACTTTTATGTACGAGCCACTTGCTGCTGCGCCAGTGGGTTGGGGATCAAGACCTACAGCCAAAGGTAGATGCGGACCAAAAATGTGTTGCGTTATCTTGCCGTCTCCGCATCCTATATCTAAAACAGGCGCTTTGAGTGGTGCTGCATGTCCTATCACTGCTTCGTGATAACGCAGCACAACGTCTCCCGGTGCAAACCAAAACTCATTCACTAACTGTGTAAGGATGTTTCTTGACTGCATACGTCCGAACTATACCATAGCCCTGTATGAGATAATAGCAGTGCTATGGGGTATCAACGTACAGCATTGGTGGGATTGGGGTATGTTACTAGTGCTCGTGTTATAACTGAAGTAGTCAAATTTATAAAAATACTGTGGATAGCCCGCCTGCTCAATCCCACAACACTTGGAGTTTTTGGGGCTGCTTTTCTAACATACTCTTTTGTTGAGGTCTTCTTTCAGCTGGGCACCGATGTGATACTTTTGCAAAAAAAACCAGAAGAGCTAAGGTCACTTCTTAATAGTGTCTGGACGCTTAATGTCATGAAAGGCGTACTGCTTACAGCTATAATTTTGACGACACTACCCTTTGTTGATGTGGTGTATTCGGTACCCATTCCTTGGTACGGTATTATGCTTATGGCAGGGGTCCCTCTCATACGTGGCTTCACCAGTAGTAGTGTGGTAGTAAGCCAAAAAGAGCTGCTGTTTACTAGGACAAGTGTTGTGAGCATAGCTACTGTTGTGTTTCAAACACTCATATCACTCTGCATACTCAGCGCTTCTCCTACTCTGGTAGGACTTTTCTTTACAGCTGTCACTGATGCATGTTGTGATGTACTAGCCTCTTGGATTTTCTTTGCACCCAAACCTAGATGGGAGTGGCAACCAAGCATTCTGCGGGCAATCTTCCGCCAGGCAACATGGATGAACATTACCAACATAACAACCTATCTTTTTCATCAGTTTGATGACTTTGTGGTAGGTAAGCTTCTTGGCGCTTACACACTGGGCATTTATCAGATGGCATATACCATTGGCATGGCTCCCGTTAGCCATAGCGCACAATTGGTCACTCAAGTTACGTTACCCACGTTTACCCTTTTTGCTGATGATCAAAGAAGACTTAGACGTGCGTTCTTCAGAACACTTGCAGGTCTTAGTGCCGTTACTATTCTTCCTTCGTTGATATTTTTTCTGTGGGGGCACCACATAGTACGATTAGTATTTGGTGAACAGTGGCTTAGCATTTTTCCCATGGTTTATCTCCTGTTGGGGTTTGGAATCATCCGGGGCATATCGGGATTATCAGCGACGCTACTTTTTGCACTCCATAAAGAAAAATGGGTCAGCACCATCACACTGGCCAGCTGTTTCACCTTACTCTGCAGTATCTACCCGCTCGTCCACCGATATGGGGTAATGGGTGGTGCATATGCTGCCATTGGTGGTGCTATCGCTTCGCTTCCGTTCATGATTTACTACACACAGAAAGTTCTGTATGGCACAGACGCGTCGCGTTGATCCCACTCTGTATACCAGAGAGTACTACCTTACTGCGTGCACCGGCTATGAAACATTTACGACATCTCATGGGAAAGTATTAGAACCACGGTTGCAAACAGTCGTGGACAATGCTCCTTCATGTGCTGGGAGACGCGTCCTTGATATAGGATGCGGCAGAGGTGAGCTAGTATTTTATGCGGCTTCCACAGGTGCTCGTCATGTAGTAGGTATTGATTATTCCCAGGACAGTATTGCAATCTGTCTTGAAGCTCGTAGACATCAAGCTGTGACAGTACAGAGAAAAACTCGTTTTTTCAAAGCAGACGCCACACAGTTGCCCTTTCCCAACGATAGTTTTGACTATGTGTTTTGTACTGAAGTCTGGGAGCATCTCTATCCAGAAGAAGTAGCGCTATTGCTTGCGGAGATCTACAGAATACTGAGTCCAAATGGAATACTCGTGATTCATACTGCCCCAACCTGGATTTTTAACGATTATACCTATCGCTGGTGGTGTTACCCCGTGAGCTCACTCGTGCTTTTTTTCTTTGAGTTGGTGACGGGTAAAAAGTACCCCAATATTCTCCATCCCAGCGAGCTGCGAGGAGCATATGAACAATCCATGCATGTGAACGAATCTTCACACTGGGCGGTGTATACTTCGCTTCGCCAAGCAGGGTTCTCCGCACGGATCTGGTCAACCAACCAAACGGTTAATAAGCCAGCCCTAAGCTGGAAAGACCGCCTCTTCAATGCGCTTGTGTATCTCTCACCAATAAGCTCTTATTTCCCCTGGTTCTGTGTTTGGGGGAATGATGTATTTGCAGTTGCTCACAAAAGAGCATAGGATACAAGAAACTCATAAAAAAGTATGCGGTATACACTTTTTCGAACACTTAGCACGCTTGCATTAAGCATGGTGTTTTTTCTCCATGTATCTCAGCCTGTGGCTGCAAAATCATATTCAATTGGACCAACGCATATTAATATCAAACTTGATAGCAAAGGCACTGCACAAGTAACTGAGGAGCGACGCTACACATTTGATGGCTCCTACACATTTGCCTACCTTAAAATTCTCAAGAATCCTGACCAATCAAAAAATCCAGGCAGGACAGATCCCTATGTTATCAAGCATGTTGCCCTTTGCACGCCGTCCGGGTGTATGAGACAACTGACAACAGCTGCACAGATTGCTACAGCCGATACGCAACGTGAACCAAACACTTTCTATGTGACTGAAAATGCGAGCGAATATTTTATCAAGTGGTTCTACGCACCTGCTGACACGAGTGAAACATTTACGCTCACGTATACCATAGAAAATGCTCTGACGCTGCACTCAGATACTGCTGAGTTGTATTGGCAACTGATTGGATCAGAATGGGATGTGAGTCAAGGTCCAGTCACAGCAACACTACACCTTCCACCCGGGCTAGAGGGCACTGGTATTCAGGCATGGGCACATGGTCCGCTCGATGGTCAGGTGGCAATCCCCAGTACTGAACTTGTTACGTTCACAGCGCCGCGAATTAAGTCAGGTACTTTTTTTGAAGCTCGTGTGCTTCTTCCCAAACTCAGTAGTTTTACTGGAGTACATGGAACTCATACCCGTGCAGCTATTTTGACTCAGGAGGCCTCCTTTGCGGCACAAACTGAACGCGACAAAGAAAGCGCCCAATCACGCCAGCTTTTTTTAGTGACCATCAGTGGCATATTCTGTTGCTTGACGCTTATATTAGTGGCCAGAAGTATTCACCGATTCCTGAAGTACGGCTTAGACTCTCGCCTTCCTTCGGTCAATCAAGCCGAACGCTTATGGGAACCACCCAGCGACATCGACCCCGCTCAGGTAGATCAACTTCTCACTATGAACCGTCAGCTAACTCCACAAGCATTTACCGCTACCGTACTTTCCTTGGTACAGGCGCGGGCATATCGTCTTGTGCGCAGTGATGAAACAAAGGGTTTTTGGATTTTCAAAAAATATGAATACTACCTTATCCCCAGCCAAAGCTCACAAAAGCTTTCAAGTATTCAAGTATGTGCAGTTGGTTTCCTTGAAGGCATAGGTACACAAGAAGTTTTGCTTGAAGGCAAGATGCAAAAAGCTCTCGCTTTGTCACACATCTCCACCTGGATACAGAGCAACATTCTAAATAGTACGCTGGCGCGTGCATTCTTTTTGGAGTTGCTTCCTGCTGTTACGCTCAAAGAAAACCTAGATGAAGGATTTTTTGATACACAAAGTGAACTCAACAAACCCAAGGGTGTTACCACTGTAGCACTTGTTGTTATCACCGTACTCCAGTGTATGCTCCTAGGGAGCGCAAGTGATATGCCGGTATCTGACCAAAATGCCACGATGTGGCTAGTTATTTTTCCTTGCTTGAGTTTTATTTCTATATTTATTTCAGTTTTTCTGCATAAAAATAGTGGAAGACGAACACAACAAGGGGCTCTAGAAGCAGCAAAATGGTTAGCCTTTAAGCGACATCTCAAGGACTACCGCCAAACAGAAAACTATCCCATTGACTCACTCATTTTGTGGGAAAAATACTTAGTGTACGGCACAGTGTTGGGAGTATCAGTGAAAGTGCTGGAAACATTCCTTATACAACTGCCCGCAGCCGAACAAGTCCGAGCGGCGCAATCGTGGGGAGGAATCTCTGTCATGAATTCTGGAAGTTCTTTTACCCCAGTTTTTTCTGACATAGCATCAGCGGTATCAGCAATTTCTTCAGCAAGTTCTCGGAGCTATGGTGCGTCAGGTGTTGGTTCATCTGGAAGTAGTTCTGGCGGCGGTGGAGGTGGTGGAGGCGGTGGAGGCGGCGGTGCTG
>CAZYNM010000021.1:0-15618 GCA_964648715.1 uncultured Pseudomonadales bacterium | reverse complement strand
GATGAAACTCTATAATGAGCTCACGTACTTGAGAGAGGCCTGTGCGAGTGGCCATTAACACCTTCTGTTCAGCACCTTCTATATCCATTTTGAGACAATCCACTGGCCCGGTGATGAGTGAGTCAAGTGTACAGGTTGGTACTCTCAGTTCTGTTGTTTGTTGTTCACCGTTCCATGCACGAGGAACCACACTGGTAGTGCTAAGCCATTTTCCCGCTGCATCAGTGTGGAGGAGTAGTGTGGGGTGTTTTGTGGTATCGTCCACAACAGCGCTTCGGAGCGTGGTGACATCCTCCAACATGTTCTCAAAACAGTTTTTGGCAAGCAGTTCATATGAGCGAGGATGTGGCTCTACTGCAGTAATTTTTGCGTGGGGATAGATCTTTTTAAAATACAAGGTAGCTAATCCCATGTGAGCGCCAATATCGAGAATAGTGGGAGTGGGATTGTCCGTTTCAAAATAGTAGGTATGGGCAGAAAATACTTCATGGCGCACCGTAAATGCCTCTTCACGATTGTCACAAAAAAAGCGGAATCCTTCGATTGAAAGTTCGTGCATGAGGTGTATTGTACATGAGTGCGGTATACTTAAGCACTACTGGACGAAAGGTAACGATGCGAAGTATTGGGGCACATGTATCTGCAGCAGGCGGTTTACACACGGTTTTTGAAAGAGCGGCGGGTATCGGGTGTACTGCAGTACAATTGTTTTCAGGCAGTCCACGCGTGTGGTACAAGAAACCCATCTCAGAAATCGTAACCGACAAATTCTTCTCAGAAAGAGAAAAATACTCTATAAGTCCAGTCATTACACATGCGCTGTACCTGGTTAATTTGGCTAGTGATAACACCGAGACGCTTCGGAAATCGTTCGAGTCTTTGCAATATGAATTAACCTTTGATGCAGCTATCCATGGTTCGGGTGTGGTGGTGCATGTAGGTAGCCACCAAGGTCGTGGGTGGGATGCATCTAGGGCACAAATAGTCACTGCCATTACGGACATTCTCAAAGCAACCCCACAAGACTCATGCTTCCTTATAGAAAACGCAGCGGGCCAGAACGGAAAGATAGGAGGTAACTTACAAGAAGTTGCCTGGTTGCTGGCGCAGCTTGAAGCAGACAACCACTGGGTGAGTGCAGGCAGAGTAGGCTGGTGTTTTGACACCTGCCATGCACATGCGGCTGGATACTATTTGGGTAGTCATGCTCCGCAAGCGCAACTCTTTGCAGCAGAAAAAATAGGACGTGAACCAGCCAGTGCGGTGCAGGAGATGACTCGTCTAGATCTGTGGGAGGCACTTAAGTGTATTCATGTCAATGATAGTCGTGACCCGTTTGGGAGCGGCAGAGACAGACATGAGAACATTGGTGATGGATTGATTGGTCTTGAACAGTTAAAAGCATTTCTGGCTACAGCTGAACTACAAACAAAACCACTTATTCTTGAAGTACCAGGTTCTGGTGAGGGTCCGGATGCAGAGAATGTGCGTCGTTTGTCTGAGCTGGTAGCTGCATAATACGCTCTAGAACTGTACTAGTTTCTGGGTGCTCACCGTCATAGAGTTCAATGCAGTACCAGAGTAAATATGTCAGAGGGTTAGTGCTGTGTGCTGTTGCTGCACGTAAGCTGAGGAGCTCATGACGTGTATCTAGTTCTGGTTTCACAATGTCCCCAAGAAGGATGCTGTCTAATGCTGCTGAGGGCACTACCAGCTCTTGGAGTAACCACACATAGACTTCTTTGACTTGGCTTTGACTCTGTTGATCAAGGAGCTCCAGTGTTTTCTTGGGGTCTTCTGCTAGGGCAGCAGTGAGCGCATCAAATTGTTGGGATGTGTAGGCCAAAGGGTCATCTTTAAGTGGAATGTTACACGGACCCATGACCATGCCGCTTTTCTCATCATAAAAACATCCGGGCTCTGCAAGGTAGGAGGACGGTACGTACCATACTTCACCAGCAACGGTAATGCGAACGTACGACTGGATACTTTCGGCCAGCTTGGTACGCTCTTGCGCACTCATATGAGAAATAAAACTGCGTAAATCCAGTGCAGAGGTGGGTGTGAAGATGCCGCTTGAGTTCATAACTGATTGCAGCAAAAGGGATTGTGGTGTTCCCACAATACAGTGGGCCCAACTTGCGGCTTCTTGTAAGGGCAGCAAACTGCTCAACTGCGTCACTTGATTGAATTGAGTGAGCACTGCTTGCTCGGTCACTTCCAGTTGGGCACCTTTGCGTTCTTTGAGCTTGATGCGCCAAGACTGTGTAATAAGATCAAGATCAAGATGGTACTGCAACATTTCTTCAGTTGTCTGGTGATAGTTGGACGCATGATCTTCGGTCCACTTAAGGAGTGCTGCACGCACAAGTTGAACGAGCTCAGTGAATGCCGCACTTTTTTCCAGTAATTCCAGATCTTGGTTTAGTACGAGTTCACGAAATACAGTACGACAGTAGGCAGTAGTACGCTCAAGCTCGTGGACTCTCAGCCGACTGGGGACATGAGGGAGCTCACGATCTATATCAACAGGCCACGCTTTCTTATGTGAATATACAGCTGCCTCGATGTCTGCGAGTGGTACAGAATGGGGTATGTGTACAACACGAGTGATAGTTTGGTGATCAGGGTGGAGATGTGTGTCTTCACTCAGTTGCTCTATATACCCAGTCTGTGGTGCTACTGCAACAAGCCGTTTCTGAAGGTCGGGTAACTGGCTATTGGTGTCATATGAGCGGTACTGACGTAAGAAGAAGGAAGTGTTATTTTTTTCAAAAACATTGATAAAAATATAATTTTTTTCATCAAGCCCAGGATAGAGTTCGGCTTCAGTGCCACGTGGGCTAATAGTAATGATTCTTTCCGGTTTTTGAGTGTGTGGATGCTGTTTCATCCAGTGTTCTATAGCTAGGGATGCAGTAACCTCAACAGCAGCACGTGTCACTGGCCGACCCTGTTGTTGGAGATGCTCCAGAAAACGTGTTGTTACTTCACTGAGTGTCTGGGTGTAGCCGCCGCGCATGCCCGTAGGTCCATATTCATACAGAACCGCAGCTCTAAGGAAGCTGTATTCGTCAAAGAATGAGGTTAAATCTTGCGTAAGCCGTGCTTCTACCGCTGCCAAGTGTTCGGCGTCGCTTGCTGAATCAGCATCAAAATAGTGATCAGAGTTCCATAAGGTATGCTCTTTATGCATGTGTTGTAGGACACGTTCTCGCTGGGGTGCTATTTCTCGTTCGTAAAACACAAAACTCCTCTGTCGAGAGGAGCACGCGGATATAAAAATCCGATGCTCGTCGGTACTGCTGATTACCTTAGTGAGAATCAGCTGGTTTTGAAGATCGGACTCAAGAAATAGTGTTCTTTTACCGTTGCGGCACAGTTCTGGGCTTACACCAGATTCCACAAAACCACTCAATATGTGGTGACACTATCGCAACAAAGTGAGGTGTTGTCAAGCAGAGTAAAGAGGTGATACTCTAAATAGAGATGACGCTTTTTATCAGCTTTTTGACCCTACTTTATTGCCTTTATCTCCATACTAAGCTGCGTAAGCTGGAGCAGAGTGGGGTTCCTCAACGTCTGTCACACTCAAGTGATGTTCCCAAACTGGACAGTGCATCAGCACCTACGTCCCTGAGCGTTCACCTGCAGCAAGCTGTTCCTCCCAGTACTGGCTCACCGGATACACCAGCACCATCACTGGAAAGTCGTTTCTTTTCTTGGCTGGTTACTGATTGGTTGCTTAAGTTGGGAGCGGTGTTGGTACTTCTGGGATTGGGTTGGTTTGTGAGTTATGCATTTGCACAAAATTGGATTGGGCCAATCGGTAGAGTATCTTTAGGCCTCATGGTGGGATTGGGAATATTTCTTGGTGGGTTTGTGCGATCAAACAAAAATGAGCAACAAGCCACCGTCCTCCTGGGACTGGGAGCAGCTGTCATGCTGAGTACCATTTATGCTGCCCGTGAGGTATACGACTTCTTCACCCCCGGCACTGCACTCACGATGATGGCGGCTATTGCTGCATGTATAGCTACAGTGAGTGTGATTCATCGCGTGCCATCCCGCGCCTTATTAGGATTAGTTGTTGCTGCTATTGCACCTTTTCTTACGGTATCAGCAACACCTTCAGTAACTGGTCTCTTTTTGTACCTTTTTGTGGTTATAGCGGCCACAGTCTGGGTGGTCATACTTACTGGCTGGTTGGAATTGCTTGTTGCAGCAGTTGGTCTGTACGCCATGTTTAGTGTAATGAGTTTGTCCAGCACTATTCCTTCTACAGATATTCCAACAATGCGAGTGCTGATTGGGTCATTTACCTTGTTATTCTATGGCGTAGGGGTGATCTCAGCGTTACGTTCGCAACGAGTGATGCTCACTGATCTCTTCATTAAAATATCCTCGGCTTTGTTATTTGTCATGTGGGTTCGCGAGCTTATTCCTACAGACCAACAAAGCTGGGTTGTCATGGTGGGATCATTGCTGACAGTAATTGGAGCATGGATCCTCTTTACACAAACATCGAACAGACTCTTGGTACTCTTACATGCCAGTTTGGCGCTCATCTACCTCGCAATTGCAACCTCGCTGCAACTTGAGGGACCCTCAGCCGTTATTTCGTATATACTTTTGACAGCTGTGGGGGTGTATCTAGCCGGTAAGTTAACAGGTAACTATTGGTTGTCTCAAGTATTCGGTTTGCCATTTGCTCCCTTGGCTTTCTATTGTTTGTATCTCATTACAACACGTAGCACTAGGTATTACTTTGATAGTTATAACGCTGCACAGATGATGGCAATGGGTAAGCCGTATATCGAACCAATGGCTTTATGGAGCGAACTGGGCTTGGTTGTACTTTTGAGTATAGTATTGTTTACGTTGGGAGCGTATTTTTATACACTTGCAACAAGTAAAGATGAAACGCCTCCTCAGCTGGAGACAACCGTTATATATTTGTGTGGAGCTCTTTCTCAAGCAGTTATTTTTATTTGGTTTGCTGTTGAGCGATTCGCTATTGCACAGGACACTGCTCATGCGCTTGCGCTCTGTATCTATACGTTGGTTGGGATTGGTATGTATGCCTATGGCTTGCTTCAACAGTATTATAAAACGCAGATTGTGGGTAGCGTACTTGTTGGGCTTGTTGTAATTCGTCTGTTATTTGTAGAAGTATGGAATATGTTGCTGTTTCAGCGCGTTGTGGTGTTCTTAGTGATTGGTGTGGTACTGATGGCGGGTGCGTTTTTACGTCCCAAAGAACAGAAAGCATGACGAAGATATGATAAACACGAGAAAAAAGAGGCTAGTGTGTGTGACACTTCTTTTGTGTGCCAGTACATTTGTACGAGTATCACCAGTGTGGGCGCTGTCAAAAGCTATACCAGCGAATACACCACTGCCTGTGCCGAGTGATTCCTATAAGAAACGAGCATCCATACAGCATGCCTATCGAGCGGCAGGTACTCCGCAAATTATTGAGTTTACCCTTGACTCACACTCGACAAGGAATGGTGTATTAGTAACAGATGCACAAAGCGGTGCCGTGCAAGCTGTGCAACAGCGCTCCCAAACAGTGACTACCATGCAGAAACCGGTGGTTCTGGTGGAGGGCAAAACAGCTTTTGGGCTTACTGATGGAAATGCAAAAACGACAACAGACCTGACTGTACGTTCTCTAGAACCGGCCACACAAGAATTGAATGAAAGTGCAATCTCACTCCGTTTTTCTGAAGCACAAACACTTGCAGGCATACGCTTACAGTTTGATGTATACAGCGCGCGTCCAGAAATGATAACTATTACTGCAGATGGGCAATCACTGGTACAGGCACGCAAATATACTGCAGATACCATAACCTTTCCTTTTAGTAAGGTAAAAGAATTGACAGTGACTCTCCAGCATTCTCAACCACTTCGTGTCTCAGAAGTAAGTGCAGTTACGGACGGTGTCTACGATATACAGGAATCAACGTATCGGTTTTTGGCTCAGCCTTCTCACAATTACTATGTATATCTTGATGGTAATCCGCTGGCCCCTGCACAGACTACAATGCCAGAAGCAGGCCGCTTATTTGCGGGTAAAGCTCACATTGTCCTTGATACACTTCAATTTGAAATGAACCCTGCCTATATGCAGGGTGATATCGATAGTGACGGCATTGGTGATGATGTTGATAACTGTAGACGTGAGGCCAATTTAGATCAGCTCGATGCCAATGCAAATGGGGTAGGCGATGCCTGTGAAGACTTTGACTTTGATACAGTGGTGAATGCGCGTGATAACTGTCCGTATGCAGCTAATCAAGCACAACTGGATAGTGATGGGGATGGTAAAGGCGATGTGTGTGATGCTGAGGAGAGCCGTCTCACAGAGCAATACCCCTGGTTGCCATGGGCAGCTCTGGGAGTAACTGGTGTGGTTATAGCAAGCTTGTTCGTCGCTTTGCTCAAGACACGTGCACTGCCGTATAATACAAAGCCTGATGATACTCTTTAACGGGATTGCTGCTGCTGCAGCTTTAGAACACGAACTTCAAAAACAAATCAGTTCACTTCCAACACAAGTGAAGATTGTGTCATTTTTTTTTGCTGAAGATGCAGGAAGTACGCTCTATACACGCCTCAAGCGTGAAGCAGCACAGAGAGTAGGGATACTCTACCAGCCGCTGCAGTGTACATTTTCACAGCCATTACAAGAGATCGTTGCTCAGATTGAGGACTGTGCACAAGACACATCTATTACCGGTGTTTTAATACAAAAACCCACCAAAAAAACATGGGAGGCAGCCATGCCACTAGATAAACGGATAGGGGAGTCACATGATTTTTCAACCTGGTGGTCAACCCTAACACAGGCACTCCCTGCAACCAAAGATGTAGATGGGTTATCGCCCAGTACCCTCAGCTCAATTGCTGCAGGAACATGGCAACAAGAGCACCGGGTGCTTCCTGCTACCTGTCGAGCAGTAGTCAGTATTATGATGCGAGTAAAAGCAGAATACCCAGAAAAGAAGATGGAAACGGTGAGTATTGTGGGAGTATCTGATCTCTTGGGAACACCCTTAGCAGCAGTGCTAGGCCAGCTGGGATTTGCCGTGCAGTTACTCAAAAAAACAAACTTCATCAGTCTTACACAAGACGGCACTATTCCCCTCACTACCGATGTGATCGTATCTGCCACCGGAGTACCAGGCCGCATTACGGGAGACTGCATCCTACCTGGCGCAGTCCTCATAGACGTGGGGGAGCCTAAGCCAGATATTGAGAGGGTCTCTGTGGAAGAAAAAGCCTTCTTCTTGACCCCGGTACCGGGTGGAGTAGGGCCGCTCACCGTGCTATGCTTGCTCATGAATGCTGTGGATCTGTCTATGGCAGCATAAAGAAGGGATCCCTTTTATGGCCGCACACGAGCCGCAAGTAATAATTTTGGCTGGTGGTGAAGGCAAGCGATTTGCCCCCTTTGTCACCAACAAAACGCTGTTCCCCTTCTTGGGTGACGCACTCCTTGTCCATCAATTAACTCAGCTTGCTCGAGTGGGTATACAGCGCGTGGTAGTGGCATGTAATCCAGATACCTATGCTTTTGTGCACCAGATTACTATCCCAGGCCTACGAATCACCTGTGTTGTACAGCCAGAAGCAACAGGGATGGCAGATGCGGTGTTGGCACTTGCTGATCATCTCAATGATGGTCCGTGCATCTGCATGAATGCTGTTGATGTAGTAGCAGATGAACTTTTTACTGCTGTGCTTACGGCTATTGAAACTAAAACCCTCGATGCACTCATCGTAGGCAAAAAAGTATCGCACCACTTTCCTGCAGGCTATCTTAAGCTGGATGGCGAGCGAGTGGTTGGTGTTGTAGAAAAACCAGCACCAGGCAGCGAGCCAAGTGAATTTATTAATTTGGTCTACCACTATTTTGCTCGACCACAGGAATTTCTTGCAGAGCTCATTACAGCCAAGCACGCTGAACTCACCGACGACGTATACGAGCGAGCTTTAACCACCTATGTAAGTAGTCATCGCTGTTTGTTTGTTCCGTATTCGGGTTATTGGCATAAATTAAAATACCCCCATTTTGTGCTCGATGTGATGGATATATTCCTTCAAAACAAACTATCTGTTTATACATCAAAGACGGCAAAAGTTGCCCCACAGGCAGTTATTGAAGGTGCCGTGTATGTAGACGATGGGGCTGTTATCCAGCCGGGGGCGGTAGTCCAGGGGCCTACTTACATTGGTAAGAACGCCGTAGTAGGCATTGGAAGCTTAGTGCGTCAATCGTGCATTGAAGCTGGCGCCGTAATTGGGTATGGCAGTGAAGTGGCACGCAGCTATATTGGTCCTCAGTGTATGTTGCATCATAACTTCATTGGTGATTCTGTGCTCGAGAGAGCAGTCAACCCCAGTTATGGAACAGTGACAACTAACTACCGTTTTGATGCACAGACTGTTCAGATACACCTACCCGACGGTACAAAGCTTGCAACAGAGCGCCAGAAACTTGGTGCATGTATTGCTGCAGAGGTATTTAGTGGAGCACAAACTGTTTTTCTGCCTGGAACAACCGTGGGGTACAAAGCGCGCATCTATCCTTCCAGTGTGGTGCATGGTCATCTCCCTGCATATTCCACTCTCAAATCAAAACAGACGCAAGAAGTCCTTGTGGATAGTTCTGGTGTCTAATTTGTGCCTTGTATGCTATACTAGCGCCTTACGTATAGAGTAAGTGCTTTCCTACGTACGCGTCCTGCATTTTCGTATGAAAGCCATCCCGACATACCAACGGGAAAACAAGGACATATATGGCAGATATAATCGCCACAAATCATGCACCAGAATTTGAACTCCAAGCACTGCTTGAAGCTGGGTGTCATTTCGGACACCAGGTTGCCAAGTGGCATCCTCGCATGAAGCAGTACATCTACATGGAAAAAGATGGCGTGCACATCTTTGACTTAGCACAAACAGCTACCCAGATGAGTGCGGCATATAACAAAGCCTATGAACTAGGTAAAGCTGGTAAAGCATTGGTAGTGGTGGGTACTAAAAAACAAGCTCGTGAAACAATCCTTGATTTGGCCAAAGAAACCAAATTCCCGTACATCGTGTCTCGATGGCTTGGTGGCTTGCTCACTAACTGGGAGCAGGTGCAAAAGTCGCTCAAACGCATGATACAGATTGAAGAAGGCCTCAAAACAGACAAGTTCAAGAACTACACCAAGTATGAGCGCTTACAGCTTGAAAAAGAGATGGCACGTCTTAAGCGTTTCTTTGAAGGTGTGCGAGATCTCAAGAACAAGCCAGATGCCTTGTTTATCATTGATATCAACAAAGAAAAGAATGCAGTCAAAGAGGCAGCAGCCACTGGTGTCTTCACCATGGGTGTGGTTGATTCAAATGCAAATCCAGATCTAGTTGATCTTGCCATTCCTTCCAACGATGATGGTAAAGCAGCAGTGCAATATGTTATCAAGCAAATTGTGGCTGGATACGTAGCAGGAAAAAACGCATAACAGACAGAGATACCAAGGAGTTCTTTATGGCATTTACCGCAGCAGATGTAAAAACACTTCGCGAAATCACTGGCGCAGGTATGATGGACTGTAAAAAAGCCCTCGATGAAGCCGGTGGGGACATGAAAAAAGCCGAGGAAATCGTCAAGGCTCGAGGATTAGCCAAGGCAGAGAAAAAGGCAGACCGTGAGACAAAAGAGGGGTATATTGCCTCCTACGTTCACACTAATGCCAAGGTCGCTGCACTGGTAGAGATCTTATGCGAAACAGACTTTGTGGCGCGTAATCCAGAGTTCCAAACCATGGCACGTGAGGTTGCTATGCAAGTTGTGTCTATGAACCCAGAATCTGTTGATGAACTCTTAACACAAGAGTACTTACGTGATCCTAGCATCACCATTGAAACACTGGTTAAACAACTTAGTGGGAAAATTGGTGAAAAGTTTGTGGTGAATCGTTTTGTTCGCTACGCAGTGGGTGAATAAAAGGTACCTTTTATGTTGTCTCTTGGCTCTCTCATTGGCCTGTTTTTGTGTTTTGTGGCTGTCATGGTCTATCAAGCCACAAAAAGTAAGCGCTTGGCATTTCCCTTGTTTTGCGGCGGCTGTTTCTTAGTTTTATTGTTTTGTGTGAGTGTGTTTGTCTAAATCACTTATAGCAGCAGGCTTGCATCTCCAAAAGAGAAAAAACGATACTTCTCTGCAATAGCATGTGCGTACGCCTTTCCCATAAGTGATTCTGCAAAGGTTGTAAACTGTTGTGGCGTCTGTGGCTGCGAGACAAACGCAGACACAAGCATCAGAAGTGTGCTCTCAGGAAGGTGGAAATTGGTGATGAGGCCATCCAGAACTTTGAAACGATATGGTGGATAGATAAATATTTTTGTGCTTGCGTGTTCCGTGGGTGTGAGGTGAACCGAGCCATCAGTGCGTAGGTGTGCCGCAGATTCAAGAACCCTGCACGTTGTAGTGCCTACAGCAATGATGCGCCTACCTTCTTTTTTGGCGTGCGTAATGAGTGCGGCTGTTTCAGGGCTAAGAATGTACCGCTCTTCATGCATCACATGGTCGGTAATAGTATCTGTCTTAACTGGTAAGAAAGTACCCAGCCCTACGTGAAGGGTTACTTCAGCAATGGTAATACCACGATCTAGGAGTAGCTGATCAAGTTGTGGAGTAAAATGAAGGCCAGCAGTGGGAGCAGCTACAGATCCAGGCGATTTTGCATAGTTAGTTTGATACTGCTCAGCAAATGTCCCAGCATCTTGAGGTGCATGATGCATATAAGGAGGTAGGGGGACAGTTCCTATGGTATCAAGAATGACTAAAAATGATGACAAACCATGTGCAAATTGGATGTGACGTGTATACCCATCTGCACCCGTACCACAACAAATACCTACCAGTGCTCCGTCACCGAACACAACCTCTTGTCCTACTTTTATCCCTGGCCTTGATAAGCACTCATATATTACTTGATCATTAGAAGTAAAAATAGGAGTATTGAGTATGAGCTCAACTTGTCCACCAGTGAGCTTCTTATACCCAAATAGGCGAGCCTTGATAACCCGTGAGTTATTCCGAACAAGTACATCACCGGGCTGCAAAAAATCGGGTAGGTTGTAGAAATAATGATCGGTGATTGCTTGTGCAGCACGATTCACGACGAGCAGTCGACTGTGGTCCCGCTGTGATACGGGTTCACGAGCAATAAGGGGTGAGGGAAGAGTGTACTGAAAGTCTGAAAGGCGGTGCATAGCTTTGGTAGTATATAATTACCTGTCATCAAAAAAAATACTATGTCACGCACACCTCGCTTTCGTTTTGCTGTAGAAAAACAAGCTGGCTTAGCTCGAGCTGGTAGATTTGTTACACCACATGGTACAGTCCAAACCCCAGTTTTCATGCCAGTTGGTACCTTAGCTACGATAAAAGCACTTGATACCGCAGATATTTTTAGTACACATGCACAAATAATACTGGGTAATACCTATCACTTATATTTGCGTCCAGGTGAGCACGTACTCAACGAATTGGGTGGGGTTCATTCCTTTATGCAGTGGGATAAACCACTCTTAACTGACTCAGGAGGATTCCAAGTGTTTTCCCTGGGTTCAGCACGCGCTGCCAAGGGTGAAAGCCATATAGCACATGTTACGGATGAGGGTGTGCGGTTCCGTTCTCACCTTGATGGATCAGCACACTTCTTTACCCCTGAGCGCTCTATAGAAATGCAACGAACTATTGGCGCCGATATAGTGATGGCATTTGATGAAGCACTGTCCGACGCTGCTCCAGAAGAATATGCTGTCCAATCACTGGAACGCACCAGTAGATGGGCAGAACGGTGCGTTTCTTATTGGGAGCACCATAATCGCATGAGTATTCAAGGTAGCTACCAGGCTTTATTTGGTATTGTGCAGGGTGGGCTATTTCCACACTTACGGCAGAAAGCAGCAGAGCATATTACTTCACTCCCATTTGATGGCATTGCAGTGGGAGGTGAAACTATTGGTTACAATATGCCAGCTACTGTGGCAATTATGGAACAGCTGGCAGAGGTACTTCCCATGGGAAAACCACGCTATGCTATGGGTTTGGGCAGAGATCCACAAGATTTAATAGATGCTTTCTGGGCTGGTGTTGATATGTGTGATTGTGTGGGTCCTACCAGACTAGCACGCAATGGGGCATTGTACGTTGGTGAACTTCAGTATGGACACGGAGAAAAACCACAGTTTGTATCCCCATTTCCCAAAGCACGCCTGAATATTGGTAAGGCAGAGTGGGCCACTGACACGCGTGTGATTGATGATCACTGTGACTGTTATACCTGTACCGCTGGTTACACCAGGGCGTACTTGCACCACTTGTATGGGGCGGGGGAGTTGACCTATTATCGATTGGCAAGTATACATAATGTACGAGTGATGGTTCGTTTATCTGAAGAAATACGTAAATTGATCCTTGAGAAAATATGATTGTTCGTGACTTTGTTAACTCTACCCCACGGGGGCAGAGGACGCTGCGGTTGCCTGGGTTTTGGCACATCCGGTCGTTTGTTCCTAGTGTTGTCACTGCTATTACTCTAGTTGTAGTAGTGTCGCTTGGTAGTGCACTGGTTCACACCATGGTGCCTGTTTTTTTGCGAACCAGTGGGCAGGGGAGTAGCCTGTATGTACCAGCACAGGTTGATCGTCCCTATCCTGTTATTTTTCGTTCTGAGGTAGATGGACAGGGTAAACGGGCGACTGTATTTTTACAACCAGATATGCCTGTTGAGGCCCCTGGTGGGTATGGACAATACAGACTAAACGCTCTGTATGCATTGTACAAACTTGAAGGTAAGAATGAGCGCTTTATCAAAGGCGCTTTTAGTCAGATCCTTGGAGTAGACCTGGCAGGCGTGTATCCGTATGAACTGAGCGCAGAAGAGGCGGTGGCACAAGAGGTACGAGCGTCCATTCCCACCTGGTTGCTCCAGAACGTGGTAAGTTGGTTGGCGGGGAGTGAGTTGCCCCTTTTTACCAAGCAAACTGACTCACTCGAAACTTTCCATACACAGCAACACATTCCAGAACAAACCAATTTACAGCGACGTTGCCCGGTTGCAGTTCTCAATGCCACAGGTAAGAAAGGGTTGGCGCAAACCTTTGCCACTCTCTTTGAACGACTTCATTATGTGGTGATTCATACTGGTACAGTGTCACAGGAAAAGGATGCTACCGAAATTATCTTATCTGAACGAGGAGAGTGCCAAGAGATCGCACACCAGTTGGCGGCATTTTTTACGCATGATCCAGAGGTACGAAGGGAACCGCAAGGAACAGGAGAACCCGCTGAGTACCGATCAGAAATTGTTATTATTGTTGGGAAAGTGTACTAGTCATCGTAGGAAACTTGCTCTCGCTCAGTTTCTTTGCTTGAATCTTCCTCAAGTGTGTCTGTATCTTCACCCTCAGGGTCGTTGAGAAATTCGCCATCTCCTTCTTCAAGGTCATCAAAGAGCGCGAGGCGATCTTCAGTATCACCGGAAAGCGCAGAGCGAGATGGTGGAAACGAATGGACGTCCATATTTGCTTTTGAGCGAGAAAGTTCTTTAAGATAGACCATGCACTGATTATTGCAGCAGGACTGAATGGTGCATCCATAGACATTGCCCGTCTCCATAAGCTGTGCGAGCCGGAAGGAAATGTCTTCAGGAAGCGCACCAATGTAGCGATTATCCTCTGTTTCCACAGAGATATAGCGCTTTTTGACCGTGAGCTTGCAGGTGTGGCCAACACAGAGCGTATCCAGGACCTGTTTGCCTGCTAAGCGATGTAGCTCTACAATTTTTGTCCTACCTGGCTCTTCAATAAAGTAGTTTTTGCTAAAAGTGGGTTGCATAAAAGGTTGCTTGGTTTTGATGCGTTCCAACTGCTTTTGTGCGATGCTGTTTTGTTTATCTATTTTAAGAACGCGCTGAAATTGTTCTTTTGCGGCTGATTCGTTGGACAGTTGTAGATGGGCAAGCCCAAGTCTATTAAGCGCAGATATGTCTTCAGGAGCTTGCACAATAATAGCCTCATTGAACTCTACGGCTTTGATCCAATCGCCATTTTTGGCGGCAGCAATCGCAAGGGGAATAAGTTTTGATACAGGAGTCTGTTGTGTGGCTTCTGTTGTCATCGTCGAAAGCAAAGAATACTCTGAATGAAGAGTACTGTCAATACCATATCCATGAGCTATAATAGAATGACTATGGCAGGACACAGTAAATGGAATAACATCAAAAACAGAAAAGGCGCTGCTGATACTAAACGCGCTAAGATTTTTGCAGAACTTGCAAAACACATCAGAATCGCAGTAAAAGAGGGAAAGTCTGATAAACCAGACTTTAATCCTATACTTCGCTTGGCACTTGAGAAAGCAAGAGCGGCAAACATGCCCAAAGAGAATATTATGCGAGCTATCGATCGCGGTATGGGTCGAGGACCCGGGGGAATGGTGCACGAGGTTACTTATGAGGGCTTTGCTGCGCATGGGGTAGCTGTTATTGTGTACGCAGCCACTAATAACCCAGTCCGTACTAGTGGAGAAGTGCGTCATGCATTTACGAAATATGGTGGTTCCTTGGGTGGCCCTGGATCGGCACAATACATGTTTGAGCGTACTGAAGCGGGATTGGTGCCCTTGATGCCCGCTGAGCTGACGCCCGAGGAACGTGAGACCGTTGAAGAAATGATCTCTCTCCTTGAGGAAAACGATGATGTTGAAGAAGTTATCACCACACTTCCACGGCAACCAGAAGTTGAAGACGCTTCATGAGAAGAAGAGAAAAGTTTATTATCACTGCTATCTTTCTTGGTGTATGCTTGCTTTGTGTGCAGTCGGTTCCACTTGAGTGGAAGTACTTGGCTGTAGGACTCTTTGTCCTAGTAACATACGGCATCTCCGGCTGGGTACTCAGTGATGATTTACAACGTCATGAAAGACTCACTGTTGTTCCTTTGCCAGCTCTTTATGCTGGATCAGTTGCTCTTTTTTATTTTTTGTTGCCTGCAAATTTTATGAGCAAAGTGCTGATGCTACTTATGTTTGGCATTGGTATGTATGCGTTGTTTTTAACGGCAAATATATACTCGGTGGCAAAAGGACGAACTATTCAATTATTACATGCAGCTCAAGCTATCGGTCTATGGTTTACGCTCATCATTTCGCTTTTCTTTGCTAATACTATTTTTTCTTTGAAGTTCCCATTCTACTTGAATGGTCTGTTTGTAGGTCTGACACATTTCCCCCTTATTTATATGTCGTTATGGTCTGTGCGCTTGGAGCAGCGGCTTGAACGAGAAGTAGGGGAAATGAGTCTACTTCTTACGGTTATTTTGATTGAAATATCAATCCTTTTTTCTTTCATGCCACAAACAGTCTGGTATCAGGCATTATTTGTGATGTCTGTACTATATCTTGGGTTAAGCATTTTACGTAGCTTCCTTGCAGAACGATTATTTATCAATGCTGTTCGTGAATTTAGCCTGGTAGCGGCATTTGTGATAGTGCTTTTCATGCTTGCTTTCCCGTTAAAGTAGAGGGGAGACTGCAGCAATATGCGG
>CAZYNM010000020.1:0-18475 GCA_964648715.1 uncultured Pseudomonadales bacterium | reverse complement strand
GAGCCACACGAACACGAGCTTCAAGTTCTTCCTGGTCATCTTTTGTCCATTCATAGTTGTAGTCTGCTGCTAGAATTCGATATGTTTCCTCAAAAAGAGGACTTGTATCAACCAGTGTCCCCGCGAGGTCGGTAAGGACTACATCCGCATGAGGCACAAATCGTACTTGTTCTTTTTGAGCAGAGCGGTACTGTGCGGTGAGCTCTGCAAGTACTGGGACTATAGCTTGATTAAGTTCAAAATGAAGTAGCATCTCTGATTCTTCACACAGCAGCTGAGTTAGAACTGCTTGTTCAATGGCTTTCCTATTTTTTTTATCTTGTTTTTTATTCACTTTCGCCATTTTGTCTGGATATTCATTGCGTATGTAGTACTTAACTATCGCTAGTTTACAAAGCTCTTGAGCGTTCCACCCCGTCAGTGCCTCAGCCAAGCGCATTAGCTCTTCTTCTTGCTCTTGATCTCTCAAATAGTGAGCGTAATAAATAAGGTCTGCAACTTCATCAGCAATCTTTATGGAAGCTTTTATTGCCATTCTTAGCTGGTCAATTGGTGCAGCATCTTTTGAGTAGGGAAGAGCAACATCGGTATCTGCTTCATACGCCATTTCTTCTACCAAACTTTGAATGGGAGGCATGTCTACACTACTATACTGACTGAGGATTGAATTGACTGATGGTATATGCCCGTATAATGCAATGACTGCCAGCAGCTCACCAAGCTCACCAGGCTTTTCACGTCCATTGATATCTCCATTTCTATCTTTTCCATAGAGGTTTTGCTTTACTTCTTCTACGCTTTTCCAGACTCCACCACGCCGTCTTACTGCAACTAGGTCAATTTGTTCAATCACCAGGAGCTTTCGTCTCTCAGGTGGTTGCGTTAGTAGGTACGCATTGACGGCAGCAGTAGCTTCAGCCACTTCAATTCCACCAACTGAATACATAAGTTTGTCATGAAAGCGCAGCGCTTGTGGTGAAGTTTCTGGTATGAACATATTTTTTACTTGCAGTAATAATATCTTACGTTGCCACTCCTTAGGTCGCTAATAAAAGCGTTGAATAATATCAAATGCATAGGTAGCTGAGTATGCAAGCGCAATGTTAAATATAAGATTACCCAGCCCCAAGGGGATAATAGTGCGCCAGAATGGGTAGTTAATCACACCAGCAGTAACGGTAATAAAATCATTTGAGAAGGGAACACATGCACCATAGATGAAACAGATAATAGGGAAGAGTTTGGGATGCTTCTCCAGCATGTCACGTATCTTAGAAAAAAACGTACCAAATAACCCTCCAATAAAGGTGCTGCTAGCAGATCCCAAGTAATATGAACTCGCATCACCTAATACAACACCACTGCCTGCTGCGATACCCAGTAGCAGTGGGTTCATGCCACCCACTGCAAATGTAATAAGAACAAAATGAAACGGAATTCCACTAAATGTGGTGAGTCCACCAGCTAGTGCGAGGACAAACATGAGTAAATAAGCATTGTTAACCCCAATCCATTGTATAAGTTGCTCTGGTGTAATGAAGAAGTAAAAAAGAACAGAAATACTTATCATTGAACAGAGTGGGATAAGCGCAAAAAGATATTTGGTATTAAAAAATTTTTTCATTACGACAGTGCTTATTTTTTGGGCGGAAATATTCTAATTACTTTTGCGTGAAGTTCTCCGTGTTCATCGCGATCCCCAATCACCAATACTGCGGTTTTGGTGGCCAGTGCTGCGGGTGTTAATTCTTGTCTTCCTTTAATAATTGCGGTGTGGGCATCTAGGTGCACTACTATACTTCCTGTTTGTTGGTTGGTCATGGTAATCATGCCATCCTTCCTGGTTATAATTTCACCAAAGTATTGATTTTTCATCCATTCATTAAAAAAGGGTGATCGACTCCATATGAAAAAACCAATGAGTACACAAATGAGACCAATAAAGATTATACGAACTGCAGATGATAGTTGCATGAATCTATTTTACCAGTCTTACCAAAAGGTTACTATGAGCTGGGTATTACCACTAGAATGACGTATACTAGGGAAGTTATGAAGGAGCACAAAACTGCCCCCCACACAATTGATATAGTGAACAGTACAGAAAAAAACAGTCTGATGAGCAGAAGACAGCTGTTACGGTTATTTGTGGGTACACTGCTCACTGGGGTAGCATCTGTGGAAAGTAGATCACACGGATTGTGGCGTTTTTATTTTAAAGAGTTATTGAGACCCTCTGTGTGGTTTAGAAAGGCAGAAGCTCAGTCTCTTGAAGTATATGAGCATTTAGCTACACGCATTGATACTCTGACAGTGCTGCCACAGCGTTTTAATACTGCACGTTTGGCAGAGCTTGATACAGGGCTTCAACTGTATTTTACAGAAACTCTGACTGAGTCTCATATTTCATATATACAAAATATCTGTGATCTAACGGATACAGATATTGGATTCGTTTTGGCCGCTACTGGAAATTGGTCTAGAGAAAAGATACGGTCTGCACCAAGGATGCAAAGTGAGAACCTTGTGGCGTTTGTACAAAGTATCTTGTCCAGCAGCGCAGACACAGCTTCAGAAGTTATGTCAATTCCCAGCAGTGTTTTTTTTCATGGTGATCTAGATAATGAACGATGGAAGTGGAGATCCAACCTTGAGACTTTGGGTTCAGATGTTATGCCAGGTTGGAATAAGAGAGGCTTTATTAGTACTCGTACTGTTGGTTTCAGTGATCGTGGTGTGAGCGTGTATTCAGATGCTTTTGAGTATTTTCGACACTCTCTACCACAGTTGCAAGAAATGGTAACCCAGCGAGATGCAACTGCTCAGCCTGCGTTTGCGGAGATTGTGCACGCAGTACAACAATGGAGAGACACCTACACTGCTATACCCCACCAACAGACAGAAGAAAAAATGACCTGGTCCGATGGTTCACAGCTACTTGAAGCAGCTTTGCCGGCAGAACGATTATTAGTTACTCATAAAGAAAATACTACCATCGGATTAGGTATCGAGGTCTTACTGCGTTGCTATCAGTATCATACGATTATTGATACGCTGAGAGCATTAAAAGAAAAACACATCATTGATTGGGAGTTTCCACCATTCTCATTGAAGAACCAGCAGGTGCTGGTGGTGATGTTTATGTTGATTAGTAGTGATGCATTTTACTTATATGATCAAGCATCACAGAGTAAATGGAACAATAGAACTGATGGTGACAATATTCATCCAGATTGGGTGATATCCAAGACAATTGTAGACCTCTTACGTTCCAACCCTGCCCTCTGTTCAATGGACACAATTGATACCGTAGATCCACATGAAATTATACGTACTTTTATAGGTTCAACAGTGACTAAAAAGAATCAACCATTGCTGGCTGGTTACAGGAAAACTCTTGAGGATTTACTTGCAGCACAGAATCATAGCTAAGATAGACAGTGCTTGAGTATGTCTACACAAGGTGAAAAATCTTTCCTCATCTAGTCACCAACAAAAACCATAGTAGACTTGATACGTATGTCAAACACACAAACTACCTGTCCTGTATGTAATTCCTCACTGAGTGATCCTGAAGAAACTAAGACTGGCAAAAAACTTCAACGCTGTAGCAGGGGGAAATGGAATCCTCAAACGCGACAAGCAGAAGGTTGTACGTATGTAAAATGGCTGGATAAACCTCCACAGACCCTTGACGAGAAATGCCCTCAGTGTGCTGCTCCGCTTGTGTTGCAAGTTACCCGCAGTGGCAAAAAGATGAAGAAGTGTAGCACCAGTGGCTGGGATCGAGAAAATATGGTGGCAACTGGGTGTCCGTATGTTGAATGGCTAGGCAATACCGTCAAAGAGCTCGCTGAAGAGTGTCCAAAATGCGGTAATACACTTGTTGAGGTTACTACCAGCAATGGCAAACGGATGAAAAAATGTTCAACGGCTGGATGGAACTCTGAACTACGTGAAGCAACTGGATGCACACACATTGAGTGGCTACGAGCTGGCAAATAAGAACTTAGTTTGCTGTGCCTACTTCTTCTAGCACTGCTGCCTTAGGTTTATGTTCATGAAATGTGACCCTTTTGCACCTTGTTTCGAACACGAATTGCCGATTGAGTTTGAGGTGTGGATGGGAGAGGCTGATGAGAGTGTACTCAACACTAGCTGAGAAGTAGTACAATAATAAATGTCAAACAAAATGCTCCAAAAAAGTATGTCTGTCCAATATGCTTAGGCAATGCTGGTGTTGAAAGTGAAGAGACACTGTTGAAGCAAGCAGATTTAGTTTTTAAAGATGATTTAGTTAGTGTTTGGATCAACTCATTCTGGATTAAAGGAAATGATGGACACCTCATTGTAGTACCAAACGAACACTTTGAAACTATGTATGACGTTCCTGATGAAGTTGGTCATCGAATTTTTGAAGTTTCTAAAAAGATGAGTCAAGTTATGAAGGTTGCCTATAGTTGTGATGGCATAACACTGCGTCAAAATAATGAGCCGGCTGGTGACCAACATGCATTTCATTATCATCACCATATTTATCCTAAGTACACCGGAGATAGTTTTAATGTGGAGTTAACTAAAAAAAGTTTTTTGTCTGAGGCTGAGGAGAGAATTAAGTGGAGAGAGAAGTTGCTTGAGAATTTTATATAGTAAAGTTAAAAAAATAAAAGAAAAACAAATATACAAAGATAACTGACTAGAGTCTCTTGGCAACAGCCACTTCTCAACGATCAGATGATCAAGTATGAAGAGGAGCATAGTACTGGTTATTAAGCCAGGCAATTTACTTTTTTCGAGACTTACCTAAGTATTTTTTAACTTCTTGTCCCAGTCAAGTTTGCAGCTACCCTTGTGTATGAACTCTGGCTTCACCCACTGGCCACAGTCAGGACACTGGACTAAGTTGGCTGGTTTTTCCCAGTTGGTTCTGTACGAAACTTCGAAGCTCGCTTGTTGATACGATTTGTGTGGCATAGGCAGCTTAGCTTCACCACCATAAGTAGCTTTAGAAACTCTTTCTACTAGTGGTCCACTTGCCTTCTCACCCGTGACTGCACACTGATATTTTTCTTGGAGTTGAGCTAACTTGTAGGCATTTTCTTCTGCCACTTGGCGCCTGTATTCTTCTTCAGCTTTCTGCTGGGCAATTGCTGCTAATCGATCCTTCTGGGCTTTTTCTGCAGCTCGCTTTCGTGCTTCTACAAACAGAAATTGATCAACCCTCTCGGTCCAACTAGGCATTGGTGTCCTTTCAGCTAATTTTAATAGATTGTACAACTAATTCTAATCCATTCAATCAGTTCGTAAGTATGTTTTAGGGCTGCGGTTTCTAGCTGGTTGTTGCTAGAATATACTTGGGATATGCCGAATAAAATTAAGAGCATCACTAGCAAAAACGATCGTCTGCCACCGGAATGGGAGTCTGCTATGGGGAAGTGGTTGAGTGTTTATAAGCAGATGATATTACTTTGATTGATCAGTATATACGAGCAATTTATGCCTCACTGCAACAAGAGCTTAGCACTCAGCAGTACGACGTATACAGACCAATTGCGGGGTTGCTTTCAGATTTACCGAGTGACCCCATCCGGATTCGAACCGGAGTTCCCAGGATGAGAACCTGGTGTCCTAGGCCTCTAGACGATGGGGCCGTCACTTGAACCGTCATTATACAGCACACAACGCCGTTGCCTCAAGACAAAGAAACAGGCGTAGCAATTAACCACCACCTCTACTATACTGGACACATGCTTACTCTAATCAAAAAGTTTCTTACCTTTGGCACACGTATGCTCAAGGTCTTTGTCCTCAGCTCTGTAGCCGCCTTTGGCGTCAGTATGACCTTCATTATTATGTTGGTTTTCTTGGTTGCTGGTATGGCTGGCCTAGCCGCTGCAGGTGCCGCTACGGAAGCCGAGCTGGCTGGACACACAGTAGAGTATGGTCCCAAAGAAGCAACTAAATCGTTCCTTGCTATTCCCATTACTGGCGTAATTATGGGCGATAGTGCCACCGCCAATCCACTGAGTGAGCTCTTTGCCAGCGGTGTGACGTACGGTTATGACATCAAAAAATTACTGAGAGAAACAGCAGACAAAAATGAAGTTTCTGGTGTAATTTTGATGATTGATTCACCGGGCGGCACTATTTTTGGCAGTCAAGCAATTGCCGATGGCGTAGCATATTATCGTCAACACACCGACAAGCCAGTATATGCATATGTGGGTGGCATGGCTGCGTCTGGTGCATACTGGGCAGCCGTCAGTACAGATCACATTGTGGCTGATCATGGTACGGTGAGTGGCAGCATTGGGGTGATTTTTGGACCATTCAAGTACTATGACAAAGTTATGAGTGAGGACGGTGGTGCCTTTGTGGGCGGGGTTGTTACACAAGGTGGTATTCAAACTACCTACATCACGGCTGGCAAATCAAAAGATGTTGGCAACCCGTACCGCAAGCTCACTGAGTTTGAGCTCACCCGCCTCCAAGAATCTGTGAATGATTCATATGCGCAGTTTGTGGAACAGGTAAGTACTCACCGTGGCATTGCAAAAGAAACTATCACCGAAGACTTGGGCGCACTCATTTATGGTGAGCAGCAAGCCATAAAGTATAAACTCATTGATGCGGTGGGAAGCAAAGAAGATGCGTTTGCAGCTCTGGCTCAAAAAGCAGGCGTCAAAGAAGGGGACTATAAAGTGGTCCGCGCTAATGCGTCCAAAGATTTTTGGAGTGAGGTGTTTGGCACAATTACTACTTGGAAAACTCCACGTGCAACCACTCAGATTTGTTCACTCCACTCACAGGTCATGGCATTTCATGGTGATATCATGACGCTCTGTCCATAAATGTATGCAGGTAGTTGAAGTTCTTGCCCATTTATTTCATCCGCGCCGGTCCAACAACCAGAGGCCCAAACTGTTGCACGCAAGTAGCTATCTTTCGTTGGCCTTCTTGGCGGTGGGTGTAGCAGCGCTCTTGTTGCAATACGGTCGGATGGAACTTCCCAGTGGTGGAGTCTTGGGATATGCCTCAGACATTACCATTGATCAAGTGGTAGTACAGACTAATGCGGAACGCACTACAGCTGGCTTGGCAGTACTCAAGTACAATGAAGTTCTCAGTGCTGCAGCACGTCTCAAGGCTGCAGACATGTTTACGCATCAGTACTGGGCGCATACATCACCACAGGGTAAAGACCCTTGGTATTTTTTTAAGGAAGCAGGGTATAGTTACCAATCAGCAGGAGAAAACTTGGCTCGTGATTTTGCCACAACCCCAGATATGATGAAGGCGTGGATGGCCTCTCCCACCCACAAAGCAAACATTGTACAACCCAAGTATGAAGAAATTGGTGTTGCTGTGGTCAATGGCACGCTGCAGGGTGTGGAGACCACACTGGTGGTACAACTGTTTGGAAAACCAAAATTAACTCCAGCACTACTCCCTGAAAATGCTGCAAGTGCTGATGAACCTGTAGTAAATATACAACCAAATCGCAGTATTGATTCTGGGCGAGCGCGTGAGACTGGGCAGCCAGCTGTTTTGGCACAAGAAGCAGTCGTCAAAGACACAAGCGTACCACTGGTATCACCAATGCAGCTCATGAAGGCAATCTTTGTGGCAATTGTAGGGCTGATTATTACTACACTGGCCTATGACGCCTATGTGTGTGAGAAGAAAAATGTGAGCCGAATGGTGGGTAAAAACATGGCGCATATTGCCTTTTTGCTGGTGGTGGTGGCACTGATGATCTGGGTAAAATCCGGTACTATTTTGGATGGGATAAACAGTATTAGTAGATAATATGAACACACAACGCGCGCACCAAATTGCCTATGCAGTCCTCACGCTCATCCTTGTTGGGGGTGTGAGTAGTTTCATCCTGTTGTGGCCTAATGTGATTCTCGTACGTATGAGTGTTGTGTGCTTGGCTCTTTCGTATGTGGCTTGGGGATGTGTAACGCACGTCAAAACGAACCGTTTCACCTGGAAGGTTGCGGAAGAGTATGCAGCTATTGCACTGCTTGGTGGTGTGCTTCTGATGCTCATCACCTTTTCAGTTCGTTGACAGAGTGATACACTTACTGTCGTTTGTATGAAAGAATATGAACAAAGGAGTTAGGTATGAAAGGTATCATTCTTGCTGGTGGATCTGGTACACGGCTGCGTCCTCTTACCAAAGTTACCAGTAAACAGTTGCTCCCTATTTATAACAAGCCCATGATCTATTTCCCGTTGGAAACCCTTATTACTGCGGGTATCAGGGACATTCTTATTATCGTTGCTCCAGATCATGCGGGAGACTTCTTGAAGCTTCTAGGTAGTGGCTCAGAGTTTGGTTGCAAGTTTACCTACGAAATCCAAGATTCACCTGCTGGACTTGCTCAAGCATTTATTATTGGTGAGAACTTTGTGGGTGATGATAATGTAACACTCATTTTGGGTGACAACATCTATGAAGATAACTTTTCTGAACACATTACCTCATTCAAGACTGGTGGTAGAGTCTTCGCCAAAGAAGTGAGTGACCCAGAACGCTTTGGCGTAGTTGCTTTTGATGAAAACAAAAAAGCAATTTCCATTGAAGAAAAACCCAAAGAGCCCAAATCAAACTATGCAGTCACTGGTCTCTATATTTATGACAATAGTGTCATTCAGAAAGCCAAGAATCTCAAGCCATCAGCTCGCGGTGAGCTGGAAATAACCGATCTCAACAACCTTTTCTTAGAAGATGGTTCTCTTGACGTTGCTTTTGTAAAAGGCAAGTGGCTTGATACGGGTACGTTTGAGTCTTTGTTTGAAGCTATCACCTTTGTACGTGAAAAAGAGCGTGCACAGTAGTGCGGGAGATAGCGTACAATATACGGTGTATGCGTCGGTTGTGTGTTTCTTTTTTATTGGTTGTCTTGCTCATGTGTTCTGTGGCACGCATGCCTGTGCTTGCGGATGAAGTAGCCACACCTTCAGCAGATGTAGTAGATCCAGAAATAGAACAAGCAGGCAAAGAACGTGAGCTTCTGCAGCTGTACCAAGCCCAAGTAGAGAGCTATCGTGAGGCAGAACGAAAATACCGCATTAGTAAAGCCCAGTACTTTAAGCTGAACACACTCCAATCTTTGGAACAAACAGTGGTAGACACACGTGAAGTGATGACACTCCGATGTCGAGTGCTGATTACTTACTTGGAGCTGTTGCATGAGATTCTTCAATTTACACCTGGTATAGATCTGATTCAAAAAGCAGCTGCTCTCAAGAGTCTAGAGGATCAAGTCCATGCTCTACGTGCGCATATTGTGCAACTAGAAAATACCCCAGATCGCGCCGCTATCGCACTGCGAGCTGATGAATTTGAACCCATTGGTGCTGCGGTCCAGCGTGCAGCCCTGACCGCACAAGGACTGGTGGTAATTGGGCGATTACAAGCAGTCTATGACGCTGCCCAGAGCACGTATGAGGATATTCTAAAGAGTCACACAGAACACACTGTCTCTGCACTCAAACAAGCAGAACGCGAGCGAGCCTACAAAGAAGTGACTCGTCAAAGCAAGCTGGCATATGATCAGCTCGTTGGAGCACGTAAAACTTTTGAACAGGAAGCAGCACGAGGTACCCCAGATACTCGTCAGGTAGTGGAGCAACTCAACACCGTGTACACCACCACATCACAACTATTGGCCTTCTTGAAAGAACTAGTACTGAAATTAACTGAATAACACTATGTACAATAGAGACGAATTTGGAAATCAAACAGAGTTTGCGCTTGAAGAGCCACTTTTCTCACCGAGCGGTACACCAGCTCCTCAAAAAGAAGTAGAAAAACCTACCATTCAAGAACCTTGGTGGAAGAAGAAACATCTGGTGATAGCAGTAATTATAGGTGTGACGCTCCTTGTTATTTTTCTATTAGTAATCATCAATATGATCATTACAGCAAAAAAACGTCCACAGATCCCCGATACACCAGAACCCTCCGCGACGCCTATTGGTGTAGGGAGTCCACTACTTAATCGCATTGATGATATTGATGCACGTCTTAAAAGTGCAGATCCTAATCAGCCACAATTCGCATTTCCGGCAGTTGATATGACTATTCGGATTGATGAGAAGAAGCAGTAAGTAGAACAACTGCTAAATAGATCCATAACACAAGTGAGTAACTAGGAAATGTGCTGTGTGGTAGCGCTGTTGCGTGAATAGTGGCAATTAATTCGGCTGGTATACTCACCGCAAGTAGGTATTTAACTGTGGTGGCGATACTTAATTTTCCCCACAAAATGCGTTGTAAGAAGTAGAAAAAGACAACTTCAAAGAGTAAGCCTACCAAACGAGAAATAAAAAAAACAATCATAAGAGCGATGGTGCCCCCTATCAGCAGACTTAGCATGTTTGTGTGTGAAAATGACGTTAGTTCGCGCAATGTTTGCTCAATTGTTGTGGCTGTTATGATGCGTTCATCTGGAGGCAGTAGCACAGCCAATGGCATGCTCGTGAGGCTTGTTTCTTTACTGGCTATATTTAGCTGAGTGGGAGTGAGTGTGAGAAATGCAGATTCACTTGCCTGTAGCGAGAAAAATGCCGCTGGCAGTGTATCAAGAGGAAGCAATGAACTGAGGAGTTGAGGATAGGGTGTAACGAGGACAGGTCTGGTGGTGGTAAGCTGCCCGTCTTTCCACGTAATTACTAGGTCAGGAGGATACTGTGCCGTCGTGTCTTGAATAAGCTGATTAAGCTGCTGTTGTTTCTGGGGAAGTGCATGTGCCATGCTCCCAACTGCATAAACTAGTGCCAAAAGGAACAAGAAGCTCACTGAGGTACTCACTACCCGCACTAAAGAAAAAGAAGGAATGCGGCGATAGAATTCCAGAGATGCAATACTGCTGGTGATAAAACTAACGTACTGTTTCATGATCTTACGGTAGTATACCACCTTACAGTCTGTTACTTTTTTGTTACAATAGTCCAGCAAGGAGTAGCTGTATGTCATTTGAGTTTAGAACTTTTCACGCTGAAGCAACAAAAGCAATGGAGCACTTTCGCCAGAGTGTTGGGTTGCTAAGGACTGGACGTGCATCTGCAGATATGTTGGATACCGTGATGGTTGAAGCATATGGTTCCCGTATGCGCCTAGTTGAAGTTGCCTCTATCTCTGTGCCTGATGCCACACTCATTGTGGTTACGCCATGGGATAAAAGTCTCTTAAAGGCAGTAGAAACAGCCATTGCCACTAGTCATGACCTAGAACTCAATCCAGTTGTTGATGGTCAGATTATCCGTATTCCTGTTGCTCCACTCACAGAAGAGCGCCGTAAAGAGATGGTAAAGCTGTTGCACAAACGTGCCGAAGAGAGTCGTGTCCTCCTGAGATCAGTACGTACCAGCACCAAAAAAGAAATTGAAGCCCGAGAAGGTGGTGATGGAGTAAGTGAAGATGATATCCGCGCCGATGTTGATCAACTTGAAGTAGAAGTCAAAAAATACATGGATCAGCTTGATGTGATCGTAGCACAGAAAGAAAAAGAATTGATGACCATATGACGGTATTCATCCTCATCCTCGTCTTATCATTCTTAGTTATTATTCATGAGCTCGGCCATTTGTTTGCGGCATTATGGGCACGTATTAAGGTAGAAGAGTTTGGGTTGGGGTATCCACCAGCTGCGCGGACTCTTTTTATTTGGAAGCACATTGTGTTTTCTCTCAACTGGATCCCATTTGGGGGCTTTGTTCGCATGTCTGGTGAAGAAACACATGCAGAAGGTACTCTCGCTCAAAAAAAGGGTGAGTTTTATCACGCGGGTGTAGTGCCACGGCTTGTTGTGGTATTGGCCGGGGCCACAATTAATTTTATTTTTGGTATCGTAGCGTTTACAATAGTATTCTCTTCCTGGGGAATACCCACTCGTATTCAAGATGCTCGGATTGGTGCAGTCACCGAAAACTCACCAGCTGCTAAGAGTGGCCTTGCTGTAGGTGAGAGTGTTACTGGCTTTTCTACCAAAGAAGGACAGTTTGTAGCTACTGGGTCACGTGAAGAGGTTATATCTTTTGTAAAAGCGCATCGAGGCCAGACAATTCAGGTGATCCTCAAAGGACCATGTGATAGGGTAGTCTGCGATACTCCCGAACAGCGCAAGGATGTCTATATTCGCACAGAAGCAGAGACACCAGAAAAGGAAGGCGCGTTGGGTATCATTTTTCAAGAGGCAGTGTTCGAATTTTATCCATGGTGGCAGATGCCGTTTAGAAGTAGCTACTATGGAGTAACCCAAGCATTTGCAATGGGGAGAGAAATCCTCTATGCGTTGGGTGGATTAGTAAAGGGATTAGTAGCTCATGGAGATGTGCCATCAGAGCTAGCTGGTCCTGTCGGTATCGTTCATCAGGCGCAATCCGCAAAGCTAGTTCAAGAGGGTTTCTTGGCTGTGCTTTCGTTTGCCGGTATGCTGTCTATAAACTTGGCAGTTATGAACGTGTTACCCATTCCACCATTAGATGGTGGAAAAGCATTCTTCACGCTTCTTGAGCTGGTGGTGAGTCGTAAAAGATTACACAAAATTGAGTATTGGCTTAACTACAGCGGCTATATCTTCCTTATGGCTCTAATTGTGGTGATTACTTTACGAGATGTTATACGGATTGTGATGTGAGAGAGGCATTATGGCAGAACATCGAACAAAAAAACAAAAGCGTATGGCTACTGCTCATAGGGTGTCTGGGGTCGCAGAGATAGGTCGTCCGGTCACCACTGGACCGCTGGTCTTTAGTTTACGAGATCAAACAAAACCCGTTCAGAAAAAGACATCTACACCATCAGTTTTTCAAGATAGTGAGCTAGCTTCGTACACCAAGCGAGATCTGACACGAACAGGCATCGTTTCATTTATTCTGCTCGCTGTTTTAGTTGGCATTTTTCAATATCTACGTTACAATGGATAGGTATTTTAGAAAGCACTTCATATGTCTAAAAAGATTCTGCTCATGGCATTGGCTTTGTACGTGGTATCAGCTACTGCAACCTTTACTTTGCTCTACGCACGGGGTGGCTCAAATAGCATGACTATAAGTCAACAAAGTGATACAGGCGAGGATGCCTCAAAAGGTACGACAGCACTTGGCACGCTCCTCAAGATTGATCCAAGTGAAGCAAAAGATCAGCCCTGTCCACTCAACGGTCTCCCATACACTATGACAGAGAAGAAAGCATGGGAGCAGCATCGTCCTATTGCCGTGATGATTGAAAACACCCCCGACGCACGTCCTCAGTCTGGTTTAACATCTGCTGACGTGGTATTTGAGACTGTGGCAGAAGGTGGTGTAACACGCTTTATGGCCTTTTTCTATTGTGCAGCGCAAAAAGATGACGTGCTTGTTGCTCCAGTTCGTTCTGCCCGTACGTATTTTGTTGATTGGGCGTCTGGATTTAATCGACCTCTCTATGTACACGTAGGTGGCGCAAACCTGCCTGGACCTGCCAATGCTATTGGTCAAATTGAAGAGTACGGCTGGAGACTCAACAACGATATTGATGCAATGTCAGAAAGCTATCCTACCTTTGTGCGTAACTATAATCGTATTGAAGGCAAGGATATCGCCACCGAGCATACCATGGAATCTAGTACAGAGCGTTTATGGAAGGTAGCTGATAAGCGTAAGTGGACCAACCTCTCTCCAGAAAGAAAAATTGGTAAGACTGTTGTAGCTTCAAAAGACTGGCTAGAGGGTTTCACGCCCTGGACGTTCTCAACAGAGAAAGCTGCAGCTGGCACAGTTACTCAATTTGGTTATGAGTTCTGGTCTGGGTACAGTGACTATGCGGTACAATGGAAGTATGATGCCGGTTCCAACTCCTATAGTCGATTACTGGCCGGTCAGCCGCACACAGACCTGAACAATGGTCAACAGGTTAAAGCGAGTACGGTGATAGTACTCTTGACCACCGAAAAGGGTCCTATCGATGAGAAGAAGCACATGTTGTACACCACTACAGGTACCGGAGATGCTCTTATCTACAAAAATGGGGAAGAAATAAAAGCGCGTTGGACCAAAAAAGATCGTGAAGCACCGCTTCAGTTTGTTGATTCAAAAGGCAAAGCTGTGGCCTTGAACCCCGGACAGATCTGGATCTCAGTGGTAGATAAGTCAACACAAATAACAAAATAGTGAGGAACGAGCATGACTAGCTTGCAGGACTTCATTATCTCTCGTACACGTGTCAGAATGCTTGAACTGTTTTTCACCAGTCCTGATGAGATGTACTATGTTCGTGAGATTACCCGAAAAGCAAAGGAAGAGATTAATGCTGTCCGCCGTGAACTTGAACGCATGATTGGCGTAGGTCTTTTAAAGAGTGAAGAACGAGGTAATAGACTTTACTATTCAGTAAATAAGCGGTACCCCTTTTTTCAAGAAATCCAACAAATGGTGGTCAAAGACACTGGATTGGCACTTAAGCTCCGCAAACTGCGCAAGAAATTGGGAGAAGTGTCGTTCATTATGTTCTCTGGTAAATTTGTAAGGCGTAAGCCAGTAGCTCAAGGCGAAGTAGATATTTTGTTTGTGGGCAATATTGTCTTGGCAGAGCTGGAAGCTCTTATCAAGGAAGAAGAGCAGACTCTGGGTAGAGAAATTAACTATGCAGTCTTCTCTGATGATGAGTTTGCTTTTAGAAAACAGCGTAGAGACCCATTTATTATGGATGTCTTATATGGAACACACATTATGGTAATTGGTGCAGAAGATGAGTTTGTGGAACGAAAAGCTCCTGGACTCTAAACATTCTGTAGTGTAAGCTGCCTCCAGAAAAGAACTATGAGAAAAAATGGCGTGCGTTTTTTGATTATCTTGCTTTTGTTACTTGTGTGTGGCTCAATTGCTTTGCCTCCCCATTATACGTTTACGATACCATTTATAAACAGAACTCTTACCGTAGGTTCTCCGGTTATATCCCTTCCTTTTTCTGGTGGAACAAAACAAATTAGTTTTGACTTCAAAAAAGGCCTTGATATTAAGGGTGGTGTGCAGATAGTACTTGAAGCCGAAATGAAGGATATACCTGAAGAAGATAGAGTTGTTGCATTGGAATCTGTGCGCGAAGTGATTACCAGACGTGTTGATTTATACGGCATCGCAGAGTCAAGTGTCAGGACAGCCACTGGCAATGGAAGTTATCGGCTTATCATAGAGTTGCCAGGTGTTACAAATCCTGATGAAGCACTCAAGCTAGTGGGACAAACTGCCAAACTAGAATTCCAGCTCATTACCCCGTTACAACAAGAAGAAGGCAAGCCACCCATTGGTCAGTTCTCAAATACCGGCCTTGATGGTGCCAAGCTGAAACGTGCTAGTGTCCAATTTGACCAGAAGACAGGTGAGCCAATTGTGGGAATTCAGTTTAACAATGAGGGTGCTGCACTATTTGGGAAAATAACAGAAGAAAATCAAGGTGCCATGCTGGGCATAATTTTGGACAACTCTCTACTGATGGCTCCTCGTATTAATGAGCCAATTTATGGTGGCTCAGCGGTCATTACTGGTTCATTTACATTGGAAGAAGCCAGACAATTGAGCATCCAGTTAAATGCTGGTGCACTGCCAGTGCCCATCCGTGTGCTTGAACAGCGCACTGTAGGCGCAACGTTAGGAAATGAGTCTGTCACTGAAAGTGTGCGAGCAGGAGCAATAGGCCTTGGTTTAGTGATACTTTTTATGGTTCTGTTATATGGATGGTCAGGAGTTTTGGCAAGTTGTGCCTTGGCGCTCTATGCAATCGTTACAATTGCTTTGTACAAGATTATTGGTATTACTCTTACCGTACCAGGGATTGCAGGCCTTATTCTTTCTATAGGTATGGCCGTGGATGCAAATATTCTTATCTTTGAGCGTATGAAAGAAGAAATGCGTCTGGGAAAGCCGTTTGAGATAGCTTTGGAGTTAGGTTTTGGTCGCGCTTGGGACAGCATCAAAGATGCAAATATCACCACCATTATGACGGCACTAGTACTTATTAATCCACTGAATGTTAGTTTCCTCAACTCAAGTGGACTTGTGCGTGGCTTTGGAATCACTCTTCTCATTGGTGTTGTGTTGGGACTTTTTACTGGCGTGTTTGTAACACGAACATTCTTGCGTTTGTTTTTGTCGCCGCCAGCTCGGGCAAAGGAGCAGACCTTATGAACTTTACTAAATATACGCCAGTGTATGTAACGCTCTCACTGATTACTATTGGCGCAGGTATGGTGAGTCTCATCACGAATGGTTTGCATTTATCAGTAGATTTTACTGGCGGATCTGTGCTTGAGCTCCAGCTACCAACGCCTCCATCAGATCAAAACAAGTTTCTTTCCTCAGTGCAGCATGTGGCGGGTGATCGTAGTGTCAGTATGCCAGGTGCAACACTTCTCACTGTGAAGGGTTCAGAAATAAGTGTCGATGAAAAACAATTGATAGCAAGCACAGCTGCTGAGATAGTTGGTCCTGTGGATATTACTCGCTTTGATGTAGTTGGTCCCACCATTAGTGCTGAGCTACTTAAAAAAACAGTTACGGCTATTAGCATCGTGGCGCTTTTCATCATGTGGTATGTAGGAAGACAATTCAAAGAATGGCGTTATGGTATCTCTGCTGTTCTGGCAATGATTCATGACAGCTTAGTACTGGTAGGTAGTTTTTCACTCTTGGGATACTTCTATGGTGTAGAAGTAGACGTCTTATTTGTAACTGCGATGCTCACAACGCTCTCATTTTCTGTGCATGACACTATTGTGGTATACCACCGCATCCGAGAGCTTCGCATGAAACATCCAGCCGAACCACTCAGTAGTCTTATTAACTCTGCAGTTGCTGGTACTATTACACGTTCTATTAATAACTCATTGACTATTATTTTTATGCTCTTGGCATTAGTGCTACTGGGCGGCGCCACCATTAAATGGTTTGCAGTTGCTCTCTTAATTGGTGCTATAACAGGAACGTATTCATCTGCGTGTGTAGCGTTACCATTGTTACTAGGATGGGAAAAAGTGGAGGCACAGCTACGTGCTCGCCGTACGTTGCGTTAGGTATGTTCGCGCCATTTCTAATAAAGTAGTTGCGTCGTTTAGGTCAGGATTATCAAGCACTTGCTCAAATAAAAAGTGAAGCAGTTCACCCACAAGAGGGCCTGGTGTAAGAGTTAGATTTTCCATGAGTGTGGTCCCATTTACCGCTAAGTCTGTCACATCCAATGGTTGATTCAGCTGCTCAATCATACGCTGTTTCATTTCTTCAAGTCGCCAGCTTGTTTTTCGTGCGCCGCTTCCCAATCGATCTGCTTCACGCAGTGCGAGCATGTCATCGACGTAGGCAAGACCAACTTTGCGCATGAACCTTCGAATTGCTGCATCAGTTTGGCCACGATCATAATGGAACATGTGGTGGCGTACCAAAATGAAAATCCGTTCACAGTCTGCATGTGAAAGACGCAACCGTTCAGCGACCCTTTTGGCCACCCGTGCTCCAATCACTTCGTGATTATAGAAAGTAATGTTCCCATCGCGCTCTGCATATGTTTGAGGTTTGGCAATGTCGTGCAAGAGTGTCGCAAGCCGAACAATAGGGTCAGATGAAGGGCAAGCAGCCAATGCATCCAGCGAATGAACCCACACATCTGTGGTATGGTGACCACCTTGGCGCACACCTTTGGTTGCTAAGAGCTCGGGAAGAATGAACGAGAGAAGTCCAGTAGCATCCAAAAGTTCGATAGCTTCCTTAGGATAGGGGCTGGCAAGCATTTTTAAGAACTCATCGCGAATTCGCTCGGCACTCACATGGGTGATATGATCCGCAAGCTCTAGAACAGCAGCGTAGGTTTCTTCGCTAATCTCAAGATTGAGTTGTACTGAAAAACGCAGTGCACGCAAGACCCGTAAAGCATCTTCAGTAAAACGCTTGTAGGGATCGCCAACAGTGCGCAAAACATGTGTGGCTAGATCATGCATGCCATCATGTTCATCAATAATACTGTAGTCAGTTTCTTCTATGCTCACGTGAGTAGGCTGCTCACTGGGGTGTATAAGTAGATTACATAGCAGCGTATCTGAAATCGAAAGCCCCAGAGCATTAATAGTAAAATCTCTCCGCTGGAGATCTTCACTGAGTGTGCTGCCCCATGTGACAGCGTCTGGACGACGATGGTCAGTATATGCACCATCAGAACGATAGGTAGTTATTTCAAACGGCTCAAATGGGGCATCTATTTTGTTGGGAGTTTCTGGGGTAACGACCCGCAAAGAATAATGGATTTTTTGAGCACGCGCTGTATCAATAATACGAGTTGGTGGCTCTTCTTTGTCTAGCGTAACTGAGACCGCTGGCACAGGTATGCCTAAGAGTTCGAGGAGGTGCTCGTAGGTCACACTGACTGTACCGAAGGTATTCTCATAGAAGCTATCTGGGAAGACTTCTTTAATTTCATCTGGTGTTGCATCTGTTG
>CAZYNM010000019.1:0-18504 GCA_964648715.1 uncultured Pseudomonadales bacterium | reverse complement strand
TGCCGCCGACGAACACTCCAACCGTGACACCAATCCCGCCTCAATTTGTTCAATTTGGTGACCGTGTCTGGATAGAAAGCGACAACGATGGTCTGGCCAGTACAGGTGTCATAACTCCTGCGGCTGGTGTGATCATAAGCATCATTGATCTGACCGGCACCATAAAGTCAACAACGACCGATGTGAATGGTTATTACAGCTTCACTGTCCCGGCCGGGGTGTACGTTGTTAAATATGGTGCAGTCCCCACAATGTATGGGCCAGTTGTGCCCAGCATGGTTGCCTGTGGCAACAACGAAACTGGGAACGCTGGCACCTACATGGAACCTGCCAACCCCGATTGTTCACACAACTGGGGCGTGACAGTGTCCTTGCAAGCAGGACAGGCAAACTGGAAGATTGACTTCGCGTTTCACCCGGCAACGGCCACAGATTTGCCGTGGACGGGTGAACCCTCCCTCAGCGAGAAAATCTACTTGCCACTGATCGCTAAGTAAAGAGTAAAGACGCAGTACGACCTTCGTGCACCACACAAGAAAGGTCTGTGAGAAATGAAACCCAAAAAATCCACTCAGTTTGAAGTTGCGGAAACCCAAGGAAAAAATCTTCACTGTTTTACCAACACCTCGCCTGTATAAGGCGAGGTGTTTTTGCTTCTCATGGTTCTTTATTGGTATACAGGAGTTACTACCTGTAGTACAATCGCGCCTGTGTTTTTGTTGTTGCATACGTGCATGAGATGCTGAATCTGCTTCACATGCTGCGTACGCACACCAAAAATGCTCGTTCATAGTTCAAGTTCACAGACAGGAGTTCCTAATGTCTCCATGTAATGCATGGCGTCGATACATGTTTGTCGGCGTGTTGGTACTGTTGTTTTTGGTAGCGGCAGTATCTGCCTATGCCATTGTGCCCAATCCCGCTCAGGGAACAGCAGTGATTAATGGCGATGCAGGTGAATGGCAGGTGTTCCCGATGGATAGCGGCAATCCTGACTTCTTCGCCAGCATGTTCCGGGCGGCAAATAGCAGCAAGGATGTACTCTCGCAGCTTTATATGCGCCAGGAATGTTTAACGAGCGGCGATGTTAGAATGTACGGATTGGTGATCCCGTTCGGGCAAGCGCAGGGCATCGTTGAATCAGTCAATGATTCCTTTGTCAAGATAACTGCAGACGGCATTGATCCCATCAATGGGACCAAGTATGTCTCAGGCGCTGATTCGCCAACCAATGGCACCCAGCCTGAATGGGCGTGGGGTCAATCGGCAGGATCAGGGCTGCGGACACTTGCTGAGTTCAGTTTTGACATCCATCCGGGGATGTATCAGTTGAATGTTCACGTCAACATCCTGGATGGTAGCGGCTCACAAACTTCGGCTGTGCAAGATCGCAATGTGGATTTCACCGCGACCTGCCCTCCCGGCACTGTCCCGACACCGGTACTGCCAACAGTGACAAACACACCAATGCCTCCCGCTACGCCAACACCCAAACCCACTGGGGTGCCCACCCTTCCACCCAACGTGGAGTTGAGTATCAGCAAAGTTGTCTTACCTTCTAACCAGGCTGAACAAAGTGTCTTTACGTTAACGTTGGGGATTGGCGCGGTCACGGAGACTTTGCATATTAGCGCTGGTGAGACCATCACAAAATGGGTGCCAATTAGTACAACCATTTCGCTCACTGAGACTCAGATTCCCATTCCCTATGAGTTAGTGGGGATTGAGTGTCCCATGGGTCCCTGCTCTGGGTTTATGATCACAGGCCCTACGCACTTGATCGTCACCAACAAAGTCAAAGCCACCAATGAGCCTGAAGTGGATGAACCCAAGCGGCGGATCTACCTTCCGGTTGTCGCACGTTAAGAACTAACTACCACTTGCTTCTTAAAGGTGGACTCTGGCACCCACGCCTGAGATTACCTATTAAGAACTAGCATGAACTGAATATAAAAGCCCCGCATGGATGATCCCAGCGGGGCTTTCTCGTTCTTGTATGCTTTGTGGAATCTACACGCGTGCGACTTGTTCAATGAGCCTATTACAGTAACCAAATTCATTGTCGTACCAGCTCACTACTTTGACCATAGTACCCCCAATAACATTGGTAAGTTCCAGATCAACAATTGATGATTCTCTTCTGCCTTTGATATCAGAAGATACAATGGGGTCACTGGTAACTGCCAGGATGCCTGCCCATCTGCCCTCTCTGCTTGCGGCGGTGAGTGTTGCATTGACTTCTTCTTTGGTAGTTTCTCGTTTGAGGACAAACACGAAGTCAGAAAGTGAACCAGTTGCAGTGGGGACACGGATGGCTAGTCCATCAAAGATACCTTTAAGTTCTGGAATAACTAACCCAACAGCCTTTGCTGCGCCAGTAGTCGTAGGGACAATGTTCATGCCAGCCGCGCGAGCTCTGCGCATGTCTTTATGCGAGTTATCGTGGAGATTCTGATCATCAGTATATGAATGGATAGTCGTCATCATTGCTTTTTCTATGCCAAATGCCTGCTGCATCACAGCCGCAACCGGTGCCACACAGTTGGTGGTACACGATGCATTGGAGACCACTTGCATGGTATGTGACTGGTCTTTTACGCCAATCACTGATGTCTCGAGATCGCCGCTTCCAGGAGCAGAAATAACGACAGTATGTGCTCCACCTTGCAGATGTGCTTTTGCTTTTTCTGCATCGGTAAATGCACCAGTAGATTCAATTACTACACGAACACTATTATGACCCCAAGGAATTTTGGCTGGATCTCGCTGTGCAGTGACAATAATCTCTCGTCCACCAATGGAGATGGTGCCAAGTACAGGATTCTCATCGGTAACTTCTTTGCGTGATCGTTCACGTTTGACTACTATTGATTCAGCAAAGGGACCATAGTTGGAATCATATTTAATGAGATGTGCCCAGTCTTCTATCTCCATGGAGCCTGACGTATTGATAACACGCAGTGTCATCTCCTCTTTATGGAAGAGCCACCAGACACGAAAAGCTGTTCTGCCAATTCTGCCAAATCCATTTATACCAAACACAGTGTGAGTATCTTGCATACTATTCACGATAGCATGGATAGTGCCACATTTCTAGACTGCGTACTCTGTCTCAATGTCATTGCTCACATAGGTGCCCACATCTTCACCACGTACTGCTTTGAGGAGGTTATCTCCCTTGAAGAGTTCAAATACCATAACTGGCATATTATTTTCTTTACTCATCGCAAGGGCAGCGGTGTCCATGACCTCTACGCCATCCATGGTTATGGCATCAGTGAAGCTGAGTGTTTTGAAGCGTTTTGCTTCTGGATATTTCATAGGGTCTTTATCAAAGATACCATCAACTTTGGTGGCTTTCATGAGAACATCGCAGTGCAGCTCCAGAGCGTGCAGTGAAGCCCCAGTATCGGTGGTAACGTATGGCACACCTGTCCCTGCGGCAAGAAGAACCACTCTCCCCTTTTGCATATGACGCATTGCGCGTCTGCGCACAAAACTTTCTGCTACTGCTGGCATCTGCAATGCAGTTTGTACGCGTGTAGGTACGCCCACTTTTTCCAACGCATCTTGGAGTGCAAGTGCATTCATCACTGTTGCCAACATGCCCATGTAGTCAGCTGTTGCGCGGTCAATCCCATTTTTTGAACCAGCAAGTCCACGGAAAATGTTACCACCGCCCATCACAATCGCTATTTCTACATTTTCTGCGTACACCACTTTTATTTGTTCAGCGACTCGCAGCGCAGATTGTGGGTCTATACCATATTGCCGATCCCCCATCAGTGACTCTCCGCCCACTTTGAGCATAATGCGTTTAAATCGTGTCGCCATATATACCTTTCTGTTTGTACTACCTGCGCAGTTTGGCCCGAACTTTGAGCCACTGCCATCTCAGTGTGTCAACAAGCGTGAATGCTTTATATAATGGGTCATTTAAAATGAGGTCATAGGTTCCTATAAACTCCATAAGTGTCCCACCGTATCCTTTCTTAAAGCGATGAAAACCAAACCAAGGATCTTTCTCATCTGGCTCTGGACCAAGCGCTCCCCACATATCAAAAGTGGTGCAACCGGCGGTTTTGCCGTACTCAATCATGCGCCACATCATGAGATTACTTGCCATCACTTCACGATAGATTGAACGTGAAGATCCGTATGGATAGTACAGCACGTTGTTATGTACGAACATAATCCACGAGACAATAACGGTGTCGTTATAAACAGCATTGAAAATTTTGAGCATTCCCGATTGCCCAAGTTGCTTCCACAATGTCCTGAAGTAGTCTGGACTATGTGCGTAAAATCCTTGACGCTTTGTTGTTTCTTCAAGGATTTGGATATACTGCTCCATACCTTGCTCACTCGTATTTTCAAAAATTTCTACCCCTTTTTTTTCGGCGAGTTTGACATTATAGCGAGTCTTATTAGATACATGATCAAAAATTTCCTCAAGTGATTGGCGTAAATCAAGTTTGAAGGTATATTTAGTGAAAAGTGGTTTGCCAGGAAGTGTGTTATGCTCGGCCAAAAAACGAGCAATGTCACCATGTCCGCTGGGTGACCCGACTGGTTCACAAACATCAGGCTCGAGCTTGATGAAGAGTGCGTTATGTTTTTCGCCTAGTTGCCTAAGAATAGAGAGCTGCTCTTCGTCTGGCATGAAGGACTTGGGTATATAGCCCAGCGTTTTGCCAATGTATGGCAATGGATGAAAAGTAATCTGAAACGCCTTAACCAATTTGCTTCCTTCAAAGAAGCCAATTCGTTCAACTTTAATGCCAGTCTGTTTGCGGAACTCACCCCACTCCCATGTCTGAAGCGGGTGGGTAACAACTTTGTTAAAATTGGCTCGTTCCTCTTCCCTGAGCGCACGAATAATCATATCTAGTCATTGATTATACTAGAAAAAGAGCATTAGAAGGTAGCAGTTGCGATGTAGGTAAGGTAGTTCTCGTAATAACCTGCTGCCTGTGTGGTAGAGATGACACCACGATAGCAAACATAAAAATTGTGGTTATCAACAGGTATCGTCGCACTGGCAATGGTTTGGGCTGTCCCAGAATTTTCAGTGTCAGCAAAGCTACGGAAACAATGGCAAAGCTGACCACCTGTGCAGCCGGTCGTTGAATTACCAGAACAGTTATAACCCGCTGCATTTGCATTGGTATCATGCTGGAATGGAAGTGTTAAGTTGGCAACAGTATTTTTGTTATCAAGGGTAAAACCAAAGCCTTTAGTGTTTGTACTTGTCCATAGCCCAGCAGAACTAGAAGTAATATTAGACGAATCCCCTGGGGTGTCAGGAATACAATCAGTGTTGGCTGTACCTGCACCAGTACAGGTACCTCCATTACGGCCCATCTGATCATTCTCAACTGCAGTGATGGCGTATCCAGCTGCTGCATTAGTACTTACCTTCATCCCCTGGGCGGCTTGAGTGATGGAACTGATCAATAAATCACCAAATGGTACCAGTGCTGCCGAAGTAGTTACTGATGTACTAAGGCCGCATACGTCTGTACCGCTATTCACGCCAATAATCTGGAAAGTAATCTGAGGAGCAACCGTCGCAGTAACTTTGACTGCTTCAATGACACCAATTGCCACTGTTGTTTGATCAACAACAACGAAGTTAGCGTCAATATGTTGAATGATGACACGATACGTATCTGCCAATCCCTGTACATGGTTGGTTGTTGGAGCTGGATTAATAAGACTATTAATTACAAATGCACCCTGTGACACGCCGTCAAATGCAGTGCCAGAAGCGCCCGTCCCTGAATATGCACATTCAAATGCATGATAATCGGTACTACTGACCGTGATAGCAGACACACTAGCTGTACCAGTCACAAAATCATAGGTACTCGCAACGTCTGCAGGACACGTTACTGTCGGCGTGGTTGTACCAAAATCAAAGTAGCCACCATCGGGAATACCGTCACCGGCAGGGCCGTTTGCGGTAAGCGCAGGAACAAGAATGCGAAAACGACCATTCAAAATGGCATCTACCGTTGTTAATTTTGCGGTGAGCTGTGCTGATTGGGTAGAAATGATGTCATCACCCACATCAGCCTGACCTGAAGCGAGACCAGCACTCAAAAAGACTTTATCTTCAGAACGAAATGGATTGGTAGTGTTGTTGTATGAGTCGTCAACAGTGAACAGCCCCATTGAACCAGCATTTCCAACTCTCACAGTATCACCCTGCACAAGTTGTGAAGATGCTGAAGATGGATACGTGTTTGGAGTGGTATTGATATAAGCAACAGTGGAACCAGTGCTATTTCCAGAAGCTAGAGCTCCACGGAAGGACAAACGAGAGTTAGAAAGGGTTACAGAAACCGTAGATAAACTAGCTGAATACTGCTTTGGAGACAAACGAGCAGTCAGAAAACTAAAAGCTGCTAGGATTGATGTCAAGAAAAGTATGCGTATGGTAAATTTCATAGAAAGACCTGAATAAAAGCGTACAACTTTTTTATCTTGGGTACAAGTATGATTTTTTCTAGAACTCTTAACTATCTAAGAAGACTTCTAAGTCAATATCACCACGAAGTGCCGCTTCTGCCAGGTCTTCATCAACTACTAATCGCCTACTCGTTGACTGTGAACTCTGAGCCCATGCGGGTTGTGTGGGCTGGTCAGACTGAAACAAGAAGAGCTGTGAAGGAATATCTTTTAAGAAACGGCTGGGTATGCTGCCTGTTCGTGTCCCATATTGATACCTGCTGCGTGCATAACTTAAGAAAAGAAAACGTTTTGCTCTGGTAATACCTACATACGTAAGTCGTCGTTCCTCTGCCATCTGTGCTGGGCTCAGAAGTGATCTGCTGTGTGGGAGCAAGCCATCTTCAAGTCCAACAAGAAACACAGCTTCAAATTCGAGACCTTTAGCTGCGTGCAAACTCATAACTTGTACACCAGCGCCTTGTTTTTTTCGCATCCCTCCCTGTATCAAGTAATCATCTTGAAGTAGTGCAATGTTTTCAAGGAATGCAGTAAGCGATTCAAATTGTCCAGCCATATTAACCAATTCACCAATGTTTTCGAGCCGTTCTTCATCTTCTGTTAGGCGAGTATCGTATCGATCAAGATATGAGCTCTTTTCGAGAACTTCTTTGAGGAGTGTGCTTACTGGCATTGTATGGAGTGTTTGCTCATCTAATCCGTCCCGATAACTAAGGAACTCTAACAGCTTGCGTTTACCAAGCTTCTGTACACGTGCCAAACTGACGGTATCTGCTGGGTTAATGAGTATGCGTGCGTATGCTAGTACATCTTTTATTTCCATACGCTCATAAAACTTGGTTCCTCCAAGCAACGTATAGGGAATTCCAGATCTAATAAGCATTTCTTCAAAAATACGTGATTGAGCATTTGTGCGGAACAAAATTGCCATTTCAGTAAGTGGGATGTTCCTTCTCAGGCGTTCAACTTCTTCTACTACTTTTTGTGCCTCATGATCTCCTGTCTGGTGTTCACGCACAGTGATAGGTTGCGTCTCAGTACGGGCTGTCCACAGACTGAGAACTGGATGATCAGTATCAAGTGAAATAATTGCAGTAGCCGCATCCAGTATGGTTTGAGTTGAACGGTAGTTTTGTTCTAGTTTGTATTCACGTATGCCTGGGAAGTCGTGTTTGAGATTGAGCATGTTGCGGTAATCGGCGCCACGCCAAGCATAGATACTCTGACTAAAGTCCCCCACTACATAGATATTATTTTGAGGTTGTGCAAGCAGTTTAGTGAACGCATATTGTGCCTTATTTGTGTCCTGATACTCATCTACCAGCACATGACTGTAGGCTTGCTGGTAGTGTGCTCGTACCGATGCATTTTCACTCAGTAAGCTGACCACATGGAAGATAAGATCATCAAAATCAACTGCATTGGCCTCTTTAAGTGCCAGCGTGTAGGCGCTGTAAACCCGTGCGGTAATTGATGCAAAGTCTCCGGTGGCAGTCTGTGCAAATTCGCGAGCAGATATAAGCTCATTTTTTGCCTTAGAAATAGCAGCTTTGACGGCAGCTGGCTTGTACTGCGCTGCGTCTATACCAAGGTTCTTGTACACTGTCTTAAGAAGCATTGTTTGATCGTCACTATCATAGATAACAAATGAGGACGTAAGGCCACGTAGGTGTGCGGTACTGCGTAAAATACGTGCCGCAATACTATGAAATGTTCCCGCCATGGGTAACTCAAATCCAGTTAGTTTGAACACGCGCTCTTTCATTTCTCCCGCGGCTTTGTTTGTAAATGTCACCAGCAGAATTTCACTGGGGGCAACTCCCTGTTCTATTAGCCAAGCAGCATGGTGTGTAAGCACCGTCGTTTTCCCTGAACCAGCACCTGCCAAAATCAGGGCAGGCCCGCCGGGGTGGATGATTGCTTCTTGTTGTGCTGTATTGAGCTTCGCGCTTTGTTCGTTCATGAGAATTTCATACTATCACTTGTTGGATGTGGGGTGAAGATGCGGTACACAAAAAATCACTGAGCGGTATACAATGAGCAGAAGGAGCACTATGCAGACATACTTAATTGCCAACTGGAAAGCGCATAAAACAAAGCATGCTGCTCAAGATTGGTGCGTTGATCTTGGCACACGCTATCCTAGCCCATCCACCACCGTTGTTGTTGCTCCACCCTTTCCCTTTCTCTCATTGGTACGTGCGGCACTACCTCCCAGCTGGAATGTGGGTGCTCAGGATGTGAGCCCGTTTCCGCAAGGAGCATACACAGGTGCTGTGAGTGCTGATCAAGTCATGGATGCAGGAGCACAGTATGTGATTGTGGGGCATTCAGAGCGCCGGCAGCATTTTAACGAGACAAGCATCGTTGTTGCAGGTAAAGTTGAGCGAGCACTAGAAGCAGGGCTCACTCCTATCGTGTGTATTGACACGCCGTATTTGGATGAACAGCTCGCTGCTTTGTCATCGCATGATCTTTCTCGGATAGTTTTTGCGTACGAACCACTCGCTAGTATTGGTACTGGGCAGCGAACCGATGTGGGGAGTGTACGTACTGTGGTGGACTCAATCCGCAGTCGTACGAGTGTGGAAACTGCAGTCATCTATGGAGGCAGTGTTGATGCAGCCAGCGTACAGGAGTACTTTACCGTATGCTCTGGCGCTCTTGTGGGAGGGGCTTCTCTAGAACCTGACAGCTTTGCTCAACTTATTGCTGCGATCATCTAGTTACTTGATACACAGATATGTCTTGTGATTGATAAATGCGTGCATAGTGAGAGGCAAAAAAGCTTTCTTCTATGTTGTACTGGGTGCGTTCCAGTGGCGAAATGTAGACATACCCAACGTTGTATTTTTGTAACAGTTCTTGTGCATGACTCCCTCCCGCAAAAATTGTTGCCACATCATCTTGAGTCTGTGAAAAGTCAAACCCATGGGACCATAACCAGCCTCGATATCCCATCACCACTGGATTGCCGATGAGAAAGGGAACTGGATGGATGTGCGTGTCAGCAGTCAAAACAATTGCTTGTGGTTGAAGACGGGGTGCAAGGTCTCTGGCCGTCTGGAGGTCTGCCGCAGATGCCATCTGCCAATGCGTAGTACTTTCTCGCAGGATGGCGAGTAGCCCAGAGAGCATTGCAACAGGAATGCAAACCCAGAGAACCATTGCTTTGGAAAAGGGAAGTGTGGCGATCATAATGCCAATCACACTCGCCACAGCAAAGTAGCTAAAAACCATAAACTTCATATTGTCAAAAAGAAACGGTTGGAACTGCAACACATTCGCAATCAAAAAGAGCAGATGGAGAGCAAGCAAGCATAGTTTTAGGGCAGTATGTTTTTTGATTGTACACAGCAGCCACAGACAACTGACCACAGATAGGAAGACACCCACGCCCATGTTTTCTACCCAAAAAATCGCCACAGACTGTCCCGGAGCGGTATACCACCCAAAGTGAGTAGCTATAAATGACTGAGTTGTGGCAGTATGGGCAGTTTGCCAGACGTATTGAGGAAGTGTGAAAGCAAGAAAAAAGAGTCCTTTAATGAACACTTCTTTCCAGTGTAGTATGCGACGCCATAGAGAGTACCCAGTTAGACAGACAAGCACGCCTGTTAGGGTCAAGAAAGTATGCGTGTGGAGCAGCGGAGTCAGAGCTGTGAGCACACCTGCTATGACCCAAGTGCGGTGGTACATTTTGGGGTGTAAACTGGCGTACATGAATATCCACATACAAACAATAAACAACATAAATCCAGCGATAAAGGTGCGCTGAGGTAAGAAGATGTCAACGATCACATTGGACCAGTAGATACCGTCTTGCTCAAGATGCGTGTAGTTTTTTGTTTGGTGAAAGATAAAAGTCAAGAATGGCAGCTGACTTTTGAGATAATCTTGATAGGCATAGATAAACCCAAAGCCACCATTGGCAAAAAAAAGACACAAGCTCACCCACCCCGCTCTTGTCTTGCCTGTCAACCTAAAGAGTGCCGTAAACCACAGTACACAACTAGCAATGACCAGAGACCAGCCTGTAAGCATGAGGCTTACTCTGAGAGGCAGGCCACCTCTAAAAAGAAGACCAGCATACAAATTAAGTAAAAATGGGTAGTTTGTTTTAGTTTGACTATAGATGGGTGATGTAAGATCAAAAGTCTCTTGTCGTGCGAACTGTCGAATAAAAGTAGTATGCAGTGCAAGATCTCCCCATGTACTGCCACCACTCCACAACGCGCCATTTTTTACTTGCAACATCCGGCTTGCAAATAACGGCGTCAAAAGGCACAGCAGTACCAGTACACACAACAGCAACGAAAAGGTTGCTCTTGTAGGCTGCCAGCGAGCAAGGGCTTTTTTTTGATCAATAAACCACTGCCTGTGTAGCCAACTAGTAGCAGTAACAACACAGAAAATTGGTGTTACCCATTCATAGCCCACCGTGGCAACAACGAGAAAACTCAGCCAAATACCTGCTGTTGTCCCCAAGATGTAGATGAGGGCGAGCGTTTCTGAAAGCCAAGTCTTGAGAGACAGCCATCGCACGATAGAGATGCCTAGCACCCATGAACCAGTAAGGAGAAAAATGCTACCTAGCATTACGGCACCATCTGGACATACTGTCCATTTACCCAGCCTTGTTTCCCTGAGAAGTCAATGAAATACCAACTATTTTTTTGTTGACCCAGATAAGGATAGATACTACCTACTGGTGCAAATCCAAGTTCCTTGCCTGATGATCCCGGGAAATCTCTCACTCGCAAGACTTCTTGGTTTTCGTGAAAAAAGCCAGTTTTCATGATTTTTATATGTCCTGAGGCACTTGCAGTAGACAAAGCCCCAAGTTTGCTGGTAGGGATGGGCGATGGAGTGGGTGTTGTGCTTGCCTTGAGCGATGGTGTGCTTGTTGGCTGGGCACTTTCTGTAGCTTCAGTGGATGTGCTAGCTGCGCTAGAAGCTATTGGCTGTCCAGTGAGCTCATCGGTCACCTTTGCAAGTTTGGCAGATATTTTAAGATGGAAGCCTTTCTGGACACTAATAGTATGCTTTTGCGTTTCATAGGAGGGAAGATTAAGTTGTAGCTCATGGGTTCCTTCTTGGAGAGTTGTGAGGGTAATAGGACTGAATTCTTTTTTGCCATCAATGGTAGTAATGGCATTTTCTGGAATAGTAACAACCTCCACACTGGTAGTGTCATTGGTGTTTTTTTGCATCTCAAGGAGAACACCGCTGCTGAGTTCGGGCAGTAAACCAGGCTTCCATGTTAAGACTGTCAAAGTCCCTGGGTAGAGCGTCACGGTGGTCTCGTAGGGGACCAACTCAGTATTATCCGGTTCTAGTTTTATGGTATAGATACCAGGCTGTAGGCTTTTTTCTACCAAAGGCGTTTTATTGAGATACTGTCCATTAATGAAGACGGAAGCGGGAGTTTCTCCGGTAATCACTTGAATACCAGACTGTGGTTTTTTAGCCAAAGGGTTGGTACACCCACTGAGTACAAAACTGGTGCATAAAAAAAACAAACAGGTAAGTACCCAACGCTTCATGCTAGTAGTGTACCATGGAGTACTGGAGTTGAACCCAGTTAGACAAGGGCTTGATTCAAGATCTCTCGCACATCCTTAACAGGGATAAACGTAATCGTCTGTTTCACTGATTCAGGAATTTTTTCCAGGTCAGGAAGATTGCTGTGTGGGATAAAGACCGTTGTGCTCCCTGCTCTCTTGGCAGCTATACTCTTCTCTTTGAGTCCACCTATTTTGAGGACACGACCACGGAGTGTCACTTCACCGGTCATTGCGACAGTACGTTTTACAGGTCGACCAGTACACGCAGATACTATTGCGGTAGTTATAGTAACACCGGCTGATGGTCCGTCCTTAGGTACTGCTCCTTCGGGAACATGGATGTGAACATCTAGTTTTGCCAGTTGTTTGCTATCAATACCCAGTTCTTTGGCATGAGATCTAACATACGTAAATGCAGCTTGTGCTGACTCCTTCATTACTTCTCCAAGCTTACCAGTCAACTGAATCATGCCTTTTCCAGGGCTCAGTGCAACTTCAATGAAAAGCACATCGCCACCCACCGTTGTCCAGGCAAGCCCCGTAGCGAGCCCTACTTGGTCTTCATCTTCCATCCTGGTTATATCAAATGGTTCAGGACCCAAGTACTCTCGCAGTTTCTCTTCGGTTACTTTCACTTTTTTCTCTGTAGGCTGCTCAATGAGAGTCCGAGCTGCTTTGCGAGCCACCTTACTGAGGGTACGTTCCAGTGAACGGACACCAGCCTCGCTCGTATAGCGATGAATGATAGTCATGATCTGCTCATCAGGGAACTCAAGTTGTTTGGGAGTGAGACCTGCAGAGTCATACACCTTCTTTAGTAGATGTCCCGTAGCAATATGGAATTTTTCTTCTTCTGTATAACCGGTATAGGGTATTATTTCCAATCTATCACGCAGCGGCCCGGGAATGGTGTCCAAGGTATTGGCGGTGGTAATAAAGATCACCTCAGAAAGATCAAATGGTGTATCAAGGTAGTGGTCTTCAAATGCTCTGTTCTGTTCAGGGTCAAGTGCCTCAAGCAGTGCTGCAGATGGATCACCACGATAATCAAGTCCAACCTTATCTACTTCATCGAGCATGAAGACAGGGTTCATTGTCTTTGCTTGTTTGATGCCATTGATAATTTTTCCTGTCATAGCACCCACATACGTACGGCGATGACCGCGAATCTCTGCCTCATCTCTGATGCCGCCCAGTGACACTTTCACAAATGTTCTGCCCAAGCTTTTGGCAATAGATTGGCCGATACTGGTTTTACCTACACCGGGAGGTCCTACAAAACACAGAATGGTAGGTAAACTTACCTGGTTTGACTTTGCTCTTTCCTGCCGTTTCAAAAGTACGGCGATGTATTCAATAATTCTATCTTTGACATCTTCTAGGCCATAGTGATTTTCAGCGAGTACCCGTGCTGCCTTTTCTAGACTTACTTGTGCAGTAGTTCGTTTGTTCCACGGTAGTTCAAAGATTGTATCAAGCCAAGTGCGTATGTATCCTGCTTCAGGGTTATTGGGAGACATCACGCGAAGACGCTTGATTTCTTTTTCTACTTTATCTTTGGTGTCTTTAGATGTGAATTTAGTTTTTTTAAGCTTCTGGAAGTATTCATCTACAATTTCTTCTTCATCTTCAAGTTCTCCCAGCTCGCGTTGAATGGTTCGGAGGCGCTCTCTTAAGACGTTGTCACGCATGTGCTTATCAAACTTCTCTTGTGTTTTGGCAACTACATCTTTTTCAATTTCCAAAACTTTGAGCTCATGTGCCAGATGCTCAGTAACTGCTCTGAGACGTTCCTTCACATCTATTTCTTCAAGCAGCAGCTGTTTTTCTTGCGTTTTAATACTGAGTGTACTGGCAATTTGATCAACCAGCTCACCGTTAGTAACACCACCCATCAGTTTCATGAAGTTAAGAAACTCAACTGGTTTGCCCATATGCACTGCTTTGCGGAACTCTTTTTGGAGATGTTGCACCATGGCTTGCATTTCAGCGTCATCTGATTCGACATCTGATAGTTCATGGTAGGTTGCGCTCATGAGGCGGGTGGTGACTGAGACAAACTCATCAACTTTCACTCGTTTAATGCCACGTACAAGTGCATTAACACTACCATCAACGTGTATAGTCTTCTCTACAACAGCCAGTGTGCCAATGAGGTGCATATCAGTTGCACCCGGGACTTCTTGTTCAGGTGAGTGCTGGGTGAGCAAGATCACCATCTTCTTTGTTTTTTGAGCTTCCTTGATGGCGTTGAGTGAAATGCTTCTGCCAAAAGTAAGCACCGATTCAGTACTGGGGAACAGAACTCCCTCTCTAATAGGGACAACTGGCAATACCTCTTTGACTGGCTGAACAGGTACGAGGTTTTCCGGTTTCTTATCTGGTAATGCGGTGGTTGAGAGTACCGCGTCGGTGGATTGGGTTGTATCCTTTTCAGTCATAGGTTAGCATTCTAAATAGTTGTCTGCTAAAAATCAAGGTGAAAAATGCAACGATGTGGTATAATGTCATCGTGACGACACAAAGTAACGTTGTCACTGGTGAGTTTTAAACGAAAAGTAAGGTGTCTCTTTTTTGAACTATTTTCCTTTTAACGATAAAGCCCCAAGTAGTGTTAGCCTGGCACAGTAGGCCAGGACATAAGGAGAAATCATGCAAGACATGATGACAGACCAAGTGCAAACTCAGGTCTCCGGTGGTGATTCACAAGCTGTGGACCCCACAAAATTATTTGTAGGCAGCATCGCGTTTGCCACAACCGAGCAAGAGCTCCAAGAGCTGTTTGCCCAGTATGGCGAAATTGTTGAGCTTAAGCTCATCACTGACAAGATGACTGGTCGTTCAAAAGGAATTGCTTTCGTTAAGTTTGCTACAGCTGAAGAAGCTGAAGCTGCTATGACTGCAGTTAACAACATGGAGTTCGGTGGACGAACCCTGTTCGTTTCTGTCGCTCGTCCTCAAGTGAAACGCGAACGCGGTTCATTTGGTGGCGGTGGTAGTCGTGGTGGTTTCGGTGGCGGCCGTGGTGGTCGTTCATTTGACCGCCGTGGAGGTGGAGACCGTGGTGGTTTCCGCTCTGCTGGTCGCGACAGTAGTGATCGCCGTTGGTAATCACTCATTTCGTTCGATTCGAAAACAAAAAAACTCCGGTTTCATTATGAAACCGGAGTTTTTGTATGTGGGTGTACTACGAATCGAACGTAGGACCTCAGTCTTATCAGGACTGCGCTCTAACCATCTGAGCTATACACCCAAGGTCAACAACTGTGTAGTATACCACGCTCACTACACTTTTTTGAGAACTATTCCCTCTTGTGTGGCATCAACACGCACAGCATCGCCAGCTCCCACCTCTTTTTCGATAATCTTGAGCGCAAGTGGGTCAAGAATAGTGGTTTGAATAAGGCGTTTGAGTGGTCGTGCGCCAAAGACGGGGTCGTAGCCACTGGCCGCCAGCTTGGTAATGGCGGTTTCAGTTGCGGTAAGGGTTATATTTTTCTGTTTGAGGCGCAGGGCAGCTTTATCAAGCTGTAGTCTTACAATCTGGCTGATTTCGGCCTGACTCAGTGGTTGGAAAATGATAGTGTCATCAACTCTATTTAAAAATTCAGGTTTAAAGTGGGAGCGAAGCGCAGTCTGGACTGCCTTTTCTTGAGCTGCAGAATCCTCTGTATGCTCCATAATAGCAGGACTTGCGAGATTTGATGTCATAATAATAACTGTATTTTTAAAATTCACTGTTCTCCCTTTACTATCAGTCAGTCTGCCATCATCGAGTAGCTGCAGGAGTACGTTAAATACTTCAGGATGTGCCTTTTCTATTTCGTCAAATAGTAGTACTGCGTAGGGATGTCGACGAACTGCTTCAGTGAGTTGTCCACCCTCTTCATATCCCACATATCCAGGTGGTGAACCAATGAGCCGTGCTACAGCATGGCGTTCCATATACTCGCTCATATCAATACGTATAAGGGCATTCTCATCGTTGAATAAAAATTCGGCAACTGCTTTGGCTACTTCGGTTTTGCCCACACCGGTAGGGCCGAGGAAAATGAATGAACCAATAGGACGGGATTCTTCTGAAATACCTGCCCGTGAACGGCGCACAGCATTACTGAGAGCAGCAATGGCTGTGTGTTGACCAACCACTCGTTTGCTCAGTTCATCTTCCATGTGGGTGAGCTTGTCTGTCTCGCTGGTGAGCATTTTTTGGACAGGGATACCAGTCCAGCGTGATACCACTTTGGCGATATCGTCTTCGGTGACTTCCTCCTTAAGAATAGCAGTGTTTTTTTGGATCTTCTCCAGTTTGGTTTTGGCCTCTTGGCTTTGCTTCTCGAGTTGTGGAATAGTTCCATACTTCAGCTCAGCTGCTTTTTGAAGATCGTACAGCCGCTCAGCTTGCTGAGCCTCCTCCCGGGCTGTATCGAGTTTTTTGCTGATACCTTTCAGTGTATCAATGATGTCTTTTTCACTTTTCCACTGAAGCTCCTTGGCTGTGTACTGCTCGGACAGCTCAGACATCTCTTTTTCAAGTGCACTGAGTCGTTCTTTGGAAGCAGGATCAGTCTCTTTGGTAAGCGCAGCTTTCTCTATTTCTAGCTGACGCATACGTCGGTGCAGCTGGTCAAGCTCAGTGGGCTTGCTCTCTATTTCAATTTTGAGAACCGATGCTGCTTCATCCATGAGGTCAATGGCTTTGTCGGGCAAAAAGCGGTCTGGGATGTACCGGCGAGAGAGCTCTACTGCTGCAACGAGGGCTGCATCGCGGATGCGTACACCATGATGTGATTCATATTTTTCTTTGATCCCACGCAAAATAGAAAGTGCGTCTGCAGGTGATGGCTCCTCTACCATCACTGGCTGGAAACGTCGTTCCAATGCAGCATCTTTTTCGATGTACTTGCGATACTCTTTGAGCGTAGTGGCGCCAATGGTGCGTAGGCTGCCACGAGCAAGAGCTGGTTTAAGGAGATTGCCAGCGTCGGTAGAGCCTTCTTGAGCGCCCGCACCCACAATAGTGTGTAGTTCATCAATAAAGAGAATGATTGAGCCATCAGCGCTCTCTATTTCCTTGATCACGGCTTTGAGTCTATCTTCAAACTCACCACGATACTTGGCGCCAGCAATGAGGGAGCCCATGTCTAGGCTGAGGAGGCGCTTACCCTGCAAGGTGTCTGGTACATCATTTTCAATAATCTTACGAGCTAATCCCTCTACGATAGCAGTCTTGCCTGTACCCGGCTCACCTACCAAGACTGGGTTATTTTTGCTGCGGCGAGACAAAATTTGCAACACCCTGCGAATTTCTTCATCTCTGCCGATGACAGGGTCCACTTTCCCCTCTCGCGCAAGTCGCGTGAAATCTACTGTGTATTTCTCAAGCGCCTCGAACTTACCTTCTGGATCACGGTCGGTGACTTTTTGTGAGCCACGAATGGCCTTAAGTGTTTTCTCAATCTGTCCTTTATCTATGCCACAAATTTGTGCAAGTTCTTTATCCTCAATAAGCGCCAGAAAGAAGTGTTCGGTACTCAAAAACTCATCTCTTAATGTACCAGCATAACTTTCTGCCTGCGCAAAGACGGTGTTAAGTTCGGGAGAAATTCGTGGCTGAGTAGGCGTACTAGCTACAGGCTGTTGGGCAATACGATCTTTAAGCCGAGATGCGATGGTGCCAGGATCACGGTCTAGTTTTTGCAAAATGGCTGGGACAATCCCTCCTGCCTGCCCCACAAGCACGAGAGCCAAGTGGGCGGGGGTGACCTGTGGATTCTTGAGTTCACCTGCAAGTTGCACTGCTCCTTGCAGTGCTTCTGCTGCTTTGGTTGTGAGCTTTTCTATGTCCATATGACACTATTTTAGAAAATTCACGAGCTGTTGTGAAGTAGTAAATTAGCAGATATAATGAAAGATTGCTAATGAAGATGCATGATGATAAAAATGCGTTTTAATCAATCTATTTTTCTATTCTCGCTGCAGCTCCAGCTGTTATAAAAGATAAAATATAGGGTACACTGATAATACTGGCAGAGCTTGCTTCAGGGCTACAGAACTGTGGCAGTGCAAGAGCAAGGCACAAAAGAAGGGCGGACGCTGCCGTAAGTTTTTCTTTGGTACTAAAGCTGTTTTTTCTGTCTGGGTGCTGCATAGAAGCAGGTAGTATACCATATAAGGACGTGGCAGAGGTTAATGGGAATTTTGTTAGACATGGATCTTTAAAATATACAGGTATCAGAGCATAAGAGACAAAAAAACCGCTGTGAAGCGGTTGTATTTTGCATTGTAAGTGAATGACTGAAACAAGCATGATGGTAAGAACGCTGACCTTGGCACATGTCCAAAGGGTTTGTGGTTTTTGTAAACTTACGTTTACGTGGAGAATAGGCGTGAGTTCCTATTACCTACCTCCTTAGAAAGGAGGTGATCCATCCGCACCTTCCAGTACGGATACCTTGTTACG
>CAZYNM010000018.1:0-19940 GCA_964648715.1 uncultured Pseudomonadales bacterium | reverse complement strand
GTAGTGCTTGTGTCCGAATGGATGCAAGCAGTACGTCTTTACCGCATGGTAGGATGAGGAGACAGTGAGTTAATCTTTTAATTTGTTACTAGATTTGATAATTAGATAACAAATGATATCTTTATAAGAGAATATCTGAATAGAAATAATCGAGGGAAGAGGGAATAAACTTTATTGAGTTTAAGTAATTAACAATTATTCTTCAAACTTGTTAAGAACTTTTCCTTGAATTATAAATCCAGAGCCAATTTTAGGCTCATAATTAGGATTATGGCTCTCAGGTAAAAGAACCATATATTCCTTCATTCTTTTAAATCTTTTCACTGTTGCTTCTTCATTGTCAGGGTCAAAAGCAATTACAATGTCGCCGTCTTTTACATTTGTCTCAGGAGAGACAATGAGTAGATCACCAGGATTAATATCAGCCTTGGTCATACTATCACCTTTAACTCGAAGTAAGAAAACATCTCTTCTACCTCCAGTAAGACTAATGGGAATATCTCTATAATCATCAATCATTTGTTCAGCTATGCCCCCATAACCAGCCTTTACTTCACCAACAATAGGTACTCTAGTCAAAATTGTCTCAAGATCATCAGGTTTTATTAAAATTTTTATTGCTCTTCTAGAGTTATTTTTTCGTTCCAAGTAGCCAAATTTTTTTAACTTTTCTAAATGCAAAACAGCACCTCTAGTGGATTTAGTGGAAATAGCATTTTTAATGTCCTCAAGCGAGGGAGAATAACCATTCTCTTCTTGATATTGAACAATAAAATTTAAGGTTTTGATGTCATTAGCTGTTAAATCTTGCATATGTAGTACATATCTACCACCTTCACTATTCTACCACGTCTGTTACTATATCGTAGTAGTAGTTAAAAATTTAAAAGGACTTATGAATGATCATGAGGAAAAAAGCAAATCGGTAACAATTATTGTCAACTCTAGAGAAAAGGAATGGTCTGAAAAAGAGATTGACTACAAGCAACTTGTTATCCTTGCTTTTGGTGAATACATTGAAAGTGAAAATGTTTTGTATTCTATCTCGTACAGTCGCGGACACGATAACCAACATGAAGGCACAATAATTAAAGGTGGATCTGTAAAGGTGAAAAAAGGAATGGTTTTCAATGTCACAAAAACTGATAAATCTTAATCCTGATTTAACAAAGTTGAGAAATGAAGGATACTCAATTAAGGTGCTAGGAAGTTATCTCGTTGTTGAAAATGTACCTTACCTTGATTCAAGTCTAAAGGTATGTGAAGGAACTTTAGTAACTAATTTAGAATTACAAGGTGATCATACACTCAAGCCAAGTGATCATACTGTTTATTTTATAGGTCAGCATCCACACAATATTACAGGTCAAGAAATAACTGAAATAAAAAATTCAAGTGATAAACAAAACCTAGCTGATGGCTTAATTGCTGACCACAAGTTTTCGGCTAAACCTCAAGGTGGATATAATGATTACTACCACAAGATGATTACATACTGTAATATTATTTGTTCTCAAGCACAAGCAGTTGATTTTACAGTTACACCTAGAAAATTCAACATTATTGTTGATATTGATGACGACTCAGTTTTTCAGTATTTGGATACCCATTCAAGTAGATCGGGAATTGAAAGTCATTCAAGTAAATTTAAAAATTTAAAAATTGGGATCATTGGCCTTGGTGGAACTGGATCATATATACTTGATTTCGTATCTAAAACGCCAGTAAAAGAAATACATATTTTTGATTCTGACTACTTTTTTCAGCATAATGCGTTTAGATCACCTGGTGCTGCAGATAAAAGTGACATCGAAAAAAAATTAAAAAAAGTTGATTTCTTCTCGAACATGTATGCAAAAATGCATAAATTCGTCACTCCACATCCTATTAACATAGATCAAGAAAATTTAAATGAAATCCATCAACTTGATTTTGTATTCATATCAATAGACAGTGGACAACAAAAAAAAGTGATAATAGATTCACTCATTAAGAAATGTATACCATTTATAGACTGTGGAATTGGTGTTGAAATTGTTGATCAGAAGCTAAGAGGTACTATTAGGGCTACAAGTAGCAATACTAGTAGTACAAACTTATTTGAAAGAATATCTTTTGCAGAAACAAGTAGTGATGCATATAACCAAAACATTCAGATTTCAGAGCTTAACGCATTAAATGCCGCGTTAGCCGTAATAAAATGGAAAAAAATGTGCTTATACTATCATGACATTACCAATGGATATAATTCTTTATATAACATTGATGAAAATAAGGTTATAAATGATGAAAATTAATCATAAATTTGTTGATAATATTCCTGAATTTTTAGAGAAAAACACTATTTATGTATCTATAAAATATTCAACTTCCATTCATAGTTGTTGCTGTGGATGTGGAAACGAAGTAGTCACACCTTTATCAAGAAACGACTGGAAACTTACATTTGATGGTGAATCCGTGAGCTTGTATCCATCAATTGGGAACTGGAATTTCCCATGTAAATCGCACTACTGGATTAATCAAGATCAAATTCAGTGGGAAAGAGACTCTGGCAAAAGAAGCTTCATGCAGGAAGTTGAAGTGGATGAAAAACAATCTAGGAATGTTCTACAGAAAATTAAAGATTTCATATTTAGAATTGTTAATTAGGTTAAGGTATATCTATAACAAAGTATATGATACGATTTTAGCAAATTATGAAATCAAGAACTTCAATATCATTGTTTACAGGAGCAGGTGGAATGGATGTTGGTTTTTCTAAAGCTGGCTTTAATATCCTCTGGGCTAATGAAATAAATTCGGATGCCTGTGACACTTATAAACTCAATCATCTGGGTGAGATACATTGCGGTGATATACGCAACCTCATCTCAGAACTAGATAACTTTAAAGATGTGGATGTTGTTTTTGGAGGTCCTCCCTGCCAGGGTTTTTCAGTTGCAGGAAAAATGGATCCAAATGACCAAAGAAGTCAATTAATTTTCAGTTTTATGGATGTTGTAGAAAAGGTCAAGCCAAAGGCATTTGTGTTAGAGAATGTAAAAGCATTAGCAGTTCTAGATAAATGGGATCCTGTTAGAAAAAAACTCTTCGATAAGGCACATGAACTTGGTTATAAATATGTTGAACTAATACTTCTGAATGCGACAGATTTTGGAGTTCCTCAAAAAAGAGAAAGAATGTTTTTAGTAGGTATAAAAGATTTGGGTAGAGCTGTAAGTAGTAATACAAGTTTTCACCAATTCTTAAAAAAGTATAAAACGAAAGCATTACCAATTATAGAGATTCTAAAGAAACTAGGGCCTGCTGGAACAGCAAAAAATAATAGAATATGTAAAGCAAAAATAACCCTGGCAAAACAACCAATTCTACGTAGATCTGCTTATGCAGGCATGCTTTTCAATGGAGCAGGTAGACCAATGGATCCAGATGGATACTCAAATACTTTGCCAGCATCGATGGGTGGCAACAGAACTCCTATAATTGATGAAAATCATATCTTTAATGGAGCAGACAGTTGGATTGAAAAGTATCATGGAATGTTAATGGCTGGGGAGAAAATTGACGGTATTACAATACCAAGTTATTTAAGGAGACTAACTGTTGATGAGGCATTAAGAATTCAAACATTTCCTGATGACTATAAATTTTCGGGAAAGCAAAATTCAATCTTTTCTCAGATTGGGAATGCTGTTCCCTGTAAGTTAGCATTTGCTGTTGGATCAGCACTTCAAGATCTCCTTGATAGTGAAAATTTATAGTTAAACAGTGTTATCTAAATGCCATTGCTTAAAATATTGTTTAACTCGTTCTGATGTGTTTGTCTCATTAACATAAGTAATTAACTGTTGATAGAAATAACTTCTCCCTGTATGCGAGAGCAGTAGTACGTATGATTGTATGTAGAAATATATATTAATGAAGTAGTAAGCTAATTCCTTATACTGTGTGGTCGCCATTAAATATGATTCATTGATTGTAAGTGAATCTGGTACATCTTGAGGTCTACATATTACAAATATATCCTTTAGCAAGTTGTCATAAGTTGTTGCAGCTTCGTGTGACTCAATAAGTCGATCATCACTAAATTTTTTGGTGGTAACTTCGTATACAAATTTAGAATTACCGTTAATAGTTTCAATGATGTCTCCAGGTTTTTTACTTGTAGTATTAGTAGTTGATACGCTATCTCTATGGCCTTCAACCTCAATAGAGTTCTTGCGATCAATATTTAACGATTCCATAAGTAAACCTATGATAAACTGAGAAGTAGCTCCTCCATCGGGAACAGTGTTTATTAGGTCAGTACACAATTTAGTAATAAAGATTGGGTTTTCTTGAGAAGGTAGATTTATTTCCAACTCTTTAACCTTTTTTGCTTCTTCTTTATATCTTGATATATAAGCAGCTGCAAACTTCTTCAGATCATTTATTGAAACTGATTCAATTTTTTCTACAATTTTCACAACATTTTTTGCTACACTTGATTCATGTTTATCTGATGCCCAGTCAAGATTAATTTTTTTAATATTTTTTGCTACATTTAATGGACCAGACTTTCTATGAGGGATAGCATGCTCTCGCAAAGCTTTTCTTATAGGATTCTCAAATAATGAACGAGGATTACATGAATAAAAACTTTCGGAAGCTTTGTAAGCAGGATTAAGCAATCTAGCCATTAAAATGGTAAGTACTATTTCTCTGTGTCCCCAGATATTAGTGCTGAACAACGACTCGACTTCTTCATATAAAAATGGATTATCAAACTTGATTGATTGACTTTTTGTATTTAGATATTCAGAAATAATCAAGTAAATACTCTGGTCTCTTTGTGATACTGTTAAATTTTTTGCCATATTATTTAATAAAGAAAGAAATATCTTTTTTATAAATCTTGGCAAACTTTTTAATTTCACCAACATCAAGTCTTCTCTCTCCAGATTCAATTTTAGAAATAAATGATTGAGGTTTTTTGAATTTAAGTGCTACATCTTTCTGGGTTAACTTAGACTCAATTCTCGCTGATTTTAAGCGAGCTAAAATATCTTTATAATCATCGGAATAAATTGACTTACTCATTAATAACTATGATATATCCTATTATCGAATAATCCCAAAATAGGATTTTTTACATTGACCTGTCGAGTTAATGTATTGCTGTTAAGCGTTTATAATTAATAAACGCGATGGAAATCCAAACTATATATGTTTGATACTACAATTAGTAAACCAAGTTTGTCCGCTTATATAACTAATTTTTTTGGTTATGGCAACCTTGAAGCACCTTACTGGTTTGTAGGAAAAGAAGAAGGAGGTGGAAAAGATCTTGAAGAGAATTTCCGCAGAATTCAAACATGGGAAGCTCTTGGTAAAGGTATTACTGTTGATTCAATCGATTATCATCAACACGTAGGTTTTTCAGAGCATCAGCTAACACGCATTCAACCCACTTGGACAAAGCTCATTCAGATTCTATTAGTGCTTGAAGGAAAAGATCCACTCTCAAAAGATCTCAGACGTGAATACCAGAGACATCGATTAGGTAGATTGAGTGGGGATAATTGCTGCGTTGAACTAATGCCAATGGCATCTCGAAGTACTAGCCTCTGGCTTTGGCATGAAATTTTCTTAAAGTACTTTGGCTATAAAGACAGAAATGAGTACTTTACTCAAGTTTCTCCAGCTCGAAGAGCACGATTAACAGAATTGATCGCTAGGTACAGACCAAAGGTTGTAGTCTTCTACAGCTCACAGCAAAACTATATAAATGAATGGAGCCTTATAAGTGCTGTTGATAAGTGGAATTGGGTAAGTATCAGCCAAGTTTTCAAGTATGGTTGGGCTGAAAAAGATGGCACACTGTTTGTAATTACACCTCATCCAACAACTCACGGAATTAAAAATACTGACTTTCCGGTTGTAGGTGAGTTTATAAAAACTAAGTTAAGTCAGTAGTAGTCTACTATAACTTTTTCTAAGTCCAGGTCAAAGGTGGCTCATAGATCTCGACTTGGCCCACTTCAGGTTCTACTTCATAAACTGTTGTATCCTCAGTCTGAGAGGCCAAAAATGCTTTCCGGCGGTTTCTGCAGCTTCTGCATTTTCCGCAATGCTTACCGACAGCACTTGTAGTCAGACAGCTGAAAGTCTCGCCAAGTTTGTCTCCTATCATCTCACTTCCACGCATGATAACTTCTGCTTTAGGAACAGCAAGATATTCTGACTTTACATTTAGATCTTGTTCCGCACTTACTCCCACTGTTTGATCTAAGGCTGCAAAAAATTCTGTCATCCAAGGCAGATTAATAACATCTTCCTTGATATTTGCATGATGAAGTTCCTTAGCATTCCTAAAACGAGCATAATCACTTGCCAGCCCATACATGCCATTGATAAGGTTGCGAAGAATCGGATAACCCACACCCACTTCGCCTTTACCAACAAAAGCTTGACTGATGCCAGCTACGCTTATTTCATTCAAACGTACTTTGCATACATTAGCGATATTTCTAGCACTCAAGAGTTCTTGAGCCATATATGGCTGCCCAAAGTTGATAAATATAGCTTCAACAACTGATCTTCTATAGTATCTTCTAATTAACTCACTTAATAGTACGCTTGAATCAGGACCCCCAGAAAGCATGGATAACACCAAATTTTCAGACTCAGTAAAAGGCTTTGCAGTAGGTGGGACGTCGACAGCATTACTGGTTAATCCTTGAATATGTATCTTTCCTTCACCAGCAACCGCTGCTATCTGTCTATTAAGTGCAAAATAATATTGAGGCAATTGATGAAAAACAGAAGCAGTTTCAAATCCTTCAAGTATTTGTACGGTTTGAAAACCATTGTATAACGCGTAATCAGCTGCAATCCCATGCAATGTATTAATAAGTGTCCCTGTATCGTACTGTCTAGTGTTCTCAGTATCCATAAAACTTGCAGAAAGAGTTTGAATTTGAATCTCATCTAATGTTACTGATTGGTGTCTGACTAGATTACGGACACTCTGTGTATCAGTATGAGAACCATCTTGTCCAAAATTTATATAGAGTGCCGTGACAGCTTTGTTATCTTTTCTAACTTCTTCTAAATCTGAAGGAGTTGTATTAGCAGTCACTAACGCAAGTGTACCTTTATCTTTTTGTTCACCATATTGGTTTACTACTGAAGAAAGGGGGGCTTCAAATGAATTTTTCATATAAATTTACATCAAATTATAGTGTTAATAGTCAAACTGTCAATAATTTACATATTAAGTGTGTTAAATATGATATACTCCGATTTATTTTAAATTTATGCAAAATAAAGAACAAGAACATACTCAATTAATTGAGTACTTAAAGTGTAAATACGATTCAATAAGACTTATTGTTTCTCCACCTCGTTCAGCTTCCACAGCATTAGCCCGACTTTTTTGGGAACATCCTGATATACGTTACTACGCACATGAACCATTTGAAGTAACCTACTACCAAAACAAATCAATTTTGGATGCGTTGCATTTGATTGACCAGCCTATAGATTTATCTGAACAGTATAAAAAGGGGACGACACAAAATAGAGAGGGACTAGTTATTAAGGAAATGCCTTACCAAGTCGGAAAAAACTTTCCAATCTTAGCCAGTCTAACTAAATTTCCAATAATTTTCTTGCTTAGAGACCCAAGATTAAATATATATTCACGAATACAAAAGAAAATTGAAGGTGGCAGTTCTCCAATTTTTCCTTTACAGGAAACAGGCTGGGAACTAATGTTAGAGCAAATTAACTTCTGTGAACAACAGAATATACCATTCTCACTGGTTAAAGCAGATGACTATAGATCTGATCCTAACAATTTTACTATGCAGCTAATGGATAAGATGGGGCTCCAATTTTTTCCTGAGCTGCTAAATTGGAGACCTGCTGAGACAATTAACCTAGATAATCTTGCGGGACCACATAGTCATTTATATCTTAAAGTTTTAGCTAGTACAGGAGTTTTACCTCCAACAGAGGATATTCCGTGTATAGATGACTTCCCGACAGATGGAGGTATTAGAGATCACGTTTATCAAGCCCTTGAAATTTATAAATATCTCTTAAATCGCCCCGAACTGTTACAAATCTAAATATTGACGTTTTATACCCTATGTTCTTGCATTTACTTCTGTCGGAACGTATAATTCACTCACAGTCCTTAATTAAGCTTTCTGACAAAAAGCGATCCAGTGAATGGAAGGACACTTGGGGTAGTAACCAAGTCGGGTAAGCCCGTAATAGCAGGAATAAGTACAAAGAGGTGGTACCGTTCGCAAGAACCCTCGTTTGTTTCCAAGTAATTTGGAGATGAGCGAGGGTTTTTTCGTGGCAAAAATGTGACCACACAGTATATAAAGGAGCCAAATGGCAGAACCAGAGACCAAAGAATTTATGAAAAGAACACTTATAATAGACACAATACATTGTATTGGTGAGAAAGTACGCCTCAAGGGCTGGGTTGACACAAAACGTGATCATGGAAAGTTAACTTTTATAGAACTACGTGATAGGTCTGCTAAAGTTCAATGTGTCGGCTTTAAGAAGATGAGTGATCTAACTCCTGAATCACCAATTGAAATAATTGGTACAGTAAAGCAACGCCCAGAGAGAATGATCAATCCTGATCTTGCTACAGGAACTGTAGAGGTAGACGTAGAGGAATATACAGTATATGCAAAACCTGATGAAATGCTTCCTTTTGATTTAGGAAAAAAAGAGTTAGATGTTGAACTTCCTACATTGCTTGACCACAGACCAATTTCACTGCGACATGCAAAAGTGCAGGCTATATTCAAAGTTCAAGCAGTCATCATTGATTCATTCAGAGTATTCTTAAAAGATAATGGTTTCATGGAATTCCAAGCTCCTGCTATTACTCCTGCTGTTGCAGAAGGTGGTTCAGAAGTCTTTGAAGTAAACTACTTTGACAAAAAAGCATACCTTACCCAAAGCCCTCAACTCTATAAACAAATTGTGATGAGTGCATTTGAAAGAGTATTCAGTGTCAATAAAGTATTTCGTGCTGAGCCAAGTGTAACTTCACGACATATTACTGAGATTGTGTCTTTAGATGCTGAAATGGGATTTATTGAAGACTGGACTGAAGTAAAAGACATGGCTGAAAATGTCATTAAATACATTTTCAAACAACTTTCAGAAAAATGTTCAGAAGAATTAAAACTCTTTGATGTATCTTTACCTACTATTATTGATGAGACTCCAACAATGAGTTTAACAGAAGCACAAGAAAAGATTTATGAAAAACTTGGTAAGGATTGTAGAGGAGAAAAAGATCTTAATCCTGAAAATGAAAGAGATATCTGCGCAATCATAAAAGAGGAAACTGGTTCTGACTTGGTATTTATTTATGGATATCCCACAAAGAAAAAACCATTCTATGTCTATCCGAATCCTGAAAATCCTGAATTTAATGAAGGAATGGACTTACTTTGTAGAGGTGTTGAACTGCTATCAGGAGGTAGACGTATTAATGATTACCAACAATTACTTAAACACGTAAAAGAATGGCAAATGGATCCTGAGAAAATTAAGGGTTTCCTTGAAGCGTTCAAATATGGTGTGCCGCCAGAAGGTGGATTTGCATTTGGAGCTGAAAGAATCACCATGCAGGTACTTGGATTGAAAAACATTCGAGAAGCTGTGATGTTCCCACGCGACATGGATAGAATTGATTACAGTTTAAATAAAATTGAAGAATAGAATGAGATGAGCAAGCTGGAATACTCCAGCTTGCTCACTCACTCATCAACAGTGATGAACGGTGGTTTTGGCTTTTTAGGCCTTCGGTAGGATTAGTAGGTTTTGACGCTGTTCAAGGTGATGGTTTGGTCGCTTCCACTAGCAACGAGATTCAACAAGATTTGTTGCGGCGAGTTGACTAGCACATTCCCCATTTCAATGTCTTTTGTTCCTTTCATAATGGTTGTGATGCCATTTGGCTGGACCAAAAGAGCGGGTGAGTTGTAGAATGTGTCAAGATCGTGACGAACGATGCCAGTGTGTTGTTCACTGCCAAACTCTGCAGTGATTGCATCCATGATCGCATTGTAATCTTCATCACTGACTGCTAGAACATCTGCGTTCATACCTGACGCACGACCAATCTCACGGCCATAGAACTGATACAGCTTCCAGTGGTCTGCGCCGAGTGAGACTACCAACCGCCCCAACTCCAACATCTTATCAACGTCTTTGTTGAGTGATGTCACCGCTGTCCCAACCTTGACTTTGAAACCGCGCCTTTTCAGCTTTGGCAGCCACTCAATGGTTTTCTCAAAAGCTACATCAGTGCCACGGATGCGTGAGTTGTATGCAGCATCAGGACCATCGAGTGATAATGCAATCCAGGTAACATTGCGGTCTGCAAAAAAATCAAGCAGTTCATCCGTCAGGTGCATGCCCGTGGTCTGCATGATAGTCTCTTTGCCACGACGAAAGATCTCATCAATGAGCAAAGGGACGTCATTCTTTTTAGACATCGGGTCAGTCCTCATGAAGACCTCACCGCCTGTCAATTGCACGCGATCTGTCATCTGCGCGACACCATTGATGATGCGCATCATTTGTTCTGTCGAAGCATCACCAATAATCTCTGCAAAATGTTCTTCTGCGTGGCAATGCGGGCACTTCAAATGACATTTGCCAGTAACGTACACTGACGCAAAGCCAACTTTGTGTGCAATGGGACCTGACGCAAGTGCTGTCCAAAAGTTAGCTTCTAGTTGTGCCAACTCTGCAGCTCTTTCTTGACCAAGGTCACTACGTTCGGAGATGTATCTCTTTCCAATCATGATAGTTCATTCCTTTTCTAAACAGTTATACACAACGCAAAACATACAAAAAACACTACTTCTCACTTTGTAATAAAGTGTTACCTCCTTTCATCTGTTAACGAGCGACACCCAAAAATTTGGGTGATGAATTTTATCACTTTTAATTCTTACTATCAATTACTAAAAAATTACTCCTGTGATATAATTACGCACTATTTACATACTGAATAAAGTCAGAGTGTTTGGATAAAAGATCTTCTTCGAGATTTTTTACCTGGACACGTGGTTCAGGTTAATTGTGACTTATTCACTGGTTCAAAACCTAATACAGAATAAGTTTCGATTAATTGCTCGCTCGTTAACATCTAAAGAAAGTTGTGAGGTACTCAAATGACTGCTTTGTTCACGCGTACTCAGATGGAAGAAGTTTTGCGCAACCCAACTGCTAGCACGAACGTCGGTCTCGGGCTTTATCGCCAGGGTTATCGTCAGTTTGGTCTGGACTATTGGGGCATTGAAGTTGCAAGTGAAGTGCGATATTTCCTGGATCATGTGGCTGATTTTAAAAAATTGCCGCAATTCACCATGTTGGATATCGCCGCAGGAACTGGTAAGAACGTGCTGGAATTTGCTCGCTTAGGTGTGAAACATGCTGTTGCTGTTGAAATTGACTCAATTGGAACATCACATCTCTTGCAGGCAGTGGTTTCACTTGAAGAGGCTGGTCTGCTGCCTGAAAACCGCGTCACAGTTGTTAAAGACGATGCTATCCGCTTTTTGCAGAATCACACTGGTCAATATGACATCGTGGTGTCCTATGGATTGCTGCATGTCTTCAAAGATCCAGAGGTTTTGAAAACAGTAATTGGATTGATCAAGAAAACTGTGGCTCCCGGTGGCTATCTGATTCTTCAAGCCATTACGGATAAATACCCAGCCCCAGCGATCCAGCCAGAGCTCGACGGTGTTATCGTCAGTGCCCAGACTTTTAGTGATAACTTTCAGTCATCTGCGTGGACAGTCGTCCACACTGATGACAAAGATATCGCTCACAGTCACAGTGGTAGTGATGAACATCACAAACATGGTTCAATCCGCATCATTTTGCAGAAGTCTTAACTTTAATCCTAAGGAAGGTGCATAGTGGAAAATGTGTTTGAAGTCCAACGTGCAATTGCAGCTCGGAGATATATCATCAATCATACTCCAGAGTTTCAATTGGCACTTCCCGTCAATACGGCTGCTGCTGCAGTGGTGAATGCGTCAGATACGTGTTCACTTTCCTGCCCGCACTGCCTGTATGCCGCGGCACTGGTCAAGAAAAAGGCAACACCTCCACCTGCTATTTCAATGGAACAAGCTGCACAATTCATCAAAATTATGAATGAAGCCCAGCTTGAACACTTGATCTTCAGCGGTGGTGGCGAATCCTATGAAAACTTGCCAGTGATGATGTACATGCTGGAGAATCTGCAAAGTTTGAAGCAAGTGGTGACTGTTACAAGTTGCTACTTTTCAACGACTGCGGAAGAAACGGCCGAGATCTTCGATCAATTGGCCCAAGCAATCCAACGTGGCAACACCAAGTTCAACCGCTCAGAAGTTAGCTTCATCTTGCGTATCAGCTACGACAACTCGCATGATGTGCCAACATCCTCTGTTGTGAATGCCATTCAGCATTTCATGACTCAGAAGTATGAAGGCATCAAGCTACAGGTTGTCGTCAGGACGTTGCTTGACCCAAAAGAAAACAAGGACTTGGTTTTAGCCAACCTCCTTGGAGCAACACTGCTGCCTGTGAAAGATCAAGAAGATCCAATGGCGAACCTCCCTGTTATTGATGGCTTTCCGACGCGTTGGCTCGAAATGGCGGGTAATAGCATTCCCGTTATTTATAAGCCGACATACTTTGAAGGTCTGGCCTACAAGGGGCGCAAGCGCATGGTACCTGGAACGTCATGGCAAGAAATCAAGGCTGTAGAAGAGGAGTTTGACAACTTCTTCAATCTGTCTCTTCGAGGCAAGAATGGAGAAGGTCATAACTACTACCAAACGGTTTTGAAAGGTCATGGCCATTGGCAAAGGACTTTGGGCTGCGCTTTGAGCTATAACACACCCAAGTCACAGGCCGATAAAGGCTACAGCATCTACCTGCCTGCAGATGGTCGTCTCATTGTTAATGCTTCTGCACCAGACTCTCACGTTCCCGTTCTGAGTGTGAACTCGTGGCAAGATTTCCTGCAGTTACAAGCTCAGGATATTTTGCAGTACCACGTTATCTCACACCCAACAGACTTGATCGTTGAACTGGCACGAGAAGTTGAGACAAGCATTGATGAGATCATTGATCGGCGCAATTTCGTGTTTTCGCTCGCTTACACTGCAATGGAAACACCAGCACTACGACTATACTTGACCGTCCGCCTCTTGCAAATGTTGGCTTCTGAAACGCAGCTTGCGTATGCAGATGGCATGGTGCAAGCGCTCGTGCAAACGCCCGCTGATCTCCTAGTAGCGAATTACCAAGCTTCAGGCAATACATTGGCAACCATTGATGCGAAGCAATCGTTGTATCGTGATCCCATCGTAGGAAACGAGGCAAGTATCTACACAAAGGAGTAGCGTCATGTTTCAAGATGTGAATGATGTTGTGAGAAATGCCATTGAGCACGTCTCAAAAAATGGCACATCTTACACATCTAGTGACTTCTCAATGAACAATGGGAATCAGATCAGTGAGGTGTTCAATACTCACATGATCTGGACAAACCCACGTATGCGGATGTATGTTAGCCCGCTGAAAACGCAACCTTTCCGCATTGGCCTTGCAGTTGCACGTGTGTTTTACCTGCTCGCTGGAAGCAACTACTTGGCACCGATTAGTTTCTATACGGCGTCGGTATCTCGCTTTTCAGACGACGGGATCACTATCCCGGGTTCTTCCTATGGTAACCGCATTTTTGGTAACGATGGAACAGGCGGACAGTTTGAAAGGGTCGCAGCACTGATTAAAAGTCGCCCTGATACAAAGCGCGGAGAGATCGTTGTGTATTGGCCACATGATGCTGGGCGGGAATCAAAAGACATTCCGTGCGTCAGCAATCTCGTGTTCATGCCTCGTGGCAATACACTTAATATGACGCTGCAGATGCGCGCTAACGATGTCGCAAAGCTCTTGGCCTACAATCTGTTTGAATTCTCGATTCTCATGGAGTGCATGGCGGCACAGACTGGTCTTCAGTTAGGTCAGATGCATCACACCGCTGTCTCGTTGCACTTGAGAGGGCAGGACATTCAGCTAGCCCAAGAGATCAGTGACTCAGCGCGAAGCATCGTCATGCCTACGATCACAACTTTCTCTAATTCCTATCGCTTACGACTTGTTGAGACCGAGCAACTCATCAGGACGCAGATCGCCCATCAAGGCGTTGAAAATGCGTGGGAATGGTACAAACAGATGGTGAATTCGTTTGAACCACTGTGGCAAGATCTGATAGGAGTTCTGCTCCTGGAAGCTCTGCGCTGCGTTCAAACTTGTTCAAAAGATTTGCTGTGGCTGCAAAGACGCATGCTGGATTCGCTGCAAAGCACAAATGCAATCCAGTCATACTACGTGCAGGCATAGTAGATCTGTTGTTGAAAGGAAGTATGACAATTTATTTTGTTGTACTTCCTTTTTTTATGCCTTCTCCAGATTAGTTCTTGCCTCATTCAGTTGAAGTGATACAATTTGATTGCTTTTACAATAAAAAGTGATAATTAGCTGCCCACTAGTGGTGGCTTTTTTTGTCTGTAAAGCTCTATACATAGAAAGGTGCGCAATGAAAAAATATATTTTCATGCAAGCGGTAGTAGGTACACTCTTACTGGTAGCCGCGCCTGTCTATGCCCAATCTGATGATGTGGTCAAAGTTCAATCCTTCCTCCAAAGTGTCATTCAAGTTTTAGTTACTCTTGCTGGTCTCGTTTCCACAGGATTCTTTGTCTGGGGAGGCCTGGGTTACATTACTTCTTCAGGTGATCCTGAATCCCTGGATCGTTCAAAAAAAACAATCGTTTACTCTGCAATTGGTTTGGTAATCGTACTCGCAGCTTTTGTCATTTCAAATATAGTGACTGATCTGGCTACTGGTTCATTTGGTGCACCAAGCAACTAACTATAGATAGCGGTTTAACAGTATGAATAGACTCGTAGTAGTCCTGGCACTACTATCCATATACTTTCTTACACCCCCTCAAGTTTTTGCCGCCAGTACCGAGATCACAACCTTTACCACAAACACCCTTCAAATCATTACCCTTATCGCAGGTGGTGCTGCCACCTTGTTTCTGATCATCGGTGGGTATGGCTATATCACTTCCTCTGGCAATCCTGAAACACTTGAGCAAGCCAAAAAAACCATTAAAAATGCGTTAGTTGGTTTACTCCTCGTTCTTGGAGCAGGTATCTTTGTCTCACTGCTTAGAACTGCACTGCAACCGGGAACTATTGAGAACCCTGGTGCTGCAATCAGCATGCAACCAATTCAAGCAGCGGAGCCATCAGAAGGTCTGGCTCAAGTTTTGATTGATGCAGTATCTGGCTTTATGGAGAACATCGTTCAGAGTGCTATTACTCCTATACTGAACGGTATATTGGGATATTTGACTACAACACCAAGTGTACTGAATAACTCAGTCATTTTTGACTTCTGGCTGGTTACACTGGGAATTGTTGACAGTCTGTTTGTCTTGGTTGTTGCACTACTTGGACTACAACTGATGAGTTCAAGCACCTTTGGTTTTGAGGAGGTACGCCTTAATCAATTACTGCCCAGAATAGGCTTAGCATTCTTAGGTGCAAATATCTCACTGTTTCTAGCTGACTACGTCATTTTGACCTGCAACGCCTTGGTGAAAGCCATTCTTGATTCCACAGGTGGATTACAACAGGCTTGGCTTGTAAATGCCATCAACCCACTCACACTTGTGGCTGGCAACACTCCACTAATCACACTGATTTTTTACATTATTTTTTTGGTAGTAGCAATTGTATTGCTGCTTATGTACATAAGTCGGCTGATTCTGGTTTCACTTGGAGCAGTTTTGTCACCGTTTATATTTCTGCTCTGGGCAATTCCCAAGACAGCTGGCTTTGCTGAAATGGCGGTAAAGTCATACTTCGTCACTGTCTTCATAGTTTTTGTCCATATAGTTACTATTCAGCTGGCAGCTTCATTCCTGTCACTGCCTGAAAACTCCACCAACTCACTCATATCCATTGCTACCGCCATTGGCTTATTTTTCACCCTCCTCAAGACACCATCACTGATGATGCAGCTTGTTCAAGAGTCTGCACATACTGGCGTGATGCAAAAGCTGGGCGGTCAGATTATGAATGTGATGAGTACAAGTAAAAGTAGCTCCACCACACCAGATGACAGCAAGCTATCAGTTATTAAACACGCTGCAAAACTTCCAAGAAAGGTAGTCCACACATGAGAGCAACAGTCGTACCTGCACAAATTACTACCGTGGAAGACAAAATTGCTGGGAATCTAACGGTAACACAATTACTACTATTGATGGTTCCAGTATTCCTATCTGCGGCAATTTATGCTTTCTTTCCACCTTTATTTGAGTTCTCACTGTATAAGTTGATATTGATCGGAGCTGTGAGTATTCTTTCACTAACATTGGCAATTAGAATCAAGGAGAAAATAATTCTTGATTGGCTACTGTTATTGACTAGATATAACCTACGTCCACGGTTTTATTTGTTTACCAAAAGTACCACTGATCTCAGAGCCATAGACATTCCACTTCACGAGATTAAAGCTCCACTTCGCAGCACTAAAGTGCAGGAAGAAAAAATTATTCTACAACCATTCAACACTAATAATCTTAAACCGTTCATTGAGTTTGAGTATGCACTTGCGACTCAAAGCCTTAGCTTCAAAGTCAGAGAGAAGGGAGGCTACAATGTCTCTATGGAGTAAATCAAATAAAAAAACAAATTCTCGAGAACAAATTAAAATCAAGGAAGTGCGTGATAATATTCTGATACTCCCAGGGAATGAGTACCGCTTAATTGTAGAAACAAGCTCTATTAACTTTGAATTAAAAAGTGAAGCAGAGCAGGATGTCTTGATTGACGGTTTTCAAAATTTTCTCAACTCACTACCCTGTAAACTGCAAATAGTGATCAGAGTTAGAGAGCTAGACATTGATAACTATATTGAAGAGATCAGTGCAACTAAAAGTCTAGAAAAAGAAGCTGTATATCAGAACCAGATAGTACATTACTGCGAATTTCTCAAAACACTTGTATCTGGAAATAAAATCTTATCTCGTAAATTTTATGTGGTGATCACATACCACCATCCAGATAAACATCAGGACTTCCCACTAATCAAAGAACAGCTACTTTCAACCCAAGCCATTGTTGTTAAAGGACTCGAGAAGATTGGTATGAAAGCTACACCTTTAAATAGCCTTGATGTACTCAATTTATTCTACAGTTTTTATAACCCACAACAGTTTAAGACACAGCCACTAACTGCTGCCACGGTGCAAAATATGCTCACCAAAAACTATGTTTAAACTTACTAACCCACTCACCAACTTCACTCAGCGTTCTTCAAGAAAAAGAAAATCACGAACTACTTCCCATAAGGAAGTAGTTAAAGCAGTTCAAGACTATAGCTTTGGTGATCAAGATCAAATTGATTTGATCTCATATGACGGTTTAATGGAGGAGAACACATATCTTAAAATTTCTGATCGATACATCCGAACACTTTTCATATCAGGATATCCGTATGTTGCATCAATGGGTTGGCTCAATATGCTGATTAATTTCAACCATAACTGCGACATTTCCTATCACATCGAGCATGTCGATCCACTTTTAGCACTACCAAAACTCAACAGAAAAATCACAGAGATGGAGTCAACCAAGCGAGCAATGCTCAAGAAAGGAATGGTTATTGGCTCTGAGATAACTGATCCGCTTGAATCAGCCATCACACTAAAAGATAAGATTCAGAGAGGACAGGAGAAGCTATTCCAGGTTTCCATTTATATATCAATCAGCGCAGAGAGTTTGACTGAACTCCAAAAGACAACAACATTACTAGAAACAGTAATGGCTACACGTCTTTTTTATACAAAAACAGCCATCTATCAACAGCTTGAGGGGTTGCAGTCTATATTACCCAGAGGCGAGAATATATTGACTCAGAAGAGGAACCTAGATAGTTCATCAGCAGCTTTAACATTTCCGTTTGTATCATCAGAGCTAGTTCAAGAATCTGGTATCTTGTACGGCATCAATAAATCAAATAACTCTCTAGTTATTGTGGATCGCTTTTCGTTAAATAATGCTAATAGCATAATATTCGCACAGTCTGGTTCAGGTAAAAGTTATACCGCCAAGGTCGAGATACTCCGACAGTTGATGCAAGGAACAAAGATCATAATTATTGATCCTGAGCGTGAGTACAAACAGTTGGCATATTCTGTACGAGGTACATACATCACGCTTTCTGCACACTCAAGAGAAAAGATCAATCCGTTTGACTTCTCGATCAGCTCGTATACTGGAGAACATGATTTATCTCAACAAATTCAAGATCTTACTGAGATTCTTTCATTAATGGTTGGTGGATTGAACGCTGAAGAACGAGCAGTAGTAGATACTGCATTGATTACAACTTACAAAGAGTTTGGCTATTCATTGTCTGGTGAGTTCATGTTGGTAAATGAAAAAGACAAGTTCCCATTGTTCAAAGACTTCTACCTTGTACTGCAAAACTTAGGACAGAAGAGCTTGTGTGACCGTCTAGAACGCTTTGTATTCGGTTCGCTTTCCTCAGTCTTTGAAGCACAGACCAACATTGAACTGGACAACCGATTGGTGGTGTTTGATATCAAAGACCTTGATGAGTCCTTAAGACAGATCATGTTGATGACTATTACCAACTTTGTTCACTCACAAGTTAAGTCCAATCCACAAAAAAGAATGTTAGTGATAGATGAAGGCTGGTTGTTGTTGCAACATGAGGAAAGTGCTCGGTTTATTGCTGGACTGGTTCGTAGAGCAAGAAAACACTATCTGGGTGTAACACTGATCTCACAACAAGCCAATGACTTCTTGAATAATGAGTACGGGAGGGCGATTGCATCACAGTCTTCACTTCGCATCTTAATGCGCCAAGACACCACTACCATCAAGAAGGTGACACAAGAATTTCAACTGAGTGAGTATGAGCAGCACTTTTTGTTGACCTGTGACAAAGGTGAAGCCCTCATTATTGCAGATCAGAATCATGTAGCTGTTAAGATTGTGGCATCTGAAAAAGAGCATCCATTGCTTACCACTAATCCTAGAGACTTATACATCTAGCATATGCTTACTTTCAGCCAGGCAGTAACTATTTGGTCATTTAGAAGAGAGCTGACATACGTGGCACTGACTTTCTTGGGTATTTTACTGATCCCAGTAATTGCCGTGATTGTGCTGACCCAAACTGGCATCAATTATGTGTCTGATAAGCTGGCTACAACTGATGCAGAAACTGCAGCTGTTGAAATACGTGACCCTGGTACTGGTGAAGTGGTGGCAACTGTGGAGTCAGAGATGGCGTGGCCACTAGTGGGAACAGTCACTCTTGAGTTTGGAGTCCCTCATTTACCATATCAAGTGACCCATACAGGTATTGATATTGCCACCAAACAAGGTGATCCGATTCATCCGTTCATGGGCGGTACTGTGGTCTATGCTCGGGAGCTAACTTGGGGGTATGGCAAGCATGTGATCATTGATCATGGTAACAATATCAAGTCACTATATGGGCATCTGGATAAGATCTTTGTTTATGAGGGGCAAACAGTAGAAATAACTGATACAATCGGTAATGAAGGCAGTACTGGCTGGTCAACTGGCGACCATGTACACTTCCAAATTACTGTGTATGGGATACCTGTGAATCCGAGAACGTTTTTGAAGTAAAAGAAAATGCTAAGTCAAGTGAGAGATTGAGATAATCGCACTCCCACCTGGCTTAATTTGGTTTGCTGCTGGTATTTGTCTGCAACTTGCTACTTCCGTAGCTTGCACCTCCGTAAGGTTTACACCTT
>CAZYNM010000017.1:0-24433 GCA_964648715.1 uncultured Pseudomonadales bacterium | reverse complement strand
GATGTGGAGCAAACGAATACCAACCCTCCTCGGGGTGGGTATTTTGGTTGTGGGTCTGCTTGTAGGTGTTGTCTTTATCGGCCAAGGGGCAGGGGTTTTTGCTCCCAGAGCAACGCCTGAGACAACTCCTAAGAACGTAAAAATAACTAATATTAGCGAAGGTATTTTTACCGTCTCATTTTTGACTGATTCACAAACTCCAGCCTTTGTAAAATATGGCACAAGTGAAACTGAATTGTCTCAACAACAGCCTGATGATCGAGATCAGCTATCTGGGAATATAGCCGAATACACATCGCATCATATAACTGTGCGTGGTCTACAACCAGCTACCGTGTACTATTTCGTGATTGGCACTGGATCTGGAGCACAATTTGATAACAATGGCACAGTATTTAAGGTGACTACAGCCAAAAAGGCTGGTGCACCTGCTGCAGCAAAAACAATTTATGGATCAGTGACTAGTGAGTCAGGCGCTCCAGCAGATGGCAGTATTGTTTACGTCAAGGTTCCTGGGGCATACGAGCAATCATCTTTGGTTAAGCCCTCTGGAAGTTGGGCTGTTCCTCTCTCTGGTGCACGAACAGCAGACGGGAGCGCCTATGCGGCCGTTACAGACGAAACAGAGCTGATGATTACAGCTCAGGGTCCCCAAGCCAAGGATACGAGTAGTCTTACTGTAACCGTTAAAGAAGCCCAACCAGTAGCAACAATAGCATTTGGAAAACCAATCGCACAGAATTCAAGTGCTACAAGTTCGCCATCTCCATATCCTACATCTGCTCCAGCAATGGTGCCTACTGCTACTCCAGTTGCGTTGGTAGCTACAAATCCAGCTGCCACTGGAAGTGCCACCACTACCAATGTGCTTAGTCAATTAACTCAAGCAAGTGCGTCTGCCACTCCTGCCACTTCTTCTGCTACTGCAGCAGCTGCTTCTCCTACGGCTTCTGGTTCTGCAACTCCCACTACTACGCCCACGCCCATTGCGGAAGTCAAAACGATTGATCTCAAGACGGTAGAAACCACAAAACAGCAACCCACAGTTACTACTTCTCAACCTGTTATCAGTGGTCAGGCTGCCCCCAAAGTAACAGTCAAAATTGAAGTACATTCAGAAAATCAAATTTATCATCAGATGGTTACCGATGATCAAGGTAATTTTACTGTTGACCTAGCTGCCCTCAAAGCAAACCTTGAACCTGGTGAACATACCATTACTTATAGCTATGTGGACCCCTCCACAGGGAAAGAAGTTTCAAAAACTCAAACCTTCACCGTAGCTGCCCAAGAGCCCCAAGCAACCAATCAGCCTTACGGTTCTGGCAACCCAGTTCCCATGGGCACAGCTACACAATCAGCAACTGCCACTGGCTCTGCTACACACACGTCCACAGCAACCAGCTCGGCCACTGCTTCCGGATCAGGTAAGACGGCAACATCTGGAGGTACCAAAACATCAAGTAGCAGTAGTCTGCCTGTTTCTGGCGCTGTAGGCACTACACTTGCACTTATATTTGGAGGACTTTTCTTCATTGTTTCAGGAGCGTGGAGTTTTTGGGCTTCTCGAGAGATAGCTCCCCTCGACTCAACTCAGCAGGACTAATGACAGTCTGTCCTGTATACTTGCGCCATCTTTTGCTATTCTCTTCAAGAAGACCATATGGCACGCCTACCACACACTTACTACCGTTCATCTCTGAAGCGCATGTATGACATAGTGGTGGCATCTGCGTTTATTCTGATTGGGACACCATTGTTTCTTTTTATTGCTGCAGTAATTGCCGTAACAGCAGGTGGACCAGTTATATTTTGCCAAAAACGTTATGGTTTGGCACGTAAAGTATTTACTCTCTATAAATTTAGAACCATGCATATTCATGCAGAAAAGATTAAAAAGTCATTATCTGCACATAATGAAGCCCCTCATCCCATGTTTAAAATGAAGAATGATCCGCGTTTTATTGGTGCTGGCAAATGGCTTTCATTACTTGGTGTTGATGAGCTCCCACAGTTATACAATGTGCTTAAAGGAGACATGAGTTTGGTAGGGCCTCGCCCGCTGCCATTGAGTGAGGCGAATGCGCTGGACTCTAGTTGGAACTTTCGCTACACAGTTAAACCAGGCATATTTTCTGAATGGGCGGCAGATACACACAAGCACTCTTCACTCATTTACTGGCGGGAACTGGAAAAAAAATCACTAGTACATGGTTCTCTCTTATCAGACACTGTCTTGATTATACGAACATGTATTAAAATGATCATCCGTACCAGTTAAGGCGAGTACGTCCTTTGCACCACAAGAGCTTTTTCTTCTAAACCAGTAGACAGAAGTGATATATACAGTAACTCTTTTGTATCTCTTGAAACATCCCACTGTTCCTTTTCGGTAACCAACCAAAGCGTATACCATTGTTGTGCATACGTCACTGCCTGAGCAGACATACCAGATTTCTGGGCTTTGCTAATTTCATGAAAAAACGAAGTGCTTACTTGTCTCCAATAATCATGTCCCATCGTGCCATCAAGGTCGTGAATTTTTGAGAAAAAATCCTGAGTCATAAACTCTTGAGGAAAAAGCTGCATACAATCTCTATACCATCCAGCAAAGGCATGTTGATTCTGACCAAATTCATAGTCTTTATGCACAGTCAGTTCTTTTAACATCTCACAGTCAGCTTGAGAGATTTGGGGAGAGGTTACGGGAGGTAGTGCTTTATGCAATGTTAATGGCCATATTTTTGCTGAAAGTGTGTATATTTGTATAGCTTGTTGTCTCATGTTGTCTCGAGCATAACGATCTATAACTCTTATAAGATACTCTGACATCTGTTCAAGTCTCCAGTCATCTGCTACACCATCAGCTCTCATTATCTCCATCTGTTCTGCCGTCTTTTTTTCATATTCGGCTAGATCAGCTTCAGTTGGATGCTTTTGTATCAAGTGGTCATGGTACTGCCAATAATCGCTCTCAAGAAGATTGCGGGAGAATTGTGCATCATCACCAAAATAGTTTTCAAAAGTACCAAATTTTTCTCCATGAAATCGGTAAAGGTATGCTAGCCATTTTTTATCTTCTATAGATAGGCTATTGCTCTCAAAAAATGTATCTTTGAGACTTTGCGAATACGGATTAAGAGAAAACGCTAGTTTGGTAAAGCCAAAATAAGCCGCTGTCTCACTAGCAACGTTGATGAGCACAAAGATCAACACCAAGAAGCCCAAAACTACATACGTTTTGCGCAACCAGCATTGATCCTTTTGTACTGTTTGAGGGCGTGTTTGCTCTTTCAAAAGTAAAGCTGCACAAATTGTGCTGAGTATGAGTGTAGGAAAAACTTGCCAATCATAGTCAAAAAAGCAATTACACAAAATCCCGACCACCCCAAGCAGTAATGCACTTTTTTGCTCACGAATAGCGGTATCTTCATACTTCCTCACAGAACGACTACCTTGTATAACCACAGCGCACCAGAAACCAAGCCATGTTACTCCTGCAATCAAGCCAGACTGAGCAAAAATCTCTAAAAATCCATTGTGTGCATACAACGTTTTTAGCTGCGGTAATTGCCTGTATTTAGTGCTAATCAAGCCAAATGTCCCTGGTCCATAACCATAGAGTGGATAGTCAAAAAACGCGCGAATCGCCTGCTTCCAGTACAAAACTCTATTCTCTAGGAGCATGTCTTTACACATAAGTTGTTGCACTTTCATTGGTACCTGACCGGAGCATAGGTACTCTTGCTTAAATGCTGTTAGTGTATGAGTTGTGGGAAGCATAAGTAATGTAAAAATAATCAAGCACAAAATAACTGCACCACTCATGCGAAAAAGAATATTTTTTGGTAGTCCTTGTTTCGTATAAAAAGAAAAATACACAAACAGAGCTGCCACTTGAAGCACTGCAATCCATAGTGCAGTCCTGCCGAAACTAATAATGAAGCCTACCGTAAAAATACTTACAATAAACCATGCATACACAGAACGTATACGCACTGCAAATAACCATGCCAGTGGGTATAAAAGCAGTAGAAGAGCATTTAAATGGTTATGACCATAGGTTGGATACAAGACATTTGTTGGTGGTAGCAAACTGCCTAGTCCAGGCACGAAGAAGCACACAGCACTTACTAGTGTGAGAGCTGTTGGCACAATAAGTAATCCGTGTAAAGTTAGTTCAAACGGTAGATATGATTGACGAAGTAAAAGGATATAGATGAATACTAGTACCATGAACATTTGAATAAAAAGATACTGAAGGCTTAAGGGAACACTATGCGTGTAGAGCAAAGAAAAAAGAGTACTGAAAATAAAAATGAACAAGATTATAGATGGTGCACCAGCGAAAGTAGACATATTACATTCAAGATGTTTCGTGCTTAAAAGCATGAGGAAACACAGCGCCCCACATAAAAGAAAAAAGGGGAAACTGAAAGCTGATATACCAAATAAGAACAAAAGGCCAATTGAAAGAACAAATGTCGTTAGCATGAAGAACTGTGTATTTGAAATTGACATACGCTCTTTACTGACAAATCCACTGCTCAATTAGCGGATCTATACTTGTGGGTTGAAGAGTACAACATCTGTTCAACCAATCAGTTTCTTTTACGATGATATCCTTATTAACAAGTGCTTGCTTCTTCACAAAAACATAGTGACCTTCAAGCAATGTGCAAACAGTTCCTAGAGCTGCATTGCTTTGGTTGTCCTCAAGCAAGATTCGCTCAGCTTTTTGACTTTTCTCAAAAACTGTGATGAATCTCGTATCTGTATCTGCAGTAGTTTGCACGCTTCGTAATAAGAACCATGCAGGGTACCATAGTTGTTCAACATGTATATTCTTCAAAAAAAGATCATGGGCAACGTCGGTCTCTGACTTTGATGCATAGATTGCTTGACTAAAGTTCTTGTATTGTATGATGTACCAAACAGAAAGGCACATAACTATATTCAGTATGAGAAGTTGCTGTTTTTTACTGACCACAAACTGTGCAAAGAGCACAGGTGCGAACATGCATCCAAAAAGGTATTGAATGATAAATGACCGCGGGAGAAAGAAAGATACATCAGGTACAAAAGTGTGAAGAAAAAATCGATGTGAAATAAAGGGAAGTAATGCGCTCACCCCTACTATAGTAAATGTAGGGATGACACTAAAGTAAAAGAATGGAGAAGAAAGTAGGATGTTTTTTTTACTCGCTACATACATGAAAAGACAAAAAAACACACACAGAGTAAAAACATATAACCACTCAAGAACTGTCGGAGGATAATGAGTGAGCATGGTATTAAAACCAATACCGGATATAGTTGCTACCACGTGAACAACATTTGCAACTGTAATGTCTGGTATCCAACTGAGGCTGAGAAAAACTTCTCGGGTGGCTCCAAGTGTTTGGGCTAAAAAGTAGAATCCACTGCTTAAAAGCAGGAGCACATTCGCCCACTTTAGAACTACTTTGTGATGGTACACCCGGTGTATATCCCAAAACACATACCCAACCACTGTAAATAAGGTGAGATAGGACGTTGCTTGTGCACAGAGAAAAGCAACGAATAACAAAAAAAAGGTTCTGTAACTACGCTTTATCTGCCATACATACAAGCTCCACATGATGAGACCAGTTTCCAGTGTTAACAAACCATACATACGCAGTTGCCAATGCAAGTTAACAACAAAGGGGTTACACCATATCAATAATATGCACAGAGTAAGTACTTTTGGTGGATAGCGTAGCCAAACTCGCGCAGTGTACACCATCAGTACCATGCCTACCATGCTTGGTATAACAGCAGTGACAACTCTTAAAAAAAATGGTTCAACTGAAACCAAGGAAAATAGACGTACTAAAAAGTAGTACAATCCAGGATGGACATCAGGAATGCCAACAAAAAACTGCTTCAATGGTAATGTTGCTGCAAAGTATATGCTGTATTGTTCATCCAACCACAATGGCTGGACATATGCTGCATATAGGCGCACCACAAGCCCAATGAAAAATAAGAGTGCACTGACTGCCCAATACAATGCTGCTCCTCTTTTCATTATTGACTCCTAGCCAGTCTTTAGTATAGAGCATACTGTATATGCGTGACATAGCAATCATCTCACCTCATCTTGATGATGCTGTACTTAGTATGGCTGACCACATACTACGGTGGAAAGAATTGGGCAAGAATGTGGACATTATCACTGTATTCTCATCGTTCAATACACCAATTCTTTCGTCACAAGCACAGCACTTTTTACGAAAGGCAGGAACTCAAGATGTGAGAACGTACGAGCATCTACGAAAACGTGAAGACCTTCTGGCCTGTTCACAGGTATGTGATGTACAGCATAACACTCATCTTGATTTTGTAGATGCTGCTTTTCGTACTTCTCATTCACAGGTACTGTACCCTACGCGAGCGATGCTTTTTTCCGGACAATGCAAAGATAATGACGCGTTTATCAAATCACTCATTAAAAGCATGCGTACTATCATCAAGAGCTACCAACAGATTTATATACCAGCAGGCATTGGAAACCATATAGACCACATTCTTGTTCGTGATGCAGTGCTTAAAACGGCCCATCCTACACGCTACGGAATGTATATTGAATATCCCTATGCCCTGTCTTGGAAAAACTGGTCTCTATGGGACATAGTCACCTATATTACACATACAAAGAGTGTATCCGCGCCCACACTGCAAAAACGTAAAGCACTGTCATACTACAAAAGCCAGCTTCCACTCCTCTTCCCCACAGCAGTACCAACTTACTCTGAGGTTATATATCAGCCAGTAGGTTCTCCTTTATGATCACAAAAACAGTTCTCAGCTCTCTATTTGATCTCCCTTTTATTTTAGGAACTCATGAAAATGTAGTTACCTGGATTGTCCAACAAACGAGAAAGAGAAGTGGTCTTTCTTTAATTCCTGGAACGCTCCATGAAGTTGCACAGGCAAAACTTAATTCCCCAACACCAAAATGCGACATACACACTGTCATTTACACAACTGATGGAATGCCACTGGTCTGGCTAGCACAGTGGTTTGGCTTTAAAGACGCCCAACGAGTCTATGGCCCAGATCTCTTTGTTTCTGTGCTGAAAAAGACGGATTCACCTCTTTTCACACATGCTCTCTATGGTGGGACACAAAAAACACTTGCAAAAGTAGCTGCTGCCATTAAATTGCATGCACCCCGCGCGCACATTGTGTATGCTCATGCTCCAGATTTCACCGAGCATCCTCAGAGGAACAGCACTCAACTAAAAAAAATTCAGGCAGCACAGCCCCACTTCTTGTGGGTAGGCGTAGGTGGCGCAAAACAAGTACGGTTGCTCGCAGAATGGCAACAAAAACTTCCTGAAACAACCTGCATTGGCATCGGTGCGGCATTTGATTTCATTTCTGGCGCAAAAGCTCAAGCTCCGCTTTGGATGCAGCGTTCCGGACTTGAATGGTTATTCCGGTTGTGTACCGAACCACACCGTTTGTGGAAACGTTACTTAGTTACAATCCCACATGGTCTTTTACGTGCTTTTTTTTCTTCTGCACCTTCAGCAAAATCCACAACAACATGCGCTGTTGTATTGAAGTATGGCAATGAGGCCAGTGTATGCGATTATGTTGATCAAACCACTAGAGTCCTGGCTCAGAGATACCCTACTATACAGCTCAGTATCCCGGGCTATACAACATGGGGAGACACACTTAGTTGCATACGAACAGTCTGTGCAGTTACTCTCATTGGTCCGCCGCGGGTACTCCACCTCAGCGCGCCACGGATACTCCCACTTCGATCGTGGTGGCTTATGAAAAGATGTGATACTGTGTGTGCGCAGATGTGCATCAATTGGCTAGTACACTATTGTAGTGGTCAGAAAACACGCAGGATCATTTGGAACTTCTACCCTCAACTCGCTGACTGGTGTTTGGGGCTTAAAAGGCCTGGAGATGCTGTGGTTTTTGATGTAGTAGATATATACACACCCATTCATACCGCCGACAAAAATAAACTAACTGTGCAGATTAAGGCACTGATACAAAAGGCTACAGTAGTGACAGCGATATCAAGAACAGCACAAACAGCGTTACGAAAAAACAACCCAGGTACATCCATTCATTTGGTGCCACAAGGATTTGATAGTACAGCTGTTCCTCCCTATAGTGACGGTTCTAAAATCTTTACCGCGGGATATATCGGAGCACTGAATGGGCGAATAGCGGTGAAAGAGCTCCTTTCATGCGTGCGACACATGCCAGGTGACATGTTTCTTTTCATAGGGCCATTGTCTACAGATGAAAATGTACCCACAACGCAACTAGACCTGTTGCAGGTATTGCTCAAAGAGCCCAACGTAACCTGGCTTCCCACAGTTCCACGTAGTACTGCATTGTCATGTATGCAGCTGTGTCGTATCGGCATTATCCCCTATGATCATCAGCTGCCTTTTAATAGAACATCATATCCCATGAAAGTGCTAGAGTACTTCGCACTTGGTCTTCCTGTGGTTAGCACACCACTTCCTGAGCTTATGCGTCACAAGCAGCACATCAGGTTCGTAACTACAGTTGATGAGTGGGTATCCACTTTACGTGCACTCAAGAAAGTGAGGCCATCCACTACAGATCATCAAATGAAAAAAAAGATTGCCTATGCACAGACCTGGGAAAAGAAGATTGGCACCATTTTACAGCTCCTTAATAAAGGCGTGTAACGCGCGCCTACCAAAAAAAGTTTCCTGTGCCTCTCGAGCCTGTTGGCGTATACGTTTGCTTTTAGCTGGCGAGGTAAGTAAAGCACAAATCTTTTGTGCAAGCTCGTAAGGGGTCTTACCTACCAGCCCAGTTACTTCATCTTGTACGATATCGTTGAATCCCGCAAACGGCAGGGTCGCTACAATACAACCATGATGCATAGCTTCTAGGGCAATAAAAGGCAACCCCTCGTATGCAGACGTAATGAGGAGAAAGTTTGATTCACGCAACACAGCTGCAATATCGTTGGTGGGTGGGTAGATATGAATATGACGATCTGCCTTTGACTCTGCAGCTTTTTTAGTTACTTCATTCAAAAGTTCACCCTCCCCGTATACAGCCAGTGATGCAGTAGGAAATGTATCTTGTACCACTTCAAAAACTCTGAGTGCTAGTACTGGTTGCTTTTGAGGCGACAATCTTCCAGCAAAGATCATTGAAGCATGCTTCCTTATTTTTCTGTGAGACTTTTTATATAAGGTGGTATCCACCCAATTAGGAATGTATTTTACTTTTATTTGTGATACATGAAGCTTCTTGACCAGCTGGTCATATACTGCCCGTGATACTGCAATAACCTTATCTGCTTGGTTCAGTAAGACGCTCAGCTGCTTTGTCGGTAGTTTTTGTTGTGCAGTTGGGAGAAGATCATAATTAACTATAATTTTTGTTTTCCATGATGGGATATAGCGTGCCCACTTCAATACAAATGCGCTAGTATCTTCCAGCGAAACGAGTAAGCTGTCGGCTGAGTACCAGCATGAATACCATAGTAAGGAAAGGTAGTAGCGCTTTCTTAAAATCCAAGGAAAAGGTTCAAGCGGATATACCACTTGTACTTTGGGAGCAACCATATATACACGCTCGCGTGGAACATGCTGACCAAGAATCAGAATAACTCTGTGTCCACGTGCACTAAGAGTATTAGCAACTGAGAGGAGTTTTGTTTGAATGCCACCCACTCCCAGATCATAGAAAGTCAAAATGTGAGTCTTCGTTTTCACGGTTGCTATTATTGAGTATCATGCGAAGGTAGTATATAGTCACTTTTCACTTACGCTATGGCTCGACTTAACCACACACAACCGCTTGTGTACTTAGACTCTGCTGGACAGGGTGGCGAGGGAATAGTAACCAAAGCTTTTGTAGAAGTAGCACAAAAACTGACTTGTCGATACACGCGCTATGTGCTCATCCCACGCTCTTTGCAAAATACACATATGAGTAAAATACTGTGGGTGTACGTACGTTGTCTACCAATAGCAGTACATATTTTTTTTACACAAGGTAAAAACCCATTTTTATACAGTTCACATGCTAGCAGCATTCTCATCTTTATGGTGCTACGCTTTTTTGGCACTCAACCTGTATTCTGTTTTCATTATCATGGTACAAAAGTTTCTCGCTTTACCGGTGTGTATAAAAATTATTTTAAACGTCTATTCATGCAAATTCTCCATAAATTTTTAATGACGATAGAACGTACAATTGAACATGCTGCACTTACACAAAGCACATATATTTGCGTCCCTACAATACAGACAAGCACAGCCCTATCTTCACAAGTAACTAGACAGTATTTTGTTTTGCCCTCTTTTTATGATCCAACAGTTTTTGACTATCAAAAAAAAAGCCATTCATCTTTACTTAAAGTGGCCTTTGTTGGAAGAATTTCTTTTGAAAAAGGAATTATCACCCTAGCACGGTCACTATCTGCTACACAACGCACATGGGAAACTTTTTTTCTTACAACACAGTCCAATTATAATCAGCATCTCCTACCACTGTTGATGGAATATATTCCTGCACATAAGCTTTGCTGCGTCAATGACCCCACACACGACGACATTGCAGAGATGCTCCATACTGTTGATTGTGTATTTCTTCCCTCAGAAAGTGAGCATTTTCCCTTGATAATGTTAGAGTCACTCGCAACAGGCACACCTTTTTTTGCACCTCCTGTTGGCAATTGCAAAGAAATTCTTGAGTCTATAGATAGCAATCTTGTGCTTGAGCAACCCTTGCCACAGAGCATTACACAAAAGCTCCTTTGGCTCTACTCACTTTCTAATGAAAAACGCACAGAACTTGCAATGGCTTGTTATCGAGCTGCATTGCCATTCACTCATGCATCATTTGATCGCCATGTTCGTAATTTTTTGTTGCACTAACAGAGTGCAAGCAAGTGCGTATGCACACACTAGACTCAGAGTACCCAGCATTTTGTTTAGGGTACCACCAGGAAGGTTATTTATGACTGCAGCAAATTTGGTGGCCAGAGAAACAGAGTGAAAGCTGTGTGTTCTTTCTAAGACAGAACGGTACACTACAGAGAGTCTTGCACGATGCAGCACAAAGGTAAAAAATGTGGTGCGTTCTGTATGCTGCACCACTGCATCTGGCAGATAGCGTAGCTGCATACCAGATGATCGTATTCTATGTGCCACATTAATATCTGAGCCATACATTAATTCTTCAGAAAAAAGAGAGGGAATCTGTCTAAGAAGTTTCAGGTTAAAAACTACATTTTTCGTATCAAGCACTTTGAGTGTGCCGTCATTGTTGGTGTTTTGTTGTATCCACAGATCATACAGGATACCCGATATGCACGCATATCTATTCGCTTGTGGCACACTGAGACACTTTCCTGTTGCTGCTGCAACGTTCTTATCAAACGTATACATAGCCATTCTTTTTGTCCATGTCTCGTCTGGCCAGCAATCATCATCAATGAAAGCCAAATGGGTAGCTTTCAGTCGCTGTGCTTGAGAATAAATAGTATTACGGGCAGCAGGGATTGAAGCTTGTTGCGTGTGGTACCAATGAGTCCTGGAGCCAATATATGCCGGCTTATGAGCATGCAAGGTGCCATTCTCAACAACAATGATGCATATTGAAGGGTCTTTGCATGTTTGCTTTTCCAGTTCCTGGACCAGCCCATGTGCCCTTACTATCCTGCCAGAAGTTACCATGCCAATAACACACCGCGTTTTACTCATAGTAATTCCGGATGATGCATAAAAAAGTCTACTGTTTTACCCAAGCCATCAAACAAACTTGTTTCTGATCTATAGCCAAGAGTCAGTGCTCTACTAATATCTGCTTGATTAAATTGAGACTCAAAGCCACGAGAGCCTGCTTCCTTCACAGACAGACACAGTCCATAGCGTTGAAGGTGCTGTTCAAGAAGAGAGATCCATTCTGTCAATGAAATTGCAGTACCACTCCCTATGTTTACAACCTGTGTCTGAGGGGTAGTTGCATGTAGGGTATACTGTGTCACAAACTTCACCAGGTCATCAATATATGTCCAGTCTCGAGCTATCAATCCTCCCTTCGTAAAGAGACTCAGCGGTATGTTGCTGTGCGCAGCGCGCATTGCGATAACTGGTAGCATATCTGGCCTTCCCGCTGGTCCATACACACTAAATGGACGAATAATAGTTGCGGGGATACTGGTACTTTGTGACCAGTTATGTACCAGCGCTTCTCCTGAAGCTTTTGTTATGCCGTACACAGACAACGGTGTGCGCGTAGTGATCATACTCCTCTCCGAGAGACTCTTTGTGGATCCCTTGGTCTGGCGTCCATACACCGATGATGAGCTAAAAAAAACAAGACGATCTGGTCGATAGAGAGTAATTTTCTCAAGCAGAGTGCTGAGTCCAAGTACATTTGTGCGAGCATAAGCTGTAGGATGCTTCTGGCCATTAGTCACGCCAACTTGCGCGGCAGTGTGTACTATGTACTGTGGGCGATAGGTGGAGAGTATATCTTCCAAAAATTCAGAAGAGCAAATATCACCTTCATAGAAGGTAAAACGATGATTTTTGCGTAAGTCAGTTATACGAAACTCTTTGAATGCTCGGGAATAGTAGGGATCAAAGTTATCTATGCCAATTACCTGTATCGCAGAAGACAGGCCTAGGAAAGCCCGCGTTAATGCAGACCCAATAAAACCAGCTGATCCAGTTACAAGTATGTTCATACAAACACCGTGTTAGACACACCTAGACTTTACCACTATTTTACTCGATAATCCTGCTTGCGATGTGTGGGATATTTGGAACAACAGCTCGTATTTCGAGTACACAGTTTTTGGGGTGTTTGGACATTCTACACCATAGGGGACCTGATGAGCGTGTGCATTACCAGATACGAGATATCCATTTTGGTATGCAGCGCCTGGCAATCCAAGACCTCACTCCACAGCTTTACCCTTTTTTGTATAAGAACAAAGCACTTATTTTCAACGGAGAGCTCTATAACGTACCACTCATTCAAAAGCTATTGACTCAAAAAACGCCCTACCGTTGTCGAACTTCTTGTGATGCGGAAGTCATTTTGCCACTCATCCATCATTTTGGATGGCGAAGCCTTTCGTACTTGCAAGGCATGTTCAGCATCGCAATATATGACGAACAGATGCACACTCTCACTTTAGCAAGAGATATGTTTGGAGAAAAACCACTCTACTATTTTCACGCTCCACACACGGGGGATTTCTGGTTTAGTTCAGAGCTCAAAGCTTTTCCACGTTCTTTACGTACAATAGACCCTTCAGCACTCGGAGACTATCTTGATTTTGGGTTCATCCCGGAGACTGCTACCACCTACACACACATTAAAAAAGTAGCTCCCGGTCAAGTTGTGCAATATAATCTACAAACCAATACAGTTACTTGCCAACCATATGCGACACTTCAGTGTTTGCCTTCTTCAGGTGCGGCATGTATACCAAATGTACATAGCCTAGATGCTACGATCCAAGCTCTAGTCAGACGCAAAATGATCGCTGACGTCCCAGTCGGATGCTTTCTCAGCGGTGGGGTCGATTCAAGCCTCATTACCGCTCTTGCTCAGCGGGAGGCCACGAAACCTCTGCATACATATTCCGTCTCATTTGCAGGATATGATGAGGATGAGTCACACTATGCACGCCAGGTGGCAATCCACTTGGGTACGCAGCATCATGAGATACGCTACACAGCAGACAACATTACACGTGACTGGGATGCTGTTCTCTACCATCTTGATGAACCGTTATGTGATCCAGCTGTGTTCCCTACCTTTTCACTTGCAGCTGCGGCACACAAAGATGTAACTGTTGTTCTTACAGGCGAAGGAGGTGACGAACTTTTTTCTGGCTATGAACGATACCAGAGGGAACAGTGGCTTGAAATTATTCGTTCAGCTTTATCTACGTCACGTGTCCCTAGTCAAATTTTTGAAATGCACTACACTCTCTGGCGAACACTCTCCCCCCTTCGTACCCACTATACTTCGGTGAACTACCTCACCCCTTGGATAAGTAGCAAACACTGGAGAATATATACACAGCGTATTGAAGAGCTGTGGGCTACGGTGTCACCAAACTGTCCAGTAACAAGCAGCACCGTACAAGCACAGCTTTTTGACCTGCATCACTATGTAGCAGAACAACTGTGTATGAAAGTAGATAAGATGTGTATGGCACACAGCATTGAGTCCAGGGCACCTTTCCTTGATACACGACTGCTACCGTTTATGTCTGCCAGTGCAGATGAGATGAAAAAGCAACATATCACTAAGCCTCTTCTTAAGAAAGTTGCGGAAAACTATTTACCACACAAATGTATTTACCGTACAAAACGAGGATTCTCCTTGCCCCTAAGCGCATGGCTCAAAGAACCACTTGCTCAAAAATGCTCACAGTTGAATCAGCTGCACCCTTACATTAAAGACCTGTATGGTAAAAACACTGGTAGGGACTTACTTCAATTACTCGAATCTGGGAAAAAATGTGATTTGACTGTCTGGAACGTTATGATTGTTGACGCATGGCTCAAGGCGAACAACTACTAGCTATCTTCACTGAAGAGGTTAGTCACAAATGTGTCTAAGTTTTGCAGGCTAAACTGTTTTTGTACTTGTGTTTGTGCTGCACGGCAGAAACGTTTATATCGGTTGTTGTCACTCAGTAGGCACTGCACTGCTCGGAGATAGTGACTGTGATTACCACATACATACCCATTAATACCATGTGTTACAACTTCAGTTGCCCCAGGAAAGTCTTTCACAATTACCGGAACACCCATACTCATAGCCTCAAGTACACTCATAGGCATACCCTCATTTTTTGAAAACAAACATAGTACTCGTGATTGAGCAATCCAAGGCAAAGCATTTTGCTGGTAGCCAGCATACCAGATTCGTGTCTGTAATTTATGACTATGTAGCCAGGATAATAAGGACTCTCTTAACTCACCATCCCCAACTATACATGCTCTAAATGCTTGATTACTGATAGCCATTGCTTCACATACAGAAAGAAAATCTGATAACCCTTTTTCTGGTGACAATCTTCCAATAAAAACTAAGTCAAAAAATTTTTCACTAGTCTGAGCTCGCATGGTAGTCCAATTGGGAATAATCTTTATTAAGTTTCTTCTAACCCCAAAATGCATCTGCAGATCATCTGCCACTGCTTGCGTTTGCACCAAAATGCGATCAGCCTTGTTGTAAAAAAAAGTAATCAAATGTTTCCAGTACCAGCCCTCAAACTGTGCAATGTAATAGCTCGTAAAGATCGGTTGATTGAGTACTACTCTCACCCACCTACCTTTGAATATGAGCAACCATTTGGCTATACTCCCAATCACATGAAATCTATTAAGGAGCGTCAGAATATGTGTTGGCTCATAAGAATACAGCGAATAAATTGACCAAAAGAAAAAAAGCCACCTGGACCAAGCAAGGTAGCGAGGACAATAGACTATTTGAAAATGGATTGATTTCTGCGGGAGGGCTCTTTCTTTATTTATTTTCTTGCGTAATAAAAGGGTGACTCTGATCTTGTGCTTTTGCGTCAATGTAGTGATGACATCAGTCATTCGAGTCTGAATACCACCAATATCCCATTGCCAGAACACTAAGGCCAGGTGAGAAGAAGGCTGCATTAGCTTGGTCATTATTCTTCAATTGGTTGTATATCTGTTATCTGTATGGGCAGTTGCAATTCACCAAAAAGCAGATATAGAGAACTATTAATAATCAGTGGGCTATCCTGTCTAAAGAAATATAGATCTCTGTTTTTCTCTGCCAATACTGCAACTTCTACCTCAACTCGTTCTGCAGTGGGGTCATTTACTTGTGTAAATTGTCCATTTGAGAGAAACCGACGTTGAGCCGGTGATCTATGAACTTTTTTTATTTGTGCCAGTGTGGTACCAGAAGCGTCAGTAACAGTCAGACCCTCTCGTATTTTTTTTGAAATAAATAAGGGCACACCAGTACTAATAGTTTCAGCGGAGAGTGCTGTACCATCTGTCAAAATAGGACTCACGTATCCTTTTATTAAAAACTTTTTTAAGTCTGGCAGATTGGAAGAATTAATACTATGTACAACACCCGTGAGCAATAGCCCTTGTACTTTGAATTGCTGATAACTACCAATAAGTAAATTCGAACCATTATAAGAATACTCATTGGTACGCCGATTATAGACGGCACGAACTTTCAATTTTACATATGTCAAACTTGAGCTTTCTCTGGAGAGATACTGGTACACATCAACCACTTCAATAGTAGGTCGACCCAACATGTCTTTTGAGGTAAGTCCAGGTTTGAGGTAACTCGTATACCACAATGGTGGCATGCTCCATATCTCTAGTGAATCAGATTCTGATACACGCAATGTGAGAGTAACATAATCAGCTTTTCTCAAGAAAAAGAATGCCGCAACCGCAAGAATACTAAAAAAAATAGTGATACCAATAATGTCGAAGAAGTGGAATTTATTAATTAATTTTTGATACATAACGAGCTGCAAAAATACCCACGACTGCCATCGGCAGTATAGCAGAAAATGGCTGGAATAACATACAACACCAAACCGAAAAAATGCTTCCAATTGCAAGGATAGATAGCGGGACATTCTTTACCTCATATATAGATCTTACAAGCAGCACATACAGAACAACCACACTGAAACAAACAAGCAGTCCTTGCTCAACCAGTAGTAGTACAAAACCATTGTGCACTGCTTCAGGAAAGTAAGTCATAACTTGAGTAACCTGTTGCTCAAATGCAGCGGGAATAAACATGCCAATACCCACTCCCCACACCGGATGCTTTAAGATAAGTTCAGTTGCTTCACGTAGCAGGTATGTACGTGTACCTGCACCAGCATGTGGGTTAAAGCTTTCAAGCGTATACAAGATACGCATAATTGTTACATATGTTGCAATGGGGATGAGTGCAATAATTCCTATCTTCATCTTTTGCGCCACAGCTAGGACACTAGCATATAACTTTTTTTCAAACCTAAACAAAACAAAGAAAAAACAGCCAGACAATAAGAGCCATCCTAAATAGCCAGACCTACTCTGAGAGAGGATAATTCCTATTGAGCCCACAGCACCTCCAATGAGCACCACGTTACTTATGTTCTTTCTCATCATGGGACCACTTGCTATCCAAAGTACTACTGTGAATGCCCATAGATTAAGTAATTCAAATGCAAAAATATTTGCATGTGATGTTAAACCGACTGGACGTACTTGAGATGAATCTTCATCAGCACCGGCGCCAAAATACGGCAGCTCATTAGCTACTTCAATTTTTAGCCCCACTGGAGAACGCTTAATATATTGAAGAATGGCTAGCCCTGTTTGGAAAAAAATACACAGCGTTGCCAATGCGATAAGACTCGCTGTCACCGTTCTTGCATGTATGCGAGAAGGCAATAAAACTATCCGCAATAGCATGACATATGCAAGCAGAAACACAGAATTGAGTGCATATAGTACAGACAGGTGTGGTACATATGTGCTGTGAGCAGCAGAAATGGTCTGTAGAAGGATACTAACAGCGGCTGCAAGTTCAGCGCCTCCCCAGAGAAAAGATCCATATTTTTTTATCCCTGCACATGCAACCCAGATAACCATACTAAGACCTAAAGCAGTATATGGCGTAAATGCATAATATGCATTTCTCCCGTCTGGATACAAAGGGTGTTTAAGTATGTGTGCTGGGATTAGATTAAAGACATATGATTGCCCTATGCCAAACTGAGACAGTGGTATAAAGACATACAAAAGAGTTAATTTCCAGCTACGTGTAAAGAAAAAAACTGCAAGTATATATAGTGATGAGAGGACAAAAAAGATCTTGTTTGATGGAATGAATACACATAGTGTAAAAAAAGCTAAAGTAGACGCAATGACTTTTGAGTCTGCAGAGAACCAATCTATAAAATGAACAATAGTGGTACCAAGCACACTCTTTTTCAGCAAGTTAATGAATGAATTAAGATATATCACCATTTCCTTTTATGAATTAAAAATTTCTTCAGCGCCATGAATACTAAAGACTGAAGTAGTACTCACAGCAATTCTTACAGTTTGCAATGGCATTCTATTACCCATATACAATGCTTCACTGAGTATTCTTATCAAGAAGAGATAACAGTTCTTGTGAAATATTCTGCTAAGACAAGTTGGGAATAATAGATAATGATAATAGTGCTTCAAATAATGCTTTTCTGAAATAGTTGATCTTGTTGCACCAAAAGATATCTCATTTGTTGCTGGATATATAAACAAGATTCTATCCCACACAGGCTTTGTATCTGTGTAGGGACAAACGAGCAAATCGAGGTCAGCTTTTTTCATGGGTGATGCTATACTAGTGGCTAGATTTTACACCGAGAACGAAATGGTTGTGTGATGAAAACAAAAAAACAGAGTATTCATATTGTCATTCCAACTATTCGTACTCTCGATTTCTTGAGTGACTGGAAAGAACAATTCGCTAATTGCACTATCCATATTTGCGAAGATCATTTGACACAAGAAATAGAAACACCTCAGGTTGGATTAGCGGTTCGTCACTATACATGGAAAGATATCGACACTGATCTCAAAAAACACAGTTGGATAGTTCCTCGAAAGGTTTCTGGCATACGTAACTATGGTTTTTTGCAGGCATACCGCGCTGGTGCAACACACATAATAACCATTGATGATGACTGCTATCCGGTTCCTGGACACCAACTTGTTGTTGATCACTTGCGTAATTTATCTCTGAGCGTTCCAAGCAGGTGGACCAATACCAACCCGGATGTGCGGCATATGTACACACGCGGCATTCCCTACTTGGTCAGAGAAGAACAGCCAGTGGTATTAAGTCACGGAGTATGGACCAACGTCCTCGATCATGATGGTCCCACACACCTCCAACATTTATCATTCCGCTCTCAATTTGCCGAGCACTTCTTAACTATCATACCTACACACGCCTATTTCCCACTTTGCTCAATGAATGTTGCTTTCAGAGCAGAAATTACTCCACTTATGTACTTCCCGCTGATGGGAGAAAATACTGAAGGTAAGAAATGGGGTTATGATCGATTTGATGATATCTGGTGCGGTTTTTTTGCCAAAAAAATTCTTGATCACCTGAGAATGGGAGTAGTCAACGGCTCACCCATGGTCGAACACCGTAAGGCATCTGATCCATTCAAAAATCTTCAGAAGGAGGCAGCGGGTATTGAAGTAAACGAAGATCTATGGAAGTCTGTTGATGCAGTTACATTACAAAGTACAACACCGCTTGAGGCATATAAAGAACTTGCGCAAAAAATCACCTTCCCCAAGAATGACTATTTCAGTTCGCTTAGAGAAGCTATGGTACTGTGGACAGATCTATTTTGATGAAATCAACTGTGCTGTTCGTCGAATTCGGTAAAATTGGCGGTCCACCAGCACGGCTGTCTGAGATCGTTGCCTTTGCAACAAAGCAACATAGTGAAGATGTAGAATGTATTGTTTTTGCTGCACAAAACTCTGTGCACCTTATAAACAGTCCCTGCACAGTATACCAAACAAAGAGGGCAACAGATGAACAGCAAACAAAAAGCCTATTTCACTCAATCCTTGACTATATACTTGTTGTTTTGCACATTGCCTTTCTCGTCGTAAAGCACAATGTTACTACAATTTATTGTAACCATTATCAATGGGTTCGCTATACTACACCAATTGCATTTCTGTTCCAAAAAAAACTAATTGTCCACTTACGTGATATATGGCCGCTTCAAAATAAATTTGACAGGATTATGTTACGTGCATACACAAATACATCATATATTTGCATTTCAAAATATGTCGCTAACGTTTTTTCTCAAAAATACAGGGTCGCGAGCGAGAAAATACAACTTATATATGATGGCATCAGCGTACATGACCAAATAGCACAATTACCGATGCAAGCTCGTAAAGTCAGAACTGATATTTGTATGTTTAGTAGGATTGAAACTTCAAGAAACATTGAGATATTTATTGACACTGCTTTTCTTATGAAAGAACAATCAAATATGCGTTTCTTCCACTATGGCTACACTAGCCGAGATGGTGACCTTGAGTACTATACTGCATTAAAAAAAAGGGTGAAAGTACTTGGATTAGAGAAACATGTTTCATTTCTGCCATACAGCAGTGACAGGCAGTTTATCTTACAAAAAATGCGTGATGCAACTGCAGTACTTGTAACAGCAGATGAATTTGCTTTGCCCAACACCGCAATCGAAGCTATCCTCTGCGGCACTCCAGTGATAGCATATGATGCAGGTGGAAATCCAGAGGTAATTACGGATGGGGTCAACGGTTACCTGGTAAAAGTGAATACTGCTGGAACGTACGCAGCAAAATTAACTGCATTACTCAACAATCCAGCTATGGCAAAAGGACTAGAAAAAAAGATTGTTGAGAAAACTAAGAAAAGATTCTACCAAGATAGACAAAATCAAAAAATCGTACAAACATTCACGTAAGAGAAATCATGACAAAATCTCTCCAGCGACAGGTTGCAGATGTGTGTAAAAACTCTGAATCGCTGCGTACCATTGTACATGCTCATAAGACGCCCTCTTACCTCTATGACCATGTCACCCTTACAGCTCAAGCCCAACTTTTTAAAACTACCTTCAAGAACTTGATTCCCAACTTTACACCCTTTTACTCAGTCAAGATTAATAATTATGAGCCACTAGTCAAGGACATTCTGAAGTGTGAGTATGGGCTTGATGTAGCAAGTGGTATAGAACTGGACTTAGCACTCCGCTTAGGTTGCAATAAAATTATCTATTATTCACCAGCAAAGTCTGATGAGGAGCTCACGCTAGCCTGTACCCATTCAGAAAAGGTAACAATCATACTTGATAGTTTTGGAGAACTTGAACGATGCGGCACAATTGCAGCAAAACTAAATAAGAAAGTAACAGCAGCTATTCGAGTACGTTCAAAGCAGTTACCAAAATACGAAAAATTTGGCATCCTTATCGATGAACTCGATTCATTCTTTTCTCTAGCAGATAGGTATTTGAACGTGGACCTGTGTGGCATTCACTTTCATACTTCTCGCAATAAAGATACGCATACCTACGATTTATTACTTTCTGAGTTATCAAGCTTTGTACACTCAAAACTCTCAATTGCACACAGAGACAAACTCAAATTTATTGATATTGGTGGTGGTTATGAGGTAGACCAATCAGAGGGTTTCTTTCCCTCAATGTACAGAAGTCGTACACCGAGTAAAAGGACACCTAAATACCCTACTTATAGGGTAAGTCATGCATACACTGTAGAACAGTATGCAAATGGCATAGCGTACTCACTAAAAAAATATTTTCCAGATGAAATATCTAACTTGCACATTTACAGCGAACCAGGAAGAATAATTTGCAGTAACGCCATGCACATTGCACTTTCAGTTGTTGATGTAAAAGATAGGGCTATTTATGTTGACGGTGGAGTAAATATGGTTGGCTGGCAAAAATATATGTATGAGTATTCGCCATGTGTTAATATTACTCACCCATCTGCACAAGAATTAAAAGTTAAAATATGGGGCAAACTCTGCACGACTTGGGATATGTTTGGTTACTATTGTTACGCACATACTTGCACAGTTGGCGATATACTTATCATCCTAAACCAGGGTGCACTTACTTATTCACTCGCACAAGACTGGATACAGAAAAAACCGGAAGTCATTGACTTATAAAATAAGGACAGCATGGATAAACAATGGTGGGCCAAGGCATTTAATACAGCATATATGATCACTTTTGGACCAGCATTGGCAAAAAGAGCGCTTTCCGAGACAATCTTTATACATAGGGTTACTGGGCTTGCACATAAAAAAATGACAATTCTAGATCTTGCGTGTGGTTTCGGAAGACATGCAATAGGTTTAGCAAAATTAGGTCACACAGTGTACGCGCTTGACTCTTCTGAAGAACAACTTTCCATAGCTCGTAGCAACGCTGCTTCACTTAAGAACATCACTTTTATCAAAGGTGATATGAGGAACCTGCTGTATGCTGAAAAATTTGATTTAGTTATTTGTATGTATTCTTCACTTGGCTATTTTGATGACAACGACAACCAGAAAGTTATTTCAGAAATGTATAAGGTTTTGAAACCAGGTGGCAAGCTGTTGCTTGATGTGGTTAATGCAGAAGCACTTATCGCTGATATTGTCAGCGAAGGCTCCTTCGTGGATACAAAAACAGTCATTAGAAGAAAAAAAAGTTCTACTGATGGATTACAAATTATTGATACTGATGTATATCATCCAGGAAATAGACTTATTTACTTTAATAGGCACGTATTCAAAAATAAAAAAAAGATTTCTGTTTTTGACTACTACATGAGGCATTATACACGAAAAGAATATGAGCATTTACTTAAGAAAAATAATTTCATCACGGTGAGGAGCTGGGGTGACTATGATGGAAGCACATGGACACCTCAGTCATGGAGAACGATTGTGCTGGCCAAAAAACCTCAATACAACTTCGGTCTTTCGAAAATTACTCATTTCATAGAGCAAGCATTTACCTCCATGGTTCATAAGTAAGTGCTATAATCAGTTCATTATGAAAGCACTTATACTTGCAGCTGGATATGGCAATAGGTTGTGGCCAGTTACACTCACCACTCACAAAGCACTTCTGTACGTAGGTGACAAGCCTGTTTTGTGGTATTCAATCACCAATCTCCTTGCAGTAGGAGTAGACGAGTTTGTTGTGGTTGTTGGCTATAAAGCACACCAAGTTATTCAATTTATTAGTGCCGCCTTTCCTGAACTGAAGGTGACGTACGTATACAACAGCGAATACAGAACTAGAAATAGTATTTATTCATACTACCTAGCTCGGGAACACATCCTTGGCAGCTCATATATCAGACTGGCAGGAGATCTCATTTATACAAAAAACATAATCTCTACTCTTCTCAAGAAGAAGACCGGAATATATTCAGCAGTTGAAGAAAGGAAAAAAGAAACCAATGAAGAGTTTTCAGCTGCTATAGATGCAACAAGAAAAGTAATTGTTGAATACGGCAAACATATCCCAGCAGAGAGATCATTCGGTGAAGCTCAAGGCATTGACCTCATAACAAAGGAAAAATCACAGCTTGTGGTTGACTCTCTCAAAGAGATAATTGCTCACGAGCAATATAAAGAATTCCCCGAGTACGCATATCAGAATTTGATTAATAAAAAAGCTATTGAAGTTGGTTATAGCTTACTATCAAAAGATGATTTTTGGTGTGAAGTTGATACAATTGATGATTTGATATATGCGAATAATTCACTCAAACTTTTCGCAAAATAAAACATGCACTCCTTGTTTGATACTGGCGCTCGAAGATTCTGGTAGCGGAAGGAGCATGGAGGTATATTACAATGCCTTACGCACCTCAACAACTATTCAGCCCATCATGGTGTATTCACGTGAGGAGTCCTACTACAAAGCGCCCTCTTGGATTTCTAACAAGGTGTGTTGCAACATCAGTATCATTGATCATGGTAAGGATGACTGTGATCCTAATGTCTGTAAAAAAAAATACCACCGAACAAATAACGATTGGTTTACTGACTGCATCCCCTACATACTCTACTTAAGAGAACAGTTTGGTGAAAACTGTCTCTGGGTAGTTGATATGGCTTTCCCCCAGTTAGAAAAGTACATGAATAACCGAGCCATACAAGTATTTCATGGTGAGCTTTTTAATATCGGTGTGAGTTACTATGATCGACCTGGTAGTGACTGGAGCAAGCACTATATTTTGATTTTTCCCTATGGCCAGCACATGTTGTCTACCATAACTAAATATCGTGAGATAACCAATGCCTCAAAAAAAATTAAGTGTATTGGCAGAGTCCTGAATGACCCACTTCATACAGGTCTTATTAATAGGGAAACAGTTCTCAATATGATAGGTTTGTCTCCATTGAGGAAGACAATTTTATATGCCCCAAGCTGGGAATCACTGAAAGTATGGTCAATAGGAGAAAAAGAAGATGATCAAAAAAATTTAGAAGAGTTTGCTGATTATGTATGCACCACCCTTAATTGCAACCTTATCCTAAGACCACATACACTTTCGCTTTCACACCACAATGTTGAGCAGATCTATAAAGTCGTTCAGAGAAAGTTTGCCGATAGAGTATTCTTTGACCGGAATGACACGTATTCACTTCTTGGACCCAATCTCACTCTAGGTGCGGCAGATATCCTTGTAACAGATCTATCAAGTATCGCAGGAGACTTTCTTTCACTCAACAAACCTGTAGTGTTCGTTTTTCCTGATGAAAAGTATATCGCTTCCGGCTTTTGGGGCAC
>CAZYNM010000016.1:0-25133 GCA_964648715.1 uncultured Pseudomonadales bacterium | reverse complement strand
AGAACAGTTATAGTTACTGCTGCCGTTCACCGGGGCTTCGATTGAAAGCATCTCCCTTGCGGGAGCACTCTCGCAATTAACCTTCCGGCACTGGGCAGGCCTCAGCCCGTATACTGCCTCTTTCGAGTTTGCACGGACCTGTGTTTTTGGTAAACAGTCAACCCCCAGGCTTTTGCTGTGCCCGACTTTCTTGCGAAAGCCGGAAAGGCATCTCTCTAAATTACGCCTAGCTGTTTTGCCGAATTCCTTAAACTACGTTCTCTCGCTCTCCTCGGTCTACTCGACCAGACCACCTGTGTCGGTTATCGGTACGATTTGATTAGTGTCTCCTTGCGAAGCTTTTCCAGGATACTGAAGTCGCACATAGCCTCTGTTTCTTGCGAAACAAAAGCCCTTACACACCTCAGATAAATGCCGCTCCGGATTTGCCTAGAGCGACTGCTTCAGTGCTTCGATGACGCATTCACGGCGTCACATGTGGTATCCAATACCGTCCCTCCCCAAGTCAAACAACACCAACCAAGGACTGGAATATTAACCAGTAATCCATCGGCTACTCTCCTGCAATGGCAGGGGACTCACCTTAGGGTCGCCTCACCCGCACACGACGAACGTGGGTGCGGAAACCTCGGTCATTCGGAGTTAGAGATTCTCACTCCAATTTCGCTACTTATGCCAGCATTCTCACTTCTGATCGCTCCAGTAACTCCTCGCGGGCTACCTTCAACGCACACAGAACGCTCCCTTACCACTTCTTATATCTCAAAGGATATAAGAAATCCCAAGCTTCGGTACACTGCTTGAGCCCCGTTGAATTTTCGGCGCCCCTATCCTCGGTTAGTGAGCTGTTACGCTTTCTTTAAAGGATGGCTGCTTCTGAGCCGACCTCCTAAGTGTCTGAGGATAAGAACTTCCTTTACCACTAAGCAGTAATTTTGGGACCTTAGCTGTGGGTCTGGTTTGTTTTCCTTTTGCTCCTGGAACTTAGCTCCCAGATGCTGAGTGCCGTGCAGACATACATGGTATTCGGAGTTTGACTAGATGTCCTGCCTTTCGACAGAAACACCCGATCAGTGCTCTACCCCCACGTATGATTCACACGACCCTATACCAAAATATATTTCAGGGAGAACCAGCTATCTCCGGGTTCGATTGGCATATTACCCCTAACCACAATTCATCCGAGACTCTTGCAGCAGTCAACGGTGCGGACCTTCCTCTTTCTTTCGAAAGAGTTCATCCTGATCATGGTTAGCTCACCCGGTTTCGGGCCATTCACGCGCTACATTTGTTCGCCCTATTCAGGCTCGCTTTCACTGTGGCTCCCCACGGAACGTGGTTAACCTGCAGCATGCGCGAATACTCGCTGGCTCATTCTTCAATAGGCACGAGATCACTCCTTGCGGAGCTCTCTCTGTTTGTTAGCAGATGGTTTCAGATTCTATTTCATTGGGTGTTCCACCCGTCTTTTCACCTTTCCCTCGCGGTACTCGTTCACTATCGGTCTTGTTTGGTATTTAGTCTTGGAGTGTGGTCACCCCAGATTCAACCAGGAGTTTGCCGTCTCCTAGTTTACTTAGGAACACTCTTCAAAAGTATATGGATTTCGCGTACACGACTTTCACGTTCTTTGGTTTTTCATTCCAAAAAATTCTGCTATCCATATAACTTCCTACTTATGAGGTCCTGCAACCCCCGTGTAAACACGGGTTTAGACTGTTCCCTGTTCGCTCGTCGCTTACTAAGGGAATCTCTTACGATTTCTACTCCTCCGGGTACTTAGATATTTCAGTTCCCCAGGTTACCCGCCACTTGATAAATCAAATAGCTCCGTACCATTTCTAGTACAGGGATTGCTCCATTCGGACACCGCCGGATCAAAGCTTTTTCTCAGCTCCCCGACGACTTTCGCGGAGTTAGCGTCCTTCTTCGGCCAAACAAGCCAAGGCATCCTCCATCTGCGTTAATTTACATACGAAATTGAAATTTTCTTTAATTAAAATAAATAAAGATGCTGACCATTCTGGTTTGAATGATCAACGTCATGACAGTTTCTTCTCTTCACTTGTTAAAGAACAATTCGAGGTCTTACCTCGGAGGTCACCCCGTGAAACTCACAGAGAGACTTCCAAAACAAGCACTCACACTTGTGGACCCTAAGAGATTCGAACTCTTGACCTCTTCATTGCAAATGAAGCGCTCTAGCCAGCTGAGCTAAGGGCCCGCATCTCTTGTGGCTTTTGTTTATTTTTTTGAAATGGGCGTGAGGGATTATGTTACACTAACGAAACATAATGTCACTAAATTTCCCGAACAAGATTGATAGTATAGAGACAGGGTTAAAAAAATGCAAGAGTGAAAAACTCGTTACGACAGGAATCCCAGTTTCTCTAGTACAGCCTTGTTTTTTGCTGCTTTTTCAGTGCCTAAATTGCCATTTTCCTCACAGACATACTTCAGTTTTGTCTCGCCAGCTAGTTTTTGGTAAAATGCAACTTGTTCAGACAGGGCATGCATAACAACAGCTTCAGGGGCGTCACTCACCCAATCCGCCGAAATAACGAATTGACCCAAATTGAATTTTTGCTCTCCACCACCTACGGTAAAACAAATCTTGTTGGCAATATGAATACCATGAGGACGAACCATGTGCCCTTTCACCCCATGCTCAAGCACTTTAGGATCCGCGAAGGGCAAGAATCCTGCGTATAAAAGACCTTCTCTGTCAGCTAATGCTTCTAGATGTTGCTGCGAACTGGCTGTAACTTGCTCCCAAGTATTCAGTTCAAGTTTTTGTTTAATCCATTCATTTTCTTCATTGGAAACAATACGAAGTTCATGAGAAGAGAATGTTTTTTTGAGTGCTTTAACTACTTCAGAAAAATCAGTGACACGAAATCCCGCACCAACCACACCAAGTCGTATTCCTTCGTTCAACTGCACACCTTCGTCACCACATGCAACTACGTATATCATAGGAACGTATTATAACATGCATCAAGCAAAAACTAAAGACAAAAATGTTGAAATCGTGTGGATAACTTGTTACTGACCACGTTCGGTCATGCTAATGATAGCTTGCAGATATGCTTTCATATCCTGTTCAACTTTTTCCCAATCGCCATTGGCGGCTCGGATAGAGTTAAAAAGCAAATCCATATCAATAAGCAGCTGGTCATCAGTCACGATCATGCGTTGTTTTGCCATACAAGAGTGTCCTTATTTGTACATCTCACCCTCTGCAGAGGAGATGGGACTTAAACTCATGCGACGCTGTTGAGGATCAACACTCTCAACGTTGACAGTCACTGAGTCGCCTTTTTTATACGTCATAGTGTTATCAAGTTTACTGGAGTGAATGAGGCCATCGATTCCTGGTTCAACATTGACGAAGACCCCAAATGCTTCCACACGAGACACGGTACCAGTGATACTCATACCCACTTCATACTTCTCACCAATTTTCACCCATGGATCATCGCTGAGCTGCTTGATGGAAAGGTTGAGTTTGCCAGTGCGCTCATCGGTACCCAAAACACGAATTTTAAGGCGGTCACCCACTTTATGGTACTCTTTGGGATGAACAACTTTTTCCCATGAAATTTCGGAAATATGAACCAAACCTTCAACTTGGCCAACTGTTTCTTTGCCAGCTTCGTCTTTGAGAGGCACTTCAACCGTAACAAACAAACCAAAGGGCATAACACCAGATACAACACCCTCATAGATTTCACCAGCTTTGACTGCACCAAGTGCTTGTGATTTTTGTGCAATCTCATCTGCTTCTGACACATGACGCTCTGAGAAAATCAGGCGATTCTTTTCGCGATCTACTTCAATGGCTTTAACAGAGATGGTTTTACCACGCAGTGTTTGATATTTGCCTACTAAAGTTTTACCAAATTGACTAGAAGGAACAAAGCCACGGACGCCATTTACGACTACAATAAGGCCACCTTTGTTCACATCAACACCACGTGCTTCAAGCACCTGGTCTTTTTGCATTGCATCGGTGAAGTACTCCCAACGAGAGTCCATAGCTGCCTGTTTCAATGACAGCATGACTTGGCCGTGCATGTTTTCTTCTGAAATAACGGTTGCTTCTATAGTTTGACCTGGCTGCAAAGTAGAAATGTAATCACGAGCCATATCAAATTCTTTGTCACTGACCACGCCCTCTGTTTTACCACCAATATCAACGGTAAGTGCGCGTTTGGTGATACCAGTAACGGTGCCAGAAACGGTGGCGCGTTTGTGGGGAACAGAAAAATCTTTTCCTACTTGTGCAAGTAACTCCTCCATTGTTTGAGGTTTAGATGATGCTGACTGTGTTGCCATAAGTACTACTAAGCTCCTTTCAAGAGTGATGTGTGGAGTATACCACAAGTCTGAAAAATGTGGGATTGGGTTGGTTATGGAGCAAGAAGTTTTTATACTTAGTGGTGTGCTATATACCAAAATTGTATAACTCACCCCACTAGGCTAAACCCTCAGTTGTAGGCATCCTCATAATTTATGTTTGCGGTCTAACCCCAGTATTCACTCTTTTGTGTGTGGTATAGTGAATAGAAGTATGAAAAATATTGAAATCTATTGGTCAGACATTTTTATAATGCTAGTGTTAGTAGTGGCAAAGGCCATGTTGCTTTTTCCGGCAATTAACATTGTCGTAAACATTCTTGGGTTATGAAGAACAACACTAATATACTGAAACCATTGCATAAAGGAGTAAAACTCTTAATAAGTTTGATTCTCTTTACCTACCCAGCAATGTTTACAGTGATTCCTTTCATTATTGAAGAACATTATGTGGGTTTGCCACAAATATCAAAGCTATATATCTCATTAATAATTGGTCTCCTTGTCACATTAAATATTGTTTGGGCAGGAAAAATAAAGAACAAAAAAATACTACTCATAGCGCCAGTAGCATTGTTTATTATAGAATTGATTCTCTCAATGTTTACCGTTTGGCCGCCAACCCCCATAGGTTAATAAAAACGGGCTACCCTTGCGGATAGCCCATTCTCGTCTAACTGATACTAGATGTTTGCTCCTTCGTGCCTCTACCGCTTGATGAGCGGCAAGAACACTTGGAGTGTCTTCGTACTCACAATGGTTTGTTGGTGGTCAATGCTCCCATCTGAGTTCTCATCAATTTGTACTGTCACGCTGTCGGCGTTCCAGTTAGGTTGGAGCAAATGGGTGTCACCTGCTCTAAGTGCAGGCATAGTCAGTGTAAAGTCTGCCGTGCTGCTGTTGCTAACTTGAAAGAAGTGGGCTTGATAAGCAGCTTGTTCAACTGACGCTGTGAGACTTAAAGCACCTGAAGCATTAACCTTGAATCGAGCCTCTGTATCACCGCTGAAGTTGAGTGATGTCAAGTCAACCTGGTAGCTGTTCCCTGTGTCATGTGTGATGAATGTCAAAGAACGGGTCACAGCACCACTTGCTTTAAGTGTTATCACTTCTGCACCAGGGCTGAACAAGAGCACATCATTCTCACCTTGTTTTGCTTGTCCTTGCAATGCAACAATCGCTCTAGTGTCAAAGATTGATGCTTCTACCTCCCCATTCTGGTTGTGCTTGAGGGTCACGGTTAGTGGTACACCAGCGTCAATGAGGTAGTTGTCTGGGTACTCGCCATTATCTGGCAGACCGCCCAAAGGGAGTACCAAGTCATAGTCAGCACCAACAATTGAAACCTGTGTGCCACTCCCTACAAACAACTCTCTGAAGTCCTCAGATTGAACTCCTGCTGCTGAAACAGTTGGTACTCTGTACCAGTTCTTTTCCGGTCTCAAGGCGTTGAGAAGAAGTGGCGCAGCACTGAGAAGTGTATTATATCTGCCAAGTCGCTTATAACACACCATCCCATTACTTTGGTTGCCCCACACTGGTTCTGAGTTATATTGCCATGTACCGGCTGCGCCGTTAATAGTGACAACATCAACTTCTCCCTGGTGGTGATTAGGGTTGTATACCGTGAAGGTGGTCACACCAGAAGACTCAGTGTAGGAAATGGGTAACATAGCGTGTTCAATACAGTTGTTGCCATCGCCTGCGTTTACCCCTCTCATTACAAATGTGTATGGTTCCTCCAAGCGACCATCAATCGACTGCTTGACGAGGGCGAGCGTTTCAGTTAATTCCATGTGTTGTGCATTGTTGTAGTGACCTTTTTGGTGATACCCCAACTGATACCCGTTGTATCTGACAATGTAGTCTGCAACCGGTGAAGGAAGCATATACCCATTGTTAGTAAGCGGTTGAGGAATCTCAAAGAGGTTGTTTGCTGTTACACCGTCTGGCAATGAAATCAAGTTGTGAAACCTGAGTGCAGCGGTTGTCACCATCCCGTAACACTGACCGCCCTTGCCAAAGTTGTCATAGTCTTTTTGACCATAGTACCACTTTGCCCCAGGGTCTTTGAAGACAATCCCGCCTACGTTCCACTCTACTTGGTCTGCGCCAAAGATGTCTCTGAAGTTATCCCAAGTGGTGTGGTAGCTCAAGTTGTCAAACCCCCACCCATGTGGATTTGGCTTGAACCCTGAATCATGTACCACCGGTGTAGGAGTGATTGGTGTCGGTGTCACCGGTGTGTGTGTTGGGGTTGGCGTGGGTGTAAGTGGTGTTGCCGTGTAGGTGGGTGTCGGCGCTACCCGTTGGAAGTTCACTACTGCGTCAGGTGGAATGGTTACTGCCTGTTCATAGGGAATGAACTGGTAGGAAATCCAAACCCTAAAATCACCGCCATGAAACCCTTGCTTTGTGTAGTTTCCTTGCGCATCGGTGATTACTTCGTACGAAGAGCCACCTCCGCCAATATACACGGCGATTCCTTGGAGAGGGTTGCCATTCTCATCAGTCACCTTTCCTGAAATCCTGAGCAGTGGGTCATAGGTCGGTGTAGGTGAGAACTGTGGGAGAACACTGTTATGTCTGTAGCTCATATCTTGGATACTTCTTGCCTGGGCTACACCAGCAAGCAGAATAAGCCCCATCAGAACAATGGCCATCAACCAAAAAGCAAAATGCTTGTTTCGTCGTTGGTACGACATAGAAACCTCTTGTAGAAATTGATGAACAGAAAAACAATTGGTCAATTCCACCAGTGGTTTCTTGAGGTGTGTTTGTAGGTGTACGCACACGACAACCTCAAAGAAAACAACAGGTGGACTACCAGAGAGCTTGTACTCACTCTCCACTAATCCACCCGCTGAAAATCCTGGTCTCAGGTGTGCCCCACCTGTTTTTTCTAGTATTCAGTTGTGAACGAGCGCTTGGGTTACTCCCAAGCTCAGTTTCTTCTCTGCCTTTCTCTCGCTCTCAATTACGCTTTTTTTGTGAATGGAGCAAGCTAAAGTAAAAAGATGCTCGTAATTCTAGCATCAAAATATACGTACTCAATACATATTTTTTATGTAATCAAGCCTGCAAATGCAAGTGATTCATCCTCACTTGCGCCTCCAGCCATTCCACGTTATGCTCATCTTGCTATGCTTCAACTCCGCACCATTACTGCCTCAGTTTGTGCTCACAAAACTGTCCTTATGCGTGTGGACTTCAATGTCCCGCTTACCCATTCAGACACTGGCACACAGGTTGCCGACGATAAGCGACTGCGCAGAGTCCTTCCTACCATTCAATTCCTAATCAAACACGGTGCAAAAGTAATCCTCATGAGTCACCTAGGGCGGCCAAAATCACCACAAGACACCCAGTATTCACTAGCGCCAATTGCCCAGTATTTAACCCATACACTGCATACTCCGGTACAATTTGCTCCTGCGGTTGTTGGACCCGTTGTCACTGCTGCAGTCCATTCTCTTCAACCTGGGGAAGTTTTACTCCTTGAGAATCTTCGTTTTCACCCAGAGGAGAAAGCCAATGATCCAGTGTTCTCACAAGCTCTGGCAGCACACGCCGATATCTATATCAATGAGGCCTTTTCTGCATGTCATCGCGCACATGCTTCGGTCGTGGGAGTAACCCAGCACTTACCAGCTTATGCGGGACTTGCACTTACTGAAGAAGTGACTACGTTAACAAAAATAATGGATGCACCGAAGCGGCCTTTTGTCGTGGTCTTAGGTGGTGCCAAAATTTCTGACAAAGTTGCAGCACTCAAAAACCTCAGTAACTTGGCAGATGTTGTGCTGATAGGCGGAGCAGCTGCCAACAATTTTCTTAAAGCCGCAGGTTTTGAAATCTATCGTTCGCGCACCGAAGAAAAAACAACAGCACATCCAGAGGATAAAGACTATACCAAAGTGGCACAAGCCATCTTACGTGAACACAAAACGGAACGCATTCTCAAAGATGGTTATATACCTTTGCCCAAGATACTTTATCCTATTGATGTTGTCGCTGCGCCCACATTGGATACACACAATAAAAACGATATTCACATTATTGACCTCACGCATGATATGCGAGAACAAGATGAGCACGTACCACTTAGTTACTTTGACATTGGGCCAAAAACGAGACAGTTGTATGCGGCACTGCTAGCAGAGGCTGGAACTATATTTTGGAATGGACCTATGGGAGTTTGGGAAAATGAGCTTTTTTGTGCCGGAACTAAAACTGTTGCGCAGGCACTAGCCCATAGTGAAGCAACAACAGTCATTGGTGGTGGAGATACCATTTCTGCGGCACACCATTTGCATACTGAACACAAATATACGTATGTTTCTGCGGCAGGTGGTGCTGCACTTGAGTTATTAGGTGGTAAGAAATTGCCTGGCTTGGCACCAATTACTCAATAAGTACATCACCACTACACAGCTTGTTCGCGTACTATTCGCCTAAAAACATAATTGCCCCTTGACGCACACATTTTGTCCTCTGTATTCTGAGTATGCGCACCGTAGGGTGAGTACTTTTTTGTGTAGTTACAATTATAAAAATGAACATAGACCAACAGACATCAGTCACCGGTACAGTTTCTACTCCACAAGTTGGTACAACCGTCCCCACACCCCCTCCCAACGTACATCAAGTGGCAGCGCAAGCACCACAGAACTTTGCGTTACCTACTGCACCTACTTTGCATACACATGTTGCAGCAGAGGGTGCTCCGCAAATGCAACCACCTGGTTCGTCCACTAGCGTTCCCACTACACCTCCTATTGTTGATTCCGAGGTACTGTCTTCGGTGGTTCAGCCTCCCATGGCTCCTCCAACTATCTTGCCTCCCATGAATGCCAATTCTGGTGGTGGTGCATTACCTCCTCTTGGTGATATGCCCACGGCAACACCTTCACTCCCTCCAAAAAAATCATTTCCCATCAAAGCAGCATTGGCGCTTATTCTAGTGGTGTTAACGCTTGTTGGTGGTGGTGCAGCTTACTATTTGTCACAAAACTCTCAAGACCTACGTCAGCGTGCTGCCGAAAATGTCTATCCAACCGTACCACCTACTGCACCTCCCGCGACTCCACCAAGTGGTTCGTCTGCATGTCTTAATGGTCAATTTAACTGTGGTGATTACAGTTCTAATCCTTCGGGTTGTTCTAGCCACGCAGGACAAGGATGTTACTACCACAGAGATTCGAGTTCATGCAAATGTGGTAACGGTGGTGGCTCCAACACTACTGGAGCTAGTGCTTCATGCAGCGGTGGTAAAGCACACATTTGTGGCGGTAGCAACGGTGCCACTTTTTGTGTCTCTTCCTGCTCTCAACAAGGAAATTATTCTGGTGACTCCTGCAACTATGGTTGCAATAGTAATTGCACAGATGTGAGTGTTGGTGCAGGTCAGTGTCAAGACGTAGGTCCAGGTACTTCTTCATGTGGTCGCTGGCAGGTTGATGTACATGGTGCAGCTTCCTGTGCAGATTCTGGCTGTTCATCATCAAGCTGTGGTGGCGGTGGCACACCTCCAACATCACCCCCAGCCACAACACCTCCTGCAAATATTTCAGCAACTATTGCTATGACCCAAGCAAACTGTGTACAGATCCCCGGCAAATATCAAACTGGTTCGGCGATCATCTTGAACGGCTTGGCAGTTAATACAACTAATTCTCGACTCTTTCTTGCAAAGCTGAATGCAGCTGGGACAGATCTTGACACAACTTTCAACGCCAGCTGTCCTATTGGAGCAGCTCATAGTACAGGTGGTAAGTTCTGTCTCATTAATGAAGCTACGGCCAACACCACAGCAACCTGGACGCCCACTGTGCCAGGTAAATATGTCTTAGTAGTAAATGGCACCGCTGCCAATGCTGCATGTTCTGGCAATCCCAATTGTACTTTTAACGCTGGATCTGACAACCTTATTCCAGCCGCACAGCAGACTTCGTGTCCCAACTTTACCAGCTGTTCCAACAACGACTTTAAGTTCTTTGAAGTGGTGAGTGCAGTTCAGTGCAATCCACAGCCGGTGGTTCTTCAATGTGGTCAACGTCTCACTGGTGCTGCGAATGAGTCATGTGCAAGTGGTTTAGTGCAAGCCAATACAAGTATTCGTGGTACTTATTGTTCAAAACCAGAATATCAAACACAGTGTGCAGCCATGGACGTGCTTGCTAACCCAGCTTCAGTTTGTTGTACAGCTCAGACCCCTAAGCCAGGAATTGCATGTGGAGTGGCGTTATCATGCAATGATGCGAACCCATGTCAATCTGGTTTAGTTTGCAACAAAAGTGCTTCTGCAGTTGCCGGTACGTGTTCACTCCCCGGGAACGCTGCTGCTTGTTTGGCAGCCAATCCGCTTACAGGCAACTTACAGCAAATCTGCTGTACAGCACCAACTACACCACCTCCTACACCAGGTCCAATGTGTCTCAGCATTGCTGCTAAAAAGGAAGATGGCACTGTTGTCACTGCCGGAACTACGCTCAAATTGGGTGACAAAGTCACATTCACCTGTGGAACTGTAGCCGGAGTAAGCACCTATGGATTTAGGGTTATAGAAGCAGGTACTCCATCAGCTATTGATGCACGACCTACTGCAACTTCAAAAGTGTATACGATCAGCAAACCAGGATCATTCGTTGCACAGTGTACTATCTGTCCAGGTGGAGTATGTTACCCATTTACACCGACTGATCAGTAATACATAGTAATGTGTGATATAAAAAAATGTTAAAGAAAATAACTGAACCACAAGCATATTATCAAAAGCAAGGAATGCCGGGCATGCCAGCGAGTGTTATGCCAAGCAGTGCGCCACTTCCCTTCAACAAACTTCCTCAGAAAAGTAAGTTCAATCTTAAGATAGTAGGTGGAGTTGTGGGTCTTGCGCTGATTCTAGCAGTAGGTGTAGCTGGTGTAATGACTGCACAAAAGCAAAAAGAACTTGGCAATACTGCAGTTGCTCCCAATGCCCCTGAATCTAAGCCTGCAGCAGCAACTAATCCAGTGACCTGTCGTTTCTGTGCGGGCGTTTGTGGTGGATTTACCAATGAAACAGTTTGTGCAGCGGCTCCTCCTCCTCCTGATGGTTATTCTTGTGTAAGCAGTCCCGCTTCCACAAGTGGATGCGTTGCAGTCCCTGCTTCAGCCTGTGCCATGAGTTTTTCTGTGTCCCAGCCGGGAGTTGGTTCCTGTGTTAGAAAAGTTGCGTACCTCGTTCTGTCTGCAGATAGCAATAGGGAGCTTGTTGCTGGTGAATCAGTTCCACCAGGAAGCAAGATTAAGTATGTTGTTGAGGTAAATGCATCAGATGCAACAGTTGGTAATGTAACTTTAACTGACACGCTTGATGAGAATCTCACTTTTGTTTCAAGTGATCCTTCAGCAGATGGAGTCGCTGTAGCAAGTGGCAAAGTGGTGAGCATTTCCTTTTTACCTTTTACTGCAGCAGCAACCAAAAAGGCTATGTACTATGCAACTGTGGCGCAAACTACTCAACCAGTTACATTCGTCAATACAGTTAAGGTAACAGATAATGGCAATGGATCTGCTGGTCAACAAGTTGCAGCGTGTTCAATCTCGTTGAAGACTGCGGCTAGTGGTAAAGCAACTTGCGAAGGCAAGACTGCGTACTATCTTGATGATGCAGGTAAAGAAGTTGCCATTTCAAACAAAGCATACGTTGAGCCTGGTTCAGTGTTCTACTATAAAGTTGCAGTTAAATCTTTAGGCACAACAGCTGCACCAGTCAACTTTAACGATATTCTTCCAAAAGGTATTGAGTATCTAGAACAAGTTTCACCCACTTCACTGATTACACTTCAGAAAGAGATTAACAGCAAGGAGGAGACTATTCTTTCAGGTTCACTCGGTGTTATTGGCAGCACAGCCACAACAGGCAATCCAGAGACAGTCTATGTTCGTTACAAGGTAAAGATGGCCGATTCTGCAAAAGCAGGTAACTATACCAATAAAGCATCTATCGCTAATGGGACTGCGTCAGCACTCTCGTGTGAGAACCACACTGTGGTAGCTCCTCCAGATGGTGTTGCCATCTGTGATGGAAAGGAGATGCACAAGGAACCAGTTTCGGCTAATAAACCAACTTCCGAAACAAAGATGGATGAAAGAGCTGTTCTTGACTACGGTACTGTCTTCTACTATCGTATTAAGCTCAAAGCAAGTGATATGACTGCTGGCAAAGTCGCTATAAAAGACGTTTTGCCTAGCAATTTGGAACTCGTAGATGCAATGGATTTCACCAATGCTTCAGGTACATTAAGTAAATCCATCGATGCATTTACAGGAACCAAAGTATTTGAATTCAAGGTTAAAGTTAAGTCGGAAAATGCAGGATCTATTGTCACCAACAAAGCAGAAGTTACGACATATAAAGATGCAACGACGACGATTGTTGGACAGGTCTCACCTTGTGAATCTAAGTTTGAGATCGCTAAATATGCATGTGACAGCGGCTGTACTTCTGATACACAATGTAAGACTGTCAATAATGACTATGTCTGTGATGCTTCAACCAGCAAGTGTCGCCTGGGCAGCAATACTGAATCGACAACTTGCCAACCAAAGCCACAAACCTATGCATGTAACTCAAGTTGTGAATCAACTGACAATTGCAAGACTGTAAACCAAGGTTATGTGTGCACCGACACAAGCAATGGTAAACGCTGTAGACTTGAGAGTAACAAGAGTGCAGACAACTGCCAGATAGCTGCGACTCCTGCTCCTACACCAGTAACCACACCTACGTCTACGCCTACTGGTAAAACCACAGTTGGTTGCAACCAAGCCTGTTCTACCAACGCTGATTGTACTAACAGTGCTCACATCTGCTATTCGGGAGCATGCAGACTTGAGACCAATGTTGAATCTGCCACTTGTTCATCTGCTGTGGCAGCTGCTCAACCCACTCTTCCACAAGAGCTTCCACAAACTGGCCCAGAAGATTGGATGAACTGGCTCAAAGCAGGTTTAGTGACACTAGGAATTGGTGCAGTACTTCTACTCCTCCTGTAAACACAGCTCCCCTGCACTTCTCTGCAAAAGAAAACAAAAAACCCCTCTTATGAGGGGTTTTGTGGTATACTATACCTTCGCTTGTGCGCATACTAGGACTCGAACCTAGAACCCCCGAGGTATAAGCTCGGTGCTCTAACCAATTGAGCTATACGCGCTCACGCTGTGGTAATTATACCGCTCAAAGCGTATACTTGAGTGAGCATTTTTTAGATTATGAAAAAAATAAAGACTATTTGGCTTTTTGTTTTGAGTCACTGGATCATTTCACTTCTGGTTCTTGCTGTCATAGCTGGGGGTGTTTGGTGGTATTTACAGGGAAAAAATGATACCCAAACACTCAAGTTCGAGCAACCACAAAGAACTAAGATTACCAAAGCACTTGATGTTTCAGGAAGTATTGCCGCTAAACAAAAAGCTCGGTTGAGATTCCTCGCTGGAGGCAAAGTTATGTATATAGGTGCTCAGCAAGGAGATCAAGTTAAAAAATGGCAAACGATTGCGACAATTGATAAAGCATCACTGCAAAAGCAACAGGATCAGCTACTCAATAAATATATGCAAGAACGCTGGGATTGGGAGCAAGTTGTTGATGATACAAAGGACAAAAGCCTTACTCCCGTACAGCAGCGTAGTAAAGATAAAGATCAATGGGATCTCACTAATAAGGTCATTGATGTTGAAATTCAAAATATTGCTATTAAAAATACTATTCTTTCTGCACCTTTTGATGGCATTTTGACTGTTTCACCCACTGCTGTCTCTGGTGTCCAGTTGACAGCGACTGACTATTTTGAGATTGTTAACCCAGATTCACTGTACTTTAATGCTATTGTGGACGAAGCTGATATTGGCAAAGTCACAGCCGGACAAAAAGCGCATCTTATTCTTGATGCGTTCCCCGACCAAACATACGATACATATGTGCAAGCTGTCTCGTTTACTAGTACTGTTGGTGATAACGGGACTGCATTTGCTGTTGAGTTCCCTCTAAAGGGAATGTCACTGTCGCAGAACTTCAAACTTGGTATGAATGGTGATATTAGTATCATTCTTGATGAGAAAGAAGGAGTATTGACTATTCCACTATCCGCAACAAGAACTCGTGATGGTAAAACCTATGTAGATGTTAAGATTGGTGATTCTACTGTCGAACGGGAAATAACAGTAGGAATTGAGAGTGATGAAACGGTTGAGGTACTTTCGGGCTTAAATGAGCAAGATATGATCCTCATTCCTTAATGACCAGAGGTTAGCTGCACATGATTTTAGAATTACACAAGGTATCAAAAAGCTATGAGCTTGGTGGCACCATCATCAAAGCACTTGATGAGGTAAGTGTAAGTGTCAATGCAGGTGAGTTCGTGGCTATAATGGGACCCTCAGGTAGTGGCAAGTCTACTTTTTTACAAGTTGCTAGCATGTTGGCACAACCCTCAAGTGGGCATATCATACTTAGAGAAAAAGATGTAACTAGCTACAACGAAGTTGATAGAGCACGTCTACGAAATAAAGAAATTGGTTTTGTTTTTCAGCAGTTTAACTTACTCCCGCGTACCAGTGCATTAGATAATGTCGCGCTACCACTTGTCTATGCGAAAGTACCAGAAAAGGAACGACATGACAGGTCAAAAGTGATGCTGGAACGTGTTGGACTTGGAGATCGCTTGAGGAATACTCCTGCACAGCTGTCTGGTGGGCAGCAACAGCGGGTTGCTATTGCACGTGCTCTCATTAACAATCCTACGATTATTTTTGCAGACGAACCTACAGGCAATCTTGATTCAAAGTCTGGCGAAGAAATCAAAGTATTCCTTCAAGAACTCCACGCCGAAGGCAGAACCATCATCATGGTGACACATGAAGATGACGTTGCAGAGATCGCCAAGCGTCTTATCATCTTTAAAGATGGCAAAATTGTAAGTGACAAACCTAATAGAACGTACAAAAAACGAGCTACATGAAAGACATATTTCTCATAGCTATTAAAGCCATTCTAACCAATAAGGTTCGTTCTTTCTTGACGATGCTGGGCATTATCATTGGAGTGAGCTCAGTTGTGTTGCTTACCGCTATTGGTAATGGATTGTCTTTATTTGTTACTAAACAGTTTAATGAGCTTGGTGCCAATACTGTACTTATCTTCCCGGGAGATATTTTTGGTGAAGGCGGCGGATTTAGTCAAGAAAACCAGGTTTCTTCTTTGGCAAACAGTAAACTCAAACTATCTGATGTTCAAACACTCAAGAAACTACGTGAGGATGTGTCTGAGGTAGCACCATTCAATATTAGTGCTGATAAGGCAACATTCCTAAAAACGACAAAAAGTATTACTGTGATGGGAACATCAGCCAACTACGATACTGCATTTAATACAAAAATGACTTCAGGACGTTTCTTTTCTGAAGCTGAAGAAAAAGATGGCAGTTTGGTAGCAGTAATTGGATATGAGGTTGCACAAAAAGTATTTGGTTCCATTGACCCTGTAGGGAAAAAAATGAAAATAGGGACACAAACCTTTACAGTCTTGGGAGTAGCAGAAAAAAAAGGGAGCTTTGGTGGACCCTCTTTTGATACGTACGTATATATACCACTCAAAGCATACTTCAAGAAATATGATACGGATTCTATTATTCGTATTGTAGTTAAGACAAAAACAACTGAACGTGTTGATGAACACATCAAAAATATTGAAAAGGAGCTTTTGAGAAGACTAAAAAAGGATGATTTCTCTGTAGTTAACCAATCACAAATTTTAGAGACTATTAACCAAATTCTGGGCGTTTTAACTGCAGGTCTGGGAGGAATTGCCAGCATTTCACTCCTGGTGGGTGGAATCGGCATTATGAATATTATGTTGGTATCGGTTACAGAGAGAACGAGAGAAATTGGTCTTCGTAAGGCAATTGGAGCTACACCCAATCTCATTCTACTGCAATTTCTTATAGAGGCAGCAGTCCTTTCTGTTATTGGTGGTGGTATAGGTCTGGGTCTGGCCGCACTTGGCACACTCGCTTTGCAGAGTTTTGTACCTGCAACAGTCACACCTGGCGCTGTTTTCCTGGCCTTTGGTGTATCCTCAGCAGTTGGCCTTGTATTTGGCGCCGCACCAGCCCGCAGAGCAGCTCAGCTTTCACCTATTGAGGCACTCCGCTACGAATAGTGTGGTATAGTAAGATTTATATGCTATTTCGTATAGTTGTTGTCTTGCTTTTAGTTGGTGCTGGCATTGGTGCATATCTATGGTTTCAGGATAGCATCCAGCTACCCTTCAGCATGAGTGGATTATCTGAGCTTCACTCATCAGCTTCGTTGCCGCAACAATTGCCATCTGTTCATTTGCCAGAAAATGCCAGTGTACAGGTAAGCGAACTGTCTTCAAGGGCAAAAACTGTTGTTGATCAAGCAGGAACCGTTTTAGGAACTGCTATACAGGAGTCAAGTGATTCAGGTAGCATTCAAGAACGGGCTTTTCAGTATGCCCGCTATCTTTACTGCCAACAAGTTGTCAAGGAATACGAAGCAACACATCAGTAAGTAAGAACACAATTACTGTTTGCCTTTTAATACCTTACGCGCAACCATTTTGAGGTTTCTCTGCAGAGTGCTTCGTATGTACATCTTAAGAAACTCGCTACCTGTTTTCCCACTTTCAGCATAGCCATTGGGAGTATCAATGGTGGCAGGTTTAAGAAAGGCAGCCCCATAGCGATGTGCTAACTCTTGCTCGTTACGACGCACCTCAGCGTAGACATGTAGAGGGTCAATCCCTTTTTCTTCCAATAGTTTCTTGTTCATTCCATGGTTCCCCCCTTGCATTGGCGGGATCCCAATTGCACGCTTTACTTGTTTTGCAGCTGTGCTCAATTGAGCAGTGATATCATGGAATGGATCCCCAGTCTTTGCTATCTGTACAGGTCCATAGGCAAAAGCACTGTTTTCTAATCCCTGTGCATACGCCTCTATCCAGCTAGATGACACCTGGGAGTCTGCATCAACCATAATCACTTTGTCAGCTTGTGCTGCATCAATACCAGCTTGTCGCGCACCCAAGATCTTCTCTAATTTCTTGAATTCAGTTGGAAAAGCAATGGGTACCACACGAATGCCCACTTCCTGCAGTTTTGTTAAAAGTACTGTCGCTTGTGTAAGCTGTTCTGCACTTCCATTCACGATAGCAATTACCTCTGTGGGTAGCACTGTTTCGTTATGTACAACACTAGCCAAACACCCCAGCACATTGTCTACACTCTCCCCACCTGCATATACAGGCACAACCACTGAGATCTCAGGTGGTTCTGCTGCATCACCACGAAGTTTTAGGTAACCTTGTTTAACTTCCGCAGCTAGACTTTCCAAATGCTGTAAGCCTTCAGCAGAATGTGAAAACGTATCTTCTTTCATATTGTTCCTACAGATTACTTCTTGTTTTAATCTCGGCTTCTACCATATCTTTGTCTTTGCCATATTTTAACCGAGATAGTTCTTTGATCATTTGTGCTTGCTTAGGGTTCATTCTTGCTTCTATTGAAGTCATGTCTTTCATAAGGGACATACTAAAAGGTGGAACTGGTTCATTCTTCACGATTGTTTTCATGTAGACATGAAATTTTTCTACATTTGTAAGATCGGTTTCATTAAAAATAGGAGTAAATTCATGCTGCAAAAAGTTGGCGTCTTGGACACCAATACGGAATGAGACAATGCTACCCACGTTACCAAAGACAGCGTTTTTCACTTCTTCATCAATCTGACCAATAAACTGGTTAGCCACGATCAGGTTAAGCCTATACTTACGAGCCTCAGAAAGGATGACCGCAAAGTCTTCTGTTGCATAGTTCTGAAACTCATCAACATACAAGAAAAAGTCATGGCGCTCTGACATTGGAATATCTTGTCTACTCATAGCTGCGGTCAGAACTTTTGGTACCAAGATGAGTCCCAAAAACTTGGCATCTTCTTCACCAAGAATACCTTTAGATAGATTGCAGAGAATAATCTTCTTCTCATCCATTGCTTTACGGAAGTTAAATGAGCTACTTGGCTGACCAATAATGTTACGCATTGTTTTGTTGGTCACAAATCGCCCGAATTTTGACACAATGTAGTCAAGCACCTCAGACTTATGAAAGTCGCTGGTTTGCGCAATCTGGTCTGTCCAGTAGCGTTTAACTACGGGGTCTTTGATGTACGGTAATAATTCATCGACATATTTACTATCTGTCATGATCCGTACCAACTCAATAAAGGTTGATCCCTTGCGGTACATAATGGACAACATTGCATTGCGGATAGCATGCTCAAAACGTGGACCAATAATACCTGTGCGGTGTGGGTCATAGAGCTTATACATAAGACCTATCACTGATCCCACCACAAAGTGCCGTTGTTCTTCACTGTCCGCTTCCATCATGTTCATACCCATTGGACGATCTAGATCAGAGGGATTAAAGTAAATAACGTCATCAGCACGCTCTGCTGGCATCAGCTGAAGAATGTCTTCAATAAACTCCCCATGTGGATCGATAGCACAGACGCCATGACCAGATTCTATATCCTGCAAAATCATCTCTTTTAAGAATTCTGATTTACCGGTACCAGTTTTTCCAATAATGTACATATGTCGCCGACGGTCATCGAGTGACATAAATACTTTTCGAGATACACCGCGGTACTTTGAAACACCCAGGTACAATCCTTCATTAGGAATGTTGTTGGGGGCAGGAGCATGCTTGGCATTAAGCCACTGGATATGCGGCGTCTCTACTGTTTTATTGGGAAAGTGGAATATTGTTGCTAGCTCTTCCGTATTAAGAATGGAAGTATGAATGTTAAGAAAGGGCATATATCGATAAATAAAATCGATCATAAAAAAGTGCTTGAGCCAAATTGTAGCTCTGGTAAACGAATTGTAAGCTGAAGTGTACTGGGCAAACGCACCAATGATATTATTGAGATGTGACTCGGCAACATGATCTGAAGGCGCAGAAACCACCACCCGCACCGATACCCGGAAACCCGGCTTCTCTATTTTGCTACTTATGCTTTCCATTTCCTTGGGATCATGACCATACGTAGCTTTTTCAGGATCTGCCTCACGTTTTTTCTCTGTACTAATATATGAACGAGCTTTCTTTTTCCAGCCTTGGCCCACCGGCTGCAAGAGGAACTGCACAATTACCCCTTCACCAAACTCCATCTTGGCAAGTCCAGAAGTAAGTAGTGATAAGCCATCGGTAGGAAGATCTTTGTACGTTTTGATAGGAAAGTGCAGAGATCGCTCAAGCTGGAGAGCAGCAAAAGCTACTTTTCCTTTTTCGCTAAAGATATTTACTTCTTCAACTTCATGCATCTCTGCCGCAGGATATGCACCATTAATTTGTTTTTCCACCAGATCACGTATTTTACGAGGGCAACTCACATAAAATGCTATTTCTTCTTTGAGACCTACAATTTCAAACGCAAAATAGTCCTCTTGCGCAAACCAATCATCAAACATCCCACTCTTTTTAAGAGAATACAGACCAGCAAACATCTGTTCAGCGGCATCAATTTTTATTTCATTATCTCTAGGAACCTTCACGAGCAGAGTCACAAAATCAAGTGCGTACTTTTCTCTATTGCGATGCTTCCACCATTGAAATGCTAAGAATGCCAGTGCAGATACAAAGGCTAAAGAACCCAGCAAAATAGCCAACAGAGTGCCTAAGGTAGTAAGTTGTGTCAAGATGCTATCAACTTGTGTATTCATACCCTTATTGTTCCGTTTGCCGGTATATTACCCCACCAAAAAACATTTTGGCAATTTTGTGACTAAATTCTACCAGCCAGCGCACACTAAATTGAGGGTTCTTCTTGAGACCAATCTCCTCTTGCATTTTAGTAAGGGGCAAGACCTTAACTACTCTTGGTGCTGCAGTGGGGGCTTGATTGGCCATAGGTGGTTGCTGCTCTGCAACCACAACTACTTCTGGTTGCTGCTGCGCATGATCAACCACCTGTTCTATATAACTCTCAACTTCAGGGGGAAGTTCAGGCGTTTGCTCTACTTCTACATATTGAACACTGGCACCCTGTTCTACTGCAGCATGTGAACCTCCACCAAGTTGCTCTTTACCTCTGCTAACACCAACCTGCGGAGCAGGCTCTTGATAGCTTTGTACAGCAATGGGCAACGCTTGTGCGAGCACTGAGCTATCTTGGGAAGGAGTCATCTGTGAGTCCGTTGAGGTCTGCGCACCATCAATCTCGTCGAGGACATCAGCAAAAAGCTCTAATCTCACATCTGACGTTATGACTGGAAGTTGTTCATCGACAACGGGAGCGCTGACGTCATCTACCACAAGTGGCTGGGTCTGCATAAGCTGTTGTGTAACACCACCTGGCTGCTGCATCAACTGCTGTAACACGCGCTGGCCTGAGGGCAGAATATCTGACATACCTACCATGATACCATTGAATGGTCTTAGCGTAGAACAACTTCTTGACCAACTTGAATCCCCTTCGCATCGATAAATCCAGCAGGAACCTCAAGTACATGGGTGACAGGAACCTGTGACGAATATAATAGGAGGAGCTCATCAGGTGTCTCTGGTGCTGGGGCGGGAACATTTTTTGTAACTGAAACGACACTGTCTGTATCAATCCAAATAAAATCGAGACTAAATTTCATTTGCTTCATCCAGAACACTGGTACATGGCGCCGAGGCAATGCAAAAAGCATACCCTCGCCAGTTACGTGAGCGCGTCCACTCAAACCCTGCGTAATACTTTCTGGGCTAGAGACGTACTCAACACTCAGTTGCTCTTCACCCACCTTCAGCGGGACCAACTCATGATCAGTCAATGACCTAGGTACAGCGAAATATCTGACTGCAAAAATGCCACATACAAGTGTACTAAAAACCAAAAAAATACTGACGCCCTTTATAAGGCTACTTGTGTGATGCATATTTTTTCCACTGGAATGCTCCAATTACGAGCAATACTCCTAAAAACACAAACTGATTATAGCCCAGCACTCCTGAACCACCGACCTCAATACGAAGAAAATCAAGAAAAAAACGGACACACGCATACCATTGGAGATACCACAAGAATAGACGACCTGCTGGCTGAACAGCTACTCGTTTTGTTATAAGCAAAAGGAAGCACAAGAATAACAGCATGCAGAGCATCTCATAGGCAAATAATGGATGAAACAGCGATGAAGTTTGATACTGAATAGGCCGATACTCAACCGGAATAGTAATACCCCAAGGTGCCGTAGTGGGTATTCCAAATAATTCATTATTTACATAGTTAGCTAGTCTGCCAATAACCTGACCAACTGGTAAGCCCCAAGCAAGTGCATCAAGTATTTTTTTGAGTGACGCTCTCGACTGAGGACAGACTATGTAGTACATATACCAAGTGATGCTTGCAGCACCCAATGCCCCTACAATACTCATTCCCCCCTGCCATACAGCAATCATATCGAGCCAACTTTTATTTTGATATAAAGAAAAATCAGTTACCAAGTGCCATACTCTTGCACCTGCAAATCCAGCTATAATGAGAGCCATCAGTACACCCGTCAGAAATGAGGGAGAAACTCCAGCCTTGATTGCCTTGTGTTCAGTCACCGCATATCCAGCAACCACGCCCATCCCTACCAGTAAACCATACCAATGAAACATCATAGAGTACTGCCCTTGCTTTGCCGTGGTTTGTTAAAAGAAAAACATAAGTGTTGAGAGCACCATGAAACCACACAAAGCCCACACTACGCGGGTTACTTCAATTTCAGTCAGTTGTCTTTTGAGTTGAAAAAGGAAATGATAGTGAAAAGCTTGTTTGTCGTTGCGTAGGAGAAAAGCCTCTGATGCAAGTGTGAGCCCAATAGCAAACACTAAACCACTCCCCAAAAGGCTCCCGCTTGAGGTAAGGACAAACAGCGTTACAGGGATGAAGGCCAAAGCAAAAACAACTGAACGTGTGAGCAGTTGTTTAGGTTCTGTACGTAATGGATTGTAATAAGGATACAGGGCAACTCCATCCAGCCACATCAATCCATTCCCTAGATAAAAGCCAATTAAAAATAACACAACCGAAGCAAAGTCTCCGTCGTTTGGTGCAATATGAATGAAGTACAAGAGTACTGCATACAGCAAGGGCATGAGATACTGAAAAAAAATAAGTTTAACTTGATTTGACATACTCATTGCTTCTGTTGCTGCGCCTCTTGTCGCGCAATTGCTTCGGCGACACGTGCCCGAAACGTCTCACTGGTAGTATACTCTTTTTTCAGTTCCTCCAATACTATTTCTAAGTCCTCTACACGTACACCTTTCCCAAACACCAACACGTGTGAACCAGCTAGAATTGCCTGGCGAGCAACCTCTGAGAGCGGTAGTTCTTGCTGTGGATTGAACCTATTAAAACGTGACGAAGCCATCTCCAACGCATCAGTAAATATAAGAGCTTGTGGTGCTGTACTTTGCAATCGTGCAATACACGTTCTACTTAAACTACACGGCGCATCCTCCGAAAGTCCCTGCACAACTACGTGAGCAGTCATGACTCCAGGACTTGGTTCAAACTGTGTCAAGGTCTCAAAGAGAGGAAGTTCTAAAGGAAGTTGAAAAAGAGCATCTAGATCGGTATGTAAGTCTTTCTGTACACTGCCAATACCAGGGTAATGTTTTAAAACAGGCTGGATTCCTGCTGCTGAAAAAAGTGATATAAAGTCTCGAGCTGCTTCTGCTACCACGAGTGGATCATCACTACATGAGCGACCACCCAATATTCCTTTATCAGGCGCTACATCAATCACAGGAGCAAATACTGTGGTTATACCTACTTTACTAAGCTCAGATGCTGATTCTCGTAGAAGAGCTCGTCGCTCCTCAGCGCGAAGTGCGCACAAGCTTCGCCAGGAAGGTAGGACTGTAAAGCCTTTGCCTTTAAGGCGTTGGACAGTGCCTCCCTCGTGATCTACAGCAATCAGAGCATTCGACTGTCCTTCATGAACTGCCGCAACAGCACTTTTGGCAGCAGATGTCGCGAGGGATTCTCCAAAGAGAGTAACACCTGCCAGGTGGTTTGTATGCACAAAAGAAATGACTGCAGACTGACTACTGGAGCGCGGAGAAATATCTAGAGGAGCAAGGATGAGACGACCCACACTCTCTGGAGGCAGAGGTACAGCTGTTGGTACGGGAGATGTTGCAGGTAGGCTCCTACTGGGCATTTTTGATACTCCTCTTGAAGTGAAATACCACCGGCCCAGGACAGCCGTGCACGCAGCTAGAATAAAAATAAAAATGATGGTTCTGCTATGCATGTTTGAGGGGTTTCTTAGTTTTTCTTAATTGCGATAACTTCCACATAAATAACCGAGCTTTACTCTTTGCACTTTGGGCATCACTCACAAACGATAACGCCTGCTCTAAAAGAGCTCGATCTATAGTCTTTGCCAAACGCATGTAAAGTGACTTATGAGTCATGTCCTCCAGCTCTACTGCCAGGCGATAGCCAAAGTCTTGGAACTCTTGAGTGATGTACCCGCCCTTATCTTCAAGAGAAAATTGACTAAAAAGATCTGCTAATGGAACAAACTTCTTTGGATCACTCATCCTCGCCCCTTTTCAATGAGCAAGGAAAGCACAACACCAAACGCTGCAGCCAAGAAGAGCACATACCACTCAGTCACAACCATAAATGTTGCACCTGCTACAACCCACAAGATGACTCCCGCTATACTCATAACAAACTCACGATACACAAATTGTGAGAATGCTTGCGACCCTTTGCTTGTTTTTATCAGTGCAACATCATAGATCATCCAGTACACACTTCCCAGTATTTTTTCTGTTGTCTGAATGGCAGCAATAAGCCAGGGAAAGGCAAAAAGTGATCTAACTACCCACAACGCAGCTAGCGCTGTTCCCGAAAGATAAAATGAAAATGAGCTCTTTGCCCTATCTATATACACACCCACTGCGACCACACATATTAAAGCCAAAATAAGCGATACCGTAAACAGATAGCCCACCCTATCAACCCCACCAACGATGAGGTAGATATACAGTGGCCAGATCAGTGACACAGCATCATTGAAGTATCGGCCTGCATACGAGAATGCATCTTGTACAAACCGTGGCCTGCTCATCCATCGTTTAAACTCCTTCCAAGAGACAGCATCGTGATTCCGGTCAACTTGAATCATACCAATGATACTCAGACTCACGAGCTGCAAAGTTGCAGCAAAGAGGAATAGTGAAGCAAACCCAAAATGATATGCCAAAAAACCACCAAGCGCTGGAGCAATACTTCCAGCCAATTGAAGGAAAAACTGCAAAAACCCTAGTGTAGAACCAAGACGACGTGCGTCTGCATGTTGAGAAAAGAGCGTAAAAAATCCTGGCCAGAAAAGGTTTGACTGAATTCCTTCAGTAACAGCAACAAAAAACAAAAGAATGGGGTATTGAGAAACAAATAATAGGCCAATAAACCCACATAATCTGACTAAGTATGAAAAGAAAAATGCTCTGGTGAAGCCAATTTTTTTAGTTACTCTGCCCAAAGGAAGTGCAGTGAGAGCAATCATAAGACGCTCTATTGCATAAAAGACAGCCATGATCAACAAGGTGCGCTGCAGGGGATTAAAGTGTGCTGCACTCACACCAGCAAACGTAAACAGTTGCCCACTCAGCTCAAACAGGTAAATTGGTATAAAAAAAAGTGTAATT
>CAZYNM010000015.1:0-30893 GCA_964648715.1 uncultured Pseudomonadales bacterium | reverse complement strand
GCACAGTTGGGGGCACGGTTGGGGGCGCAGTTGGAGGCACGGTTGGAGTGATTTTCTGAGGTACCAAAAGTGTGCTTTGCTGGTTCTGAGCCGTTTGCTGAGAAACACCAAGGGTAGTTCCATCAGCACCCAAGTATGATGCAGCTACACTGCTTAAGTTGACAACTGTCGTATCACTCGTATTACGTTTTACTCGAACATCAAAATATCCCCTGGCTTCATCTGGTCCACCAGTACTACCGTCAGATGGTTGGAGAGTTCCTGCAAACGTCAAGGTTGATTGCGTGGTTCCATTAAAAGCCGGATTCTTTTGCAAGGCACCAGTCATATCAAAACCAGTAACGGTTGGAGAAAGGACAGTAGGAAACCAGTTGCTTCCTGAGAGAGCTGCTGTCACTCGTACATTGGTGAGTGGAACATTGCCTTTATTTTGTATAGCAAGAACAACACGAGCGGTGTAGTAGTTATTAGGGTCAGTAGTGTCTGGCTTCTGGTTAGTAATTTCATCACTAATGTTGATTTCAGGTTTGGGTTGTACTTTGAGAAAGGAAGTCCGATAATTGACTGCAGACGGTACTGTCGCGTCAAGCTTCCAGCTTGCTAGAGCAGTTGTGTCAAGAATGGTAGCTGGTGTGTTGTAATCAATAAAGTTATCACGAAGTATGCTCCAAGATTTCCAGCCAGAACTCTCAGACATATTGGGGTAGAAAGTATACGTACAAGTAGGTGGAGTGGTAGTGTACGTACAGGCCGGATAAAGATAAATAATAATGCCATTTCCTGAACTGTCCACATATCGTATTGGAAGTGGACGGTTGTCAGGTAGTGATGGCTGGCGTCTAATCGTAATGCTTCGGTCGGTGTTCTGAGTGAGTGTGTAGTGCACGTCTGTATCGGGGTAGTACATGCCTCCTCCTTCTTGCAGTACAGCGTCTAGGTCATAAGTGAGGTCCCACCAGTCTCTTAACGACCTCCCCTCATCAGTGAGACCATTTTGTACTCCAGGAAGATTCTGCATCCACCAAATTTTGTATTCTCTTCCCATATCAGTGGGACATGCCCCTTTTGTCCAGGTGCTACAACTAATTTGTGTTTTTGTTCCCGATCTATCTGGCTTCCAGTCAAGACAGTCTGATTCTTTGCTATCTGTTCGATACCATCCATATTGCTCAGTTCCATTTGGAGGCGTGTGAATCCATCCGCAGCCTGGATTGTTGATTGTGTTGCCGCCACCACCTACAAACCGCTCCCAAAAAAGTGGGGTAGTCTTAGTTGTGTTTTGAAAAATTTGTGGTTCATCCATCCATCGCAGCATAGCTTCAATGTGATGCCCATGATCCTCAAGCGCTTCTCCCACACCTCGGTTGAAATTGTAATTCATGAGAACGTATGTTTTCTTGCAGGTGGGGAGTGTGTCTTGCTGCTGACTATTACTGACATCTCCGTACGTACCATGGTTAAAGAAGTCTTTTGAGTCGGTACCCATAGACATATCTGATTCAACCGGTTCAATATCACCGTAGTGATAGCCCCACAGCCACACTTGTTTTACGCCTTTATTGTCTACATAGTCGCAGATATTTTCTCTCTCCAACACTTTCTTATAATCTGGCATGTATATATTTTCTTTGCCTGGTCCTGGCGCATGAAAGTTTGATCTAGGAAGCTTTTCAAGGTGCTCTATGGTGTCGCTGTACTGTACATATTTGAGTGAGGGAAGGCGATCCGGATTGGCATATCCACGGAAAATGCTCGCTGTTCTGAGATCAGATAAGATAGTAGTGATATAGCCACTAAGCTTGGTACGCATTGCTTGTAGTGATTCACTGGAGTCAGCGATTGATGGATCGAGATAGCCAGGACGTTGAGGGTCTTGGGGAAAGTATTGTATGACCAAGACCGGCATTTCACGGTTGGCATGGTCTTTTGGGAGTAGTGAGGTGGGTTCTGTAGTTGTTGTACTTGCAGCTTTACGCGTATCTTGAGACTGAGAAAGAAGGTTTTGAGACACAAAAACGCTCAAAATACTAATGAGTGCAATGATGCCGATGCCACCCAGTATGCTTGAATGAGTTTTTGTCATGAAGTATGGCAGTGCCACATATCTATACTAGACAAAAAGTACTCAGCTGTATAGTGGAAGCTAGATCTTTTTGCCGAAGTTTTCTAGCAGTTTATTGTAGTCAAAGATATCAACATCTCCTTCATGGTCAATGTCAGCGGGTGCAAAACCAGCCGCACCAACTGTACCAAAAGAACCAATCAAAATGTTGTAATCAAAAATATCAACATCTCGGTCATTGTCAAGATCACCAGCCAATAGGGTTGGTGCTGGCTGTATTGCTGGACCTGTGCCACTTGGTTTAAATTCATCAGTCTCAACATTTCCGTAGATGCGTACATTCCTTTGTGATGCATTGGACGTGTTTTTACCCGCATCTTCCCCCGCTGAGAGATTGACTGTCCTATCACTATCAAAAATTGTACAGTCACTAAATAAAACGTTGTTCAATCGAGCTCTTACCTCTGTCCCAATCTTAAGCGCAGTAGCGCGACTTTGCACAATGCAGTTGCGCACAGTTATGTTGCTAGCTGGAATATCTTCAAAACGTGTTTTGACTGCCACACTGTCATCAATTGACTGAATAAACACCGTATCAATAGTCATATTGCTTGTTGAATCGGGATCTATACCATCTTTGCCGCTAAATACCTTTACGTTTTTTACTGTCACGTCAGTATTCTTTTTGAAGTGCAGACCCCAAGAATTAGAATCCATAAACAACAAATCCTCAAAAAAAATGTTTTGCGAGTCTTCAATATCTACATTGTGCACTTTTACTTCACCTCCGTTATCAAGCTTGTGGTACATGACCATGCCGTTGGCATCGATAACGCCCTTGCCTCTAAACTGTATATTACGAGCTTTATTGATATAGATAAATGCTCCGCCACGACAACCAGGATCAACATCACAAACAGTGTCACTGGCTTTGATTACAGCACCTGCGGCTAGGTACAGCGTAAAGTCGGTACGCTGAATTTTGAATGCGCCAGTGCGATACATGCCCGGAGGAAAATAGAGCGTACAACCTGCTGGACAACTTTCAATTGCTGCTTGAATTGCCATGGTTTGCAGTTGCGTAGCATTGGGAGTAACACCTTTGGTAGTTATATCTACTACTCCTGCATCTCGAGAACTCACCTGTGGTGCATTGGCATCATCCACCCAGAACAGTATGTACTCACTGATTCCACGTACTTTCATCAAGTAATGACCAGGTCCAGGTAATTGGAAGGCCACATCCTGTCCAGAGACAGTAAGGGGGATGTCTTGCGTAGGCGAACGGAGACTAGCTTTACTAAACGGAACGGCAAAGTGAAGTTGTACAATCACTGGCCCGCCTGCCGCAAAACGAGTCCTAATGCTCGCCAATCTATCTGGTTTATCTGGATGATAGGTCACATGTTTTTCAAAAGTAAGATAAGAACTTTCTGCAAATCCTGTGATTCTCGTTTCTTGCTCTGCTCCTGGGGTGGCGGGGTACGTGCGGACAAGAGCCAGAGTGGAAGTGGGATGACATAAAAAAATGCTGTAGATTGTGCTGCAAAAGAGTGCTATACGTAGGGGATGAGTATGATGAAATATCCATTTCATGTATGCTCATAAGCATAGCAGAAAGGATGCAGCGGTTGTATGTGTACTATAATAAGATAAAATCATACGCCTGCTGCACTGCTGAGTCAGTCGTAGTACACTATAACAGTAGAAAGTAGTTGTGACAGTAGCTGTCACATCTGGAGATAGCAGTATGAGTACAGTCAAAAAAGCAATCATCACTGATGCTGGATTTGCCAGTCGGTATCTGCCCATTACCAAAACGGTTCCTAAGGCGATGCTTCCGCTGGGTAACAAGCCCATCATGCAACTTGTTGTGGAAGAGTGTGCCGAAGCGGGAATTGAGGAAATTATTATCGTTGCTACTCCAGAAGGTAAGCCGATCTACGAAGATTATTTCCATAACAGTGTGATTCGCATCAAAAAACAACTTGAATCTCAAGGTAAAGCGGACCGTTATGAGCCTGTCCAGAAAGTACTTGATTTCCCCAAGATTGTGGTGATAACTCAAGATCCTAGTTTGCCCTATGGCAACGGATCTCCAGTTGCATCAGCTCAAAAGTTTGTTGAGGGCGAAGAAGCATTCTTGGTCTTGTACAGCGATGATATTGTGTTCGGTAACCCTGGCGATGCCAAAGCTATGGTGGATGTCTATAAGCAACATCCTGAAGCAGAGGCAATTATCATGGCTCAAGAAGTGAGTGCTGATGTTGTCGACAAGTATGGAATTATTAGCTTTCAATCTGGCTCTGATTCTTTACTGGATAATATCATTGAAAAACCAGACAAGGGGACTGCCCCATCAAATCTGGCCTCTTATGGACGGTATCTTTTGAAGCCATCTGTTTTTCAGTTCCTTAATCCTACCAGCACCGGCAAAGACAATGAACTCTGGACGGTAGACGCCATCACACAGATTGCCAAAAACAAACCTGTGTTGGTGGAACGCACTAAAGGATTCTGGATGACCACCGGCGATCCAGAGAACTACTTTAGGGCACATCTTAAGTTTGTACTTACGTATGAAAAATACGCTGCAAAAATTGGTGAGTGGCTTAAAGAACTTGCCTAATAAACTGATCTCCCTATGAAAGAGATGACCCCTGTTTTTTTGAGAAAAAACAGGGGCTTTTCGTAATGTATCGTGGTGTATAATAGGGACCAGAAATCTGACGCGTGTGAGGACGGTCGGGTGTGAGAGGCAACGAATTTTCCTCAACACCTCGTAAACGGGCTCATGGATTGTCTGGATGCGCCGTGGTGTACCCAGCGTCCTGCCCACCTATTTACTTTACGGGGAACAGTCTGCCTCTCACGCTCGGCTGTCTTTGTGTTCACAGTGGACAGAGTGTGCCCAGATAGTTCAGTGGCAGAACGCCTTCTTGGTAAGAAGGAGGTCGCGGGTCCGATTCCCGCTCTGGGCTCCTCATGAGATCAGTAGACTCTGTAAGAGAAGCTACACCATTTCCTTTTTTCTTGATACAATACTGATTCATGCCAGGTTACCCAAGTGGTCAACGGGGACAGACTGTAAATCTGTTGGCGTTCGCCTTCGTAGGTTCGAATCCTTCACCTGGCACCAGTGGAAGCACGTAGTTGCGCCGGGATAGCTCAGCGGCAGAGCACCTGTTTTGTAAACAGGGGGTCCAGGGTTCGAATCCCTGTCTCGGCTCAAAATTCATGTGCCATACCAGCCTGTGCGCTTGTGCTGCGAAAAATGTAGTGGCGAACCAGCACTGTTTGAAATTGCTCTGGAAAAAAACCAAGTTTCTCTGTATACTACATCTCTTGACTTTCTCAAAAAAGGAACCGTATGGCAAAAAAGAAAAAAGGACCACGCCAAGATGTTGGTTTGAAGTGCAAAAAGTGTGGCGCTTTTGGGTACATTACTCAATACAACAAGCTTAACGATCAACTCAAGAAGCAACAAGATGGTGAAGGCGCATTCCCTCTTAATAAATACTGTGCTGTGTGTCGTACACATCAACAGCACGTCATGGCCAAGAAGTTGAAGTAACTACCTTTACTTTCGATACGCTGAGATAATATTTCGTGCACCGGTTCGATATGAAGCGGGCAGTTGTTGTGCTTTGAGCATTGCCTGCTCAACCCATGATTGAGCTTTTCCCTGTGAACTCATTAACACTTGCAGCTGTTGGGCAATGTGGTCAATGTGCGCTTTGCGGGCTACACCTTTTTGTTCAAAACGTTCACGAATGTTTTCCTCCCATTCACCCCATTCGGGCAGTGTGAGGAGAAACGAACCAGCAGCGGCGGCGTCATATGCCATGTCGCCGGAAGGTTTAGTAATAAATCCATCAGCCCAAGGAAAACCATATCTAATAAGCAACTCATTTGCATCAACAATTTGAGGATGATGGATAATTCGAAGATCTGCATGGGTGGTTGTTAATGGCTCAACTGAAACACGTGCTGAGCGTGCCCGCTCCTGAACGGCATCAGCAATGTCTTTGTGTGTACTTGTATAAATCAGAAGCTTAAGAGGGCTAGGGCGCTTGCGTAACAAAGGTAGTAATTGATCTACAATGCTGAGAATATCTTCTTTATTTGTCCCAAGCCCACCTGTAGTGATACAGAGCTTAAGCGGGCCAGATCTCCAAGCGTGTTTGCGGGTGCGTGCTGCGCTAATACGCTCATCTACTGGCGGGCCAGTCACAATCACTCTTTGTGGTTCAGCCTTTTTACCTAAAATAGCAGCTTTTTCCAAAAACTCTAGCTTGGTTGCTTCATCAAACACGCAATAAGACATTCGAGGATTTCCTGCATGCAGTACATATTCGTCACGAACGTGAGGATCTGTGATAACTTGCAGGACTTTTTTACCTTGATCTGCCATGATGTTTCCTGCGGCTATATGAAAACTGAGAATCTTCCTAGGGACTGCGCTTGTAAGGTAGAGCAGTGGAGGAGTAATACTATCAAGTATAGGTAATTTGCTACGACCAAATCGATCTACCCAGTCTTTGAGTGTTTTGAGCAACGAATGGCGGGCAATTGTTTTACCAATCTCTTCGGTGAGTGTTACAGAAAACCAGTCTTTATGACTCACGTAGTTGGTGGGGTCAACAATCCAAGCCTCTGCGGGGGTAATTGAGGTACCCCAAGCTGCGGTGGCTATAGCAAGTGCCATAGAGTAGTGTGCCCGAGAAAAGACTATATCGGGTGTCTTGTTGTTGTTGGGTAAGCCGTGAAGCCTCTTAAGGTCCTCACGAAAGGTGGCCGACACAGTAACAATAGGAAGCTTGGTTTTTTCTAAAAAGTTTTTATCTTCCTCTAGCGTTTTAATGAGAGCTTGGTCAAAAAGGTCGGGCATATCACTAGCATACTAGATTAGGCAGACTGGAGTAAAGAACATGCCTAAGAATCTGAGTCTTGTAGTGCCTGGGCGATGGCAGAGCCAGCTTGGTGCGCAGCGTTTTTAATATCCCCTTGCGTCTTTAGTACAAGAGTATCTGGGTCAGTAATAAAGGTATGTCGTCCTGTCATTTCGGCTTTCAGCTGAGGATCAAGCTGGAGATTTTGCATCTGAGCCCACTCTTCAGCAGTAAATGTGCCAAGGTTGGGAACCTCAACCATTTGTTTTCCATCTTGAATAAACTCGCGTGCGGCAGAAAAACCAAACTCTTTCATAGGTGCTCCTTATGGATTAAGTGTACCATAGAAAATGCGCAGAAGGGGAACTTAGAAAAAGTATTTTTTACCCCAGATCATTGAATTGCCAGACAGCGAGTAGGGCTTTATAATAGGCTCGTGGTTGCACCTAAGTAACTACATGTAGGGCCATAGTTCAACGGTAGAATAGAGGTCTCCAAAACCTTTGATGAGGGTTCGATTCCTTCTGGCCCTGCTCTTGTATTCCATACAATGTTTCAAACCTCCACTAGTCCCTGTAGAATATAGTTCTCATGTCTTCGCAGCAAAATACCGTTGATTTTTTATTAGAACAAATGGCTCAAGCAGGTCATATTACTAGCCGCAAGATGTTTGGTGAGTATGCAATCTATTGCGATACTAAAGTTGTCGCTTTTATCTGTGATGACGAACTATTTATTAAACCGACTGATGCAGGTCGGCAGTTTATAGGTGAGGTGGTGGAAAAGCCCGCTTATCCTGGTAGTAAAATGTACTTTTGGGTTTCAGGCGATCAATGGGACGATGCAGACTGGTTATCCCAATTAGTTCGGATAACAGCGTCAGTTTTGCCGCTTCCTAAGAAGAAATAGGTTCTGACTTCGTTCACTAAGGCCTGCACACCCCAAAGTTTAATTTTCACGCTTTAAGTAAAAACCTATAACATTTGATTTCAGGCTATTTTTTGTTATACTACGTGGTATGTCAAAAGAAGCGTCTGTGCAGCATATTATAGACACTGATTATGTAGGAACCTGCGATATGTGTGGTGTGTGTTGTACGCATGTTTCATTACACTCAAAGATGCCAGATGGAAGCTATTTCACAAAGGCTGCTGGAGAGAGATGTGTTCACTTAACCCATGACAACTTTTGTGGTGTCTGGGGAGACATATCTGAGCAGCCTGAAGTATGCCGTACAATTAAACCTACAAACTCCTTATGCCGTTTTGATACACGTGGCGTGTTCGAAGGGAAAAATGTGCACATCATGTACCTGCAAGATTTAGAAGATTTAACAAGATAATAGCTGTGTTTTAGCTCTTACTTCCTGGTGAACCACCTTCAAAAGGACGGATCATTGCTCCAAAAACCCGTTTGTGTGCATCACTTCTACTTTTTTCGTCAGTACGCATAATTCTCTGGACCTCCGCAGCACTCAGTGTCTGGCTGTCTACAACATTAGTGCGTATTTTACATTCAAAATAACGTGTTTGTGTTCTACCATGTTCACGCCAGTTCATATTGACGGCTATTATCTGTTTGATGGTGGCAGTATAGGGATCGTGCCCACGAACCCTATAGCGACAGGTGTAGGTAAGCTCTAAAGCAGGGATGAGTGTCACACTTTGGGCTGCTGCTTCACGTTTGGCTGCGGGACTATCTGCTGTGTACTTCCACTGTGGTGCGTCTCCAAAAGCAAGTCTTATGACTGGTGCACCTGTCTGTTTGCCACCGAACCGAAGCAACAGTGGAGGAATCATCTGATGGCTTGCTTGCATGAGGGCAATTTTGGAGAGTATTTCTTGTTTTTGCTCGGTAGAGAGGGTAGTACCAAGTTCCCTCTCCAACTGTGCATACACGGCATCTCTGTTCGTCTCCAGTGCCTGCCGTAGTTGTGCAACAGCAGGAGTAAACAAGTCGGTAACCAAATTGGTCTCAAGGATACTTAATTCTTCACCAGGAGCAATGCTGTATTCTTTGCCTGCACAAGGGAATGTCCCTTCTGTCTGCTGTTCAGGCTGGTGGGACTCTGGTACTTGTAGTGCTTGCGTAGCTTCTTGTTCGTGCATATATGCTCCCTGCAAGCTTTATAGTACACAATTTGATATACTAGTACCATATGGCAATTTCTGAGAGCCTTCACTGGCGTATAAGTGATGCTTTTTCTGATGTACATACTGGCATCAAGGGAAGTCGGGGTTTTCTGAGTAAAGAGCGCACTTTGCTCACCTTTGCAACCGAAAAGCACCCAGCGTTACTAGACTTACTGCGTCAACTCACCGTGTCACTCAGTAATGAAGCAAGTAAGCAGAGTGGCCTTACAGAGGCTGAAATTTTGTACCACCAGACGCAGGAGGTTCTTGAGCAACTGTATGCTGATCCATTGATATGGGCACGTGCACAAGATATTCATGAATATCCGGTTGGTTCGGAGTATCACATGGTGGCTGAGATGTCTCGCGACATTGCAAAATACTATCAAAAAATTGCGGCCTTGACGGGGAATGTCTTTTTTAATCAAAAAGCAGTTACTTGGTTTAGTGCTGCAGCACAATTGGCAGACGCAACAAGCTCTGTGGCTCATCTAGCCCAGCTGGAGAGAACACATCATATGGTGACCCGCGGGGCACGGGAACTGGAGCCAAACGAGCAGCTTAGTACCTTTGATGGCTATATGACCATTGTTGAAGCAGCAGAACATGCGGGTGGATTTGACCGCGCTGCAGCAGCCTCATGGCTCATGATGGAAATTGCTCAAAAAACTGGAAATATACTGTTATATAGATCTTCATTATCTGAACTCATTAAGGCACTAGAGGCTCAGGAAAAATCAACCGCACAGTACCTTATACAAAGAGTAGGTGCACGAGTTGTCGCCAAAATGCAACAACTGCAGTATAGGCTACGTAGTTCAAGTGGCAGTGAATTCATGCTTCCACAGTTAGAAAAGTCGCGCAAAGTAAAACGTGCATAGGTTTAGATGATACTTACAGGATTGCACACAGCACTTGGGGTTCGCTATGCCCCATATCGCATGAAAGAGCGCACTGATGGAGTCTATGATGGTTCATCTGCTGTTCTTTCTACACCTTTTTTGAAAACACTTGAGGCTCAAGTTACTCATGAGTACCTTCAAAAAAAGGTCAATGTCACTACAACCGCTGAGTACGCACAATTAATTGCCGCCGAAAGTAAGCGAGCTGTTGAGTTAGTTGCATGGAATGACCAAGAACATCTCAAATGCATGGTAGTTGGAGGAGATCATAGTACTGCAACTGTGAGTATGCTCGCACTGCAGTCTCATATACCATTTAGTAGGGTTGGTTATATTCAGCTTGATGCACACGCAGATTTGAACACGCTCGCATCCAGCCCAACAGGGAACTATCATGGGATGCATGTGCGAACGCTGTGTGATGTAGTAGGTGATTCTCAACTTGACACCTTGTTTCAACGTAAAATGGCATGCTCACATATTATGTATATCGGCAATCTTGATCTTGATCCAGAAGAATATCGTTTTATAAAAGCCAAAAAAATACCCATACTAACGATTAGCAAAGATAAACCATGTACTCTTGATCAAATGCAGCACATTGCAGCATTTTGTGGCCGTTTTGACCACATCCATTTGTCTGTGGATATTGATGGTTTGGATGCAACTGTTGCACCAGCTACGGGCATTCCCTGTGCCAACGGTATAAATATGCTGGACGCTGAATCAATCTGTCACCTTGTAGCTGCATCTGCACACTCTCTCAGTGCTGATCTTGTAGAGGTAAACCCAGATAAACAAGGGAACAATATTACTTGTAGTACCGCACAGCGTCTCATTACGGCAATACTTAGGCAAAGTATGTAAGTAGAGCCGCAGCACCTTGATGTGCTGGCTGCTCAATGAGGGGGCCATGCTCTAACTGGACAAGTTGATCATGATACGTTGGTTTTTCTACTTGGTAGAGTATCCCAATGGGGAATTTCTCTTGCATCGGTTCTTGAGCTTTTTCCAACGCTAAACCAAAATTGGAGGAATCATAGTCTTTAAGTTCATAAGAGTTTTTGAAGTAGTACGCATATGAGTTCTGTTTATTGAAACTGACACATGGTTGCAATACGTTGATGAGTGAGAAACCTTTGTGACGCATCCCCGCAGCAAGAATGTTGGACAATTGTGGAAGGTTGCCAGCAAATGCTTGACCGACAAACGTGGCGCCCTGACTTAACGCTAGGAGTAACCCGTTGACCGGAGATTCAATGATCCCCTCTGGGGTAGACTTGGATACAAATCCTTTGCGAGCTGTAGGAGAAACTTGGCCAGTCGTGAGTCCATACACGCCATTATCATGCAAAATAACTGTAATATCATGATTACCTCTACATGCATGCAGTAAGTGGTTCCCACCTTCTCCATATAGTGCACCATCTCCGCCAACTACAACGACCGGTAAGGTATGATTGGCAAGTTTGCATCCAACTGCATTAGCAATAGAACGCCCATGAAGTGTGTGCATGGCATACGCTTTGATAAAGTCGTTCATGTTGCCTGCACACCCAATATCAAAAAGCATGACCGTCTGCGATGGTTCTGCCTTGATGCTCACTAATGCGTTCATGATAGCTCGGCCAATGCCCCAATTGCCACAGCCCGGGCACCAGGTGGGGGTATAGCTTGTAAATTCAGCAACTGTTGCCATATATCCTTTTTATTTGTTGAGTAAGTCTGTAACCTCTTGAGCCAATTCCGTGTCACAGAAAGGGCGTCCATCAAAGCGGGTAATAGTATGTGTGGGAATAAAGCCAGTTGCCATTCTTAACAGCTGCCCAAACTGTGCAGACATATTATTTTCTATCAGTATGTATGGAAGAGTGTGGCTAAGAAGCGGTTTGAGTACATCTGGGTTAAGTGGATGTACATGCGAAAAGTGAATGTGTGCTACGATTGTCCCTCTGCGGGCTAGTTCTTGTTGTGTTGCACGAATAGCTCCTTTGGTTCCACCCCAAGAGATGAGTACTGCTGCTGCAGAGTCAAGGTCGCCTTCTATGTTGGGTGCTGGATAATGAGCAGAAAAATATGTTTTGATCTTTTGCTCGCGCTTACGTACTTGTTCGATACGGACTTCTGCATCTTCAGTTGTGTGACTATCTGCTAAGTGTTCGTAAGAATTTGCTTGAAAGAATGTGCCTGCTGTACCTGGCAGCACACGGGGGGAGATCCCATTGGGGGTTGCAACATACCGTTGATATTCTGCTGTAACTTCTCGCACAATCTCGCCTCGTTGAGGTGCTCGTGACAGGATAGTTTCAATGCGAGATAAAGGGAAAGTAAAGTGTGACTCAGATAGATTCTTGTCTGAGAGTACTACCACCGGAAGTTGATAAATATCGGCGAGGTCAAAAGCTTCTTGAGTAAGGTTTACCATTTCTTCTGGATCACCAGGGGCAAGCACAATCTTGGGGAACTCACCATGTCCCGCAAAGCTAGCGAATAGAAGATCACCTTGCTCTGTCCAGGTAGGCATGCCGGTAGCAGGTCCAGGTCGTTGTGCTACAAAAATAACGAGTGGGAGTTCGGCAACGCCAGCATACGAAATAGTTTCTGTCATGAGAGCAAATCCACCACCGGAGGTGCCTGTAGCGGCGCGTACGCCCATGAATGATGCCCCCAGCGCTTCATTGACTACACCAATCTCATCTTCGGCATGACGAACGATCATTCCTGTCTGACGCTGCCAGGAAGCTAGCGTAGCAAGAACGGAGGATGAGGGCGACATAGGGTATGCAGCATAAAGTTTACAATCTGCCGCCACAGCGCCTAGTGCAAAAGCATCATTTCCTGCCAATAAAACCTGTTTGTCTGTAGTTGCTGGTATCGCCAGTATCTGGCGAATATACTGCGAATGATGCGTGGTAACGTAGGAGTATCCTGCTGCGGCACAGGCACTATTTTTATCGGCAATATCAGAGCCTTTTTTGCTAGCAAATTGCTCAGATATAAGTGCAGTAAGGGAATCCAATGAGCCACCTAAAAGGGCACAACTAGCACCCAATGCAATCATGTTAATCATTACCTTATCTGCTTGAAGCTCAGCAAGTAAGTCATTCATGGGAAGCGCAATTGGGGTGCCACTATTGCTTGGAGTGAATTGACTTGGATCAAAGACAATGAGCGATGTCGCGTCTAGGCGTTTCTCATGGAGTGTGGCAGTTTCTGCGTTAAAGCAGATAAGACAATCAATATGTGATCTGCTACTTGTAACTGGTATAGTACTGATGTGACATTCGTAGGTATTGTGCCCACCTTTGATGAGTGATGGATATTCTGCATAGTCATAGACAAACTGACCTGATCGCATAGCCAGCTTGCTCATGGAAAGTCCCGTAGTCATCACACCAAGACCTGCGGGGGCCCCAATTTTCCAAAGGTAACTGGTAGGGATGGTATTACTTTGCATCTTTCTTTCCTTGCAACTGAAGGTAGCTATCTATATCTGCTATCCATTTGCTAATCTCCTCCTGAGCTATAGCTTCGTTCAGATAATAGTTATCTATTTTAAGTGGTTCCACCATCTGCTTCATCTGGAGTTGTGTGGCCATTTTCTGCAGATGATTCACAGCGCCGCAAAAAAAAGTATAACTAGAATCACCAAGTCCCATGAGTGCATAGGGAAGTGTGGGGAAGGTAGTCTCTTTAAGGTGGTCAGCAAGGATATCAAAATCTTCATGCGGCATCCCTTGCTCTGCCTCTCTATCCCAACTGGGCGAGGCAAAGATGACAGCCTCTACATTACTTAACGTTGCTGCAACTGTTTCTCTGGCCAATGAGAGGTGAGCTGTATAGCCACGTTTGTTCAACTCAGCCGCGGCGTGCTCACACGCCATAAAGGTACTGTTAGAGTACGTGGCATAAACCAAGGTAATACGCATACCAGTATCCTACTACAAGCCAGGACGCAGCACAAGGAAACCCAGACCTAGTGGGTCCATAGTGGAGTTTGACTTAAAAAAGTGGGCTGACCATGTCCTGGATAACAAAGCGTTGTCTCTGGTAGCTGCTTGAGCTTTTGTAATGAGCGCAAAAGTTGATTGTGGTTGGAGTATGAAAGGTCAGTCCTACCAACTGCATCTGAAAATAATGTGTCACCAGTAAAAAGTGCTTCTATTGTGCCGCTTCCTGTGTGTGTGAGAAGAGCGCAGATACTCCCCGGGGTATGACCTGGCGTCTCAATAACTTTGACCGAAAATAATCCAATCGGTATTTGTATGGGTGTACTAAAACAAGTAGTAGGATGTGGCACCGGGTCGACAGGATGCTTGAGCCAGTATTCAGCACGCTTTTGCGCATCCTCAATAAGAAAGTTATCCTTCTCATGCATGAAGCTGGCGCAGGCGAAGTTGAGTGAAAGTTCAAGTAAGCCCAAGCAATGGTCAAAATGGCCGTGAGTGAGTAGAATCCCTACCACAGAAAGTGATTCTTGAACACAATACTCACTTATAGTGTCCGCTGCATCTCCAGGGTCAATGATAACTGCTTGATTGGTTGCGGGGCAGGATACTACATAACAATTGGTAGCCAGTTCACCAACGGAAAAGATGTGCAGACGTGGTTTGATACGTACTTGTTCCATCATTACCTAAAGTAAGTGTGCAAGTAGCAGAGATAGGGACCACAATGCACTGGTAATACGTTCAATGAAAGGACTAATCAATGAGGCAATAGGTGATTGACCACCCCAACGCCAGAGCAGTGCGAGTAAAACGAACATACCGTACTTGCTCATAAACTGGTCGTATTCGATAGCGATGTTCTTGGGAAGAAGGGCAAGCACAATTTTGCTCCCATCAAGTGGATATACAGGCACAAGGTTGAAACAGGCTAACATTACGTTGTAAAAAACAAGAAAACCTTGAATCTCAAGCAGAAACTGAAGCCCACCAGTAACACTCACTATAAAAGGAAAGGTAATGGCAAAAAAGAGTGCCAAGAGCAGATTAGAGATCGGGCCTGCAGCAGCAATAAGTGCATTATCTCTAACAGGATGTTTGAGGTTGAACAAATCAATCTCAACTGGTTTGCCCCAGCCAAATCCAACCAATACGAGGAGTGCAGTGCCTAGAGGATCCAAATGAGCTAATGGATTGAGTGTCAGTCTACCCTGGTAGCGGGGAGTGGGATCACCTAATTTGTCTCCCGCCCAGGCGTGTGCGAATTCATGTATGCTCAGTGAAAGGACGATAACGCCAAACACAATCACAAATTCAACTGGATTCCGAAAGAGTAGTTCAATGAGCCCCATAGGCGCACATTATACATAATTGCGCAGATGAGTTCGAGGTGATAAAATACGTCAGCTTATGTCATCATTTGCGTATAAATTTCCAGTAACTGCGCACATCGGTAATACGGTGTCGCATGCAAAAAACCGTTCTAAGCGTGGTTTTAAGTATAACCTTCACACTGTTACAGTGGTGATCGATGGAGTGCGTCGCAGAATGCGCGTTCCTTCTCGTGTACTTAAAGTTCTCAAAAAGAGTGGTATGACCACTCATTACAAAGCAGCGTAATACGTACAGTTTTTCACTGTAATTTGAGCTGTGTGTACTGAACAGGTGTTTTTCCTTCAACTTGCACTAGATCAAGAATGAGTCGCGTGCCGGTGGTGTGGCATTTGAGTATTTTGAGTCGTTTTTCTCCCAAACTAGTTGGCACGAAGGTCCACAGTCCGGGCCATGGGCTAAAGGCTCGGCAGGCGCGTTCGCATACTTCAGCTACGGTGTCAGCACTCTGTGCGGCTTGTGCGAGTGCAGCTCCCCAAAGCTTCCTGTCTATTTGAGTAGCGGACAAAGTACTACCTTCTTGTGCCATAGTAAGGACTTGCCATGAAACGAACCCATCTTCTTTTGTGAATCTACGTGCTATAGCAGTAGGAGAATCCGTTGGTTGTTCCTGTGTGCTGGGGTGCTGGCAAAACTCATCAATAAGATGTGGAAGAAGGGGTGCTATTAAGGTAAACGCAGCCAAGTAGTACTTTTCTGCTGTCCAACTGGAGTCAACAGTCAATGGTACTTGTGTAATGATAGGTCCTTCATCAAGTCCTTCAGTCATTTTCATCAGTGTGACAGCACTTTCATTCTCTCCATATAAAAGGACACATTGCCCTGGAGAGCTGCCTCTCCAGCGAGGTAGGAGTGACGGATGAATATTGAGCGGTGCTACATGGGGATATGCAAGCAACCATGAAGGGACGAGATAGCCAAAGTCTACAACAAGAAGAATATCTGGCCTTTCATATGTCGTTAAGCGAGCTTGACACTGGGCATCAATCTTATGTGTTATTACCTCAACGGGTATAGCATGTTCGTTTGCAAAGTGGTGTAGTGGGTTAGCCTGAACCACATGTTTTCTTCCCACAGGTTTTGGGGCAGGTGTAATGCACCTCGTGATAGTAATAGTATCCACTTCAAGTAGTGCTTGGGCACATATACGAGTATGCTGTGTCGATCCTGCTATCCAAATGGTTTTTTGAGTCATATTAGTAGAGCTTCACCAGTGAAGCATCGATGAGTTCGAGTTTTCCCCCGCGGATGCCTTGGTATAACGGAAGATTGAATTTGGTAGTGTAATCAGTAAAAAGTATGCCATTGAGATGGTCATATTCATGTTGGATCACACGAGCAGGAAAATCGGTGAAGGTCTCTTCACGTGGCTCTGTGAGGTGTGAGTCTACTAACTCTTGGAAACGTACACGCACAGTTTCATGACGTGGCACTGGTCCGTATAGCCCAGGTATTGATAAGCACCCTTCTAGGTAGGGGTCGTTTTTATCTGGTCCAAATGTGATGGTATCGCTCATCTCAATAAGTTCTGGATTAATGAAGATACGCATGCCATCTTCTAGGTTGGTAGCAAATAGCCGCAGTTGTTCATTAACTTGAGGAGCAGCAAGTCCCACTCCTTTGGGGTTACGAGTGCTTCGCAGTGTGGTCGCAAAATCAGGCAAGAACCGAGTCAAGTGCGGCGTAACTGCTGCAACTGGCTGAGCAGTTTGACGGAGTGTGGGGTGTGGTACAGTTATTATTTTCATTTTTTTCGTGCTGCTTGTGCTGCAGAAAGCGATGCTATGCGTTCTTTGATCTCTGTTGCCTGCGGATTAATATATTCTACTATGTAGTGCAAGTGGGACAGAGCACGGTCGTAGTCACCTGTTTTTTCATACTCAGTAGCAAGTTGTGCTCGGGCGGTGTCATAGTCTGGTTTGAGTCGTATTGATTCTTCGATAAGGTCTGTACCTTTTTGGGTATTGCCAAGCCCAATCTCGACAAGACCAAGATTATAGACAATTTTGGGATCAGTAGGAGCAAGTGCCCGCGCACTCACAAGCACCTCTTGTGCAGCTTGCAGATAGTGATCGTCAAATTGAGAAAGGATGATGAGGGAGCGTGCACTTGTTTTGTAGAAGTTGAGATGGCGTTGATTCAGCTCCAGGGTTTTCCTAATATAACTGAGTGATTTTGCTGCCAATGTAGCAGCAGTCGTCTGTTCACCAGCTTGGGCAAATTGTGCAGTATAGTTTGCGTACTCAGTGGCCAGGGTATCCGTAAATAAAGCCTCATTGGGATTTTTAGCTGCAGCAGCTTCAAGTAATGTGAAGCCTTTGCGAACGTCCCCTGTGAGCAATGAGTTCTTTCCTGCTGTGTATTGTATGTCTGCACTCCAAAAACGGAAAAGCACGCCCAGTCCACTTAAAACTACGAGCGCTGCAAGGGTAAGAATGGTAAGTGATGTAGTGTCTGACAGAGTGAAACTACGAGCGTTGGCCGCTGGTTCTTTGACTTTGGTAAGCACTCCAGCACAGGCAGGAAGAAGAAAAAGCAGTATGCCGACACTGACAGTTGAAAAACCAAAAAAATTACTGATGGTGAGAGCAGCTGTGGCAGCAAGAAGGCCAATAGAGTTCCACGATGCTGAAGAAGGTAGCTGCTGATCACGTATGTTTCGTACGTACAACCACACACTTGCGCCCAAAAACACACAGTAGGTAGACAGACCCAATATTCCAGTAGTGGCTAGAAAATTCAAGAACTCATTGTGTGCCTTATTGTATAAAAAGTCCCATTCCGAAACATAATTGTGCTCAACTGGTCTATCTAGGTAATAGCTATACGCAAACGTCTCAACTCCTGATCCAAGGAGGGGATACCGTTGCCATACACGATACGCCCCAGTCCACACAATTTTTCGTATTTCACCCGAATCAGTACCACCTACCTCCAAGCGATTAACTGGAGCACTAAGCGGCTGAACAGGAACCGTAGCTGGGACTGGAGTAGCAGCTAGGAAGAGACGTCGACTAAGTACTTGAGAAAAGGGTGTGGGGTACCATAGGAGGAGTGCCGCAGAAAGGACTCCGGTAAGGGCAAGTGGGATGAAGGAATGTTTTTGCGTGCTTTTTAAGAACTGCCAGCATCCATATACTGACAGCATGGCAAGTACGGCTCCATAGGCAAGCAAACCTGAACGAGAAGCTGTGTAGATAAGCGCCAAGGTCATGGCGATGGTAGCCAAACCATATACTACCTGAATCCATCGTTGTTTTGAAGTGAAAAGCAATACGTACGAAAGTGGCAGGACTCCTATGAGGTAGGCTGCCAACCAATTTGGTTGCCCAAAAGATGCGAACACGCGATTACGTACATCTTGCACCCAACAATCAACGCCAAAACTGGCCCCCTTGGTTACTAGTAAACAGCTAAAAGAATGACCAAAGTGTTCCAGTATTCCATATATACTTACCAGTACTCCGGAAATAATGAGTGACTGCCAGATTTTTTTTACTTCCTCTTGACGCAGAGTCCCTACTGCAGCGTAATACAGCACACAATAGGTGAGCGTTGAAAGCAGCCCACCATGAAAACGTGAATAATAGCCAAAAAATGAGGTGAAGGGATGGATAGAAAAGAGAGTAGAGAGTACTTGTGACGCCACGAATAAGGCGATTGGTAGATCTAAGAATGTTGTGGGAAGTTTAAAACGTGGCGAAAATACCAGAGCTAATGTGTAGCTTACGCCAATAAGCAGTGTAAGACCATAGGTGAGCATCATTTTATTGAACTCAAATAACTCATCTGTGTTGAACAAGAAAAAGAGTGGAATGGTAATGCACAGAAAATGCAGAAGTGATACAGTAACTCTTCTCCAGAAAGAAGCATCAACTAGCACTGATTGAGTTTTGCTTGTATGCACACGTATATGGTACACTTGATGCAGTACATAAGCAAAGTTAAATGCGACTGCCCACTATATGACAACGTCTACTGCCCAAACAAACTCCGGTTACTCTTATGTGGATGCATATGCACCACCATCTGCTCCTGTTGCTGAGCCTATGAGTACTCCTCCTACTGCCATAGGAGAGCCCGCTAAAGCATCACCCACAAACACCAATGAAAGTCAGTCTGAGTCTCTTGAAGATCAAAATATTTTCTATCTATTGGGTGTGCAAGACGGCTCGGCAGAGCAGCGGGAAGCTTTTTTGGATGAACTGCAACAAGTGATTTGGGAAGACTTCTTGGAATATGACGTAAGACTCCTTATAACTAAAGCAGAGCAAGAAGAGCTTGATGTGTTACTGAAAGATGCCACATCAAAAGAACTTGAAAAACAAGAAAAGATCGTTGTTTTTTTGGAAAAGCTTATTCCAGATCTTGAGGAGATAATGCTCGAGAAAGCACTTGAACTCAAAGAAGAAATGGCACGTGAAAGAGTGAAGTCTCTCAAAGAAGTCTATTCTGCACAACCAGAGAGTTTGCAGAAGGTACAGCAAGCAGAAGGTCTCATGAATGAAGCCAAATGGTCCTCAGCTGCCAAGATCCTCAACGAGCTTTCATAGGTTTCTTTTTACCAAAAGACGATATACTCGGTGGTGGTGCGCAAAATGAGTGATACACATTTCTACTGTGATATTGGTTCTACGAGCACAAAAGTGCTCTACAAAGGGCGGCTTATATGGCACGAGCCCACCTGTGTTGCGCTACACACTCAGACAGGTGCAGTAATAAGCCTTGGTACTGCTGCATATGGACTTGTTGGCAAAGCGAGCAACAACGTAACAGTGTCTTTCCCAATTGAACATGGTTTTGTGAGTGATAGTGAGTTATTTTCGGTTTTCATGGGTGCACTTCTTACGTCTCTGCGACCAAACATCCCTTTACTTGATCATTTATTTGGCTTGCGGGGAAAGTATGCCACCTTAACATGCTTAACGCGAGCTGAAGAACAGATACTTGCTAAACTTCTTCCTCAAGTTGGACTGCGGAGAATGAAACTCGTGCCGCAAACCAATGCTCTTCTGGCTGAACTAGAACTGTGGCAGAAACCGTCAGCTCATGGTTGCATTGTCTCTATGGGTGGACAAGTAACAGAGGTGTCTCTTGTTGTTGCTGGGAAAGTAAGTAAAACAGTACGGTTGCCGCTGGGTGGAGTGCAGTTGACCGAACTGATTCAGCAAAAGATTGCCGAACAAACCGAATGTGCCATAAGCTGGAACACTGCAGAAAAAATAAAGTGTGAAATTGCCAGCATTGTTGAAGAAAAAAAGAATGAGAAACTTTCTGTATGGGGCAAACATATTACGAGTCATTTGGGCAGAACACTTGTGGTAAGTAGTCATGACCTAGTTGGCATTACCAATAGTTTTGCTCAAGATCTGATTAGGGCTGTGCGAGGTGTTCTGAGTGATGCTCAACCAGAAGTAGCAACCGTGGCTTTGGAACAGGGTGTTTTTTGTGTGGGAGGGGGAGCACGCCTTAAAGGCTGGGAACAAGTGCTCTCTCAGGAGTTACATACTCATGTTGTGGTTGCTGCCGAGCCAGAACTCACCGTGGTAAAAGGCATGCCACGCATGACAGAGTGAAAAGCTATATATGACAGAAGTTCACAAGCTGCGTGTACGGATAGTGTCAGCATATCTCTTGTTACTAGCTCTTTTTTCTTTTTTTGTTCGTGCTGGCTGGCAAGAAAAGTCGATAGCGCTGCTTACTCCTTTTTTTGAGCCCCTGAGGGTAAGCGCACAATCATTGTCTATGGTTAGTGAGCATTTGATGCTCAATCTCTCACTTCCTTGGCAGCAGGCTCAAGAAATACAGGAACTCAAAGTACGTTATGCACTTCTCTTGGCGCAACAACAAGAGATGACACATCTACGTAAAGAGAATGAAAGTCTTAAGAAGATGCTTGCTATGCCAGTCAATTCTGATAAAGAGCAGCGAATCGCCAGTGTGTACTCATATACGTTCCCTGCAGTGGCGAGTGGTAAGAATGCTGGAGTGACTGAAGGTATGTCTGTTTTGGCAGATGGTGTTCTAGTGGGTACAATCAGTGAAGTGCGAGAAGCAACGGCACGTGTTGAGTTGCTTCAGAGTCGTTCTAGTGACGATGCTATATTGGCCCAAACCGAGATGGGTGTCTTGGGCATTATGATAAGTAAATGGGGAAGGCTAGTGCTGACGCATATCCCACTATCGGCACAGATACGCGAAGGTGATACTGTTTTTACAGTAGGTCAAGATGGCGTTGCGCCTCGTAAAGTGCTTGGTGTTATCCAATCAATCAAAGATAATCCTCATGCAGGTATTAGAGAAGCTGAGATCGTGCAACCAAGTAGTTTTTTTTCAACTGCAATTGTAACTTTGGAGTAGAACAGTATGATTTACACACTTTTTTCAAAATGCCTGTATCTGTGTTTTATCTGCCTTTGTGCAATTACAGAACCAGTACTTGGACTGCCCTTTGTGAGTACAACACTACTGGGCTTTGGCATTCTCTCTGCTGAATCTATCGGCGAACAAGTGGCACTTCTTACCGTTTATATCTTCTTTTTGGGCATTAGTACTCAAATTTCATGGGTCTTTATTGCTGTGCTTGCGATTGTATTGGCTGCATTCATATTGGCTATTAAGGTGACAGTTCGTCGATATAGGGGAGCGTATATCTTTGGTGGTACAGTCGTATCTGCGGGCGCTACGTGTCTACTGAGTCCATTCAGTATGCAACAAGTACATTGGTTTTTTTCTATGATTCTGTTTTGCATTGCCTGCACTGGTGTGTTGTGGCATGAACAGCGGTTCCAAAGAAAGAAAATACACACTTGGTTATCATTGAATCATTAGAAAAGTAGCATGAAAAGCATGGGCATACGCCGAGTACACAACTCTTCACTCATTATTTTTTTAGGAGCAGCAAGTGTATGTACTATGCTCCTACGACTTGGTGAAGTACAACTACGAAAAGGCCCTTTTTTTAAAGCACAAGCCGATGCCAACCGACAGTATTCTGTACGTTTACCCAAACAGAGAGGGCTTTTTTACGATAGATATGGGTATCTATTGGCCACAAATGTACCTATTTTTAGCAGAGTAGATACGCCGCAACAAATATTTTCAACAGAAAAGAGGATCTCTCGAGAAGAAGGGCTTTCTTTGGCAGCAACGGACTCTGGTCGAGTTGTACCCGGATTTGAACGTTTGTATCCATTGGGCGCAGCAGCAGCTCATGTGGTGGGGTATGTGAGCCCTGCAACAGCGGAAGACGTAGCAGATAAAGGCCTTTCTGTGAAAGACAGCGTGGGAAGATATGGTCTTGAACGAGTGCTTGACAATGAACTGCAGGGTACGGCTGGTGAGGATATTTTTGAGATAAATGCATTAGGAAGAAAGATGAAAAAGCTGTCTACCACACCAGCAACAGCAGGGAGAGATGTTCACACCACCCTTGATAGTTTCTTGAGTGCTGTAGCTTCAAGAGCGCTCAAAGACAAAAAAGGCAGTGTGATTGTGCAAGATGCTTTATCGGGGGAGGTACTTGTCTTAGTGAATACTCCCAGCTTTGACCCCAATGTTTTTACTTCCAAGTATTTTGACCAAAAAACGGAGGAAGAACGACAAAAAAAACTGAGTACCTACTTTACAGATGCAGGGCTGCCTTTCTTTGATCGTGCGATTAGCGGAGAATACCCCCCTGGCTCGGTGTTCAAGTTGGTGACTGCTCTCGCTGGTTTGCAGAGTGGGGCAGTGACGGCAGAAACGAAAGTAAAAGATGAAGGAAAGCTTACTATTGATACCTATACCTTTGGCAACTGGTACTACAGTCAATATGGTCGCGTAGAAGGTGAACTTGCGCTCACTCGCGCACTCGCACGAAGTAATGATATCTACTTTTATAAAGCCGCTGAATGGATTGGTCCCAGTGTATTAGCACAGTTCGCTCGTGACTTTGGGTATGGGGCAGTGACAGGAAGTATCCTCCCTGGGGAAAAAGCTGGATTTGTTCCCACGCCGGAGTGGAAAGAAAGTAGCACTGGAGAAAGATGGTACCTAGGAAACACTTACCATTTTGGTATTGGTCAAGGTGATCTTTTGGTAACCCCGCTGCAAGTTGCGCAAGTAACACAGGCATTGGCCAAACGTGGAAGCAAGTGTCTCCCTAAGCTCGTAGAAACAGATGCTGCAAGTTGTAAGGATATTGGGATTTCTGAAGTCCATTTAACCCCGGTTCTCTCCGGCATGATTGATGCATGCTCTAGTGGAGGAACTGCATTCCCTTTTTTCCCCTGGAACATGCAGCGTAAAGGCCCGGCTGTTACAGACCCGTATGAAGCAATTAGCATGGGAGCAGTTGCCTGTAAAACTGGTACAGCAGAATTTGGGGGTTTGACTGGTGATAATAAACGTAAAACACACGCGTGGTTTACTATGATTGTGGGAACAGAGCCTCTCCTGACTGAACAATTTGAGCAACCAGTATCTGAAGAAAAAATGAAAGAATTACCGCTTGGATCTTTAGAAGATTTTTACAATCATGCGACTTGGTTGCATAAAGTGAAGGAAAAGGGATTCCCAAAAACCCTTACAATTACTGTTCTGGTAGAAAGTGACGAAGACATTCCCTATAGAGAAGGCAGCCGTGATGCTGCACCCGTTGCCCATGAAATTATGGAATGGATTGCGGGTAGGTGAGTTTGTTGCGCTCATTGTTCCAATATGTGCCTCGTCTACACAAAACAGTATCGGCCGTGTTGGGGTTGGCAAGCAGCTCAGCAATAGCTGTTTCTAAAAGAAGCGTATTCTGTGAGCCTTTTACCAGTAAAACATCACCAGAATTAAGGTTTGGCTTGAGATATAACGCTGCTTGCGCGGCAGTGGGGAACCAATGTGCAGTGCATCCTACTTCAAGCAATACAGGCAGCACATATTCTTTCATGGCAGGTCCAACTAGAATAGCTTCATCAAGCACCTTGGCAGCACAGCGAGCTACACGGGTATGTTCTTCTTTAGTGACACTTCCTAGTTCTCGCATATCACCAAGTAATGCAAGTTTTCGAGTTCCTGGCACTTCCCCAAGTAAAGTAAGGAAATCGAGCATAGGTTGTGCTGACGCATTGTATGAACTATCAATGATACGTGACCCGTGCACACCATCCAAAAGACTTGCTCTTCCCGCAGGAAGTATGAAGTTTTTTTGCAGCCTTTCGATAGCAGTTTCTAATGGTAACTCTAAGTATAGAGAAAAACACAAACCTGCAGCAAAAGTAGCACCATAGTGTTTAGGTAAAGCAAAATTTTTAAAATGAAGTGTATACGTATGACGACCATGAGCAAAGGTAAATCTTGTTCCTTTGAGTGTGTAGTCAACACTGCTGCATCGCACAGTGGCAGTTTTTGAAAAGCCAAAAGTGAGGAGTGGAGCAACTGGTGAACAGACTTCTGCAATAACGGGATTATCTGCAGTGACAATGGCACATCCATGTGCAGGCAGCTCATTAATTAAGTGCGCTTTTTCTGTTGCAACCGCATGTATGAGTGCTTTTCTTCGCAGTGTGGGATCTGGTTCTGTAACATAGGGGTCAAATGCTTCAGTATGCACTGCATCAACGGTTGTGAAGATCCCTACAACAGGTTTGATGATGCTAAGCAGATATCGCATGTTTTTGGGTGCAATGGGACTATCTATACCCATCTCAACTACGTACCAAGTATACTTTTCCCAATTGGTGAGGAGCTTGAGCGGAGCTTGGAGTGCAAGTAGAAGCCATTCAATGGTGGTAAACTTGTGTGCCTCTAATCCAATGATATTGAGTGGTATTCCAGATTCTGAGTTTGCCTTACGACCAATCTTTACTTTTCCTTCTCCGTGCAGGATTGCTGCAACTGCTTCCATGGTGCTACTTTTTCCAGCACTTCCAGTGATTCCCACTATACGTGGTGTATGCTTTGCTAGCTGAATCCAGGCACACACTTTAAAATAACTCAGTAAAAATGAGGCAATAGTTTTTTTCATACAGTTAAGTCAAGGTTGCTGGTGTAATTTTACCCCATGTCACACCTTGAACGCAAATCACTTGCATACCTACTTCACTGTCCTGGAATTGGTCATACCACGCTGTGGTCGGTTAAACATGCTGTTGATGAAGAAGGTGGAGATTGGAATGTATTTTGGGAAGATACCTCAAACTTTGTTCAAGAAAAGTCCTTGCCATTAAGATTAGTTAATAGCATTATTTATGCAAATAAAGAGTACACAGTTGATGCCTATTTTGAATATCTTATAAACAGAAACATTCGGGTCATCATTCCCAGCGATGATGAGTATCCAGTCTTGCTCCACGAGCTAGAAAGACCGCCTGTCCTTATGTACTGTAAGGGGAAAAGTGTTGATAAAATGCAACTACCCATTGCTGTGGTGGGGAGTAGACACATGACTGCATATGGTGCACAAGCCACCGAACATTTGGTTCGGCACCTCGCTTTGGCAGGGGTAACTATAGTTTCAGGCGGCATGTACGGCGTTGACACCTGCGCACACAAAGTAGCACTCAAACAATGTGGCTACAGTGTCGCTGTATTGGGCTATGGCTTTGATCATTGGTATCCCGTAAGTCATGGGCGCATTCTTGAGTCATTGCTTGAGGATGGCCTCAGCTGCTTGTCACCTTTTGCACCAGAATGTCGTCCTACCAAAGGCAGCTTCGCGGCACGCAATATGCTTGTTGCCGGCATGTCACTAGCAGTGGTAGTAACTGAGGCTGGTCTCAAAAGTGGTACACACATAACAGCAAGTTGTGCAGCTGAATTAGGGAGAAGCGTATGCGCTGTTCCCGGACCTATTTCAAGTCCCTATTCTCAGGGAACTGCATGGCTTATTAATCAAGGCGCTACCATTGTGACAAGTGCCCAAGATATTCTCTCAACACTGCCACAACACGATTCTGTAGCGTTGGCTGTCACGCAACATCAAACACCATTCTCAGGACAAGAGCGCAATCTTGTTGAGATGCTGCAAACCAGTGGGCCTGCCTCTGTGGAATTTCTCTCGGATGTATCCAAACAGACGATACGGACGTTACTATGTGAGCTATCTCAACTAGAAATTAGGGGAAAGGTAGTCAGAGATGGTATGCTGTGGCGCATCCGTTAGCGTGTTGAGCGCACAAGAAAAATATCTGGTAATGCCCCGTGACCCAGACTTGAGCCAAAATTACGCCAAAATCCTCGCACAGTGCCAGTATAGAGAGCGGTGATCAAGTCTTCAGAAAAGGTAATTTCAGGAAAATCATGTTGGAGCGCAGCTTGAAAGGTTTCTTGAGAAGTAAAGTCGAGTGGTTGAATGGGAAAAAACACCATCTCAGGTCCATTATCTCCATCTGCATATGCTGAGGCAACAGCGGGAACAACCTTTGGATCTCGAGAAATAATGAACATCATACGGTCACTAGCAAGTATGTCCTTAAATCGAATCAGTGCTCTCTGCAGCGGAGAAGTGTTTTCATCAGGATGGTCTTCATGTGTCTGTGAATAGAGCACTAACGCTGGCAACTGTGTCCCTGCTGCTGGGACGTCTGCAAGTGCGAAGGAACTGGGTGCGGATAGTTGGTCAACACGCTGAATAGCAGCAGATAAGCGCGTTCGTTCGCACAGCGTTGCCAGAGAAGGGCCGGTCTCAACGTAGACACCTAACTGTGGGTTGTAAACATAGCGAAGTGGTGGACGTTCGGCGTTGCGGTAGCGTCTTTGCTCACTTGATCTGAGACTTGCCGCTGCAACTCCAAGAAACGTAAGCTTTACCCCAGTCATCAGTAGCTTGCGGCGACTGAAGCTATTTTCATGATTAGTGACTTGTGATTCATGCATCTCTCACCACTACTATAGAGATCTTCCGGTTGCTGCACAAGTTTTTGTGGTATCATCTTGCAGTATGCAGCTTGTTATCGTTGAGTCTCCTACCAAAGCACGAAAACTGAAATCCTACCTGGGGGCTGGATTTACTATTGAAGCTTCAGTGGGACATATTCGCGATCTTCCGAAAACAGAAATGGGTGTAGATGTAAACAACAGTTTTACCCCAACATATGAGGTGAGTCAGGATAAGAAAAAAGTAATCAGCACGCTTAAAAAGCTTGCTTCATCAGCGCAAATTATATATCTTGCCACTGACCCTGATCGTGAAGGTGAAGCTATTGCTTGGCATTTGGCTGAAATTTTGGGTGGCAACAAAACGACCCATTTCAAGCGAGCAACCTTCCATGAAATTACCAAACAAGCGGTTCTTGATGCTATGCAGCACCCCACGCAGATTAATATGGATCTAGTAAATGCTCAACAAGCTCGGCGCGTGGTTGATAGATTGGTGGGTTATGAAGTATCTCCGGTATTGTGGAAGAAAGTACGCCGTGGCCTCTCTGCCGGACGGGTACAGTCTGTAGCGCTGCGCCTCATCGTTGAACGAGAACGAGAGATTGAGGCATTCAAGCCAGAAGAGTACTGGGAAGTGGATGTGGCAGTTGCCGTTGATGGCGCCTCAGCCAAGCACTCGGTTTTTAGAGATGGTAAAGTAGTCGACGATGTCCCGCAAGGTGTCTTGATTGGACGCGTAATTGCCGTTGATGGCACTACCTATGAACCAACCACTCAAGCTGATGTCACACCACTTGAAACAGAAATTCCTGCAGGTACATACAAAGTGGAGATCGTAGAACGCAAAGAGAGGCAACGCAACAGCATGCCCCCGTTTACTACTTCTACGCTCCAGCAAGCGGCAGCCAATAGATTGGGTATGAGCAGCAAGCAAACAATGCGCATTGCTCAAGAACTCTACGAAGAAGGATTGATAACCTATCATCGTACTGATGCAGTGAATCTGTCCCAGCAAGCTCTGCAGATGGCACGTACTTACATTAATACGATGTTTGGCGAACGCTATGTGTTGGATCAACCACGAGTATTTGCTAATAAATCAAAAAACGCTCAAGAAGCACACGAAGCTATTCGTGTAACTGACGTTACTGTAGGTGCAGATCACGTTGCGGCGATGGGTGGTAAGATGACAGAACGTCACGCAAAGGTCTATGACTTGATCTGGAGAAGATTCTTGGCCAGTCAGTTGCCTTCGGCAGTATATGATCAAACAACAGTGACTATGAGTGGAAAATTGCCTTCGCGCATGCTGACCCTTAGATCAAGTGGTTCGGTTCTTAAGTTTGATGGTTGGCTCAAACTTTTCCCTGATAGAGAAGATGTAATCTTACCAGCAGTAGAAGAACAGCAAGAGCTAGTCTACAGCGCACATGCAGCAGCACAAAAATTTACGCAACCACCAGCTCGTTTTAATGATGCATCACTGGTTAAAGAGCTGGAGCGACTTGGTATTGGCCGCCCCAGTACTTATGCCAGTATTATCTCGGTCATTGAAGATCGAGGCTATGTTGCGCGGGATGCAAAACGTTTTGTAGCAACTGCTATTGGTATGACAGTAAGTGACTTCTTAATGCAGCATTTCCCCATCTTTATGGAGTATCAATTCACTGCCGAAATGGAAGAAGATCTTGACCGAATCTCACGAGGAGAAAAAGAGTGGGTTAAGGTAGTTAAAGAGTTCTATACTCCATTTCACCAAAAAGTGGCCTCAGCGCAAGGAGCCGAACGCGCGCAGGTACCAGTAGAGAAAACGGGCGTACCATGTCCACTCTGTGGTACATCAGACGGTGCACACGGTGAAATCGTAATCCGTGAAGGTAGGTTCGGCAAATTCAAGAGCTGTAGCAGATATCCAGAGTGTACGTTTACTGAAAATATTGTGGATGTGGTACCTGGAGTACTGTGTCCTTTGTGTCACAAGGGTGAGGTGATTGCCCGCAAATCGCGGTGGGGTAAAGAATTCTTTGGGTGCAAACGGTATCCTGAGTGTGATTGGGCAAGCTGGAAAAAACCAGAACCTGGGTTGATTGTGACGCCAGAAGAATGGGCAGAACAAAAAGCAGCTCGTGAGGAACGTAAGCGCCAGAAAGAAGCTGCTACAGGTCAAAAAGAGACCAAGAAAGCGGCAAAAACAACCACGCGTAAAAAAGCGTCCAAAAAAGTAGCAACACGAAAAAAATCAAAGTAACCAATGCGCATTGCAGTTTTTGGTGGCGCATTTGATCCGCCGCATTATGGACATCTTGCTGTCGCTCAAGCAGTGCTTGAGCATGGTTTTGCAGATGAAGTTTGGTTTCTACCTGTCCACTCCCATCCTTTTGATAAACGGCTTAGTGCACCCACTGAGCGAGTTGCGCTGTTACAGCTTGTGCTCCAAGATAAGATGAAGCTCTGCACCCTTGAACTAGAAACAATAGAAAAGAGCTATACATACGTTACTTTACAAAAGTTAGCACAGACTTATCCTGAACACAGCTTTTGTTTTGTCATTGGTTCGGATAATGTAGGTCATTTTCCTCAATGGTTCCATGCGCAACAACTACTCAAGCAATTTACGGTCTTAGTCTACCCCCGTCATGGGACTGAAGATGTAACCTTGCTACCAGGAATGAAGCCACTCACCAATGTTGCAACCATACGGATATCGTCCACTTCTATTCGTGAGGCTATCGCTGCTGGCCGGTCTCTCAAAGGGCTTGTGCCTTCAGCAGTAGCCCAGTATATTCAAACTACCGATTTATATACCACAGGTTAAAGAAGGTCATCATGCGCCAAAATCCCCAAACATATGTCAAACACACCGTAGAATGGATTAAAACTATTTGTATTCAGAACAATAAAAAGAGTGCTGTTATAGCTGTTTCTGGTGGAATAGATTCGGCAGTCGCCTTGACACTGACCACACGAGCTTTGGGTGCAGAAAACGTCACGACTCTCTTTTTACCCTACAAAGATCAATCTTATACTGATGCCCAACACATTGCAGAGTGGAATGGTATTCCGGCACCTAATCAACGTATCTACAACATTGAAACGACTGCGCACGCTGTTGCTTCATTGACGCACGCGGACAAAGATCAGTATCGAATGGGAAACATACTGGCTAGATCACGTATGCTATTTGTGTATGATACTGCTAAAGAACTGAATGCACTGGTCTGTGGAACAGAAAATAGGTCAGAACACTACCTGGGATACTTTACCCGCTTTGGTGATGCTGCCAGTGATTTTGAACCACTGTCACCGTTGTATAAATCTGACGTACGCAGTGTTGCACAGTACCTCAAGCTTCCTGCAGTCTTTATTGAGAAAGCACCTTCAGCAGGTTTGTGGCAAGGTCAAACCGATGAGATTGAACTTGGCTTTACCTACGAACATGCCGATGCGGTATGTCGAGCCGATTTTGACGGTGATTTCTCTGGTCTTGCTACAGTGCCGGAGCCCATTATCAAGGCTGTGCGTGAACGAATTGCCTCGCAGGTATTTAAGCACCATGTCCCGTATGTACAGTAGTGTACCTGCCACAAACTCGTATGGTATAACAGGAATAGCATGAAACCTTTTGCCGAACGCACTCCAGATATTCAGTATCGTTCTCTGTTACGCAAAATAGTGGAGGAAGGTGTTCGCGTTCCTTCCCAGCAAGGCGTTGACGC
>CAZYNM010000014.1:0-36976 GCA_964648715.1 uncultured Pseudomonadales bacterium | reverse complement strand
TGAACAGAGCATACATATGCTCGGAGCAAGAAAGAGCGTGCGGAACATAGCCCATAGTTCTCCCGAGACAAGAATGCCAGGAAGTGGTGCCACTGCGATGACTGCAAGAATGAGTGCTCCTACACGTGGATGTCGTCCAGTGAGCACAAAACGAATACCAAGTGCGCAGAGTAGTATATCGAGGAGATAAAACTTACCTTTACTGGTTACCGACCAGCTATCGGATGAGTTGCCACCACCAACAAATAAAAAGAGTGGATTAAATGAATCCAAGTAACGATGCACTGTTTCATCAAAAAGAACGGTATATTTATTGCTAAAAATGCTGGTGACCGGTGATGCAAAGGAAAGTCTCCGCTCCCTATTGACCACTGAGCTAAGGTGCGCTGTGTCAAGAGGTGCAAGTTGAATAGAAACACGCTCAGCAGTGTTTTGCGTAGGTAAGCGTAGAGCGTACCATATCGTCAGCACAAGTGTGAACACAAAGATGGCGGTGCGCGTTCGCTGGGTCTTGAAAAGCAGATGACGCTCTTTTGTTGTCCTTGCAAGGAGGGCAGGAACAAGTGAGAAAAAGACAATGATTGCTACGAATGGCACCAGTAAAACCTTATGACCTTGGTACTGGAAAAAGCCCAGAAAGAACATCACGCCACTCAAAAGTTGCAACGAGACACGTTTTTGTTGCAGAAGCAGCCATCCGAGGAAGTAAAAGAACAAACTAAAATAGGATTCAAATGATAATCGAGATAATTGAAAAAGCCAAGGATTAAGGCTGGCAATGCCTGCAGTGATAAGTGCAAGACGTTTGCTTGGTATGTATGTATACAGGATTAACCCTAAGAAGATTGGAAGCATACTGCCCATAAGGACATGTGTTATTTTGGCTGCAAGGATAGGGTCATCACTGAAAAGGTATTGTGCTGGAACAAGGATGGTGCTAGGTAGTTCGGCATACCACCCATGGGACGCTGTGAGAGACAAGGGATTCCATCCTTCTTTCAATCCTTTTCCTGAAACCATCAGCGCCCGTGCCTCAGTCAAGTACTGAACCTCATCTGATGAAAGAAGTGGTGGCGTAGAGCGAATTTGGAATGTTTTTAAAAAAATATTTCCCAAAAAAATAAGTATTAGCAACAAAAAAAACAACTTTTTGAAACTCTCCATTGTGACTTTCCGTGTGTCTGTGTATATAGTAGCATAGATGAAAACTTTTTTTTCACAGCATCGATTCGTTCTGATTCTATTTGCAATAACCATCCTGACACTTCTAACGCGCTTTATTTTCATTGATCGTTTCCCTTCATTGTTGTTACAAGATGAAGCAGGTCTGGGGTACAGTGCTATATCAATCGCGGAAACAGGCAAGGATGAATGGGGAGCATCATGGCCTGTTCTGTTTAAGTCTTTTGGAGAATATAAAGCTGGTGTCTATATGTATGTTACAGCAGCGATATATAGCATAGTTGGGTGGCATCCTGCGCTTGCTCGCTATGCATCCGCCCTAGCAGGGACTTTCCTTGCTCCCGCTCTAGCGTGGTTTATTTATTTGTACACTCGTTCCAAGAAAGCAGCACTGGTGGCAGCACTTTTGGTCTTTACCAGTCCATGGGCATTCCATTTGAGCAGGCAAGCAGTAGAAACCAATCTAGCGCTTTTCTTTTTTGTAATTGGCTTGTGTTTTTTTGTTTCCTCAAAAAAAGCAAAGAGATCATATGTTACCTTTCTTCCTGCTGCCTTCTTCTTTGCGCTCAGTATGTATACATATCAAGTCTACAAACTATATATACCTCTTTTCCTTTTGGGGTACCTAGCTACTACTGACTGGTGGATACCTATACGACAACACTTCAAAAGAAACACAAGCATAACTGTGTTACTCACAGCTTTATTTACGCTTCCATTGCTTTTTATAGCGGGTGGCTCTACACGGTTGGAACAAGTTATCTCAGTCAAACCCGAAGTTATACAAGCGAACCTTACTCTGCGTAGAGATACCTGTTATCTACTTTTGTCTCAAGCAGCTATCCCCAAAGCAAGTATGCTGTGTCGTAGTGTATGGAATATAACCAGTATAAGTGTGAGTTTGGTGATTGCAGACATACTTGAACATTTTAATCCCTCTTTTTTATTTTTTGTCGGTGATACCTCCTTGAACAGAAATCCCACCTTAAGCGGTGCATTTTTCTTTTTTTTACTCCCCTTCTTTTATCAAGGGATTTTAGAGTTAATCAAGAAAGGAAGGGAAGAACGATACCTTTTAGTTGGTATCTTAGTGGCGCTTGTGCCCAGCATCATTGCAGGAACGCCACATGCGCTCCGCATGACTCCTGTCTTTCCTTTTGTAATTTTGTGTATCGTACTTGGTATACAAAGTTTCAAGTATCGCTTCACCTATCTGCTGGTGTCACTCACTGTTTGTATTCTTTTTATATGTCATATACCAGAGTATGTCGTTGCGTGTTATGCCAACAGTCAAGAATTCGTTTCATATTCAAAAGAAGTAGCTCAGCAAGCATACAGCTATTGGCAAAGGGATACGTAGTCTATCTGGACTATCGCATCATGCCAGAGCCACACATCTATGTTGCATACTGGAATGACATGTCCCCCACTCTGTATCAATCACTCGTATCAAATGTTTTCTCAGACACACAGCATTTTAGTCGTCCACGTAAATTAAGTGATACGTTCATACTCGATCAAGTGGATGCACGAAAAATCATTTGTAGTTCTCAACACACGGCACAGCACACGGTGCTCATAACAAACGAGTCACTGCCGTTTAAAGGTACTACAGAAGTATTTGCAGAAACCAAGGTGCATAAGTTTGCAACGGTCTACGATGTGCAGAGACTCAAAGATCAACCAAAGGTGCTAGCAGCGTATTGTGGGGGATATTAGAACGGTTATTGCGTGACAGTACGAAAATAAATAAGCATATACTTGAGAACTATGTCATTTTGATGTTCATAAGACAAGGCTAATCGATCGTCCAAAATGGACAGAATATCGCTCATTCTCGCGTAGTCCTTTACTGCGTTACACAGGATTAATAGCTGCAGTACAAGCTGTACATCTACCTCCTCTTCTGTTGCTGCAGGTCCAGTGTGGATTGCAAGTCGCTTCCTTTCGATAATGACCTGATCGCGACCAATCCCACGTTTCTCTGATTGGTCTTGAAAGTACTGGTTGACACCAGTGCTTGATGATTTTGCATCTACGTAGAGTACATCTGAATCTAAGTAGATGGACAACGGATGACACTGATCAATGTGAAGAGTAAAATCATACCCTTCTTGGTACTTACGTGCTCGAATAACTTGCTTTATCCATGGAAAAGTTTTTTTATCTGAAAAATATTGGAATAATGTGTCTTCTGACCTCTTCCCCAATTCCCGTGACTGGCGGCCATGTATCCGCTGCATTTTTCGTTCTTCGTATTTATTGGCGTAGGTGTTTTCAACACTCAGGTGCATCAAAGACTTTCTAGTCAGGTAAATAGTACCTAAAAAGTAAGGCTCAATGCAATGCTACACTGATGTGTATATATGCTTATTCTGTGCGCAGTTGCAACTCGTAGATATTGCACGCTGAGTAACAACCTTCTGAGATTGGTTTGAGTGTGAAGGTTTTTTTGTATGCTTCAAAATCGTCTATAACACTTTTTTGGTGGGTAATATATGCATTTGAAATATAGAGTTTTTTGCCTTGGAGCAACCATTGTTGGTAGGTACTGTTGAGGTTTGAAAGAGGTACCTCGTTACCCCATGCTTGCTGTCCTTTTGCTATAAACTCCTGGTGCTCAGATAAAGGTAAAACGGTATAGCTACCAGTTTGGTAAGCGTCAACAAAGAATGGTGGCAGAGCAGTGATAAGAAAGGTTCTTTCTTCTTTCTGTGTGAGAACTTTATCAAACTCAGATACAGCTATGTGCTGCCAACCATTACTTGAATGAAAAACATTTGTTTTAAGTATCTCAAGCATAAGTGGTAGTTGAGAGAAAATCTGAGCAAGTATAAGTATACCAGCCATCACGTACGCAGCCTTCTTATTTTTTGTTGAAATGAACGTATACAGGTATGTGCAGATGAGAGTAAAGACAGGAATAACGTAATACACATATCGAGCATCATGTGCATGTAAGAGAAGAAGTAGCGGTATAAGTGAAAAAAACAATATAGTTACTCCAACTAATGCTCGCTGTCTTCGCTTGATAAGAATAACTATTCCTATGCACGCCGTAAGTGCGATAACAGGGCTAGTTAAGGGATACGTAAGCCAGAGAAAGTACGTCGGTAAACCAAAAAGCGTCCGCACGTAAAATGCTACGTTGTTTCCTATAAAATGTGTATTAAAAAAGGTACCACCATGCAGAGCTTCTGTTACAAAGATTTTTGTATTTGAAATAAAAAAAGGAAAACGTATAAGCAGTGCACCCCCAGCAAAAAAGGACACAAGTATCCAGGTAACCATCTTGGTTATATTCTGGAACTTGTCTTTATGTAGGTATGCCCCCCATAAAACAATGCAAAAAGAAAAAAGAACACTTGCAAGTCTTGTAAAGACACTTACAACAGCTAAAGTACTGAAGAAAATGAACGATTTTTTGGAGGACGCTGTAACAAGATATACAGCAGCGACAAAGATAAGAAAAAACATATTTTCCGTTAATGCAAATGCTGGTAGCCACCATACGTATGCATGTGTGAAAAGGAGAATCAAGCTAAAAAAAACAGCTTCATCATTCTTAAAGAGATTCTGGGCAACTTTAAAGAAAAGTAAAAAAGAACTAATACTTAATAATATATTTGCCACGATAAATATTAATGGATGACGAGAGATGTAGTAGAAAGGTACCAGAAACCAACTATAAAATTGTGGCACCCATGTTTCTATATGTGCATCTTTGTAGATCAGACCACTCTGGTGGTGTACAGCTATTGTGCGTGCAGAAAGTGCATACAAAAGCGCATCAGGATACGGCTCAAGGTTATATGCAAAATGAGTTTTATCTAGAAATATGCACAAGTTTACTATGGCAAAAATACAGCAAAAAACACACAGGCTATAATTAATGAGCTTTTTTGTTAACATAAAAAAAGATGACAAAAAAGAGTGCTGTGAATAGTAAAGATGCTTGAGTCACCATCCGCATCACCGCAGCCCCCCATGCACCATAGATGGGAATAAAAATAAAATTACCAATGAGAAGTATCCCAAGTTGTATCAATCCAGTTACTGAAAAAGCCCAATCTTTTTTGTAGCTATAGTACAAAGCAATGAATGGCATCGCAGCAATCTTAAAAAAAGAAGCAGCCATCAAAAGAAAAAGATAATTCTTACCTTGAATGAATGCCCTTCCAATGCTGAGATTAATCATCAGGTCATAGAAAGGAATCAGTGCAAAAAATGCAACTGCAGCCAGACTTGCAATCAAAAATGCTTTCTGTAAAAACTTTTTTTGATCTTCTTGCTGTGTATAGTGCGCAGCTCTTGCATTAAGCACATCTCCCAAATAGTATGCTACAAGTGAGAAAAGAAGCGCCAGCCGACTCATGCCAGCGTACACACCAGCATCCACCCCCTGAACATAGTACTGAACAAAGAGTATATCAATATTTTCAATAATGCCTGCACAAATAATGGCGACGGAAGAGTGTATAACAATTTTCTTATACATGTTTTCCAGAGTACTGTCTCTCATGGTTAGGATATACTTCATATTTTTTACTGACAAAAATTCAGGCATGTTCTTCATAGCTACAAAGATAACGGCACAGGGTGCAGCAATATACGCCGCAAAAAGCCAAGTTACACTGGTGTGTGCGGATAGTGAGAACAAAAGTGCGCCAATTATTTTGAGGGTTGCCTGTGTGATATTTGAGACAATCACTGAGCCGAACTTGTGTAGTGACTGAAAAAAGACAAGGAATTGTTCATAATATGCGGTACTCAATCCTACGGTACATGCAAGCGCAATAATTCCCTTCTCTGGTATACCAAGGTGCTGAGCAATATAGTGGTAACTAAGAAGTCCGCAACCCGCAATGATGGAAGAAATCAAAAGTCTATATCGGAGTGCATGATAGAAAACAGAATAATTATATTGTTGTGTATGGGATGTACTGGCTAGTAAAAGCACTGCTATATTAATGCCAAAGTCATTGAGCTTTGTCAGGATTAATACAATCGAGAAACCAACACTAAATACACCAAACTTTTCAGGGCCCAAGATACGAGTGATGAGCATTAATGAAGCCGCAGATATAAATGTAGCGGTACTATTCCCAGCTATTGAAAAAACCGATTGGCGTAGTCCAACCGAATTAATAATCTGCTTGTATGCAGTCTCTATAGTATGTCTCAATGATTTTTTCACTGTTACTTTATTATTATCTAAGAATATATTATATTCACCATATGAAAAAGAGACCAACCCTGACTACAAGAGAACTTTCTGAACAAACTCATTTTGATTCTATGGCGCGACACTACGATGTCAACTATACATACAATACACCGTTTACACAGTTTAAGATACTTAGAAAACTACATGCACTATTTAGGCCGTTTCTAGTAAGTCCCAGAAAGAAAATTAAAATTTTAGAAATTGGAGCTGGGACTGGTGAGTATACGCAGCATATTGCGCAACTCTTTCCGGAAGCACAGATTTATGCGCTTGATATCTCTCCAAAAATACTTGAGGTTGCACAAAAAAAGTGTCAACGATATAAGAATATTTCGTATGTTGTAGGCAGTGTGTATGAACTTCCATTTGAGGATGGAACGTTTGATGTTGTATGCGGTTTCTACATACTTCATCATCTGGATATACAGATATGTTTTCGTGAAATTCATCGAACACTGAAAACACATGGGTACGCTTTATTTTATGAACCAAATCTCCTCAATCCATTAGTGTATGCAATAAAAAATGTTTCATTTTTAAAAAAACTTGTGGGTGATTCACCGGAAGAAACAGCTATTAATCCGTATACTTTGGCTTCAGTCAGTCAGATGTTTAGTCAACTTAGCACCAAAACATCGGAATTTATCCTTCTCCCCCAAGCCACACCTTTCTGGGTAGCAAAGCTCCTAGATTCCATAACAAGTGTTTGTGGTGATCTCCCGGTGATTAAAATGTTTGGCGGTTCTGTAGCTTTAATGCTTAAAAAATAAGGCATTAGAGTGAATAGAATTCGCAAGGTCCTTGTTGAAATACTGGCTTTTTACCCTCCAACAAGCTCTGCTCAAGTTGTACTCTTCTTTCTGGGTGCATATCTCTATGAGCATCTGCATACTGTGTGATAATGTTTTTCCATTCTGTGTTGCTGTAAACAAAACGTATCGTTGAGGGAAGCTGGTTTGGATCATAACTCATAGCTCCCAAAAACACATGATACTTTCCAGTTTTTTCTTGTGTTACTGATTCATATGCATCCCAAAGATTAAGTACACTCCCTGGTGGGACTTCATGCCCAGCTTCAGTTTGGTACAACAAAAAACTTTGAATGCAGCCTTTTTGTTTTTTTGGTGTTGTATATTCTTTTTGTGCTTCTAGTCTACTCTTCCAGATAGAAGATTGTATTGGACTAGTCTTTATAGACAGAAGAACAAATGCGATCATGATGTACGGAAGAATTGAATATTTCTTGATGAATCGAGCTGATAAAAAGTGCAATACAACTGGAAAAAAGATCACGTACCTACTAAGTTGACTACCAAAATAAAAATTAACTAAATAAAAGAAAAGTCCGCTGCCAAGCAAATATATTTCAAAAGTTCTCAATTTACGCATAAGAAAGATACTACAAAATAAGAGAGCTGAAACAATGAGTGTACTTGTTTCAAGGTGATAATGGACATAGAGCGTCTTGAGCAGAGAAATAGGGTCTCGAGGACCTTGAATGTTGGCAATCAGTGTGTTGTACAAAAATCTATATGCTTCTTCAGATAACCCTTTGTGACCAAAATAAAGAGGATACAATGGGTTCTGGTGTGTGAGAAGATTTTTTATATACCAAACAGAGCCTCCTAGTATTGAAGAAACTAAAGAGGCATATAGAATCTTACCTTTTGATCTTCGTTGATATAGAAGATATAAAAACAATAAAGCGAACGGTGGAAGCAAAAAAAGTGAAGTGAATTTATGTGCAAGCGCTGTTCCAAACATAAACGCAGACAAGGTCAAGCTTTGTTTTGTATCTGATCGTGTTACTTCGAGAAGCAGCATGTAAGAAAGAAATTGATATATAAGTGTATTAATATCGACCAAACCGGTTCCAAGCAGTATGACAATTCCATAATTAGTGGACAGTAATACAAGGATGCTGGTGCTTAATGGTGACTCTAAGGTATACCATTTTTTAAGCTGTTGCCTAAAAAATAAAAGGAAAAAGACAAAGTTAAGCAAGTATACCAAGTGAGCAGCTGAAACAGCACCATGACTAAGGACAAATAAAATAGATGCATAACTTTCTGAGTGATACGGTAGACTCCCATAAAAAACTGAAAAAGGTGCATAAAAATCTATATAGGGACTTTTTGATAAAAGTGGAAACTGTATCTTACCTTCAGCTAATTCTTGCATGACTGGAAAGTGATATGACACTTCATCCCACTCGCTTGGCGCATGTAATGAAAATCCAAAGTGAAATAGTAATACGCATATTAAGATAGCGAGAAATAAAGATATTTTTTGAAATCGTAGCGCAAGTTTCAGTGGCATCATGGTGCGAGAGAGAAAAATACCCGCAACTATGACTATTGAATAAATAAGATAGAGAGCGCTTTTATCAAGTAAGAGAGAACAAATGAGCGCAAATGTCGCAAGCAGAGATTGCCCAGTAAAAAAATAGACAGAAATACGCTGTTCATCATGATCTTCTACCCTTTTAAGCAATTGAAGAAAAATTGCACCTATCTGAATAGCTGCATTTGTTAAAAGACCTAATAGACAGAGGGTAATTATAAGCGAGAATATCTGTATCATTCTTTACCTATTATGATTGCTATTTTTCTGAAAATTACATAAAAGATAAATGGAGTTAAAAAGCTCGAAGACCGTACTAATGAACCACCCAGTTCCGGCCACCATTCAAACTGAAATGAAATAAAGTAAAGTCCTGAGAAGTATAATAAAAATGAGAAAAGTATGATGCTGGAAAAGAAACTCATCTCATAATTCTTTTTTTTAATTGAAATTGGGAAAAGAAGTAGTATGAAAAGTAGGATGAAGTGCTTCCACATTTTAAGGAATGAGATAAGGACAGCACTATATGAACCAGTAAATATACCTACTACTGGCTCTAAATAAACAATAAAACTTTCTTTAATAATTTTTTCATTATGCGCAACCGAGTATAAAAAGGTATCCCAACTTCTTGTGCCTAGTATACAAAGTGTAAGTAAAACTGAACTTGTGAACACTGCTGTTTTAAATGAATTCTTTCGTGCATTTTGTAGAAAAAAAGCAACAATGATAGCAAACCATATTGGTTCTAGAAAACGAATCCATAATGAGCCGTACAGCAGGAGTGCACCAAAAAGCACCGTCCAGTTCTGCTTAGTTTCAATATATTGATTTAAAAGCAGAATAGAAAGAAAAAGGAAAAAACTATAGGGGAGGTTCGTATAAAATATAAGCGAAGTAGTAAATAAGACACCATCAAATAATATGAAAGATAAACAAAATACTGCCATCCAAAAGCCAAGCTTTTTATACAAGAAGTAGGATAGTAATGAAAAAAAACAGAAAAAGACACCTGAATATAAGACGCCGACGTATCTGGGTGAAATGTTTTGGTACCACAAGTAGTGGATGATGCTGGTAAATGGTGGATACAAGAGGTAGTAGTACTTATTCTTAAAATCATAATCGCCTAGCTTACTCATTTGAGTAAATGTCATGTCATGTTGCAAGAAGATAGCGCGAGCGTCATATAAGGCTATTGCATCCCAATCTAAAGATTTTTTTTGTATATTTCCATACAGAGATAAAGCAGAAAATAAGCCCACAAAAATGAGAAGGTACACCATTTTCTTGTCTACTGTAAATGTAAAGTTTGTAGACACATTCTTAAAAAATGAAATACAAGCGAGTGCAACGAATGCTGTTATAACAAAAAGTTCAACAGAAAAGAGAATGCTTTGATTCTGCAAAGATTCATGAAAGAAAAAGTAGTACTTTGTTAAGAGTAAAAAACTTGATGCAAGTAGCGAAAAAATGAATAATGCTTTATTCATCAGAAAAATATCCTTAATATAATTACACTAGAGCTGTTATAGATTTTTTCTATATCTTTGTATGCAATGCCGTGCGGGCCATCAAAATATACTATCTTTTCTTTTTGATCCACTACTGGCCATACTGTTACCCCATTATCAATATAGGGTACATATACTTCAGTAAATGTATGCACTATATTCTCATCAAGTATCGCAGCACTAACCAACGTCCTTGGAAATAAGAAATATCGAATCATAGGTTGATTTCCAATAAAAGGCCATATAATGCTTTGTCGAGGATGAATGATAACGCTGTCTTCAGGTGTTGCTGCCAAAATATTTTCTATATAACTATACTCATACCCAAACTTTTCTTTATTTGTTCGATTCTCTGCTCTAAGTTGTGTAGGAATATGGTAGATAAATTTAAATGAGTCATAACAAAAAAACGAAAGAGAGAAAAAAGTTAAAAATAAAAAGATACTGTTCTTCTTTTTCTGAAATGTTTCTACTAGATATGTAAAGGAAAAGGCACTGAAATACTTATTCTTTTTCTCAATAAGCAGGTATGACACTGAAAAAAATAGAAGAACGAGCCCAATTACGTGATCTTCAAGAAACTGTACTGATATGCCAATTTTTGAATAGAGGAAGTTCGGATACCGAGAAGACTCAAAACGTATGAGCGCAAAAGAGAAACACATTGTACAAATAATCAAAATATTTAAAATGAAAAGTATTTTAGCCTGTTTTTTAGGTATATTTGTAGTATGTGTTTTAATTGCCAGATAGGATAGTACACATACGTTTAAAAAATAAGAAATATATTTAATTACATTCAATAAAAGCAAGATGCTTTCTTTAAAGAGTAATAGTACCTGAATGTTTGTAGTTGAAAAAAAGTAACGAACAGAAGAGAAAAAAGGTAAAAGTATATACATACTAACACCAATGCAAAGAACAGTGTCATTCTCAAGAAATGAAATGATTTTTTTTCTCATTTTATTCTTTGTATTTTCCAATAATGAGCAATCTCTTGGCCCTTGGGTAACTCATAAAAAACACCAAGAGGATTTTTTTGGAATCTCGCCTTAAATTCATCAGGATGTATTTGTTCTACCGTATATTTTCCTTCAGCAATAATCTCAGAACTATCACGATATTCTTGCGGATTGACAGACGGAATAAGTGATGAGGTATCAAGAATGAGTATGCCTTTGTTTAAAGAATCAGAAGTAAGCAACCGTATGTTTGTGTCTGTTTTCTTAATTAGTTGTATATGAATTGGAATTTCATAAAGTACCTCCCAATTGTCTAGTGTATCAATAGCGTTAAGGTACACTGGTTCTTTCTGTTCTGCTATTACAGTGACAAGTGTGTCTTCAAACTTAAGGTATGTTGCGTACCAGTTAATATAATTAAAACTTTTTGAAAAATGGACTGGTATATAGAGAAAGAATGTATTAGAGAGTATGAGTATGCCAAGAATATACCCTATCCATTTGGTTCTGCCTTGATAATGAAAGGAAAACAATGATTCAATGACTCCAATTGATGAGGCAAAGACAATAGTAAAGGCAAATGTTGGGATAAAAAGGTAGCGTTCAAGAACAAACTTCCATGGTAGTAGTGCAACAATAAAACTGATTAACACTGCGAACCATATAAACATTTCTGCGGCTTTTTTTACTTCTCTCTTTACGAGAAGGTAAAAACTAATTGGTGCAAGTAACAAAAATGGAAAAAAGTACGGTGAAAAAACTACTTTTAAAAGATTCAAGTAATAATGAATGTTTAACTTTATTAATGAGAAAGTTACTTGATAATTTTCAACATAATTTGTTTCTGTGTGACCTGACTTTGAAATGAAGAGACCTACAGACAAAATGCAAAAGGGCACTATCGATACAAGTATTTGTTTCAGTGTATGTTGTTTCTTAAAAAGAAACGTTGTTACTACAAAGATAGGCAAAAGAACAACAGATGTTTCTTTAATAGCAAATAGTGCAATAAGTGTGAGCTGGAGTAAATACTGTGAAGAGCTAGAAAGCCACTGCTTTTTTTCATAGAGATTCAAAAAAAGAAAGATTGAAATACACACAAAAATTAATTGATAGGGCTCAACTGGCCCTAGTCTCACCATGTTCTCAGTAAATGTATAGGAGTTAAAAAAAACTAAAGAACCAAAAATTGCAGCCAAAGTAGAACGAGAAATTCTATAAATAATGAATGAAGATAACGCTACTATACAGCTTCCCAAGAGATATATTCTCACTTCGTGAAGTACAGAAGGCGTGGAAGCAAAAAAACTATACAGTACATATTGAATCAACCAGTAGACGGGTCTAAAGCGCCCAAAATTACTCTCAAAAAAAACAGTGAAGCTAGAGGTGCACCTTCCTGTTGTAAAACATTCTTGAAGAGAAAGTGTGTTGAGCAATGTCTGTCCATCATCAATGAGTGATAGAGTCGCAAATGTATTCTGTAGAAGAAAAAAGCTGGCATAAACACAATACAAAATAACACTAATCCAAACTGCTTTAGGTAGATCTAATAAAAAGTTACGTATTCGCATAGTTAAATCTACTAACTTTTTTTGTAATATATTGAGGTCTGTTCTTTACTTCTTCATAAATACCTGCCAAGTATACGCCGATCAAGCCCAAAAATAAGGAAAAGAATCCTCCAAGGATAAGCAGCACAAGAATTACACTCGCCCACCCTTGAATACTCTGCTTTAAGAAAAATGTAACGAAAAGTACATACAGTCCATACATGAATGAAAGCGCAAAAAGTGCAAAACTAAAGAGACCAGAAATATATAGCGGAATCGTCGAAAATGAGGTAATGCCATAAAACGCCAATCGGATCATTTTCAAGAAAGTATATTTACTTACCCCACTTCGTCGCTTATTTGGCTGGTACATCACAGTAGTGGATCTAAATCCCACCCACTCTACTATACCCCGTAAGAACTTTCTGTTCTCATCAAGGCTTAAAACGGCTTCCAATGCTTGCCTAGAAAGCGAGCGAAAATCTGAACTATTCTTTTGAATCTGGGTGTCAGAGAGACAGTTGAGCAGTTTGTAAAATAGATAAGAAAATATACTTTTTTGACCTAGCGAGTAAGTATCTTTGCGTTCAGTAAGAACAATATCGAAACCTTTGGCATGTAGTTGTAAAAAATGTGGGATAAGCTCTGGGGGGTGTTGGAGATCTCCATCCATCGTTATCACAAAATCACCTTTGGCTGCTTTCATTCCAGCTAAAAGTGCAGCTTGATGGCCAAAGTTTCTTGAGAAAGAGATGAGTGAAAAAGGATAGTTTAACTGACATTCTCGTATTTTTTCTTCGGTATGATCTGTGCTGCCATCATTGACAAATATAACTTCACAAGTTTGTGAAACTTGCGTTAGAACTTGAGATAGTTCTTTTATAAGTACTTCAATACCATCTTCTTCATTATAGAGAGGAATGACGATGCTGACAGTGTACTGTGACATTACTTCTTCCTTGCTGCTATGCACATATTAACCATGTAGGGATCGTAAAAGTGATGATAGTTATCGAAGAAATCAAGTAATGAATGTGTGACACTAAAAGTAAAAGGAAAAAGATGTATTCCCCTCTTTTGTAGAACTTGGTAACCCAAGAGTTCATGAGCATGAATAAATTCATCCCAGGTCAACCAATTCTCTAATCCTTGGTAAGGTCTTAGTTTAAAGAAGTTAGCCAGTTGTACAGCCCAAAGCCATTTTTTATTTGGTGTAGTGACAACTACAATTCCGCCTGGCTTCACCACTCTGTGAAGTTCTTTTAATGCACGCAGTGGCTCAGTGACATGCTCAATGACTTCTGTTGATACCACAATGTCAAACGTATCATTTGCAAAAGGCATTTCCATAATTGAACCAATAACAGCAGTTGTTTTAACTTTTTGAGCTACTTTTTTAAGCAGTTCTGGCCCTACATCCATAGAGGTAACAACTGCCCCTCTTTTATGTGCTTCAGAGCTTACCCAGCCAGTTCCACAACCAGCGTCTAAAAATTTTTTTCCAGACAAATGTGCTGGCAATAATTCTTCAAAAATAACTGAAACTCTTTTTTGTGTATCATACATATTGACGACTGCATCAAATGTATCGGCAATATTCTCATAAAAAAACATTTTATCTGTTTTTGCGTTTTTCGTAGATGACATACAAACCTATTCTCCATTCTTTATATACCAATTGATTGTTTCTTTGAGACCTTTTTGAAAGTCTGTTTGTGCGGTAAAACCAAATAGGTCTGTTGCTTTTTGAGTGTCAATCTTTCTTCTAGGTTGACCATCTGGTTTTGTGGTATCAAACGTTATCTTACCGCTGTACCCAACAAGATCACCAATTAAATGCGCAAGTTCTGCAATACTTATTTCAAACTGAGAGCCCAAGTTAACAGGCTGTGAGCTCGTGTACTGTGCGGTGGCAAGCACAATGGCACGCGCTGCATCACGAACAAATAAAAACTCTCGTGTAGGTGCCCCTGTCCCCCATACTACTACTTCTTGCTTTTTCATTTTCTGAGCGGTAACAAATTTTTGTATCAATGCGGGTATGACATGTGATGAGCGAGGATCAAAATTATCTCCAGGACCATAGAGGTTTGTGGGTAAAAGGTAGATGCTATTAAAACCATACTCCTGGCGATAGGCTTGAGACTGTACTAACAGCATTTTTTTGGCCAAACCATAGGGTGCATTTGTTTCTTCTGGGTAGCCATTCCATAAATCCTCTTCCTTAAAAGGGACTGGAGTGTACTTGGGATATGCACAAATTGTGCCAATACCAACAAACTTTTTAACACCTGCTTTGTACGATTCATGCAGTAAGTGAGTCCCCATAAGTAAGTTATCATAAAAAAGCTGGGCAGGGTGTTCTTGGTTGTAGCCAATCCCTCCAACATTTGCAGCAAGATGTATCACAATGTCTGCACCAGCTACTGCAGCGGCTGCTTGTTCTTTTTCCCTCAAGTCAAAATCTTTTGAAGACAATGCCTGTAACTCTTTCGGGTTTTCCTTTTGGAGTTGAGTCATAAGCTCTGTCCCCAAAAAGCCAGTCCCTCCAGTGACCACTACTTTACTTTCTGAAATAGAGGCTTTTTTCATAATTACTTAATAAGTTTATATGCTCCTACAATACATGCAGCATGCAGCTTGTGTGCTAGCAGGACAAAGAGGTTGCGAGTGTGCATTGACGCTACATCATACTCTTCTGTGAATTGCTTCGAGTATTGCGCACCGCCTTTTGAGTTCCTATGTATTCTAAACAAAGAAAAGTGGTGGAGTAAGACATGAACAGGTGCATATTTGCTTGCACGTATCCAATAGTCATAGTCCATACAGTAGCGTAGTTTATCATCAAAAAGACCTATCTTCTGTTGTAATCCTGTGCGCCAGAATGTACTGGGTTGTATGATCGGATTCATGATAAGTAACAAGTCAAGCGAAAGTACCGAGCGCAGTAAACGCTTGTATCTAGCCACAAATGACTGAATCTTTTTGCCATATTCATCAATAATGAAGTAATCACCCGTGAGCCATTGTGCTGTTGGGTTATTCAACATGTATTCTGCTACTGTGTTGAGGGTATTAGGTAGATAAACATCATCAGAGTTGAGATAGGCGATAATCTCTCCTGTGGCACGTGCAAGCCCTTTATTGATCGCATCAGTTTGGCCATTATCTTTCTCACTAATCCAGTTAATTTTCTTTCCATATGAATGAAGTATGTCAACAGTGCCATCAGTAGAGCCACCATCAATGACCCAATACTCAAGATTTGGATAGTTCTGATGCAACACACTGTCTATTGTCTCTTGTATGAAACGACCTTGATTATAGCTGGGAGTGATAATAGTTATTTTAGGATATTTCTTTAGTTGCATGAGTATGCTCTATTTTTCTGAGTGTTACCTCTCTGGCCAAGTCTTCGATTCTCTGTTCTATTTTTTTTTGATCAAAATATGATCTAAAAGTTATTACGGTGATGATCATCAAACCAATGACAAGAAGAAGATCAAACACTCGAGCAAAGTGCAGTGTGTCTGATATTCCCTTGAGCAAATCAGGAAAAAGAGCTATCACAATGAAAAGAAACCATATTGAAATCCAAACAAAACTCTCATTGTCACTTAAAGTCTTTTTTTTATGGTGAAGGCGTACCGTGTACACCATAAATAAGGCAAAAAGGGTAGCAGCTATTTGGAAAATACTCATTTTGATAATCTCCATGCTATAAGCTGCCGTACTACTGCAAAAGTATCAAGGAGATTCATCCCTCTGTCAAGGTCATGATAAATTGTAGGAATGGATATAGTCATAAAGTCTAGTTTGTTTTTTGCAATTTTAGCTGCAATTTCCATTTCAACTGCGTAATCCCTCGAGTTCCATTTTAAATAAGTGTATGCGGTTTTTGTAAACCCTTTATACCCACAGGGAATATCTGGTACATAACTCCCGAACAACAGCAATACAAGTACAGAACCCAGCCTGTTCAGCATAATGCGAAGCAATGGCATCCTTGTATCAAAAGAACGGACTCCTAAGACAACAGCATGGTGCTGCAAGCTCTCTGCAAAAGCGGGAAGTAAAGTAGCATCATGCTGATCATCAGCATCAAAAAAGATAACAGCTTCCGCTTTAAGCACGCTAAATGCATATTCACAGCCTGTTTTGAGTGCTGCACCTTTACCAAGGTTGAGTGGATGGCGCAGTGTATGCGGAACTATTTTTTGAGCAATCTCAAATGTCTTATCATGTGATCCATCATCTATAACAATAATATTACTCCATGTTTTTTTGAGTTTTTGAAGAACATGTGCAACATACTTCTCTTCGTTGTATGCAGGAACAATAACCCAAGTGGTTGGGTAGTTTTTCATTTTTTTTGTATCAAAAAATAACTATTACTATCAAACTTATACATCAGCGTGCCAGATAAAAAAAGTACCTACTAGTGAGAACGAGCTTTATACCATTGTACAACTTCTTTGACTCCTTGTTCAAAGGTAATCTGAGGTTCCCATCCCAGGATCTCCTTAGCTTTTATATATGACAGCGAGCTTTGTACTTGTTCACCTGGGCGTTCTGGACCGTGTTTTACTTCAGTCTGAATCCCAAATTCCTGAGCAACAGCTGTGTATACTTCAAGAGTGCTAATTTCTCTGCTTGTCCCAATGTTAAGAGCGCCAATATACGAAGTTTCTAGTGCTGCAACATTTGCCGCAACAACATCAGAAACAAACACATAATCACGAGTATGTGTGCCATCGCCATTAATAACAGGAATTTTGCCTTCTGCAAGCATCTCACTGAAAATAGCTATAACTCCAGACTCTCCATGTGGATTTTGGCGAGGACCATAGACATTGGCGTAGCGTAGCACCACATACGGTATGCCATACTGTTCTTTGTAGTAATGAAGATAGAGCTCCCCAGAGCGTTTTGAGACACCATATGGTGACACAGGTTCTTCCTTCATGTCCTCTGAGAAAGGTGTGGTCTTGTTTCCGTACATTGCTCCACCTGTTGATGCAAAAATGATTTTTTTTACCCCATTTTTATGTGCAGCTTCCATGATATTAAGTAAGCCAATAATATTGTTTTTCGCGTCAAATTGAGGGTCTTTCACAGAATAACCAACTTGAATATGAGCTGCATGTAAGTTGAGTACATCGGGTTTTTCTTGAGAAATAATAGATTGGATTGCATCTTGATTAGTGATATCTGCAGTGAGCAAACGTGCTTGGGGATGTACTTGATCTTCTTTTCCACTAGAAAGATTATCTACAACTACTACCTCATGACCTGCTGCACAATAGGCATCTACTACATGTGAAGCAATGAAACCTGCGCCGCCAGTTACTAATATTTTCATTTGTGTCCTTTATGCTACCCAGTATCCTTGCAGAAATAAAAGTGTATTCAGTACTAATCCTACTATAAACATGGTAAAAATCAGTACCCATTTTGGAAGTGAGAGCCGCGCTGACGCCCATATGTACAAGACAGGAAACAGTACAATGAGGTAGCGAGGCATGCTAGAAAGCGTCCCTGTAGTGGTAGGAATGAGCAGGCAAAGCGCTGAGAAAATATACCAACTAAGTGGAACTTCTTTGTACTTATTATAACCAAATACCAGCGTGCAACCAAAAACAATGGTAAAAATAAGCTCTTGTAGCGAAGTCCACCACCTCCAGTTCATATCAGAGTACAACAGAATTTTTACTCCTCTCCACAGAACTTGGGGAAGAAGGATTATTGTTTCTTGTCTGCCAGCTCCAAACTCAGACTGAACATGCAAAAAATACAAGGGATCTTTAAAAACCATCCACAGATAGGTCATATACGCAACCAGTCCTAGTGAACCGAGTGCACACAGCATGAGTATTCGTGCTTCTTTCCATCCCATATGTTTTCTATTTTGCAGAAAGAATTCGCAGAGTACCCCAACAACTGCGGCAATGCCGACCACTCGGGTAGCAGAAGCAACTATGCCAGCAAGCGCAACTCCCCACCATAGTTTTTTATGTGCACACCAAAACACAAGTAGCACGCTCAACAAAAACAGTGATTCTGTATAAAAAGATATGAAAAAGAAGCTCGTAGGAAAAGCAAGTAACAGGAGTGCCGTTCTTATACGCACAACTTGAGGTGCATTAATGGTATTGAGTAGTTTCCACAGTACCATGAGACTCAGCAAGAGACTGAAGTGAGACACCAGCAAGCCACTCGTGAGTGCAGAAAATGGAAGCACGCTATCAATAGCAACAACCAGGAGCGGATATGCTGGAAAAAACGCTTGGATAAGTGCCGTTCCTTGGTATCCTTTTTGGATAATAGTTATGTAATGGACACCATCAAAATTTGCCCATGAATAAAGTGAGCGATAGGGACTAAACTGTGGTAACAGGGTGTATGCATAGGGGAATGTGGGGTTGTACGGAAAGAATGAATCGCTTCGCCAAGCAAGAACTTGGAGAACGCCTCTCCATACACAAAATAGTAATATAAGAAGCACTACTGTTTGAGTAATTCTATGCTGTGGCAAGTACTTTTTCATAGATGGATAGTGTATCTTGAGCTACCTTGTCCCAAGTAAAACGGTTGGCCCACAAGTGACCTTGCAGAATACGCTGTTTTCGTTCTTTCGCCGACCAACCCTCTACATGCATGACACATTCTGCCAGTGATTCTGCATCTGGTGTTGCAATGAGTGCTGCTGGCCCTGCCACCTCAGGAAGCGAACCACCGCTGCTGCTGACTACGGGACACCCACACCGTGCAGCTTCTAAAACAGGCAAACCAAACCCCTCTGAAAGAGATGGTTGTACATAACAAAGTGCATTTGAATACAGAGCGTTAAGGTACGAATATGAACCAATGGGAATGTCAGTAAGGAAGTGTACCCTCGAACCAACATCAGAAAGTACGAGCTGTTGTTCAATCCTTCTCCATTCAATAATATCATGAGGATAAAATTGTGAACCCACACAGACTAAATCAATATCATCGGGAATGAACTTAAGGAGTTTTATGAGTTGTGGTATGTTTTTATTGTAGTTGATATCACCAACATACAAAATATACGGCTTGGTGAGATTAAATTTTTTATTAATCTTTGCGCACTCTTCTTTTGTAGCTGCAGCATATCCTGGAGATGGTGCCAGGTATACCACCGTAACTTTTTCTTCAGCAACATGCATCTGCTCTATTATTCTTTTTTTTGAATATTCAGAGTCTGTGATAATGTGGCTCACGAAGCGTAGAGCAGCAAGTTGTTTAAGCAATGCCAGCGAGCCTTTTATGCCAACAGGATAATAGTCAGGAAACTCTAGTGGAATAACATCATGTATAGTTACCAGTACTGGTGAACCTGCTAAGAATGGTAGAGTTGGCTTAAATAAATCAAAGAAAGGATAATGAATAACATCTGCTTCTTGTGAATCGACAAGTCTGATTATCTCTGGCATAGCTGCAAAAGCTGCAGTAAGCTCGCGGGTATACGTACCTATACCACGTATGGCGTGTCCTGATAACAGTGGTGAAGTATCGAGACATACGTTTATCATGGTCGTTGCAGTTGTTTGAGCTCAATACACTTAAGAAATACAAAGGGATGATGTAACGCACTGAAAAGAGCAAAGAGAAAACCGGCCATTCCATCAACATACCCACGATGTCGCAAAAATAACGAAAAAAATGTTGCACATGGTTTTAATATAAAATAAGTACACATCCCAAAAAATGTACGTGGTAGTTCATCCTGTATGCGTACGGCTTCAAACGAAGTATACCTATTGAACTTATGGATGTAACTAGCTAATGTTGGTGTCGCATAATGGAGTAGATGCCCGGGTGCTGTGTCAACTGCTCCATCTACAACCATCTGCTCATGCACATTCTCTTGTGGCAGTCTGGCCTTTCCTTTTTGATATAAACGAATAACAGGATCTGGATACTGGCCACCTTTAGTAAGAAATGTGCCAAAAAAATAGTTTTTTCTTTTTAGATACCAAGCAGCAGGTAGACGTTTATCTAATGGTGAATGCTTAAGCTGGTTCAAAAATGCAAAAAGCTCAGCATCAACAATCTCATCGGCATCAAGTTGCAGTACCAGATCACCTTGAGCGGCATCCATTGCCATCTGCTTATTAATATGAAAGTTGGTTTTGTTGGTTGTCGAAATAATCTGTGCGTTATAGCTGTGTGCTATAGCAACAGTTTGATCCTTTGACTCTCCGTCTACAATGATGATCTCATCAGCAATATCTTTGACTGCATCAAGGCATGTAGCAAGATTTTTTTCTTCATTGTATGTAGCAAGCACAACTGAGAACATGTGTTCATTATAGTGTTTTCTTGTAGTACAATCAAAGCCATATTGAAATATATGCCGACATCTTGGCGTTCTCATACTTTTCCTCTTTTATTCCTTCTGGTGATTGGCTTGTGGTGTACTAAACCTCTTTTTCATTCTGGTCTGTTTACTGCTCATGATATCTGGCATCAAGTAGCTCGCATCTACCACTACACACATGCACTGCAAGATGGCCAGTTTCCCCCTGCCTGGGTTGCAACTATGGCTCAAGGAAATGGCTATCCATTATTCATTTTTTCCTATCATCTTCCCTGGATGATTGGTGCTCCACTACTGCTCTCTGGCCTCTCTATTGAAACGTCATTAAAACTATTATTTGGTGGGAGCTATATCTTATCAGGATATGCGTTCTACTGGTTCGCATATAAGTTTTCTCGATCTTCGATAGCAGCACTGTGTGGCGCAGCACTTTATCTGATAGCACCGTTCCACTTTTTAAGTGTCTATGTAAGTGCTTCTATTGGAACCACGTTTATGTTTATGCTTTTACCACTTATTTTTGGTGGTATTTACCTTGTGGGCATAGAAGGTAAGCATAGTGATGGTGTGTTTTTGGGAGCAGTTGCTGTTGCTGCAGCTGTCCTCACACATCTTATGACACTTGTCATGATGGCACCCTTTATTGCCATTTCTGCACTAGGTACACTCATGAGTAAAAAAACACACTCGGTTCAAGCGTACGCTCGTTCCTTAGGAGCGTATGTAGTAATGGCTCTGCTGGCGTTCCTTTTGGCAGCTTTTTATCTAGTACCGCTGTTTCTGCTTTTGCCAAATACCAAAGCTACGGATGCGGGCAATGGATTTTCTGAGTTATATACACACAACTTGGTGTATTTGCGTCAGCTTATTTATTCACCGTGGGGCTTTGGGCCCATTATTTCTGAAGCAACAGATGGTGAAATATCAGTACAAGTTGGCATAGCACAGTGGATAGCAATTGGAGGGCTTATTGCGGCAGTTGTAGCCTCACGTATCTTTCCTCGCAGTATTCATCAGACTTTACTTCGTTCACACTTCAAACAAATGTCTCTGACAGTTGCCATGTTCGTCCTTACTACCTGTGCAATGACTACTGTAAGCGTGCCGTTTTGGAGAGTTATGACTGGGTTTGTGAGTGTTGATTATCCATTCCGTCTGCTTACGTTAAGTATTTTCTGGGGTTCACTTGCCGCTGTTTACTTACTTGTTTTCTTAAAAAATAGTTGGATGCAAAAAATAGTTACTGTACTCTTAATCTGTATCGCTTTATATACCAATAGGAATCATGTTCGAGTTAATCTGTACACACATATACCTGTGTCCGACTACATTCAAGCAGAGACTACGACAAACTCATTTAATGAGTATTTGCCAGATACAGCAAACTCATACTTACTTACTAAAGAAAGACAGCCACCTGTTGTAGAGAACATACCTGCTCGCATTGTTGAACAAACAACACGTTCTTTGAGTGTGGCAGTAACTGCATCTAACTCACAGACAATTACTTTGAGACAGTTTGACTTTCCTGGACAAACAGCGCGGATAAATGGTGTTTTTACTCCCCATCACTTAGATGAATTGGGCCGCATTCAACTTCCTATAGAAGCTGGTTCTCAGATTGTACAAGTTAGCTATACACCTACCCGGGCACAGTCTATTGCATCCATAGTGAGTTGTGGTACTCTTATCGTTTGTTTTTTTATTTGGTATAGTGGTAGTTTGAAGAAGTATGATGTATGAAAAAACATAAAGTGATTGCGGTAATGCCCGCATATAATGCAGTTGCAACACTCAAAAAAACAATTGAAGATATTCCCGCTGGCTGCGTTGATGAAATAATACTCGTAGATGACAATAGCAGTGATACAACTGTCCGAGAAGCACGTTCATTGGGCCTAACCGTTGTGAAGCATCCCATGAATAGAGGATATGGTGGAAACCAAAAAACATGTTACACGCTGGCACTTTCTGCTGGTGCGGACATAGTTATTATGATCCACCCAGATTATCAATATGATAGTTCATTGACCCCTGAAATGATTGACCCTATTAAAAAAGATCGCTATGACATTATGCTTGGTTCACGTATACGTACACGGGCAGAAGCGCTTGCTGGTGGTATGCCACTCTACAAATATATCTCAAATAGACTGTTAACACTTGTAGAGAACCTTATTCTTGGACAGAATCTCTCTGAGTATCACACGGGATATCGTGCATACAGCAAAGAGATTCTTGAGAAGCTACCTTTTCATCGTTATTCCGATGATTTTGTCTTTGACTCTCAGTTATTATTTGGGGCAATTGCACTCAACGCACGCATAGGTGAAGTAGCTGTGCCAGTGCGCTACTTTCCTGAAGCATCCTCTATTAATTTTAGAAGATCACTTATATACGGCTTATCAGTTATGCGAGATCTTATGGTCTACATGATAAGCGGAAAGAGAGCCTTTGTATAATCTTCTTCTCCTGATTCTTGAATCACTCGTGGGCATGGTGCTCGTTGCTATTTTGACTCCAAGTGTAGGACTTGTCGTTTTAAAGCGAGCGCAGATAAAGCTTTCACCATCACTTACGTTCTTACTTTCATGGGTACTTGGCATTGCAGTTTTGAGTGGCACTGCATATGGAGGAGGTCTAGTATTTGGGCCACAAGTATTTTCATATATTGGCTGGGCAAGTGTTATTTGTGCAGGTATCGTGCACAAACGCTTGTGGCAAATGTTCAAGGATCTTATTGAACACAGCAAGACAAACATACTTTTTATTTCATTCTTATTTGTGGCTGCACTTATTTTAGCTGGTACTTTAATGGGTAGTTGGGTGCCGCTTGCAGGTGGTATTCAAATTCAAGATGGACAGCAACAAGATAGTTTATGGCACATTGCGTTAACGCGTCAGTTACTTATTTCTGTGCCACCTGTGCATCCTTCATCATTTGAACTCACTGTCAGTAATTATCATTATTTTTACAATATCTTGATCGCACTTTTTGCTCAAACATTTTCCTTAAAAATAACAACCCTATACTATCAAGTTTTTCCACTTATAACATGTTTACTGCTAGCCATGTCTGTAGCACTTGCTGCAGGGTATCCTAAAGACAAAACTGCTGGCTTTTGGAGTGTATTTTTGACTTTTTTTTGTGGAAGTTTTGCGTATCTTATTCCATTTTTTCTGCCAGATCAGAGCTGGCATGATTCAAGCTTTTGGGTGAGTCAGACATTTTCCATGATGGTAAACCCTCAACTTCTCTTAAGCTACTCTAGTCTCCTAACTATTTTTCTTTGTTATCGCTCTCAGAAAAAAGTAAGTCTTAGTTTAATCTTAATCACCGGAACACTTACTGTTTCTTTACTAGGTATTAAAGCATATGGCTGGATTCTCGCTCTTATACTGAGTCTATGTTTTTTTGCTTTTTATTTTTTTAACTCTGACAAAAAGATACAAACTATTTTTTACATTGGACTATGGATGCTGCTCCAAGGTTTGGGGTACCTGGCTGTGTTGGGACTTCCCAAGACAAGTGCCTTCACGTTCTTTCCTTTGTGGTATCTTTCTAGCATGGTTGAATCACCAGACAGACTTAATTTGCCATACTGGAAAATTTTAGAAGATCACTACAGAGCACACCACAACTGGTTAAGAGTTCTTCAGATTCAGTTAAAAGAATTATTTTATTTTACTTTCGGCAACCTCGGCTCACGAAGTATTCTCATTTTTGCGAGCGTCCCGTATATGTACTCGCTTTACAAAAAGACGCCAAATCCACAGATGAGAGAACACCTCGCCTTGGGTGCAACACTTACTGCTGCGCTCACACTTCCTCTTCTCTTTATACAAAGCTCAGGTCCTGTTTGGAACTCAATACAGTTTTGGTATTATGGCCTTATTTTGGGCAATGTGCTTGTTGCTCAAGTCCTGTCAGTTATTTCAAGAAACATTCGCTCTTACCCAGTACGTTTGCTTTTGGCTTTACTTTTTATTGGTTTGTCTGTACCCACTTTCTTTACTACAGTTCCATATAAATATCAGAAACGATTTACAATACCCCAGAATTTTATAGACAAACTTACCATGAACGTACATGAACAGGATAGAGTTATCATTTGTGCCAATGCACGGAGTATCTATGATACTTCACTCATCTCTGCATTAACAGGAGCGAGACCCTTACTGGCTCATCCAGTGCAAATTGAGCTTATGTATGGATCACTTATCAAGGAAAAGGAAGATACTTTACATCGAGTATTTTCCACCATGTCAGATCTACATTCGGCACATCTTAATCAGCTCATCAAAGATAATGAAATAAAGTATGCACTGTGTTTACAAAAGAATGATGATTTAACAGCTACTTCTCTGATAGTGGAAGAGCTTCAAAAACAATAATCTCCGGACTGATTTCATGTCTTGATAGTATCTTCTGATATTTTTGTTGCCCCCACCACTCTTTCAATAATTGAGAATTTTCTGGTGCTTCAACAATAAAAAATATTTTTTCTGCTTTCATTTTTTTCTGGGGAAAATGAGCAAGTAGTTCCGTCTTTTCTGTTACATATGCTGACTCACCTGGTTTATAACTGAATTCTACAGGGAGTGGTAGGCCTTTATATGCCTGCCAAAAATAGAGGTATTGATATGCATAATCATATACATCAGGGACATAATGATATGAAGCATACGGACTATCACCTGCTTCTGCTCGAATATACTCAAGTGCCCTTAATTTTGCTGATATAAATTGTCTACTTTCAAAAAACTCATTTCTGTTATACGTGTAATATCGAAAGACTCTCTCCAAAGGTGTGCATAAGAAAAAAAATAATATTAGTATCTTGTAATATCGTGGAGCGGCATCAATTAATTGAGATACAATTAGGGCAAAAACAGGAATGATAGCCAACGTGTACCAGGTATTGTAGTGCAAAAATGCAAATCCTATGGTTGGAATTAAATACCATGCTATTGCATCTATAAAGAAAACTGATAGTTTTTTTTGATTATACAATTTGATGTATGCATATATGTAGCAGGTAAGTACAGTAAGATATACAAGATAAGAAAACCCAAAATAATCTTTTTCAAAACCAGGGTACATTGCAAGCCTTAGTTCTCCATAGACGCTTCGTGCTATTGTAAGAATCTGTTGTGCACTGAAGCTTTGTGTAGAACCTGTTGTAAGATAGTTAAAAACTGCGTGTACTTCCAAAAAATTATGACGAAATTCAAAAATAATTTGAGGAATAAACGGTATCCCTGCAGACAGGATAAAAAGAAATAGAGCACTAGCAGATGGTCGAATCTTTCTCAACAGAAAAAAGAACGCAATCAGTAGAGGGTAAAAAATAGCAAAAGCTGTAGAGAAATGAAACCCCAAACTCATAGTAAACCCAAGTAAACACGCCTGCAATTTACCGAGCATCTTTTTCTTTTCAGTATCTTGCAAAATAATTAAAAGTATTAGAGTAATTAAAGGCATAGGAAAAGGGTTCCATGCACTTTGTGAAGTAGTCATCCATGCTTGAGCAGTAGCTATAATTAATGCCATAGTTTTGCCGAAGTAACGATATGCCAAAAATATTTGTACAACTCCCAAGATAACCATGATCCATACTGCACCAAATGGACTACCCTGGAAAAGAATATAGCCAGGAAGAATAAGGTAATACCACCCTGGTCCAAAAAATAACCCAGGTATACTTGTCCATGGTCCTATAAGTTTTGGTGTATGTATTAGCCACATATGCATCACCGCGAGTGAATCTTTTCCTTGATCAAAAGTAAAAACAATATTTCGATCATAAATCCACAGGAGGCGAGGCAAAATAAATATAATAAGCAAGAGCGAGATATGCCAATGCTTTTGTATGAAAGATTTCATATTAGTTGGTGTAATAAAACAAAAAACGAGCTGAGCCGTCACTACCCTTTACAGTATAAACTGGTTCTTTACCTTTTAGAAGATCACGTGGTGTTACAACCAAGAGTGTGTTCTCTCTACTTAAATCACTTTCAGAAAACGAATTTGTAAATAAATAGGTATTCAGCGAACCACCGCGATACCAGATGGGGTTTGTCTTACGAACAAATAGTGCAAAAATGTACGGTTGCCCATACTCTGAGGAAAATAATATGTTGTTTACTTTTGGTTTGCCATCAACTCCCTTCTCGTACTTCACCGCCTCTTGAAAAGCTTCAATGTACCCATCTTGAAAATCTGCTGCACTTTGGCTTGCAAATACTGTGAAATAATGATTGAGGAATGAAACAAAACTAAAAATAGTTAATGTAATGTAAAGCCCAAGAGTACTTTTGCGTACAATCACGTTTTTTATATTCATACGTGTAATTGCTACTGCTACTGCTTCTGCTAAAACAACCCCAATCACTGCAAGATGCGCTCTATTTTCATGTGGTGCTTCTTCCGCCAATGCCGCAGGTACAATACCAGATATACCGATGATGCATGCCAAGAGTACTAGCTTCCTGTATGAAGAAGGTACTTTCCCCTTCAAAAGGAAAAAGATGCAACTACTGATGGCAATCAAAAACGTACCATATATAACACCGTAACCAGCTGAGTGTCGGTAGGTATCTGGAACAGATGGAAATAAGAAAGAAGGCCGTAGGTGAGCAATACAATTTTTTGTAAATACAGAAAGTACCTTTGTTAGTGGATAGCCTTGTTGTGTAATAAGTACACCAGCTCTGGTAGCACCATTTCCCAACAATGTGTCTTTGATCAGAGGATATACAAGCAAACTTCCGATACTTGCTGCAATGATCACAATAACTAACTGTTTTCGTACAAAAGTCATACTTGCTGTTCGTGCGAAATAAGTTAGCAGTACAATGAGAAGTAGAGGCACAAAAATTTTGGCGCTATGATATGCATACAACGCTAGAGTGAACAGGAGAACACTACCCAGCGTGCTGGCCCATACCGGCAAACGTGTTACCGAATGTACTCTATTAAGCGAAAAAAAGAAAAGCCACAGTGCCCCAATACTACAGAACAGACTTAGACCAACTTCAAATCCAATTCGACTAAAATGGATGTTCCAAGGAGAGATAGCAAGCAAACTCGCACTTGTGAGTGCAAGAAAATCTGACTCGTCATCGATTTTACAGAAACGACTACACTCTTTGACAAACAAATACATTAAAAAGCAACTGCCTACACCAGCAAGAGCAAACGGCAATCGGACAGTGTACGGACTCAAGCCAAATAAGAGAGTAAATATGCCATTAGTATATATAGCTAAAGGTGCTTTATAGTCGCCAAAAGAACGAAAAGATATGGGCAGTCGCTCCAGCCATTCATCCCTTCGAGTGGTAATAATTGCATAGCCGTTGTACCCAATTGCTGCTTCATCCCATGTCAAGCCATGAGGAACATCCCCCAGGCGATACAGACGGGTAATACACGCGAGCAATAGTATGAGACCCAGTACAACCCACTGTCTACGCATGTTTCTTTCTTTGATACCACCAATACACATACCAAAACAAGTATGCAACTTTTTGCCAACCGCGGGTATGCTTTCGTGTGAAATAGAGTGCATTCTTCCAGCTCATCTCCTGCATTTTTGCTGTACCAAAGACTTTACTGTGTGTTGATTCATGCTGATGATAAACTATGGCAGAACGATCAAATAGAACTTTCCAGCCACGTTGATGTGCACGATAAGAAATATCAATATCTTCCCAATAAGCCGGTGAGAAAGCAGGATCAAATCCTCCAAGAATGTCCCATTTTTCTTTGGAAAAAAGCGCGCTTCCCCCACTCGCCCATGCTGTGGACCCCGTAGTCATAGACTCGTCACGGGCGTGTTGGAACAAACCACGTGTAAACCACAACTTATTTTTGCCTGATGCGACTTGCGTGCTTTTGCCTTCGTATTCAAGACAGCCAACTGCAAAAAGAGCTGGGTCACTAAAATGTGCGCGTAAAATGTCGATACAATCTGGCTCCACCGAAACATCATTATTGCATACAAACAGTAATGAGCCAGTTGCTTTCTGTGCTCCATGATTCACAGAGCGAGCAAAGCGAATATTCACTGAATTAACCAAACACCGTACATCAATACCATATTTCTGCTGGTATCGATTGGCCTGTGCAGTAACCCAGCTTTCCGTAGCATCAGTGCTTGCATCATCAAGAACGAGCAACTCGTCACCAGAACGAAGTGCAGCCGCAATACTTTCTAGATGCTTTTGGAGCAAATGCTTCCCATTATAGGTGGGGACAAGTGCAGAAACTTTCATGAGGTTACTCCAAAAAAGGCTTTCACTTGATCACTAAATCGTTTTTCACCAAACGCTGCGGCTCGAGCACGGACGCTCTCACGCAAGACCCTCTCTTGAGGATCATCAATAAGATCACACATTTTCTTTACACATTCTTCTGGTTCATTCCAAGTTAAGTGAGCAAGGTCGCCGGTTAGAATTTCTTTTTGACCACCTTTCCCAATTACCAGTGGGATGACTCCATACGACATTGCTTCCACTGTGGTGATGCCAAAATGTTCCACTTGTTCTGGATGAGCAGTTTCATCAACACCATACCCTGCTGCATGCCAAAAAAATCGAGCCTCAGCATAATGACGTTCCAGTTCACTTCGAGAGATACCTATACAAAAAGAAATGCGTAGCTGAGCTGCAAGTGCTTTGACTTGGGTCAGATACCCTTCATCTTCGCAGCTTCCAATAAATACAAGTTCCCAACCAGCACTTTCTTTGGGATGCTGCTCACAAAAAATTCGAAAGGCTTGTACAAGTATGTCTTGACGTTTGGTATGCAAGCCAGTGAAAAACCTGCCAACCGCAAGTATCTTCTTCTTTTTCACTTCTTTGTGTAGCGTTGGCAGCTCAACAACTGGATATAGGACAGTGGTTTTTGCTTGTGACCATGAGTGTTGGAGCGTTTGTTGAGTAAACTGTGAATTGACATTTATCCTATCCCAATTTAATAGTTTGCAAGCATCTAAAAAAGATACGCGGTGTGTAAAGGGAATTTGAATATGAAGTAAATTTCTTTTTGCCAAAGAAAAGAATAACGAACCATCAGTAACATAGTAGAGAGAATCAAACTGTGCCGTCCAGCGCAGTTTCTCGATATATGATTTTGAAGTAAAAAGTGGTGTGGTGATAAATTGACAGTTTCTCAGTTTTTTGCCGTAGAATCTTTCATACTTCTGTTTGACTTCCTCCAATGTATCAGTACCCAAGAATTGCTCAGATACTGCTATGGAAACATCATGGGCAGCTGTGAGAACGTTTGCAACGTCAAATAAGTGTTTCTCACCACCACCCATGTGCGTTGGTAGGTAAGGTGAAAAAAAGACAATCTTCATAGTATTCCTACTAAGTGTTGTTCTCACTATTCCATGCTTTAAAAAGTTCAGTTTCGTAGTCACTATATCTTTTCTCAATGGGTGGTTTTTGTTGCAACTCCCACACCTGTGCATACACAAGAACTCTATTGATGCCTTGAATAAGTGCCTCAATCAATCCTACCTCTCCATCTTTATAGCCTTTTTTAAATATACCTCTGCGAATAAACTCCATCATCCCTTTCCTAATGAGTGTAAAAAAAGTAACTGTAGGAATGTGCGCAGCATGTAAGAGCTCGGCTTCCATATACGTCCACTGTGCTGATTTTATCAATCCATCCTTTACCGTTCGGTGTGTAAAGTGAATAAGTGGTGTTTGGCAAAGTACAGCCATACCAGAGAACTCAGGCGACTCATGTATGTCACCAAACCATCGTTTAAGTGATGTTTTCTTAAAAACTCTGGTTACACTATCTTTTTCCCACCCACCATGTTCTACATGCTGTCCAAAAAAAATATTTTCACGATGCATCTCCAAAGCATTTGCAGCACTTGTCTCAATAAGCACCGCTACTTCTTTAGCTAACGTAGGGGTAACACGCTCATCTGCATCAATGTAAATACACCAATCTGTTTGGACATACTTGAGTGCTTCAGTACGAATTTTTGCGAAAGATACAAGATTGAGTTGAATCACACGGGCACCAAGTCGTTCAGCTTTGGCGACAGTATCATCACTTGATCCTGTATCTATAACAATTACTGCAGTGCACCATTGCAAACACCTCAAACAACCCTCAATCATAGCTGACTCGTTTTTGGTGATGACAACTGCGGTGATATTTTGAGTCTTCATAAAATTGGCTGTTTACCCCACTGTCCCATGCAGGCATGAAGTACACCTAGTTTCTCATATCTCGAGCCAAAAAGCATGATTCGGATTGCAAGACGAACCAGGGTAAAACGTTTTTTGTAAGAGAGCACGCGCGGCCAGAAGTACAAAAATCTGTTTCTTGTCATGTAGTACTGTTGTAGTGGTGAGCCAACACCACTTGATCCACCATTATCGTGCCAGGCGTACGCGTCTGTACAGCAGTGAACTTCATACCCAAAATGACGCGCCCTCGATGAATAATCAAGGTCTTCCAAGTAAAGGAAATATCGTTTATCAAAAAGTCCTACTTTTTCTAGCACTTCACGAGTAATCAGTGCAGCACAGCCGGTGGCGAACTCAGAAATAGGTGCAAAGGCTACCTGTCCTATATCTACTTCATCAACATACCGATGATACCCATCAAGCAACTGAGTGTCTACAGATCCACCACCATACCAAATAACTCGTCCTCGCTCGCGACGGGTATAGCTTGTGTTATAAAACTCTTGACCTTCAGTAAAGTAGATAAGTGGACAAATGATTCCTGCCTTAGGAGTCTGTGACGAATATCTACACAGTAGTTCCAGCGTATTTTGAGCGATAACAGCATCACTATTAAGCAAGAAAACATAATCAGAATTAAAAGTTTCAATGGCAAAGTGAATACCCAGGTTGTTGCCCCCAGTGAAGCCTAAATTAGCATCACTTCGTAAAACAATGGCTTCTGGATACTCAGGACAAGCAAAGGATTCCAAAGAACCATTGTCCACAACAATCACCTGTTTTTTTCCTATAGAGAATGAAGCACCAAACACTGACTCAAGACAACGAAGTGTCTCAGTTTTCGTATTATAGTGAACAATAACAATACTCAGGTGTGTCACCGTACCATTATACCCTAGTGACATTCATGGAGACTAGAGCAAGCATTAGAGACGATACTTTCTTCGTATCATCCAAATTATTTTTTGCAGTCCCCTTGATCTCTGAACATGGAAATCTGCGATCCAGTAGTGAAGGTCTGCGGTCATATTTTCAAGGGAAGCAATGGCAGCCTCAGGAGATGAAGTAGTCTCTGAGTGGTTCTTTAACTCCCAAATTTTTAAGAGGGTTATCAGCTGGTAACAGCTTTGTAATAAACTGAGGGACGCACCACGTACCCCATCTCTGTATCCTTGTTGAAGAAAAAAACGCTGGAGAAACTCTGCAAAAAAAGTACTAAAAACCGTGTGACTTGATATATCAAAGTGTTTCTTGTCTTCTCCAGCAGCAATAGTTGTATATCTATTCATGCGTGACACATACTCTTCTACTGTTGCATAGTTGGCATGCTCTAAACAATAGTGCTCACTAGCTGGTGCCCAATAGCTCGTGCCGTTTACATGAGGCAAAGCATGAATATGCTCCGGCCAAACAAGAGCACCTCTTTTAAAGAGTCTTGGCAAGTAATCAGGCCACCAACCTGTGTGACGAAGCCATGAACCAAAAATACTATTTTTTCTTGGCAGATAGATACAGGCATACCCATCTTTTGCAGCAGTCTCAAGAAGAGAAGGTAATTTGTCTGCAAGGCCTTTGCTAACCTGTTCATCTGCATCAAGAAGGAGAATCCACTCATGTGTTGCATGCCCTAGAGCCGCATTACGGGCAGGTTCAACATACCCTACATCATCATGATCAAAAACGAGTGAAGTATACTTCCGAGCTATTTTTTTTGTTTCATCACTGCTGTGCATATCCATGACAATAATTTCCTCTGCCCAAGCAACGGATTCTAAAGCCAGTGCGAGGGTCTTCGCAGCATTTTTAGTATTTATAACAACAGAAATAGCTAATTTCATACACGTTTATTTATGAGTGATACCACTTCAGCATACACTTTTTCTTTGCCAATACCTACAAGTACAAGGAGATATGTACTTGCAGCAGTCAGCATAGAAAAAGCTAAATGAGCTACTGACTGAGATGCTATGGTCATAAGGAAGATACTGACAACGGCCATTGTTCCTGCTGCGATTGCTTGCCTCCACACCGCATCAAAGACTGCAACAGTGGGTAATAAACGCTTGAGATAATAGACTGCAGCATATGAACTCATACTGATGAGCAGAGCAGCAACAGCAACACCCGTAAATCCAAAATAGTAGACACAGAGTGGAGTAACGATCCATGTTAGGACTGTCCACATGACCATCAGTTTTAATGTGAGCGTTATTTTGCCTATTGCATTGAGTGCATTTGTGATTGGTGAGGCTATACCACTCCAGGCTATGCTCAAGGTAAAGAAGACAAAACTAAGTACTGCAGGTTGCCATTTCTGATATTGTCCAAAGACTTGTAGAGTGGGGGTAATAAACACTGCCATCCCAATCAACAAGGGGAATAAAAATAAAGTAATGAAGAAAAGTGACTTTTCAATTGCTTTTTTAAGCAGCGTGACGTCCGTTTGCAATCGAGCAAAAGTGGGAAAAGTGATCGTCATAACTGTATTTACTGTAAGCGTGTATGGGTACATTGACCAATTTTTAGCCCACTGCATATAACCAAACTCACGCAGTGGAAGATATGCCCCAAGTGCTAAAAAGAAAAGTTGGTCTTTTATACGTGCTAATAAATCATTGAGCTGGAATTGTGCACCAAACGTAAAGAGCTCCCTAAATGATTTTTTGGAGAAGCGAAATGAGGCGAACCACGGTTCAAGCCACAGTAAAACAGCCGTCCCACTGAGGGTACGTGCTATGACTGCAAAAGTATATGATTGTGCACCAAATCCATACCAGGCACACCAAATCAATGTGCTATGAAAAGCAATGTTTTCAATTATCTGTGGTTGTACCAGACGAGCAAATGCAAGTTTGCGTTCTAGCTTAATAGAAGGAATTGTTTTTAATGAAATAATAGGAAAAGAAAGTGCCAGAGACAGTAATATCCAATTACCAACTGGCCCAGTCTTGGCAGCAACAGTTCCAAACATAACTAATACCACAGCGATACCTACAATCCCCCATCCCAATGCTTGTTGGATCCAAAATGCCGTAGAGTAATCAAGATCTGTTGGTTCATCTTTTTTCTGTACTAACGCTGCAGCAAAACCTATATCTGAAACAAAAATAAGTATACCTATAATTTGTTGCACCAGCCCATAGATACCAAATTGTTCAGGTGAAAAATATAAACTTACCCATACCGCAGATACAAATCCAATGATTTGTAATAATGTAGAGCGCAAAAAATATGACAAGACGCCTAAGAGAGTTTTCCGCTTCAGATGTTGTATGGCTTCACTACTATGCATGGTGCTTCCTACGATAGAGTCTTATAGCTGAGACAAGTACAGCACTAAAACTGACAGCACTTATGATACGGGTTGTAGTACGCAATGGTGTAGAGCCAAAATTAACAAGGTATGCATGAGTACCTGGTTGAACCATGAACTCAATCAGTCCATCTTCGGTGGTTACATGCGGTATGTCTTGTGTGCCCTCTTTTACTTTCCAACCAGCAAAGTCTGCAATACCTAGTGTAATACGTGTTGCTTCAGTTACCGTGCTTGTTATGTGCCATCGTGTAGTATTCCTCTGTACCTGCACCCGCGTACACTCTTGAGCTGGTGCACATTCAATAGGAATGTATTTCTCTGGAGGTGGAAGGCGGAAGGTTTTGGGAATGTAGTCTGGAAGAACCGGGCTAGCTTCTTGCTGTATTCGCTGTGCTTGAGTATAAAAATAGGTATCCTTCACACCGCCAAACTGCTGTGGCTTAAAGTACTGCCACTGGCAAAAAATGATACTGGCAACAGCAATGACACTGGCTTGATTCCTCTTGGTAGGTGGGATTAGTGTAAATAAGGCCCCAACCATCAAGCTTATAAATAGGGAAGCTGGCCCAAGAAACCTCCAGGGGAACTGCACTGTTGCCAGGATTCCTACAGCTTCCCACACATGTTGTGCATGTCCCGTGGTCATGAAAAGTGCGGCTGCTGCCAGCACTAACACGCTTACCAAAAGCCCAAATGACGTCTGCTCTATGTCGTCTTTATGTTTGAAAAAAAGGTAGAAGATAACACCAATAGTGACAACAAAAAGCAGCAGAAATGGAAATCCCAAAAAGAATGAAATACCATCAGTAACTCCCCAACTCGATCCACCATATCCCCAAAATGGAGTAATAAGTTGTCGTAAGTACACAAAGTGTAATCTGTAATCAAAATATCCCGATAATATCGTGTCAATATGTGTACTGTCTTTTTCTATATATGCAGGTAATAGGTAAAAAAGACTTGAGCCAAATGCAAGAGCTGCACTTATGGCTGCAGCAAGAAGCATCTTGAACTTTTGTCGTAGTGTTTCTTTCTGTATTAGTAACAGGGCACAAAAAAACGCTACAATGAATGGCGCAAAGAGCAGCACGGAAATATTGTGGCTTAAGAATAAAATAACGAGACCGGCCCACAATACCCAAGGCCCCCATTTTTTCTTTTTTATAATGAGCATGATACCCCAAAGTGCAATAAGTGCTGCCATGTATCCCCAAGATTCACTGAGTGCTCCGCGAACAAATATATTCAACGCCCTATACGGAGCCAATGTAAGTAATGCTGCTCCAACGATACCTGCGTGCTTACCCCATATCTCGCGACAAAGTAAGTAACCCCCTACCATTGTTCCAAGTGTTGCAAGTAAAAAAAGCAGCTGTACGACCAACATTCCTGGCATACCTAGAAGAAAGAAGAGTGAACCAATGAAGAAAGGCAATGGTGCATAGAATAGATATAAAGGCATCCCATAACCATACCCAAAGTTTGAGCTCCAGATTACTGGAAACTGTCCAGATTGAAGACCACGTGCCATTTCTGCAACTCGAGCAGCGTGAAGAAAATCGTGGATGTAGAAAAAATGAGGATTCAAAAGCGCCCAACTGGCAGCAAAAGCTATGACTATGAAAAAAACAGTTCGCATGTGTTCTATTGTACTGTAGAATAAGACCAACCGCATGCAAGAAAACGATTCACATATACATGCCACCCCTAGTCTTGGGTCGTTATTTCTAAAGGCGACCGGCTTGGCACTCTTGTTTGCCACCGGCATGCTGCTCATCACTGCAGTTGTTGGGGGCATTTTTGTATATGCAAAACTACAGCAGTTTAGTTTACATGCAGGGATCCCGCTTACAGAGCTTTTTACTACTGTAAAAACAAACTGGCGGCAGCCACCAGCACGACAAGACTTAGGGCACACAACATTCCTTGTACTAGGTTTAGATACGATAGAAGGACGCGGCAACGTACCGCCACTTACAGATACAATTATGCTGGTGACCCTTGATTATGATCATCAAAAGATAACAACGCTTTCCCTACCCAGAGATACATGGAGCGATGCCTACAAGACAAAAATTAATGCACTGTATGCATATGGTAAAGAAAGGTATCCTCAATCACCTGAACGTTTCCCCACTGAAGTTATTGCAGAACTGACAGGTATCCCCATCCACTACACTGTCGTTGTAGATATGAAAATGGTTGCAGAAGTGATTGACCTTTTGGGTGGGGTACCGGTCTTTGTTGCTGAGTCCTTCACTGACCCATTGTTTCCAATCCCCGGTGTGGATGTTACGAAAGAACATGATCCTAA
>CAZYNM010000013.1:0-38430 GCA_964648715.1 uncultured Pseudomonadales bacterium | reverse complement strand
TGGTCTATCATCCTCAATATTAAAATTATAAACCAGCTCTGGATGCAGTACCGTGGGATTGAATTTTTCTATCTGTGCCCCCATAGAGACCAGCGCATCAACATACTGAAACCTATTTTGCATGATAGTTTCATGCAAAATACTGGTCCCTTTAGCTTGAGTAAGGACAGTGGCAAAGAGTGGCTGCCAATCTGTCATAAATCCTGGGGCAATGGCTGTTGTCACATCTGTTGCTTGCAGTTCATCTTTGTAGTAAAAACGAATGCCATATTTTCCTACTTCATAGCCAGCATGTATATCATCAAGCTTTTCTAAGAAAGCAGTCAGATGATCTGGTACGGCGTTTTCTATGATGACATCACCTTTGGTAACTAATGCAGCACAAGCATAACTAATAGCTTCATTTCTATCTGGCATAAGCTTGTGAATAGCTCCTCCCAGTTCACGCACACCTTCAATCTCAATAACTTTGTTAATTCTTCGTTTGATACGGGCGCCCATAGCATTCAAGAATGCAATGAGGTCGTCTATCTCTGGTTCTTCAGCGGCGTTTTCAAGGATCGTTTTGCCTTTGGCCAGCACTGCAGCCATTATCAACGTTTCGGTACCGGTATGGGTGTTTTTGCTAAAGCGATATGTAGTCCCAACTAACCCACTTGTTTCTGCCTTAATCATATCGCCTTCTTGCCAGACCTTGGCGCCAAGTGCCATCAATCCTTCAAAATGACGCTCGAGAGGGCGCTTGCCAATCTTGTCTCCGCCGGGGTTGGGAACTTCAGCCTTACCAAATTTTGCAAGAAGCGCAGGAATAAACATGGGAGAGAACCTTCCTTGTGCGCCATCAGCAGGATCCAGAACCCATTTAGTAAGTGAGTGTGGATTTATGAACAATGCGCGTTCACCTGCTGTAGACACGGTGCCGCCCAAATACGTAATAATAGCCGATACTTTTTCTACATCGCTAATATGTGAAAAATTGAGGATGCGGGATTCACGACTACCTAAGAGAGACGCAATCATCACTTTATATGAAGCATTCTTTGCTCCACCAATGCGCACAGAACCATTGAGTTGTGTTCCGCCAGTTACTCGAAATGCTTCCATACTGTTCCTTTGCCAAGCGCTACACTATACCTGCCAACTCCTCGGGTGTGAAGCCCTTAAAAAATATTTCTGGAGTCAGTTTAAGCTGGAGTTTGGTTTGTGCTGCGCTGATAATAGTACGTATGACAGCGAGGTAATCGGCTGCAGTAGCAGTTCCCCTATTTTCAATAAATGCTGCATGGTGTGAAGACACACATGCATCTCCTTTACAGTACCCTTGCAAGGCTAATGCATGCTCAATGATGTAGCCAATACTGGGTGTATGAAAGCCAAGCGCTGCTTGTTGTTCGGCAGAGATGTTTTGAAAGATACACCCCAGGCTGTTTTGTGGCTGGAGTTTTTTCCGCTGAGCCCATTCTAGTGCAACAGCCCGGGCAGCTTGGGCATCACCTTTGTACAGCACAAATGTAGCCGATATGATTATTTCTCCACTGGTATGAAATCGAGACGTGTCGTACCCCATGGCTAGCGCAGTGGTTGGGAGCACTTGGAGTTCACCTTGTGGTGTCAGAACTTCGACTGACTCAAGCACTTCAGAAATGAAATGAGTACCACCATGGATGTTGTTGTACACTGCACCGCCAATAGTCGCGGGGATGCGTGAATACCACTGCAAACCCGTGATGCCTTGTGCAATTAGTGTATTGAGAGCCATCGGTAGTGCAACCCCAGCATCACAGGTTACCCGTACGCGAGGTACTTGTGATTCATCAAACTCTAGATCAGCAAAATCATATTTAAAGCTTGCTCCTTGGTTTGATGCACTCCAGCGAGATGCAACTTCTGGTGCAGGAGCAGAAGCCTCAGTGACTGGTTCAGGATGTACGCTGATAGCTTGACACTCGTTACGGATCACTAAGCCTCGCACTCCCCTGTCTGCAATGAGTGTATTAGCTCCCCAACCCAACAGTGTAACAGGAATATGTTCTTGATAAGCCTTAGTACAGACAGCAATAAGATCTTCACGACGCTGGAGCTTACAGAATGCTTCAGCTGGACCGCCAATACCTACCGTTGTATATGCTTTAAGAGGCTCTTCACTCAAAAACGTGAGCTTTGGGAACAGTGTGTGCAGTCGTTCTGCCAATGTCATACTACTCCAGTATCTCATGTACTTTATAAATGTCTCCAGCCCCTGCCGTAACACAGATAGTTCCTGGTTTGGCATAAGCTTTGAAGTAGGCGGCAAGCGCATCAATAGTATGGACATTCGCTACTTTGAGGGCAGGTTTTTTTACCCGTAAGGCTGCGCAGAGTAAGTCACTTGAGACACTGGGATCATATGCTTCGCGTGCTGAAGCAAAGATATCAATCATCACCAGCTCTTCTGCTTCAGCCAAAACAGACACAAACGAGTCAAATAGTTGCTTGGTACGTGAATACGTGTGTGACTGGAAGGCCAGAATGGTATGTTTCCCCGAGAACCACTGTTTGAGTGTGGCAATGACCATAGCCAGCTCTGAGGGGTGGTGAGCGTAGTCATCATAATACATAACCCCATGTTTCTCACCCACATATTCAAACCGACGTTTGGTAGAACGAAACTCAGCGAGTGCGGAACAGCTTTGTGCAACTGGTATGCCTGCTTGCGCACACGCAGCTACAGCATAGGCGGCATTCATCACATTATGCGGACCAGGAACAAGCAAGCGTAACGCATGAGTCGTACCTGTCTTTTTCTCAAAGATGGTGACCGTTGGCATGGTGTTAGCGGGTGAAAGAGTAATAGTGTAGACATAGTCGGCTCCCGAAGTACTACTTATGGTAACAACGTGCAGATCTTGAGGCACGGTGTGCAGTTGTGCCAGAGTTTCTGGAGAGGTGCACAAGATGCCGCCGGTTTTACTCTGGGCAAAAAAAGCTTCAAAGACTGAACGGGTATGTGCAAAGTCTTTGTAAACATCAGGGTGATCAAAAGCAATATTGGTGCACACAGTGATTGATGGCTGTAAGTACTGAAAGCGCGGAATAAGTTTGGCGCCACTTTTCATTTCGGTTGGGTTACTCGCATACTCGTCTGCTTCAGCGACGAAGTAGTCTCCCCGTTCGTTCCATACACCTGTTCTTGGTAAACCAATAATCTGACCCACCCCAACAGAATAGGAGGGTTGTTTGCCACTCTTTTCCATGATCCAACTAATCATTGCAGACGTAGTTGATTTACCACCCACACCACATACTGCGATGCCTTTTTTGTCATTGAAAAAAGCTGCAAGTGCTTCAGCATGCGTATACGTAGGGATACCTTTGTGAACAGCATCTTGCACGACAGGATTTGCGCTGCCTTGGTGTGCTGCTGTATAAACAACACAATCACACCCATTGGGCACGGGATGGCTGAATCCTACATCTGGAGTAATACCCAATCGTGTGAGCTGGTTCTGAGTAACAAATTCTTCTGCTGTATCGCATCCCTGGACAGTGCATCCTGCATCCACAAGCAGTTGTGCTAACGAAGTTAATGCTACACCTTTGATGCCGACAAGATAGTAATGATGGTACTGTGTTCTGTTCATAGAAGCTTTTGTAAAACGGTAAGTAACTTTTCTTGATCATGACGAAGCAATGACCGATGTGCTGTATCATTGGCTTGTTTTTCTCTGATTTCTTTGGACAATAATGGAGCACGTATAACACGAGAATCGTTTTCAAGGTCATCAACAACAGGAAATTCAAACTCTACTGCGTAGCGTTCAAGAACCGCTGCAGGGATTGTGTCATTGTTAGAAATAATATGTGTCAATTTTCTGCCAATACATTTTTCAATTCCTTCCACATGTTCTGAAGCAGACATGTCATGCGTTTGGGTGTGTCTAGTCATAAGGTTAACAATATACGCAATGGGCGCCTGAACTTTCTGAAACGCATCTTGCATTCCAGGCGCAACCAAAACAGCTTGCAGGCTGGCAAAGTAATCACCTGGGCCAATAATCACCAGGTCTGCTGCAGCAAGGGCTTTGATCACCAATGGATTAAGCACAGGTTCTGGAATCAGGCGCACATGATCAATAGCTTTGGGGGTGGGTGCATCTTCATCAAGGATATGCTCACCTACTGCTGTACTACCATCCTCATACGTAATCTCTAGATGTACGGGAGTCTCAGTAACTGGTAGTACATGACCTTTGAGGTGAAAGACAGTCCGGGCAATAGCAAGTGCTTCTGAAGTACTCCCAGTCATGTCTTGCAGTGCGGTAAGAATAAGATTGCCTAAATTATGACCTTTCAGGCCGGTGCCCTTAGAAAAGCGATAGAGTAAAATCTTACTAATCCATGATTGACTCACCGGATCTGCTTGCGCAGCAAGCGACTGGCGTAAGTCACCTACCGGTGGAAAACCAAACTCATCACGTATTCTGCCAGTAGAACCACCTGAGTCTGCAACAGTGATGATGGTAGATAAAGAGACGGGTATTTGCGAGAGTGATGCCACAACAGGATATATTCCGGTTCCCCCGCCCAAAACGACAATGCGTGGTTTTTTATGTGTCATAATATGACTTCTTTTTTGCCAATACCCGATCTACTGCTGTTTGATCACTCCAAGCATACTCTCTAGTTCCAAAGCACATGCTTTGTTCATGTCCCTTACCACAAATAACAACAGTGTCACCTTTGCGTGCGTATTTAGTAATAGCTTGGTGAATAGCATCATACCGATCAATAAGAGTAACAATTTTGTTGTGTTGTTTCACGCCACCCTTGATCTGTCGGATAATACCCCAAATATCTTCAGTGCGTGGATCTTCAGCAGTGAGTACCACTTTGTCTGCTAATTCGCTGGCAATGGCCCCCATCTCTGGTCGTTTACTGGAATCTCTTAGACCGGCACAACCAAATACTGCTATGAGTCTTCCCTGTGGGTAGCGTTCGCGAACTGCTGTAAGCACTGACTTAAGTGCTTGAGGCGTGTGTGCAAAATCTACAATGACTCGCACGGGTCGTTGTGCTATCAGCTCCATTCTTCCGGGCACACCTTTATATTCTTCTATGCCTTGAATAACTGATTTTTCTCCACAACCCAGTTTCTGCGCAATCTTGATTGCGAGACGAGCATTCATTCTGTTGTAGGATTCGGGGAAACGCTGTTCCACTGCACGTGCCACGTCTTTGGGAAGCTCATCACCTGATGCATATGTTTCCATGCGAGGGGTGATCCACTGTGCAGTCTTTAAAAACCGGTATGACTGGTCATCTGCATTAATAAATGCATGCTTGGCAGAGTTGAGGATGAGCAGCTTCGCTTTTACGTACTCAGTGTAATTGATGTGATAGTCAAAATGCTCATGTGTAATGTTCGTAAGACCAGCAATATACGGTGTGATGCCCCAGTTGCGATACTGGTAGGCACCATGAGATGTCATTTCAAGAACAAGGTGGGTATAGCCCGCATCAACCATACGGCGCATAAACGAGTACAGCAGTGGGGGTTGCGGTGCTGTGACATGAAAACCAGTATCAACATGTTCGTCTCCGATATAGGCAGCCACCGTGGTGATGAGTCCAACTTTAAAACCCGCTGCTTTGAGAATGCTGTACGTCATGGTGCTCGTTGACGTTTTCCCATCAGTACCGGTAATGACAATAATGACCAGTTTCTTATCGGGGAATCCGGTTTTTACTTGGGCAACAAGACCTTCCAGAAGTCCCGTCTTAAAGAAATGAAAGATACGTTTCAGTTTGTACACCACCAGTGCAAGCATGAGCTTATTATACCCATTTTATGTGTTTAATCACCCACTGCTCTTGGCTGAGATGTTGCAGGAAGTACAGTGCCTATTTTGTCCGGAGGAATAGCAAAAACCATGAACAGTTTGTTTGCGATGGCGTACCACAAAGGCGCTGCTGTCTCAGCGGCCCAAGGTGAACTTTTGGGTGCAACAAACTTGACAGCCATAACAAAACGAGGACTATATGCAGGTGCAAAACCCACAAAACTGGCTATTGTTTTGTTCTCTTCATAGCCACCATCTGGTTTGGCAACTTGAGATGTGCCTGTTTTTCCTGCAACGGTATAGGTGCGTGATGCCGTCCACTGAGCTTCACCATGTTGAGCGGATGCAATCATCATTTCGGTAACTATGTGGGCAGCTTCTGGTGTGATTACTTGGCGCTCAGTGACAGGAGAAACCGTGGTTGTTTCACTAGTCACAGGGTCATAGACCTTACTGAGGACATATGGGCGCATAAGGACACCATTATTTGCAATGGCACCAATGGCACGAACGAGTTGCAGCGTTGTTGTTCCCACTCCCTGCCCAAAAGAAATAGTAGCAAGCTCTACTGGCCCCCATTTCTGAGGGAATGGGGTTTTCCGGTCACCTTGCAGTGTTATACCCAAAGGTTCTCCAATGCCAAAGTCATGAAGATATTTTTTAAGGGTGTCTGCACCTAGAAGTTCGGCAATGAAAATCATTGCTGTGTTATCAGATTTTGCCAAGCCATCCACCATAGAAATGTTGGGGTGATACTCCTCATTCCAGGTTTTGATAGTATATTTTCCAAAGACACGTGGTCCACTACATTTGGTGCATGTTGTTTCTGGTCTAATCTTGCCTTCATTGATACCTGCTGCCACTGTGAGTACTTTGAAGGTTGAACCTGGCTCATAGACAGCATTCAAGCTGGGGTTTCCATACGTTGTAGCTGAATAATCAGAGAATGTGCGTTGATCATAAGATGGTGCGGTTGCCAGCGCAAGCAGCTTACCTGTAGTCGGTTCCATGATAACCACTTCTCCGGCCTCTGCTCCGTACTTTTCCATACCCAAACGTAAGTAGCTCTCAGCAATATATTGAATATCTCTCCTGATGGTGAGGGTGACATCTCTGCCATCAAGCACTATCTGTTGTGCAGTAGATTCACTGGTTAATGGTTGACCAAGCGCATCTGCTAAAACAGTAGTTTTTTGTACGCGACCGCGGAGTTCTTTGTCGAGTGCCCCTTCTACACCAAAATACCCTACGTCTTCGCCTGTATCATTTTTACCCACAAAACCGGTCAGTTGAGCTGCCATAGAAGCCTCAGAATACCAACGTCGCTCAAGTGGTTCAAATCCCAATCCAACAATGTTTTTTTCTTTAATGCGTAGAGCAGTATCTTCGGTGATGGGGGTTTTAAGATGTACCCATTTTGCATCCGAGTTCTGGAGTTTTTTTTGTAACTCACTTTGCAATGTAAGTATTTCTTGGGCTTGGGTTGCTGCGCTACTTGCTGTTTGATTCTCTGATGTTATCAGAAGTGGAGCTAATGTTTGTGCCACACTGGCTGGGGCGTCTATAATACGTTGTGGTTCGGCAAAAAGACGGTAGATCCGTTCATTACCCACCAATGTGTAGCCATCGCTCGTGAATAGCTGACCACGGTGGCCAGCACTGGTGAGGCGACGCTGGTACTGTGCATGTGCCACTGCCTGCAAGTCATCTCTTCTGTAGACTTGCCAATACCATAATCGACTGAGTACACCAAGTAAGCAACAAAAAAACAAGATGAAAAGAACACGAAAGCGTGATAGTGAAGATGATCTTGTAGAGAGTACGCGACGAGTGTGACCAAGCATGTTTGTATGGTACTGGTGCTTACTGCGCTAGAGCAAGAGTTGATTGTCCACCAAGAGCCAGTGGCTGTTGTATACCTATATAGGTGTATGCATTTTCAGATTGGTTTACAACACTGAGGGAAGTTGCCTGTGCTACAGCTGCTCGTAACTTCATTTTCTGTTGTGATAGCTGTGCAATTTCTTTACGAATTGCACTCGCTTTCTGCCCATCATCTACCCTATTAATGCGTGATGATAAAGTTACACCTGCTTTAGCACACAGGATGACAATCATACCTATGTACAACGCAACAGCAATTTTCATACTGCTTCTCCATTTTTTTCAAATGCTCTGAGCTTGGCGCTACGAGAGCGAGGATTCACTTTTACTTCAACATCAGATGGCTGAATTGGTTTATGCGTGATACTCGTTCCTTTTTTCTCTTGCTCCCAAGTACGCATGTACTCTTTGGCAATACGATCTTCTCCTTCATGGAATGCAATAGTTACAATTCTGCCAGATGGAGCTACAACCGAATAAGCATCTCGCAATGCTGTGCTTATCTCATCAAGTTCACTGTTTACCGCAATGCGGAGTGCTTGAAAAACTTTGGTTGCTGGATGAAGATGTCCGCCCCGAAAATGTTTGACCTTCCCAATGAGTTCGCTCAACTCTTGCGCTGTTGTGATGGGCTGTGGACTTCTTTTAATAGCACGCGCAATTGCTACTGCTTCGTGTTCACCCCCTAGGTTCTTAAAAAGTGCCGCCAGTTGTTTTTCACTCAACACTACCAACAGATCTTGAGCTGTAACGCCTAGTCTGGTATCCATACGCATATCAAGTGAACCAGTTCCCAAAACGCTAAATCCACGCTCACTGGAGGTAAGTTGTTGCGTGCTAGTACCGAAGTCAAAAAGTATTCCCATAATTGGTTCCGTATGTTTCTGTACAACAGAAAGAAGTTTCGAGAATGGTTCATGTACAAGTTGAAGGTTACCTGCCGTAAGCTGTGCTGCCTGTGTCTCCTCACCTCGTGCGATAGCTTCAGCATCCCAGTCAAACCCAATGACCCGAGCACCTCGCGCTAACAGCTCGCTGGTATGTCCACCAGCCCCAAACGTAGCATCGACATACCACGCACCTGGTTGAATGCTGAGGTACTGCATGCTCTCTTGGAGAAGGACTGGTATATGTGTGTTATGGTTCATATCGTTCAGCAAGCTCTTCAGCTTGAGGTTCCAACTGTGTAATGTATGCGTGATACCGCTCTCTATCCCAGATCTCAATGCGAGAAAGGCTCCCCACCACCACAATGTGATGGCTGAGGTGAGCAAAGGATATCAAGTACTCGGGCAGTTGTACTCGACCTACTTTGTCTGGAATTACGGGAGTGGCTTCGTTGGTAAGTAAACGAACCAAATCTCTGGTGTCTTTCTGTGTGAACGAGCGTTGGTTGAGTTTTGTTACTTCTTCAGAGAACTGAGTCTCAGGAAGTAAAAACAAGCAACCATCAAAGCCACGAGTAATAACCCATTGCTTTGAGAAGGAACGAAATGGTTTGGGTAAAGAAAGTCTCCCTGCTGACTCAAGTGTATGGTAATATTTGCCTATTAACATACTATGAGCTTATTTACCATTTATTTCCAACTACTCATAATAATGGCAGCTGTATCTCAAGTTGTAAAGGGGTAAAACACAGTAAAAATGAATGGGTTATAGGTACCCAAAAAAAGGAAAAGACACCTACTGTCTTTGGGGCAATGGTGATACCATACATAGAGATAACAAACTAGTACGTTCTCATTGAAAGACGCTATGCCATCCCAAATCCTTGACGCGCTTAACTGGCGCTATGCGGTAAAAAAATTTGATCCAGACAAAAGAATTCCACAGCAAATGCTTGATGAATTACTTGAAGTGCTCAGATTAACGCCCTCATCTTATGGACTACAGCCATGGAAGTTTGTAGTTGTAGAAACACCTGCTCTTCGTGAAAAACTGAAAGCTGCTGCCTGGAATCAGTCCCAAATTACTGATGCCTCGCATCTTGTGGTGCTTTGTCGCCGTACAGATGTTAATGATGCTTTTGTTGCCTCATATATTGCCTCTACTGCAACAGTCAGAGCAGTAGACACAGACAGTTTGACAGGTCTTAAAGATATGATTACTGGATTTATAAAAAACTTACCCACCGATGCTTTGGAGCACTGGACGGCAAAACAGACCTATATCGCGCTTGGTATGTTGCTTGAGTCATGTGCCTTATTGAAAATTGATGCTTGTCCATTTGAGGGTTTTTCAAAAGAACAATTTGACGACATACTTGATCTCCCCAATCAGCAACTAGCATCAGTGGTAGTGTGTGCCATAGGCTACCGTTCGGCAGACGATCACTATGCCAGTCAGGCAAAGTCGCGTTTCCCACGTGAGGAAGTCATTAAGAAAGTATAGAAGGAAGTATATGCGTTCATATATAGCAGAGTTTTTGGGAACTGGTGTCCTTACGCTTGTAGTTGGCTTGTCCCTGGCGGGTGAATTTTCATTGAGCACTCCCGTCCTGGCAGCACTGACACTGGGCTTAGGTGTGTATACACTAGGGCATATTTCTGGTGCGCACTTCAACCCTGCGGTAACCATGGCTCTGATGACTCTGAAGAAAATTACTGGTAAAGATGCTGCAGGATATCTTTTTGCTCAGTATGCCGGAGCATGGAGTGCATCGCATATTTTCAAAGCATTTGTTACTCCCGCACAACCCACTCTGTCAACGAGTGGTTTTGTAGGGCTTGCTGAAGCTATTGGGATGGCGGTTTTTGCTTTTGGTATTGCTGCTGTTGTGAAAGGAAGGGTCCCGACTTCTTTGAGTGGCGCAGTTGTAGGTGGTTCGCTCCTGCTTGGTGTGGCAGTTGCTGCGCTGGCTGGATCGAATGGTGTCCTTAATCCTGCTGTGGCTATGGGAATAGGTTCATACACCCTTATGTATCTTTTTGGACCAATTTTTGGTGCGATACTAGGTATGCACACCTACTTTTATCTAGATCAGAAGAACTAATCTTTCTAAGTTGGGGACTACTGAATACGAAAACAGCCGTCCTTGCGGACGGCTGTTTCACAGAACAAACGAATTTGACTAGACGAGGATGTGCCTAACGAGCGATGTGCCTAACGAGCGATGGTCGGTAAGTAGATGCGTACCGCCTCATCGCAGGTGGGGTTGCTGAAGAACTTCACTGAGGTCACGTTGTCACTCGCGTTCTCCCCGTTGGGGTAGAACGTAGACTGAAAATCCAGCGTTGTCATCATGATGCAGACGCTGGGCCCTTGGAAGTTCGCGTCCCTATAGATCCTTACGCTCTTCCCTTCTGCCAGCTTTACTGAACTGAAGGCGTTGTCGTAGGGTGCTGGCAACTGAGCTACCTGCCCTGCAACCTTCATCTCAAATGAGAAACCATAACAGAGCCAGTGCTCAAAAAAGATGGCGCCAGTTGTTGAGAAGCTTGGGCAGTTGTCGACAGGGTCAGGATCCGGACAGGCCACACTTGATACTTGTAGTGCGCCCGGTAGGGTTTTCTCGGCGGCACTGTTGAAGACGGTGATCAGGTAAAAATCTACCTGCCCACATTGCATATTGTCTACGCTGTATTGAGTCGTGTTGGTCGGCAACTCTTTGTAGAGCCGGTAGCCAACGCCGTCCCATTTGTAGAGACGATACCCATCCTCGTTGGTGGCATTGTCGTCCCAACCCATGGTGGCCGAGAAAAGCGTTGCTGTGATGACGCGGAAGTTGGATGGCAAAGCCGGTGGTGTGACCGTGATGGGCGCCGTGCCGGTGACCAAAAATTCTGCCGATGACCATTCACTGTTGCTGTCATTCACGGGATCGGCTGGAAGCGCCCGCACCTGCCAGGTGTGCGTCACCTGGACAGTGGTGGAGATGACGAGCTGATTTTGGTGCGTGGTGGTGTGGGTGATGAAGGTAAAACCACCATTTTCAGGGAAAACGGCAGCAACTTCATAGACGCTTGTGCCGTTGACGGCACCCCAGGTGAGCGTCACATACCCTTTTGATACGATTGTGCTGTTTGGGCTGAGTCCAGTTGGTTTGGGAAGCTGTGCATTTTCTGCTGCTGAGGCCCTGCCGAACAGCAGGAAAAGCAAAACAAACAAGGCTAGTGCGGCAGAAATGAGAACCAATGCCGCCGGAAGCAATCTCCAACGCTTTGCGTTCATGTGTAGATCTCCTTTTCGCGCCTGTGCGCGAACATCAAGAAAACAGAAATCAGTATGCTCACCTATCTGCTTGTCGGCGTATAGGTGGCGGTCTAGAAATGGGCTGCTCATCTTCCTCTTCCCATTTCCACACAGCCACCTATACTATGTATTCGTTTGTTTGTGAAAGAACTACTCTTTTGGTTGCTAAATCAATCCGCAATTGGATAGTTAGCATGATGCAAAGAGTAGTGGTATTATACCATTCTGAAGTTCATTTTTATACACATTGAGTACATATATGATGCAGTGGTATTACAACAATTCACCAGACAGTCCGCTTACCTTGATAAAAAAGAGACGTTCAGGTGCTCTTGTGTATGTTGAATCGCCCAAACCGAGTGAAATTGTGTACCTCAAGAAACACGTCTCACTTGATCCTAGCCTTGTGTTGGATGCGCTCGATCCGGAAGAAGTACCACGTTCTGAGTACTTGAGTGGTATTGCCTACCTGTTTGTCAGGGTCCCTGTAGCACGCAGTGGGCAGTTAGAAACAGAACCAGTCCTTATTGCTATTACTAAAACAACCTGCTGCCTTATCAGTCAAACACCTTTACCGTTCCTTAGGGCTGCCCTGGAAAAAGCTGAATTTGCAACAACGCGTCCACTTGCCTGTGCTCTTGATTGTTTGTTCATCATTGCAGCTACCTATGATGCGAGCATCACACAAGTAAACAAAAACTTGTATAAACTCCGGCGCTCTATTGAAAAGATTACACCCCAGCAGATTCTGCGTTTTATTGCTTTTGAGGAAGAAACAAATGATAGCCTAAACTCATTGACTCGTATGATACTGGCACTTCGTTCTCTAGCAGGCCATAAAAAAACCGTGCTTGATGATGGGGAACAAGCACTTTTTGATGATCTTGTCTTGGAGCTAGAGCAATTACTGGTAAGTGCCAAAAATAATTTGCGGAGCATTAAAAATACACATGATGCACACAGTGCGATCATGACCAACAACCTCAATCGTGAAATCAAATTATTTACTTCACTGACGGTGATACTCACTATACCCACTATTGTAGCTAGTCTGTTTGGGATGAATGTGCAGCTGCCTATGCAAAGCCATCCCTATGGCTTTGCGTTTATCATTACTTTGATTATCGTGCTTGTGGTGTGGTTACTGTTTTTATTTAGCAAAAATGACTGGCTGTAATTTCTAGTCCTTGCTGACTGCGTACATCTGCATCAGGGGACTAGTAGCTTTCACGACTTTGCCCTCAACGGTGCCATTAAGGTCTTTCCATGAACTCCCATCCCAGCCATACAGTTTAAGTGTGCCTTCCTCTGTGCCGCGTACAGATACTTCCAAGGGCTTTGTTGGAGAACCAGATAATGAGACAGCGTAGATATCAGATACTAAGGTGCCTGGAAGATTCTTATAAAAACCAGGACTATTGAGAATGACTGCGTAGCCTACTTGTTTGAGCTCATCAGATGTCAATGTGAACTTTGCATCTTTAGAGGCAAAAGATTTGTCCTTTACTTTGTTGTCAGTGAAGCGCCAATCAGTTTTGACGGCATAATTCTGAGGGCCTTGGAAACGGGCTAATAGTGTTCCGCCTGTCACATCCTTATGGTAAGTACAGGCGCCACCGGCACTACAGCTGCCCAACAAAAATTCTTTTTTGGCTGGAAGCTTGCTTACATCCAGTTGACCAGTACCACCTTGAATCAAGTTCTCCGTGTTGTACTCAATTTCAAAATCCATCACACTTGCATCTTTTTTGACGGCATCAGCAACGATAGTTATTCTACGACCATCGCTTCCTGGCTCAATGTGCAGCACCGGTCGTTCTGCCACAGGAATGAGATTCACTGGCTCGGTGATTTTTTTCTTCTGAGGTGTTTGGGGAGCAGTTGGTGCTGGCTTTTTCATAAGCGTATAGGCACCAAACCCGCCTCCAAGTAAAACAAGAAGCGCAATGCCAGCAATAATAAGAAGTTTTTTTTGTTTCATGATGCAACCCTAGTAGTATATGTACACGGACTATACTAGCAAAAAAGTGCTTCTTTTGCGACTAGATACAGTATCTTAGCGTAAATGCGTAATGAGGTCACCTACTGCAACTCTAGTTTGCTGAGCGGTGTCCCTGGTCCGTACCGTCACCGTGTCATCAGTGAGGGTATCAAAGTCTACGGTGATGCACCAGGGAGTGCCAATCTCGTCTTGAGACAGGTAGCGTTTGCCAATGTTCCCACGGTCATCCCATACCACTCTAAGACCAGCATCAAGGAGTGAATCAAAAACTGTACGTGCTTTTTCTACGAGCTCAGGCTTGTTTTTAAGAAGGGGGAACACCGCAACTTGATAGGGTGCCACCTGTGGTTTGAGTGATAAAACAATGCGCTCTTTTTCTGTGTCCTCTGAATACGCATCTACCAGTGCCATTAGGAAAAGACGGTTAACACCGACTGCTGGTTCAATGACATGAGGGATAAACTTTCGCCCGGTACTTGAATCTACAACTTCCAGTGATTCGCCAGACAGTTGCATGTGCTGGGTAAGATCATAATTGGTACGGTAGGCAATTCCCCAAAGCTCTTTCCAACCAAAAGGAAATAAGTACTCAAGATCATACGTATCTTTACTGTAGTGACTGCGTTCTTTGTCTGTGTGTTGACGCCACCGAAGTCTCTCTGCACGTATGCCAAGCGTCTCTGTCACAAACTTCCACATTGCTGCCTTCCAGTCTTCCAGCAGCGTTTCCCATGGATGATTGGGATCCTCAGGGTCAAAGAAGTACTCAATCTCTGCTTGTTCAAATTCAAAGGTGCGGAACACAAACTGGCCAGTAGTTACCTCATTGCGGAAGCTCTTGCCGATCTGTCCTACACCAAAGGGCAACTTAACTCGAGTTGAATCAAGGACATGCTTGAAGTCGGTGAATATTCCTTGCGCTGTTTCTCCTCTCAGGTAGACTTTTGATTTCTCGCCACTTACTGCGCCAATAGCTGTCTCAAATAAGAGGTTGAATGCTTTTGCCTCAGTTAGTTGATTCCCTTCTGGGCTAGTAATGTGCTTATCTTTGATAAAGCTATTCATTTCATCCAGGCTCATGCTGGGTACATCAACTGTTTGACCCTGTTTCTCTGCCCACGCTTCGATAAGATGATCAGCGCGGTAGCGTTTATGGGTAATGGTATCTTCCACGAGTGGGTCATTAAAAGCACTGACATGTCCAGAAGCAACCCATGTTTGTGGGTGGAGAATAATTTGAGAATCAAGACCAACCATGTCTGGGCGTTTGGTAATGAATTCACGCCACCAGAGATTCTTGATGTTGCGCAATAGCTCTACACCAAGTGGACCGTAGTCATACGAGTTGGCAATGCCACCATAGATGGTTGAAGTAGGAAATACAAATCCACGCCGCTTTGCAAGCGCAGCAATGGTATCAAGAGTAATCTCAGAGTGCTGAGACATGGTATTCCTTTCCTCTGGTTGGGATACAAAAAAATCCCTCCAGAGCATTATACTCTGATAGGGACCCATCGGGGCGGTTCCACCCTACTTAGTTTTGCACAGGCAAAACTCACTTTTTGATATGAGCTCACAGGTGCCAACCTGATCATAGCTCTCTTTACTTATGCGTAATTGTACCTATAAAAGTCTTATTTGACAACTAAGTAGTCAAAACTGCGCATAGGTTTGTCAGTTAGCTGTGCCACAAAGGCAAGCACCGAGGCTGGTTGATCATCTGGCTCTGTGAAGCCCAGATGCATAAGAAGTTCTTGAAGCGCGTCTTTGATTTTACCTGTATGGAACTCTTTAGCACAAACAAGCCCATGCAGGTACAGAAGATGTTCAAAAGTGCTCTCATCGATCTCTTCTTCCACAAAAAGTCGATCCAGTATTTCTAAGAATTGTGCAAGTTGACGTATGCGAGTAAGTGTACTCAATGCGTGCTCGGCTGTACCCAGCGCAACTGATTGGGTGAGGATAGGCAGTGCGTGTGAGGTTTGTAAAAGGCCTTTAATATATGACCCTGGCTCCAGGCTTGATCGTTTACTGGAAGTAAGTGAACGAACGCCCTTGGCTATTGAGACGAGCTTGCCCTTTTCTTGAGTAAGTACAGTAACGACTTGATCTTTCTCCCCTACATCAGATCGCTTGAGCACAATCCCGCTAAATAACAGTGATCTCATACATGCGAGCTAGAATGCCGCCTGGTAATAGCTATCTTTGGTAATCGTAAGCTTTTCTTGTCCACCGGTTACTTCCATGAGCGCATCATAGCTTAAAATGCCGCCCTGTTTCCACAGTGAGAGCTTATATTCTTTTGTATCTGTATACGGTACCAAGTAGGTGAGTTTAAGTTTGGCGGTACTGTTGGGCTCAAGGATAAAGAAGCCGTCAAACACGGTAAAGCCATTCTCCTCATACACCTTAGGTTCCTGTGTGAATCCCTGAGAAGAACTAAGTGTACTGCCTTTTGGTACATACAACCTGGTCCAATCTCTGAGAGTTGAGTTCAAGCACAAGAGACCAGCTTCCAGGTTGCAGTTATCACCCTTGCGAGAGTTCTTGTAGGTAATCTCAACAGTTTTTTCAATCATCCCATTTTGAGGCGCCGACACTGTTTGCTTCATATCATAGGTAATAAATAGGTTTGACTTTGCTCCACCCAGGTTGGCATTCACTAAAGCAAAGAAATCAGTATTTTCTTTGGGGTTACGCAATCTTCCTGCTGCATTAATGACTTCAGCAGCTGCTTGCGCTTTCTCATCTGTGAAGTACAGTTGAATGTGTCTCCCCTGGAGTGCAGCATAGCCTTCGCTAAATAATCCAGGCCACTGCTGTTTTGGTGCTGTATACGCTTTGGTGAGAATTTCACGCATCAATGGGCCAATAATCCCTTTTCTATCTTCACGTATATAGGGTGTAGGTCTGGTAATGATCTCTGAAAGAGCATAAATAATTTGCGGACAGTCGCACCGCTTGTCAATCTCAGCACTAAAAGTACCACCGCCTGGTATTTGTACCGGACCAAGAATAGAAAGTAATTTTTTAAGGAATTCAGTATCAACAGAGATGATGCCGTCAATTTTCTCTGGTTCACCCTTGATGGTGCGGTAGTACGAGTAGAAAGTATCCATTGACTCTTTGAAATCGGGAGATGTGTTCATGTCACGCATATTCCAACGCTTCTCGGTGGTAAGATAGCGGCCGAGGGCTGCGGGAATAGGAAGCTTGGTGGTGAATTTCTTATCAAGTTCATAAATGTCATCTGATTTTTCAGGGAAAACTTTGCCATTTTCAACATTGACGATGGCATACGCCGTGAGAAAACCACCTGTGGGACGAAGCTCATTGTCATTCTGAAATAAGATGAGGTACTGCTTTCTGCTTCCAGTTGCTCCAGCAATTGAAGGTAATTGCTCAATAACCGGACGGAATTCTGTTAAGGCGGTAACAGCGCCATCGGTGAGTGCTTGTGCCTGAACAACTTTCTCTCTTACTGGAATGCCGCGGAACTCATTTGGGTACCGATTGGCATCAATTGCAGCTAACTCTGCTTGTGCCTTTTGCATATCTGCAGTGATGGCATCAATTTCTGGAGTCACTTTCTGAAGGGTCTGTAATATGAGCTTAAGTCGTTCCTCAGCTGTGCCACCAGTAAAACTACCTTCTCCCGAAAAACCAAGAACATCAGCATAGGGAGTAACAGCAGCTATAGAACGCTTTGCCGCAGATAAACCTGCTGAAGCTGCTTCCAAACCATGTTCGCCATCAAGATAGTATGACCGAGCAATGGGAAGCGATTTATAAAATGATAAGTTTGCATATGTTGATTTAATTTGTGTGAGCTGCGTATCGAGTTTGAGAAGGGATTCCTGTACAGCAGGTAGGTTTTGTGTTTTTACTAATGCGTAGGTTTCTCTTCCCAGTGTCTCTGCTGTTAGGATCTCTCCACGCAACTTCTGCACGGTGCTGTAGGTACTGTACGCGATGACCCCACCAACAGTAAGAAGAAGAACCAGCACTACCCCAACACCAATTAATATTTTCTGTGGACGAGTAAGTGTTTTTTTTGTGTGTGATGACTGAGCTGCATCTGCTACTTCAGGATTCACTGTCTGGTGTGTTGTTTCTGGTGTCTGCATGTTCAATTCTTCCATACCGTCTAAGTATACCAAAAAGTGGTGCTGACACCACCCGAAACTACCATTTTGAAATCATAGCCTGGGGAGTTTTGAGCAAAATGATACAGTCACGTACAATAGACTGATGCAAAGCGTAGTCTGCGTCTAGTTTGGCTCTCACAATGAAAGGGACTTCATTGCGCCCACTTGTTTGCCATGGACCCGTAATACCTGGCTTGACTGATAAAATTGGCTTGATATATTTTTTTGTTTCTGGATAGCGACTTGTTTGCTCTTCAAGCTCTGTATGCACATATGCCCGTGGTCCCACCATACTCATATCCCCAATGAGAACATTGTACAGCTGGGGAAATTCATCAATAGTCAAAGATCGCAAGATCTTCCCCAGTTTGGTAATGCGTGGGTCATTTTGAATTTTCCAATCACTTTTTTTGAACTGCTCAAGTAACTTTTTATCTTGTTTGTGTAAGATCTCATCTGCGTTGGGAACCATAGAGCGAAACTTATAAAGATGAAACTCTTTCCCGTATCTGCCCACTCGGCGGTGACTAAAAATAATAGGTGGTCCAGAATCTATAAGAATAAGAAGCGGTACAACAACCCAAATGGGCAAAAAGATAATAAACAAACTTACAGCAACAATAATATCAAGCACTCGTTTTTGTGTTTCGTAGGACAACATAGTCTATCTCTAGAGATACTCTTTTTTATTTTCTTCTTTCAGCTTCTCAACCAGTTTCTTCACATCTTGACTCTGGCTCTTTGGCATAATCAAAAGAATCTCGTCAGTATCCACGATTATCATATCATTGATTCCATAGAGTGCGACCAGTCGTTTGTCAGTATGAATTAAATTATGGTGTGACTTTAAGCTCATGACAGTATCGGCACCTGTGTCATTCATAATGACGTTGAAATCACCATCTTTTTCTGCGAGATCATAGACTACTTTCCAATCACCAACATCATTCCATCCAAAATCTCCCGGCAGTAAAACGAGGTTCGTTGCCTTCTCAGAGATGGCATAGTCAATTGAAATAGTATCCGATGCAGCATACATTTCTGGCAATAAACCATGAAATGTTTTCTCAGTGGAGGTTAGTAAAGGTTGTATCCTATCGTATAACGATGCCATATGCGTTTTAAATGATTCCAGCAAGGTTGTTGCTTTCCACACATACATATTGGCATTCCAGAAATATCTACCTGTAGAGATGAATGCTTGTGCCGTGGCCTCGTTGGGTTTCTCTGTAAAACTATCTACTTTAAACAGTGGTAAACGGGTATCTATCTTGGAAAGCTCAGGGCCAATTTTTATGTATCCAAAACCGGTAGCAGGTCTAGTAGGTGTGATACCTACAGTTACAAGGACTGGCTCTGTGGCTGCAACTTGCGCGGCTGCCTTCATAACGCGTACAAACTCAGTCTCATTGAGAACAGTGTGATCAGAAGCACAGTTGATAACCACAGCCTCAGGGTCATGCATTTTTGCATACAACGCACCAGTGAGCATCGCAAGCGCTGTGTCACGCTTTTCTGGTTCGGCAATAATATTATTTAGTGGTACTTCTGGCAGCTGGCGAGCAACCTCATCTTTATACAAAGCATTGGTGATTACGATAATTTTTTCCCATGGAATCAATGTGTGTATTCTGTCAGCACACAACTGCATCATCGTTTTATCACCAACTAACTTGAGAAATTGTTTGGGTGTGGCATTGCGGGATTTAGGCCATAAGCGTGTACCACCGCCACCCGCCAATATTAGCGCATATGTATGATCCAGTGTACTCATAGCCTCCTCCTCAACCACCAATTGTAGCGTGCTTTTTATAAAAATGGGAGAAGATGTTATGAAATTTTCTTACGAAAACTGCTACATCAAACTCTTTGGCTTTTTGCTGCAGTTGGTGTGAATCAAATGATCGCCGACCATGCTTTTCTAATGCGGCAGTAAGTGATGCAACGGTTTGTTCAGCAAAAAATGTGCCGTGTGTGCCATCAACTAAATGCTCTGTTGCACCACTATCTGTAGAACATACAACTGGTGTGCCGTGCTGTAAGGGTTCAATGATGGAGATGCCAAAATCCTCAACACCCGGAACGAGAGCTGCCTGTGCATGCTGATAGAGCTTTGTTTTCTCTTCATCTGTACACGCACCCCAAAAAATACAGTTTGCTTGTCGTGCTTGAGCCGCCCTATAACATGCTTCCAGAGATTGACCAGTACGTCTGAAGTAGGCGGTATTACCTGCCGTACGTCGTAAAACTGCCTCTGCTCTACCCGACCCAGCGATGATAAGACACACGCCAGATCGTTGTGCTGCTTTGATTGCAAGCTGAATGTTTTTATATTCAACAAGTCTTGAAATACAGACATAATAAGGAATGTCTTGCGATCTCTTTTGCAGCCGATTCGAGTTATGAGGAGATAGAGGAACTGGCGGCGCCAGAATTGCTTGAGGTGCTCTTTGATATACCCGTTTCATGCGTTCGCCCACCAACTGAGACAAGGTGATTATCACGTCTGGACGCGTGCTCGCTAGCAGATCCCATGCACGAAGGTACTTGAAAATAACGCATGCAAGTTGCTTGAATCCAACCAAACGCACAAGTCTATGCGTGGTTACCAGTGAGTCATGTGCTTCATATAAGTAGCGAGTTGTGTTGAGTAGGTAACAGAAATGAAATTGAGTGGGCTGAGTAAGCACTCCCTTGGCGAAGCTACTGGTTACTGAGATGACAACCTCATAGTCAGAAAGATCCATCTGCTCCAAAAGAATGGGTAGTAGTGGATCCAGAAGCTCTCTCCGCTCAAACACCTTGCACCAGGTTCCTCGTAAAACTGCTTTGACACGGTGTGAGGGAATCCATGGTACTTTGGCAGGATTGTACAATGCTGTATAGATAGGAGCTGTGGGAAATGCCTCCGCGAGAGTTTGTAGCACAATCTCTGCACCACCATAGGGCGTCATTAGGTGATCATATACCAACGCTACTGTAGGCTGTTTGCGAGGCATATTACACCACTTGTAGATACGTTTCGTATGTTTTTTGTGCTAACTTTTTCCATGAATACTGTTGTTGAACCTTTTGACCATTTTTTGTTACCTGCAAGTAGATTGCTGGCTTTTGTAGTGTCATGACTGCTGAAACAAGTGAGTCCACTGAGTGAGGATCACAATAGATTGCTCCATCCTGGTAGATTTCATGGAAAATGGGTATATCTGATGCGATAACTGCTGTTTCAAAAGCCATAGCCTCCAAACCTGTGAGTCCAAATCCTTCGGATAACGAAGGTTGAACTACACAATGGGCAGTAGCATATTCATATGCAAGTGTCTCATCAGTAACCCTGCCAAGGAATGAAACCTGTTGTGTAACTCCTAGCTCAGTTATTTGTCGTTCAATTGTTTGCCGAAAGACAGATCGAGAACCAATAATGGTAAGTGTGTATTCCGGAAGTTTTTTGAGTGCATTGAGTAGCAAAGAAACATTTTTATGTGGGTAGAGTGAACCTACATACAGGAGTTTTTTTTCCTGTCGTGACTTCTGTTTCATTTTTGTCGCAGTAGCAACAAGTGTGGTACTTATGCTTTCATGCGTGACAGTAATCTTCTGAGTGTCAACTGCAGAGTAAAACTTTTCTATAGTTTTTTTAACAATTCCTGAAGGTACGAAAATAGCACGGGCTATCGAAATAGCACGCCAAGTCACAAGATGGTAGAGAGAATATTTTAGCCAATAGATAAGTGGATTGAGTGTGGTGACATGCACCCCCTTTTGTTCATGCCAGAGCAAATCATGAACAGTAATCACCACTTTGCCAAAATACAACAGTGGTACATTGAAGTGTGGCACATGTAGCAGATCAAGGGAGAGTTTGTAGAGTGCAAGTGGAAGTATGCTCTGTTCATCTAATGAATAGGGGCGTGCTGCAACTCTGTGGATCTCACACGTCGCTCGGTAAGCTCCGGGAATGTAGGCAAGTAACTCTGCACCTTGTTCTTGGGTTTGAACAATCAGTACCCAGGTTACGTTTTGAGCCAAAGGAATAAGTTGCTTAAGAAGTTCGCTTACATACCGACCAATGCCGGCATGGGCTATTCCGCCCAGCCGGCAGTCGATTCCAATTCGTAGCGATCGTGTATGGTCAATTGACACCTATTTGCGTTTTGCTTTAATTGCCTTTTTCTTTTTTGGTGCTTCTTTTTCAGCCAAAGCTTCATCAACCATGCGCTCTAACTCTTTGAGTTCTGCATCATCAGAAGAATTAGGCATGTTCTCAAGCTCTTCAGCAAGTCTCATATCTTCGAGAAGTACCTTGATTTTTTTGCCGCGCATCATGTTCCCGATGAGGGTACTAAATGCATGGAGTACGACCACAGCAAAGCCAGCAATAGGAATGTATTTCATTAATGCAGGTTGCTCACCGGTCATAAAAACTTCTTGACCATAAAAGTACTCCACAAGTAATTGTGGGGCAAATGAAATGATAAAAAGTGACAGTAATGACACAACGAGTGACTCAACAGCCTTCTGTGTGTTTTGTGCACGTAGCTGCATTACTTCAAATTGTTTCATACCTGTTTTCATAGTGCTCCTTTTTTGAGAACTGTAAATACTTTAATACCTATCCGCACAAAGTACGGATATGTTTTCCCATAGTGTTTGTCGTAGTATTGTAGCATGGTGTCATAGAAATGTCGGCGTGTACTACGAGCGATTTTTTTTGAACTCCCCTTAATACCTGATTTGTATTTATGATGAATAAGTGATACTTGTGGGTGATACGTAATGAGGTAGCCAGCATCTCGCATTCTCTTGCATAAGTCAAGATCCTCTGCGTACATAAAGAATCGCTCGTCTAAATACCCTACCTCTTCAAGAACTGATCGTCGAATCAGCATCGCAGCACCTGAACATGCATCAATAGTATGAATAGTATCAAGTTTCTTATACCATTGATGGTATTGACTGAAGAGGGAGACAGATGGAAGCATGGTTTCTAAACCACAAAAGTATGTGAAGGATGCCCAGAGTGTGGGCTCGCCTCTGTGGCAAGCAGGATCAAGTGCACCAGAAGAAAAGACAACCTTAGGTGTGATACATGCTACCTCAGTGTGATTCTCTAAAAAATCAATCAGTACATCAAAGTTCGAATGAACAGTTGATTCTACATCAGAGTTCATGAGCATAACATAGCGAGCCTTAGACTTTTTTAAAGCTGCATTATTTCCCACAGCAAAACCAGCGTTTACTTTTTCCTGCATAAGCTGTACCCAAGGGAAAGTGGACTTTACCAGTCTAACCGTATCATCAGTGCTTGCATTGTCTACCACTGTTACCTGCACTGCATATTGTGTTTGACTCAAATAGAATTGTTGTAGAGATGCAAGTGTCTTTTTAAGCCAAAACTCGCTATCAAAGGTTACTATAATGATTTCCAAATCAGGTTGCTTCATGAGCTACTTTTTCCAATTCTTTGATAGATTATATCAAGTTTTTGAGATATCAGCTTCCAATCAAAGTGTTGCACAACATATTTTTTCCCATTTGCTGCCAGTTCAGCCCGTACTTTCTTTGATTGTAAGAGTGATACGATTGCTGCCGCCATTTGGTCTGCTGTATTTGAAATTGAGACATGTACATTATGTCTTACTCCCAATCCTTCCACAGCTGTTTCAGTAGCCACAACAGGGGTTTCAGTTGCCAGCGCTTCTAAAATTTTGTATCGAGTACCCTTGCCGCTAAAAACGGGTGCAGCAAGTACATGTGATTGAGTAAATGCATCTCGTATATCAGGAATATTGCCTGTTACTGTAATTGAGCTATCAACCCTACTAAACTGCAAAATATGATCAGTAGGAGATGCGCCAACAATCCATAATTTGCAGGTTGGTAGCTTCTTTTTAACAAGTGGCCAAACTTTTTCGACCAAGAAAGTAACCGCCTCAATATTAGGTAGCCACTTGAACGTACCGACAGAGAGAAGTGTTGGCTGCTCTGGTTCATGACGTTTTTTTTCGGCAAACCATGCTGTATCTACTCCATTTTCGACAACCTCTATTTTCTTTTTACTGCCAATTTTGCTGGCTATAAATTTTTTGTCATCTTCACTCATGACCACCAACTGATCACAGTATTGCCAAAAAAACGTTTCCCATTTTTTAATCTTCTGAATATCTATTTTAAGGATTGGTCGGATAAAGGGTGAAACTTTCTCTGCATAGCTTTCATACCCTAAATACTCAATAGTTTGTTCAACTAACAGTGTGGGAATATAGGTGGGGGGCAAGTGCGGCATCATGTAGAAGGTCTCAGCATGTATCACATCATAGGTGTACTTTTCTAGCTCCTCTTGAACAGCATCTCGTACTTCTGCCACATAATTGCGAATGACCAAAAAAGGGTAACTAGAAACAGCAGTTCTCACAATGTTACTAAGGGTAAATGGTTTTCTTGATCGTTTGAAAACACGCACTTTTTTGCAGTATTTTTCGAGTTCAGCAATGTACTGTTTCTCACTTTCATCTTTAATCAGAGCAAAAAGTGTTACCTCATGCTTTTGTGCAAGTTGTTTCAAGAGATTGTAGGTTCTAATTTGCCCGCCAGAGTGTAATGGATAGGGAAGGTATGGTGTAAGCATGAGAATGCGCATGGGTTACTTTCTTGGTTGAGTGAGATCGATGACAACATACTCACTGGTCTCTTCTAAAACGGTATATTGTTTCATGAGCATATGTGCCTCGTCATCCTTACTGGTTGTGACATAGTGTGTTGCACCAAGTGCCCTCTTTTTCTCTATTTCGTACCCAATTGGCCATCCACGTCTATTGGTTTGATAGAGGAATTGTGTGTCACCAAAAGCTGGCGCAATCACGAGCGCCGTGGGTGGTGTTAATCGTTGCACTGCTGCGCCCGCGCGAACGTATTCCCAATGATTAACCTTGTAGTACTCTTTGACTTGAAGCCAACTTATGCCTAGTGCCAAACAGACAAGCGTAAACGTCAGCGTGAGTGAGAATGCTGGTGTACGTCGTGCACGTACCCAAGATTCAAGCATACATGCCCCTCGTGCAAAAGTAATGAGCAGTATTGGAACCATCAAATTCTGATAGTAATCATGCTGCACATTGCCAGTTGCAATAACCGTAAAGTAACCAAGAATACACAACCACCAAGTGCCATACACAACTGCTTCTTTTTTTGTCAGACCAAGAAGACTAAGTGGAAGGAAAAGAATCCCAACATAGCCAAGCATTAACTTTGTGAGTCGTTCATATCCCAACCAGCGCAACCAGGCTGGTCGGAAACGAATGCCGTTTCCATTGTACAGCCAGTCAGATGCCGGGATACCTTCAGGAAACTGACTAATCCAATCTCGCCAAAAGTAGAGTGGTACGCAAGAGCTTGCCAAGAACAATATCATAAGTAAAGCATGTGAGCGCTTCCGTGTGCCTATATACCAGAGGGCACAGAAGACAGGAAACAAAAAAAGAGCAAATGGCTTTACTAGAAGTGCCAAGGAAAGCAATGCGAGACTGGTGCAATATTTCCACACATGTGGCTCTTTAAGCCACAGATAAAAAAAGTACAAGGAAGCAGTTGAAAGAAAAACCACTCCAGCTTCTGGCAGAATGGTGCGAGAATAGTATACAAAATATGGAAAAACACTGCCAATGATAAGCGTTATATACGCTACTCGTTTTCCTGAAAGTTCCTGTACCAAGCGAAACAAGACAAAAAGGGTGCCCAAAGAAAAGAGTACAGAAGCAAAACGACCAGTGGCATCAACAGACAAAAAAGGTAAGGCCCGTACAATGAATGCAACGCTTGCATTAATAAGTGGGAACTCAACCATGCGATACCCATGAGGGTTATCTTTACCAGACGCAATGTTGGAGAGGTCATGAAAAGTGGGGTGTAGGATATCAATCCCCTTTTGCACATACATACGTGTAACAGATGCTGTATCTGCCTGGCGGAAGCTATGCCAATCTAAGGGCGGTGTCGTAATTTTATATAAACGGACACACATCGCCAGTACTAACACTACAGAGACAAACACCGTAGAGGTAACGTACTTTGATCTTACTTTCATCTTTTACGTTTTTTGGATACTAATGCTTTTTTAAATAACGGCACATCTTGCTTGTTTCTAGTTTCGAGCATGTATAAAGCTGTAACAATACCCACTACTGTCCAGTAGGTATATGCCACTTTTGATGCGGCAAAAACGTCAATATAAAATGCGTTTACAAGCAATCCCAATGTACTTCCTAAGAATGCTATGGCGAAGATAAAACCGAGTGTCTCTTTTTGGGAATTCTGTAGCAACTGAATAGCTAAATAGGAAGCAAGAATGATCGTGCCATAAAAAGTGATGAAGCCAAGTGCTCCAGTCTCACCCAGCGTACGCAAGAAGTTATTATCTGTGCTTTCAGCTTCGGTAAACTGCCCCGTGGTCTCTTTGGTGAGCGTAGCATAACCGCTTCCAAGTATTGGGTTGGTATAAAAGCCTTTGAGTGCTCGAGGCCATAGTGTCTCATAGCGTATGGCAAGTGAGAGACCCTTGTCTATTGCTGTTTGTGAAAAGACGCGTGGTTGCTCAACTTTTTCCACTGTTACTACTCCCTCAGCAGAAGTTGTTGCCACCAGCTTGATATCAGGGATGTCTTTATAAACATCCTTTGGTCTCACATTTGGGGTTGGTTGAACTGGTGTCGGCATGGTATCAGAAACAACTAATACAGCTACAGCATCACTGGGCACTGCATCTTTTGGCACCTCAGCCACAAAGAGAGCTTTATATATTTTTTCTGTATACTCTCCACGCACTTTTTCTAAAAGCATGTCCTTCTGTTTAACTGCATGTGTGTAGGCTGTGTGGATGGGTGGAAAAGCCTCAAGTCCCTGTTCTGCTCTTTCATATAAATCTGAGCCAAACTGTGCCATCATGAACATGAGATACACGCCAAAGAGAAAGCTTTGTAACACTGTAAATGAAATCTTCTTAACTACAGTAGAACGAAATAGATTCCTAACAACGAGTATCAATGCAGTAGCTATCACAAAACCAAGTAGTGAAGATCTTGATGCACTCTGCATTAAAGCCCACACCCCTGCCGTATAGATAGCACCAAACCCAATCTTTGACAGCCGTGTACGTGCAAAAAGGAAAAGCGTAAACACAATGGGTAACAGAATGACCAGGTAGCCACCCAAGTCATAGTGTCCTCCAAAGGTAGATTGCACTCTAGCATGCTCGGTTAAATATAAACGAAGACCCTTGCTGAATTCGCGGTTCATAGTTGAGTATACTGGCCAGTAATAATACCGTTGGCCAAATCCATACACACTCACACCCAAAAGGGTAAGACAAAGCGCTGCAAGCATAATTTTTATTCTTCGATACGAAGTTAAAGACGAAACAGTAAGGAAGAATAAAGAAAAATACTCAAGGTATCGAAAGTAATGCAACAAGGTTTTACCTATATGTAGCATTTCTGCTGGAACAGTCTGTGTGATAACAACTGCGCTAAAAGATGAAAGTAATCCAACTGCAGCATAGGCAAAAATGAGTTTATTAAGTGGTGTTTTCCATTCAATTTTTTTTACTATTACAAAAAATAGCCAGAGTACACACGTAACTGCAATAAACACGTCTTCCAAGCGAGCCCGAACAATGTATCCAGGAATAATGTCTATTAATGGGAGTTTGGGGAACAAAGGTATAAATGCAGTTAAAAAAACGGTGAGAACAAATAGACTATCTTCTTTTAAAAACTGCTTTATTCTTGCTATAAACATAGGTGCCTTATCTGATGGTATGTGCAATTGTACTATAAACTTTGGCTTGTTTGGTATTTCCAAGCATACTGTGCAGAGCTTGACGCAGATATGCTCCAGATTTGAGAATGAAAACGACAACTGGCTGTTGCCAAAGTGGTTTGTGTTTTGACCAGAGATACCTATAACCTTTAAACTCTCCCATTAGTGCCTTTTCTGAAGATCCGCTTTTATTTTGCAAATGCGTTACTTGCGCTCCAGGATGAATCACGACGTCAAAGTGGTGGTCGTGGGCGCGAATACACCACTCAATATCTTCAGCATACATAAAGATGTTCTCATCAAGCATACCAATCTCGCTCACTGTTTCCTTGCTAATAAAAAGTGCTGTACCACCAACCCATCCCATTTGATAAGGGCTCGCATCTGTATGCCGTTCAGTACGTAATCCGGTATGTTGTGTAGAAGGTAGTAACCGTCCAAGCACAGGAAGATCATCAATCATCCACATGTGACACATCAGAGCCGGTAGCGTGGGGAGTGAACCACCTTGAGGTTGATGGCTACCATCAGCATTCAGTAATGTAGCTGCCACGATCCCTACGGTGTCTAAATCTCCTTCAGAGTACTCTGTAACTGAGCGGCTTGAGAATGGATGCGTTTGGTAAAAAGTGAGAAGCGTCTTGAGTGCACCACGATGCACAATCGTATCTGAGTTGAGTAAAAAGTAGTAACGACCTTTTGCGGCAGACATTCCTTGATTGTTTGCCTTGGCAAAGCCACCATTTTGTGTATTCTCGATAAGATGAATGGGTATCTTTGAACTATGTGCTAGTGTGCGAAGTTCAGACACAGAAGAATCTGTGCTGGCATTATCAATGACCACTATTTCTGAGGTATCTTTAAGATCTGGAGTACCTTGTATGTCATCAAGAACGCTCTGGATAGTTTGAATGGTGAGCATCGCAGTGTTATAGGAAACAATGATGACACTGAGTAAAACTGAATCTTGTTGCATGCCGCCTTACTGAAACCATCGCGCTCGTCCCAGCGTGTAGTTCAACTCACCTGTGCGCATTCCTATCTGAGCGGCAGGTACACCAGCTACAATTGCTCGCTCAGGTACATCTTTGGTTACTACAGCACCAGCAGCTATAACAGCACCTTTGCCCACTGTTACTCCCGGTAAGATAATTGCTCGTGGACCAATGAAGACGTAGTCGTTAATTACTACTTCTTTTTCTATAGCCACGAACGCTGCATCGCGTATATCGTGCTGACTTGTCCACAGCATAACTTCGGATGCAATATCAACATGGTTGCCAATCTGCAAGCCACCTTGTGAATGAGCAAGTTGCTTTCTGCCATCCAACACGGCCCTTTCTCCCACAATCGTATCAGTGCCAATCGTGATATGACGCGGATCATAGATGCGTGCCATCATATGTATTGTTGATCCAGAACCAATGTGCATACCACAAAGCCTGTAGAAAAATCTTCGTATATGATGAAAAGGAATGAGTCCCACACACCACCAGAGCATACCGGTTATAAACTCTAGATAGATAGCAATAAGACGGCGGGTAATCTTGGTGCTGAGTGTATCCATACTGCCAGTATACCCTATTTTCTAGCTTTCTGCTGGCGGCTGCATCTCTAAATGAAGATAGCCGTCTCGGGTAATAATCCTTCCCTGGGGTGTTCGCTGCATGAAACCAATCTGCATAAGGTAGGGTTCAATCACTTCTTCAATAGTTGCAGCATCCTCATGGAGCGTTGCCGCAATAGTGCTTAGACCTACGGGACCACCTTTATGCTTGGTAATGATCTGTTCAAGGAAACGTCTATCTGGGTCTTCTAACCCCATGCTATCAATAGAAAACATGCTGAGGGCAGTGTGCACTGATTGAACATCAGCTGCATCACTCCCTTTGACCTGGGTATAATCACGTACTCTTTTGAGGAGCTTCAATGCAATACGAGGGGTTCCACGAGCGCGTTTGGAAATTTCTAGTGCACTTTCGTTACTCACCACGATATTTAGTTTTTCAGCTTTTTTTCGAATGATGTTCACGAGTATCTCTGGCTGATAGTAATTAAGTCGGTGAATAAGACCAAAACGATCACGAAATGGTCCAGCCAAAAGACCATAGCGAGTTGTTGCTCCTACCAAGGTAAAGTGTGGAATATCCAGACGTATTGTACGAGCAGATGGTCCTTTACCGATGACAATATCTAGAGCAAAATCTTCCATAACAGGATAGAGTGTTTCTTCAATTGCTTTGGGTAAACGATGAATTTCATCAATAAAAAGGACATCTCCTGGTTGAAGATTTGTGAGTATTGCAGCGATATCACCTACTTTGGTAAGTGCTGTGCCACTTGTAATCTTAAGGTTTGTGCCCATTTCTTGTGCTATGAGGTATGACAAGGTGGTTTTCCCCAAGCCTGGCGGACCATACAATAACGTATGATCTAAGGCGTCTTTTCTTTCTTTTGCTGCAGCTATCCCAATTTGAAGAGATTCCTTGACCATCTCTTGGCCAATAAACTCTGACCAGTCATGTGCTCTCAGAGAAGTAAAGAGTTGCTCATCTTCTGACGTTACCTGGTGTGTTTGATGCAATGCTTCGTCCATACTCATGTTCTTGTTATACTCAAACGTATCACAGCAGGTTGTTTTTGTCATGCTATAATTGCTGGCGTGACATCTACGCAAGAAAAACAAACACAGTTCCTTACGCTTGCCCAAGCACGAAGCTACGCAGAAACAATTGGTCCCACGGTCCAAAATTTTCTGCTTGCATCGCGAAAAGAATCTGGACTTATTTTGGGAACACAGTTTGATCGTAATGCAGCTATTGATTCTCTTGCACCCTGGGACATGCGTTTTATAGCCACTATTAATGCTGCTTCTTTTCAAGAAAAAACACTTCTGTGGTATGCACTGGTTCTTAATGCTTTAGAACAGGCATCAGCTACACAGCTCAGTTCTATTATCAAAGGTTGGCCAGAAGAATTTCGTGTTATTTTGCCATTGTTAGATCGATATGTACGCAGTGGTGATATAGGTTTGAGTGAAGAGGCAGAAGAACAGTACTTACAAGACGAAGTAGACTTCTATACCGCACTTGCATTGTTTGCTGATCAAAGTTATGTCTATGAGCCGGAAGAAGTTGCAGACGCAACATTTCTTGAACATACAAAGGCACATTGGTTGGCAATACTGATGAAACTTCCTGCAAAACAGTTGTCTGTCTACGCTCACGCTGTGTAATGCCTGTTACACTGCTCAACCTTAACTTTATTTACAACTTTTTTAGTAGTTCTTTAATGAGTTCAGACTCAGATTTATTTTCTAGTGTCATTTCTTGGAGTGCGGTAATGGCTGCCTCTTCTTCATATCCCAGTGTGACAACAGCATCAAGTACCGTTTGCATGCGTGGGTCAAGCGAACCAAGTTGTAACTCTTTAATGCCACCTAGTTTGCTCTTCAGTTCAATAATAATTTTCTGTGCCATCTTCTTACCAACCCTCGGTATCCGAGTAAAAAAGCTGACATCTGCATTTTGAACGGCGAGTGATATTTTTTCTGCACCACAATCTGCAATTGCTAGCGCAGTTTTGGGCCCAACTCCTGATACGGCCAACATAAGCAAAAATAATTGCTTTTCTTCTTCACTCAAAAAACCATACAGTTCTAGCTGATCCTCACGAACATGCGTATGGATAAATAGAGTCATGCTCGCTTCTTTATGTGCTTGTGCTCGTACCATATCTCCTACATGAACTTGATACCCTACTCCGCCGCACACAAGTAAAAATGTGTGGGTTGTGAGAAGGGGGTGACCAGTGAGTAATCCAATCATATGTGCATCCTTTCTTCGAAAGCCCAACGTGCAGCAAATGTTATCAAAACCCCAAGAGCATCCATTGTATCGTCAAGAATAGGGCCAGTAGGCAGTGCAAGTTGAAGTCGTACCATTTTATCAACAGATCTTTTTTCTGCCGATCCCGTTCCAGTCACCGCTTGTTTAACTTGTAATGGTGTGTATTCAGATAAACGACAGTGGTGTGTGAGTAACTGAGCTATTAGTACTCCGCGAGCTTCAGATACATGCAGTGCTGTTTTTTTATTGGTGGCAAAAAAAAGAGATTCAAGTGCTGCATGTGTGGGTTTATAGCGATCAAGAAGAACGGCTGTCTCTGTGAGGATCTGGACATAGCGCGTGTGGAGTGTGTCTTTTGAGGATGTCTGCACCGCTCCGTATCCATGCAAGTGTTTTACTGTGCCTGCCTCTATATCACCTACAGCCCATCCAAGTCGATCATAGCCAGGGTCAAATGCCATACATGTGATCATGCAGCTCTGCTTTCTTGTCCAGTTTTTTGCAGCATAATCAAAACTTCTTGTGCAGACTGTGACCATGAAAAGCGATGGGCTTGTTCTCTACCTTTTTTAAGCAGCTCAGCGCGTTCTCTGGCTTTGAGTAGAAAGGTTCGCCACATGGCTTGTGTTAAACCCATTGCATCAAGTGGATCGATCTGTATGCCTGCATCTCCCACTACTTCAGGTAAGCTACTGCTGTTGGAAACTATGGGTATAGTGCCATAATGCAATGCTTCCAGTGGTGGTATCCCAAAACCTTCCAACAGGCCCACCAAAAGAAGAGCAATTGAATGTTCAATAACTGCTTTCTTTTCGAGATCAGTGATGAATCCAGTCACGATAATAGAGTTCTTATAAGGTGATCTTTGTATTTGGTTGAGAATCGGCTCAGCTAGCCATCCCGCTTTACCAGCAAGTACAAGCAGGGGTGTCTGCGCTAGTTTCTTGGACGTCCTTTTGCTTGTTGTTGCAAAAAAATCTTTTGATTCTTGGTACTCATCTCTAAATTGCTCGTATGCCGTTATAATTGTGCTAATATTTTTTCTTGGCTGCAACGTTCCTACAAACAAAAAATAGGGTGCAGTAATTTGCTGTGAGGCAAAAAATTGTTGTTGTTCTGGTGCACTCAATTTTTCGCGAAGTGGTCTCACTGCAGGGTATGCAACAAAAATTGTATCCAGAGCCCGCCCATAGTGCTCATGGATTTTTTGTTTTGTTGCATGGCTAATTGCCAAAACACTGTGTGCATTTTGTACACTGTATTGGGTCCATGTTTGCAGTTGGAGCCTATCTTTGGCAGTAAACTGTTTGGGATAGTCTAAATATGCAGTGTCCATAACAGATGATATATAGGGTATGGGGCACAATCGAGGTGCATAGTGACCTGGTGTAAAAAAAACATCATAGACATCTTTTTTTTGATACAAATGTAATGGTAACGCCCACTGTGTCCAAAAAAGACTTGGGGTGAGGACATGATAACGCCAACCTTTTCTTTCTTTAGGCATATCACTAACTGGAGGTTTCTGGAGCAAAACAGTGATTGCTTGCGATTGATTTCCTCGTGTGAGCTGCTCCAGTTCAAACAAAAGCTCATAGGCGTAGACATTACTGCCTACGCGTTCCTTCACGTTTGCCTCATTGCCATCAATGGCTATATGGAATGGTTTAATGAGTGGAGACATAGGCGTGTTCGTACACGGCAATTGTTTCTTTGGTTACTTTTTGCCAATTAAACATATGTTGCCGAATAATCATACGTTGAGTTCTAAGATTCTGAGCATCCTCAGACTCCCCGAGAATGGTGGTTATGCCTGCGCGAATGCTCTCAACGGACAGTGGATCTACTAGCTCAGCAGCATTACCTGCTACTTCAGGCATACTGGAGGTGTTTGAAGTGACCACGGGTGTTCCATGATAAAAAGCTTCTAGGATAGGTAATCCAAATCCTTCATACAGGGATGGATACACAAATACATCTGCGTGTGTGTAAAGAACTGATAGCTCTTCATCTGAAACTCTACCCAAAAAACGAAGTCCACTGGGCAGCATGCCAGTGCCTGTTCCATCCCACCCACTCTCACCAGCAATAAGGAGATCATACTCCTTGGCGAGTGGAGTCCAGGCATCGATAACACGTTTTAAATTTTTTCTCGGTTCGCGTGTTCCAACACAAAGCAAGTACGGCCGAGTAAGTGAATATGCATGTAGTACACTTGCCTCAATATCTTCAGTAATACGTTCAGCTGTCATTTGCACTTCCATGGGCAACGCTTCATGCACCACATGTACATATTCTTCTGGTATCTCAAGGAACTGCACGATATCGTTCTTTGTGGCTCTGCTCACAGCAACAATGTGTGCGTGCTGCTCTTTGAGTCGTTTCCATGAAGCTTGGTGAGCGCTGAGTATTTTGGGATGTGCTGTTTCAGGAAAACGTATCATTGCAAGATCGTGTATAGTAGAGACCAACGTGATATCAGTATCTGGTGGCTGCAGCCAATCCCAAGAATGGAACACCTCAATGGATGGAAGCATAGAACGGATCCTGGGATATTTGAGTGTATTCCACAGAAAAGTATACAAACTAGGTGGATAGGCTTGAATAATCGTTTCTGCTTTACTGCCAGTCTCTCGCTTGAGAGTGGCAGTAAGCTCCTGAAGCTGTGTCCTTTGACGCAGTGATGACCCAAAGAGACTCAACTTTACTTGTTGGCTGCTCAATAAACCGCGAACAAGGTTAGAGGTATATCGAGATACTCCTCTGCCATAGAGTAATGAGGTAATGTCAATTCCCACTGAACGCATAGACGCAGCACTTCCTTACTGATAGCTTAACACAGTACCGCGCCGAGAAAACACCCGCACAAATCCAATACTGCCACCATCAATTTTTTCTCGTTCACTGAATCCTAAGTTTGCCAGAGATATTTCAATTTTTCTTTCTGGGTCAGACAAGTCACGCAAGTAATCAAATAACAGGACATACTCGTATTCTGTTGTGTGCTTGAGTACTTCATTTAACTCATTCTGAGACAGTGCAGAAGTATAGGGAGTAACAATCTTAGGAAATGTTGCTTGGTCATACCAATCCCATGGGGCAAAAGAATCTGGAAAGGCGAAAACCACTACAGCCCGATCAGGATACCGTGTGAGTATAGTCTGATGCAATTGTCTCCAGGGTTCACGCTGCAGCGCAGGGGTAATCCAATACAATCTCAGCGCCCATATCTGAAGAAGCAAAACTAAAAGGAGGGTGTATTTACCCCACTGTTTTAACTCAAAGCAGACGTGCGCTACTGCCAGATAGAAAAAAGGCAGTAAAAATAGTACTCGCTTAGGTTGCACTACTGGAATAACCAAAGAAACAAGCCATGCGGACACCAGTGTACTAACAAAAAGTACTCCTAAAAATTTTTCATTTTGGGATAGACCAGTGGTATAAAATCTAACTACTGCATAACCCAGAAAACAAAGAAACATACAGCTAGTGATAATGATAACTGGGGTCGCATCAAGGGGAAGCAGGCCATATACAAATTTGCCAAAAGTCATAGGAAGTGATTTAAAAGCAGGTGTCCCTACCACTCCCGCCCATCCTGGAAGGTCAATACGTAACTGTTGGCCAATACTTAGCTGTTCAAGAAAAGACGGTAACCACGGTAAAAAAAATATAGCTGTTAATGCAAAAGTGGTAAAAATGACACGTATTTTTTTTCGATAGAGCATGAACACCGTGGTGAGCTGTCCAAGCAGTAAAAAAGGATACACATACATGGTATATAAACCAGCGAGCGTAGTGATACCCAGCAGTACATACTGTTTTATCGATGGGCGAGATGTACTTATAATACCGAAGAGAAAATAGGTGCTGAGCATGCCCCACAAAGCTGCAAGCGAATAGGGTCTAAGCTCTTGTGAGTAAAAAACATGAAACGATGACAGGCTCACTAGGAGTGCAGCAATGAGCCCCACTTTCTCACTACTTATCTTGGCACCAATCTTGTAGGTAATCCAAACGGTAAGGACGCCTGGTAAAACTGAGCCAATCAAGCGCACAAACCATTCGTAAGTAGAAATATGTGCCACATAAAAAATGAAAAGATGAAAGAGTGGTGGCTGAAAATCTTTGGCAATAGAGAGCTGCTCAACAAAAGGTCGAGTACTTTCAAGCATCTGGGCAGCTTCATCCAGCCAGAATGACCCAGACAAAAGTGGCAACCGTACTAGGAATGCCAGCAGTAGTATACAGACACTCAGCGTGTGTGAAGACCATTTATGCATGTTCAAGCCAAATGCGACATGCTTCTTTGTACTGTGAATCGGTTGAAATATCAAACCACAGACCTTGGAAGAAAAAAGCACGGAGCTGATTCTTACGTGCCAGCTGTGGAAAAACATCACTCTCTAAATAATAGGGTGCATTGGTAGGAATAAGTGAGAGAACCTCAGGATTAATAACATACACTCCGGTGTTAATAACACTTATACCACTGTCACTGCCCGTTTTGGAAAAGGTGGTAATTCTATTACCTTGAATAAAGACCTGGCCATACTGTTTTTCACCCAATTTAGGTTGAACAACCATTGTTACCTTGCTTTCTTGTTCCAGGTGGAAGGTGCATATCTCTTCAATACGCATGTCTGTTAGGATGTCTGCATGCAGTACAAGGAAAGGATATTCATTTGGTAATAATGGTTCAGCTTTTTTAAGCGCGCCAGCAGTGCCGAGTGGTTGCTCTTCATAGGAAAAATCAACGTGTGCACCCGACCCTATGGTTTCTTGGGCAGAACGAGCAAGCATGACATCGCTCTTTTTAAGGCAGAAAATGAAGTGCTTGATACCAGATTGAATGAGGTGATGTGTGAGTAACGACAAAAGGGGTTGATCACCTATTTTTTTCATCAGTGGATGTTCTGATCCTGCATGCTTGCCACCAGCCAAAATAATAGCAGTGTGGACTTGAGGAGTGAGGCTTTGTCTTATGAGATGCTCAATCGCGTGAGATCTGTTCCGGATTGTTTGCTTATCTACAAGATCATCGACGTACTTAAGGAGTGTTTCAGGAAGAGTAATAGTTAGTCTTGATTTCATACAAAGTAGTACTAGTCTAATCTGGCTGCAGTCATTTGTCAAAAGCTTTGTTACAATGGAAGAAATATATGCATGAATTTTTCAAAGATAAGCATGTTGTAGTAACAGGAGCTGCTGGCTTCTTGGGATTCCACCTGGTTGATGAGCTCCTTGCCGCCGGCGCTTTCGTATATGGTGTTGACTCCTTCCTAACAGGAAGAGAAAAAAATCTGCAACGATTCAACAGTAACTCGCATTTTTCTTTCATCCAAGCTGATGTGATACAAAATCCCGCTCAGTTCTTTCCAACCGATGCTCCTATTGATGCTGTACTTCACTTTGCTTCCCCAGCCAGCCCTCCTCGATATCAGGCACATCCTGTTGAGACCTATTTAGTAAACACATTGGGCACACACAATATGCTCCAATACCTCAAAGAGAAACATCCTAAGGCTCGGTTCCTATTTGCTAGCACATCAGAAGTTTATGGAGATCCCGCTGTTCATCCACAATCAGAAACGTATTGGGGAAATGTTAATCCCAATGGCCCTCGGTCTTGTTATGATGAAGCAAAACGACTTGGTGAAACAATTTGTGGCGTTCATCAGCGTGACTTTAAAATGGATGTGCGTATTGTTCGCATTTTTAATACCTATGGTCCACACATGGATCCAGCAGATGGTAGAGTGATTCCACAATTTATCTCTGAAGCACTCGCAGGTACTCCCTACTCTCTCTTTGGTGATGGCACACAAACTAGATCGTACTGTTATGTATCTGATTTAGTTGCGGGCATTTTACTGCTTGCTGCACATCCAGAAGGGTCTGGAAAAACGGTGAACATTGGTAATCCAGAAGAATATACAGTACTCGAAACAGCTCGCATTATTCATGAGCTTATTCGTCCTCAGGAATTGTTTAGACCGCAGTTCAAACCATTGCCCACAGATGACCCATTAAAGCGTAAGCCAGACATTCGTACAGCTCAGGCGTTTCTTGGCTGGAAACCTACTATTTCATTGCATGATGGTTTACAACGTACAATCGATTCCTTTAGAGATTAGCCTGTTGATGCGGTTTGCTATAGTCCACAAAATACTGCTCGCAGAATTCTTGATCAGATAGCTGCTCTACAGACAACACATTCTTTTGTATATGGCTGTATGCTGGCAGGTTGAAGCGAGAGCAAAATGCATCACCATACAGAGTATAGACAGCACCACTGTCGTGAAGATTGGCAATTGCAATAGAATGCTGTGCATGGATGCTTTTTTCATCAACAGTTGAACAATATCCTTTGCGAACCTGGTGAACAAGAAGTCTGTACGAGCTGTTAAGTGCAGGATCAAAACAGGTATCTTTGACTTCTATATCCTTGTAGATATATGTACCATGACTATACGGCGTTGAAATAAGTGGAACACTTTCTCGTGTTATGTACTTATTGTAATACAGAAGCTTATCAAAGAAACTTCTTGATTCATCAGCTACGATAATGGTCTTTCCAGCTGTGTTTGCGCGAAGCAGATAGTTTGAGAGCACACGGTCATAGAAATAGACATCGCTTGTGCTGTACAAAGGATACCGATTAAAGTAGTCATAAAAAAATGGGATGGTTGCAACTACGTATACACTTAGGATGACTCCCATTT
>CAZYNM010000012.1:0-38763 GCA_964648715.1 uncultured Pseudomonadales bacterium | reverse complement strand
ATGATCCTAAAAAATTATATATGGAGGTTCATTTTGATGCTGGTAAACAAGTGCTGTCTGGTGAGCGTGCACTTATGTTCATGCGTAGTCGCCACAGTACAGGTGAGACAGGTACTGATACTGATCGCGCAAAACGTCAATACTTAGTACTGCAAGGATTGAGCTCACACTTACTTCAAAGAGAGGTGATTACAAACCCCGTTCTCATGGGAGAATTATTTGCTTTCTATACACGCACTGTGGGTCAACAGGTTCCCTTTGATGCTACAGTTCGTATGATGAGCACTCTTGTAAAAGACAGGAAGCCTCCACTCTTTGCACATGAGCAACTGCCCGCTTCTTCTACTGATCCTCGTTCACTCCTCTATAATCCGCCACTCAAAACACGCCAAGACCAGTGGGTTTATCGTATACAAAATCCTACTGAGTTCCGCGAATTTGTGCGAAAGGCACTGTATGAGTAATGCTTCAAGTGAATCGAGACACATAAATTATTTGTCCACAAAAACGGTCACGAGGATACTGACAGTTCTTGTTTGTGTGTTAGTATTTGTTGCAGGATATTTCCATATTCAATGGAAAAATCTAGAGAAACGATATGCACGTTTACAAGGTAAGTATCAGACGCTTTTAGAAAAACAAACCAAAGAGTAAGAAGAAGTATGAATAATAGAGTATAATGGAGCCGATATGCGTAAAGTGTTGGTAACTGGTGGTGCTGGATTTATAGGTTCAAATTTTATTCGCTATTGGCTTAAACAGCATCCTGAGGATGTCATAGTTAACCTGGATGCACTCACCTACGCTGGTAATAGTCAGAACTTAAAAGACTGTGCTGCACATCCTAGCTATCACTTCGTACATGGTGATATATGTGATTCCGTGATTGTCAATCAACTTATGGCAGATGCGACACATGTCGTTCACTTTGCCGCAGAAACGCATGTTGACCGTTCTATTAAAAATCCTGGCGCATTCGTTAAGACAAATGTAGAAGGGAGCTTGGTTCTTTTGCAAGCATCTGTAGCACACCACATACAACACTTTCACCATATTTCCACTGATGAAGTTTTTGGCTCTCTTCCGTTAGAAGGCGATGCGAAGTTTACTGATAACTCATGCTATGATCCCCGGAGTCCCTACGCCGCGAGCAAAGCTGCTTCAGATCATTTAGTACGCGCATACGGTGAAACGTATGGGCTACCCTATACTATTACCAACTGCTCTAACAATTATGGCGAATTTCAATTCCCTGAAAAACTGATTCCACTTGCTATAACCAATACAATTGATGGTAAGAATATTCCAGTCTATGGAGACGGTCTCAATGTTCGTGATTGGTTGTATGTCCAAGATCATTGCTCCGCAATTGAAGCAGTACTTATGAAAGGATCAAAAGGTAGAACTTACCTGGTTGGAGGTTTACTTAAAGATGTAGCAAATAAAGAAATAGCGTTACTTATCCTAAAAGCGTTTGGCAAAGGAGAGGAATGTCTCAGTTATATTGCAGATAGACCAGGCCATGATCGTAAATATTCTGTAGATTGGTCTACCATCCAAAAAGAACTTGATTGGCAGCCGTCGGTCACACTTGAAGAAGGCTTACACAACACTATTGAGTGGTACAAAACCCATGAGGAGTGGTGGAGACCTCTGCTAGAAAAGAACAAACAGTATTTTGCGACTCAGTATACACAGTGAGATGGAAGGCACGTATGAAGATTGCAGGACAGTACTTAGATAAAGTAACAACACAACAGTATAGCAAACAGCCAAGTATTGCTGGTGTTGAACGCATTCCGCTAAGACTCCAAGCAGATGATGGAGGAAATTTTTGTGAGCTAGGGAGACTAGAAAATGGGATGGTGGAAGGGCTTACTGCTCCTTTTGCTGTCAAGCAATTAAGTTTCTCCATTGTTCACCCGGGAGTGATAAAGGCATATCACTTGCATTACAAGCAAGATGATTTATGGTTTGTACCGTTTTCTCACCGGCTACTCGTAAATTTGCATGATTTACGCGAGGACTCTCCTACCTATAATCTTCACGAACGTCTAGTCCTTGGTGGTGGTACCAATCAACTCTTGCGTATACCAGCTGGCATTGCTCACGGGGCTAAAAATGCCTATATGCAACCAATGTTTTTGTTTTACGCGACTTCACAACAATTCTCGCTTGAACAGCCAGATGAGCAGAGATTGCCTTGGGACATCTTCGGTAGTGAAGTATGGGAACTTGCAAAGGGCTAACATGAAACCAGTCATAGCCGTTACTGGTGGATCAGGGCTTGTAGGCTCTTGGTTTGTGCAGGCATTTTCCTCTGCGTACACATTTGTACTGCTTGATCTTAATGACCCACAAACTCCAGTGGATATCACTAATGAACAGCAAGTTTTTGATGTTTTCACCACTCATTCTCCTCAAGCTGTCATTCACTTTGCTGCTTATACAGATGCAAATGGCGCATGGAAGCAAACGGGAGACATCAATGGCATTGCATATAAAGTCAATGTAGAAGGAACAAAAAATATTTGTAATGCAGCAGAAAAAGTCAATGCGCAGTGCATCCATATATCAACTGCCTATGTGTTTGATGGTAAAAAGGAAACGCCTTATGTGGAGACTGATACACCACACCCCATCGAGTGGTATGGTCAGACAAAACTCTTGGCTGAAGAATATGTATCACAGCTGACAACAGACTGGACAATCCTCAGGATTGATCATCCATTTCGCCCAGATAGTTTTATAAAAGAAGATGCTGTTCACAAAATACTTTCTGGCTTGAAAGCAGGAACACTGTACCCTCAATTTTCTGATCACTGGTTCGGTCCTACGTATATACCAGACTTTGCCAAAGTTCTTGACTGGGTAGTCCGCACTCGAGCCACGGGTATTTTTCATGCAACAAACGGTGAGTCTTGGTCAGATTACGCATTTGCTCAACAGATTGCAGAAAGAGTGGGGATAGATCAATCCATCGTGAAGAGTGGCTCACTTGATGAGTATTTGCGGACAAGTACTCGTCCATATCAAAAAAACACTGCGCTCTCTACCGACAAACTGCAAGCAGTTCTAGATTTTAAGTTACGGACATTTAAGTCTTGTCTGGCTGAACTTCAAGTTCCTGAAACTGTTTTCGCTTCAAAAGAACAGCAATAACGGCATAAACAGCAATGTCTATCCATGTTTCTTCAACAGCTTCGTTTTGTGGGGTCTGTTGTGAAAATAACAGATGCTTCAGACGCTCTACTTTTTCACTTACTCGCATCGCAATACCCAGCTCACCATTAGCTAAGATATTACCTTTGCCATAGTCCTTATGCTTCTTGAGGAACATAACCAGTAACTCATCGGAAACTTGCTCGAATGCTTGATCCAATGTCGTAATTTTTTGTTTTGCCATATAAAAGTACGCTACTGCATTTTTGCATAAACTGCAAGCTGAGCTAGTTGTTTCGCAGAGCTGATTGGTATAATGGGAACACTTCATGAAACAAATTCCAACCACAATCATTCTCTGGTTAGCTCTCACACTCATAGTTGTTTTTTCTTTCTTTTTTTCTCGCTCAGTCTTTGTCCATCCACTTGATTGGGAACACCTCGCTGATTATCGCGCACACTCACAATGGGCAATTCCTTTTAGTACCAGAAGTATTTCAGACAACCAGTTATATGCTATTGCAGCGTATACATTGGGTCAGGGAGTTCATCCATTCCTTATAAACCCAGAAGTGCCACCTCTGGGAAAGTACCTTTACACAGCAGCAATCCTAAGTACTGGCACACCATATGTAAGCTCAGCAGTATTGTATCTTGGTGTACTGATACTGACTTTCCTTCTTGGAAAACAATTGGGACAAAAGACAAAGTACGCACTTGCAGCAACGCTCATCGTTGCACTTTCTCCTGCCCTATTTATGCAACTAACCCTTACTATGTTGGACCTACCACTTATGTTTTTTTTGTTAGTCCATGTCTGGGCAGTCATCATGCTCACTCGCATAGATTACCCTGCCAACTGGTGGTACATTTTGTTTGCAGGGTGTTCTCTAGGCGCATTCGCAGCCACGAAATTCCCTCTTTTTGCACCCATTTTGATAGTCAGTTCTGCGGCGATGCTCTGGCGTAGTGACCATAGAAAAGAGCTCTTACCTCTTGTTATGTACGCTGGTATAACTTTTGTGGCGTCTTATGCAGTGTATTTTATCCAAGGGCACTCACTCCTTGAATGGGTGAGATCGCTATATTGGACCTTCAAGTTCTATCAAGCTGGTGTCAAAGAGCACCTCTACTTTCAACTTTTTCCCGCTTTTTTCTTAGGGAAGTACAACACCAGTGTACAAAGTACAGCACATATCGTTGACGAGTGGACATTCTGGTGGCCGTGCATGTTGATAGGTTCAATTACTGCTCCATTTGTAGCCTGGTGGAAGAAAAAAATTGCACCAGCGCTGTGGTATCTGTGGAGTATCTGTATCCTTTTCGTGTGTGCACTCAGCATTGTGGAGTTCCAAGCACGGTATGTTTTCTTGCTTATTCCATTAATGACTGTGCTCGCAGTTGTTACTATACCCCTCAAAAAATGGCTGTGGTCTATCCTTATTACGGTGTTTTTTATACAAGGCCTATTTGCGCTAAGAACACAGCCTACAGTTACCGTGGTTGAATCCCAACGTATGTGGCAGTATGCACACTATCAAGATCTTTATTCCTTCTTAACTCCTGATACTGTACAGGTAGATAGACGAACTTTTCATGAAATACTTACCCGCCAGCTACAACAAAACTTAGGTGTCAAATCGCAACAAATAAGTATTGTTGTCCCTACGGTGACACCCTGGGAACAACTATTTGCAGATACTATTTCGGCACAAGTTGTGATGCGTCTAAACACCGAATTTGGTCCATACGAACGGATTCATCCACTGACACTACGAAGGATCGAAAATCAATGGTATATCAATTGGGATTGGAGTATATATACGCCTGAATTTGGTCCACAGTGCACGTTGTCATACCAGATTGATGCCTCACAAGGAAAATTGATTTCATCGGATGGAGTTATTCTTTCTCAGTATGCTCCAGTATCTTATGCACGGTTTGACTTGTCACACGTGCAAACAACACCCACAACTTTTTCCGCCCTCGCAGAACTATTGGGTATTGAAGACTTACAAGCAGAAAATATTATCCAAAACACAGCTAATGGTCGACTTTGGCTAGATTTACCTATCAGGTATGACAAAGTACCTGCCAATAATCCGCTTGCTTCATCCATAGTGCCTCACCCACTCTATCGGCGTGTAAGTACACACGGTTTATCCGAGGCAGGTCTTGATCATGTCGCACAACTTGAAGAGCAAAATCCTGTTCTCTCTGCTCCTCCATCAGCTGAATTAGTCACGACCTGTGGTGACAAGGTAACTGTACAACACAGTGAAGGTTCGCGGGCAAATGTGAAGGTTTCCGCCAAACAGAATGCATTTAGATAACACTTATCTCTTTTGTTCTGACCGCCAGGTGGCAATGTTGGCATGATGACCGCCTAAGAGAATCTCAGGAACTTCCCACCCCTTGTAGACAGCTGGACGAGTATATTGCGGAAAACCAAGTTGCCCAGGTATAGCATGTGATTCATTTTCGGTGCTTTGTGTGTTACCCAATACACCAGGAAGTAAACGAGTTATTGCATCAGTCATAACAAGCGCAGCTGGTTCACCACCAGTAAGCACATACTCACCAATCCGAACTTCAGCATCTACCACATACTGAGCAATGCGTTCATCAACACCCTCATAATGGCCACAAACGATAGCCAAAGCATCATATGTACTATATGTTCGTGCTGTTTGTTGCGTAAAAAGTACGCCTTTTGCTGAGGTCAGCAGACAAGCTGTCTTTTCTGTTGCTACAGGATGTTGAGCTCTCCAGGCTGCGACCGCTCTATCAACAGGCTCAACCATAAGTACCATACCTGGACCCCCACCATAGGGTCGATCATCTGTAACTGCATGCTTTCCCAGCGCAAAATTACGAATATTCCATACTTTAAAAGAGACTTTCTGGTTACTCTGTGCTCTACCCAACATAGATTGCATGAGTGGAGCTGTAAAATAGTCTGGGAAAAGCGTCATGATAGTAATTGTCATGATAGCTATTGTATCATTGGTGCTAGAAATAAAAGGTTGGTACAATAGAAGATGTCCAAAAACTATGCCAGAAAAAGCACAACCACTTACGCTCACTAAAGTCACGAAGTTTGGCCGTTCTTTTATTAAGTACGGTACCATAACATTAGTTGTTTTGATGATTATCCCCACAACTCTTTCGGCTATTGTTGCTATCGCCAAAATGCTCAACCCGCCACCTCCTCCAGCGCCTACTGTGGGTTTTGGTAAAATTCCCGGTCCATCATTTCCTACTCAAACAGCTACACATAAACCCAAATCGTACACCCTCGAAACGCCTACTGGTGATTTACCCCAATTTGGGGATCGTTCATTTGTCTATTTACTTAAGAAGAATACTGCCAATCTATTGGATAATGAAAACGCAAAAAAAATTGCAGCAATGTATACCTTTACTACAGAACCTGAGCAGTTAAATGGTAAAACCTATCGATGGACGAAACTACAACCTCTCAGAACCACGTTTGATTTAGACATCATTGACCATAATTTTTCTTACGAAACAGACTATCTCAGCCATCCCGAGCTTATTCTTGAGACCACACTCCCTAGTGATTTTGACGCTGTTCAACAGGTGAAGTCGTTTTTACAAGTGGGTGGTCTTTTACCAAATGACATGGCCAGCAGTTCTGCTTCCATACACTACCTTAAAGCCATTGGGGGGGCGCTTAAACCAGCTCTCTCTGTCTCCGACGCTGATTTTGTTTCGGTAAGTATTAACCGGTATCCCATTAACAACTCATTCCAATTTTATACACCCGACGGAAATACCGGTATCATTCAGGCACTACTTACTGGAGGTAAAACAAGTGAGTCACTAGTAAGCATTAAGCGCTCGTACTTCCCCGCGGATTACGATCAAGAAGAAACCTATCCCCTGCGTACTACTGCAAATGCTTGGAACACATTACAAGCTGGGGAGGGATATATTGCACAAAAAGGAACGGATGAGAGAGCGGTTATTCGTTCTGTTGAGCTGGGCTATTATGATAGTTTTGAGTTTCAGAATTATTTACAGCCTATTTATGTTTTCAAAGGTGATGGTGGGTTCATTGGGTATGTCCCCGCTATAAGCCCTGAGTATCTTTCCCAATCGAGTATTCCCTAGTACAATACACCCGATGAATAAAACACCCATTGGTCCAGTAGTCCGCACTCGTATGGCACCCAGTCCTACTGGGGAGTATCATGTGGGACACATAGCGACTCTTCTAAAAAATTATGCATTTGCTAAAAAGCATCATGGCTCATTTATTTTGCGCATCGAAGACACCGATCAAGAACGAAAAGTTGATGGCGCTGTAGAGCGTATCATGGGAGTTATTAAATCATATGGACTCTCCTGGGATGAGGGTCCCGATTGTGGTGGTCCACATGGGCCCTATGTTCAGTCAGAACGATTGGCTATCTACAAACAGTACGTCCAACAATTGCTTGATGAAGGCAAAGCATACCACTGTTTCTGCAGCAAAGAACGGCTGGAAGCTATGCGTGAAGCTCAAATGAATGCAAAAGAACAACCTCGCTACGATGGGCACTGTCGATCACTGTCTGCAGAACAGGTGAACGACCTTTTAAGCAACGGAGCAGAGGCTGTAGTGCGTTTGAAAGTTCCCAAGGCGGAGGTCATTTCTTTTACTGACCTCATTCGCGGTCCTATAGAAATTGCATCTGACCAGGTTGACGACCAAGTTCTGTTAAAATCTGATGGCTTTCCCACGTACCACTTAGCAGTAGTTGTGGATGACCATCTCATGGAGATCACACATGTTTTGCGTGGCGAAGAGTGGATCAGTTCAACTCCTAAACACATACTGCTCTACCGATCTTTTGGTTGGCAGCCACCTTACTATGCACACATTCCTGTCTTTCTTAACCCAGATGGTAAAGGCAAAATGAGCAAACGTAAAGGAAGTGTGGCAGCAATTTCATTTGTTGAAGCCGGGTATCTTCCAGAAGCATTACTCAACTTTTTCATGATCTTGGGGTGGACTCCGCATGACCAACGAGAGATCCTAACTTTAGATGAATATATAGCAGAGTTTGACCCTTCACAGATTAGTCCCAAATCAGTTGTCTTTGATCTTGATAAACTGAAATGGATTAATGGCCAGTATATTCGCGCACTCACCATGCCTGTCCTCATTGAGAAACTGAAGCCGTTCTTGCCTGCAGACTTTCCCCACGAGAAGGCTGCTGATCTTATCCCACTTATTTCTGAACGTCTTGTGACACTTAAAGACGTTGAAGAACTCACTTCCTTCTTCTACAGGCCTATCCAGCACGATAAAGCTCTTTTGTTGGCAAAAAGTACCCCAGGAGAGGTCAACAACCAGCTTATGCAGGTACACGCAGTACTTTCTGCTAGCGAGTGGACAAAAGAAATACTTGAGCGTGACATCAGAAAACTTCAAGAAACACAGGAGTGGAAAAAAAGCCAGTTTTTTATGCTCATCCGTGTTGCCATAACCGGTAAGTCTGCCACCCCACCATTATTTGACACGCTCCTTCAAATAGGCAAGACACAATGTCTTGAGCGTCTTAATGAAGCACGTCATCTGTGTATAGCCACCTGAAGCAGTAGGTATATCAGATACCACTGCGTGTAATAATTCTGTATACTGATAGGCATGTCACCTGGAATATTGTCACCACAAATCATTCACCAGCAGCGGCACCAACTTGAATCTGAGTTACAGAGCAAGTATCCTGAACTACATGTGTGGTTGTCGGTTCAAGCTACCGGATGTACAGAGGTTGGCCAGAGCGCTATCCCACAATCATCGATTAACCGAGTGCATGATGAGGAATATCAAGTTATTATCGGTAAGATGAAGGAGCTTTCTGTCCTTCCACCACATCGATTTGAACCTGAACTTGCATTGTATCTTGAGCAACAGCTTTCCGAAATCACAGGCATAGAAGTAACAAGTGTTCTTGATGGTCATCGACTCCATTTCCAAACTGGTGTGGTGTGTTCTTTGCCCCATAGTAAGCGTTCTCCAACCGATGCTCTCGGTCGCCATGAAGTACTCTTTGAAGCTGGGTTACGTCAAAGTAGATCATGTTATGGGTGGGTACCAGAGGATCATGAGCGCTATGGTATCGCACTCCCACTTGTCCTTTTTTCCCCTGACCCAGTCGAGCGCACACAGCTCAAGCAGTGGTATAAATACCGTAAAATGCTCCTGGTTAATCCGCATGAGCAAAAAGCAGTAATTGCATCAGTCTTTGATGTCCAGTTTACACAGACGCAAAAGTACCAATTTGGTGCTACCCCAGAAGCTGTACGCTCACTCCATGCGTGGTCTCCCAAAACCCAAGGAAGAACGCTCCTTTTCTTTGTCACACCTACCGATACTCATCCACTTGGGCCAGTAGACATGCAGTTACCATCCGTATGACATATCAGAATCTTTTTCTCTTCCCCCTCCTCCGAGCAAACCCACTTCTTGCAGATATACATGCACAACCATCCAGTGTGCTGCTCGACTTACATACTTACTTATCTTATTCTGTACTTATGGCGCTACTGCCTCAAACTCCCAAAGATGAACATAGAGCGCTGGCACAGCTTCTCACCACTCAAACTGGCGAAGAACTACAAACTTGGTACAATAGCCGTACAATTGAAGAACAAAACTTAATTTTAGAGACACTTGAGCGAGCACTTCTAGCTCTTAAAACTGTATGATTCATATTAATTTATCTGTTGGTTCGCGTTTTCCTATAGATCGTAAAAAAATACGTAACCACATCCAATCAGTTCTTGCCGAACATGGTGTCTCACATGCCCAAATTGATATTTCTATCGTGGGAGGAAGAAAGATCAAGGAACTTAACGAATCTGAGTTAAAGCACGAAGGAAAAACAGATGTGTTGTCTTTTCCACAACACGAAAAGCATCAACTCTATGATTTCCCCTTACCCGAAGGCTTCCCTCCACATCTGGGAGATATTGTGGTTAGTTTCCCTGAGGCGGTTAAAACAGCACGAAGGTATGGAAAACGTGTGGATGACCAACTGTGTTTTTATATTGAACATGGCATACTGCATCTGTTAGGCTATCATCACGAATAACTACACAACATGAGCTGGAATAGAGAATACAGACCACAACGTGTGTCCGAGCTGCATTTAGATGCAGTACGTGAGTACTTTCTCTCTTTTCTACACGGTTCTGATTTACCACAGGCATTTCTTTTCACTGGTCCCAAGGGCACAGGGAAAACTTCAACTGCTCGCATTTTGGCTGCAGTGCTTAACGACCCACGTAATGAAGATGCGGTCAAAGCACGACTCATATACAAACAGCACCGCACTAAGAACACCTCAACGATTCTACAAGAACCATCCATTGATAACTCATTGGTACGAAATATTTTGCGAGGTGAGTCGTACAGTGTACATGAACTAGACGCTGCCAGTAATAGAGGGATTGATGACGTGAGAGCACTTAAAGAACGTATTTCCCTCCCCCCTGCACAAGGAGTCATGAGCATCTACATACTTGATGAAGTGCACATGCTTACTACCGAAGCGTTCAATGCACTCCTCAAGCTTCTTGAGGAGCCTCCCGAACATGTTGTTTTCATACTGGCAACTACAGAGCTGCACAAAGTGGTACCTACAATTGTTTCAAGGTGTCAAGTTGTGCAGTTCACCAGAGCAACTCACAAAGAACTTATCCATGCGTTGGAGGGCATTCTTGCCAAAGAAGGGCTTACCGCAGAAAAAGGCGTACTCCAACTTGTTGCTGAACGTGCCGATGGCAGTTTTCGTGATGCAGTTAAGCTCTTAGAGACAATTCATCAACAGGGTGAACTCACAACCGCGACAGCCGACAAAGTATTACATACTGATCATGCTCGGTTTGCCGAAACAGCTATTGAAGCTGTCATGGCAAAAAAGCCAGCCACCGTCATTACCCTTTTTGGAGCTGCCCGTGAAAGTGGTGTTGATGCTACAGCTCTCCATACCCGCATTCTTGAGTTTCTCTACACAGAACTTCTCAGAGCCTACACAGTAAGAGAAGGTGAAGCCACCCTACCTGCTAAGGTAAGTATCTTTCTCCTCAAAGAATTCTCTGATTCAAGCCTTCACGCTGCATCTCCACTCCCGCTTTTGCCACTTGAGCTTAAGTGCCTTGACCTTATTGAACGATCACAGAAAAAAAATCAGTCATCTGAGCCTGAAGGACAAACCGGATCAAGCGACGCCACACTGCCTACAACTTCTCCAGATATACCAAAAAAAGTTAGCCACAGTAAACCAGCTGCACCCACAACTGCAATACAACACGCATCACCACCGCAGTTACTGCACCCGGGTGATGGGCAAAAGTTATGCTCAGATTGGGGGACTGTCCTTGATCTTGCTGTCAAAACTAACTTTGGCGTGGCCACCCTCCTTAAATCTGCCCGCCCAGTTTCTGGTACTACAGGTAAACTAACGGTGAGTGTGTTCTATAAATTTCACCAAGAACAACTACAACAACCCAAGTTCTACGCCTTGATACAAGAGGTATTCAGTAGCATAGCCGGCGGAACCATTGAGCTTGAGTGTATTCTGTCCCAGGAACCACTAGCGGCCGAACTTAAAGAACCACAGGCAGCAGCACCTGCGCTTGCAGAGCTAGCAGTGTCTTCACTCATGTAGTACAATGGTGCGAGTCAGTGAGTACCAAAGGAGTAGTATGAATAATCCATTTAAAATGCTCGGAGATCTCAATCAATTACGCCAGCAGGCTAAAAAAATGCAAGATGAACTTGCCAATGAAATAATTCGTCTTGAAGAAGGTGACATTGTTGTAGAAATTTCCGGTGATCAAAAAATTAAAACTTTTTCTGTGCAGGGCATTACCAGCGAGGAAGCAATTGAAGTCCTAAATAAAGCCATCAAAAAGTCACAAGAACTGGCCGCAGCAAAGCTACAGAAAATGACGGGTGGACTGGGCGGTATGCTTGGTGGAGCCAAATAAGTAACATATGGATATTTGCATCGGGACCACAAATCCTGGGAAACAGCGCGAGATCCTCGCGCTGTTTTTGGATACCCCCCATCACCTTCACTTCCCCACTGAATTTACACAACTCAAAAATGTAACAGTTGCAGAGACTGGGATAACGTTTGAGCAGAATGCCTCGCTCAAGGCGAGAGCATATGCACAGTACAGTAATATGCTCACAGCAGCCGATGATTCAGGGCTCTCGGTAGTAGCGCTCAATGGTTTTCCTGGCGTTCAAAGTAACAGATGGTATGGGGGTAGCAGTGAAGAACGAGTGCAGGCACTTCTCAAAAAGATGATAGATCATGCAGATCGTCGTGCAGTTTTTACCACAGTAGTCTGTTCGTTCAATCCAGTCAGTCAGGAAGAACAGTTCTATACGGGAACCATACACGGCTCTCTTTCCAATGAGATGCGTGGTGACCCAGAGCAAGGTTTTGAGTACGATTTTATTTTTATTCCCGAGGGTGAGCAACGCACTTTGGCACAGCTTGGCAGAGCTTGGAAGGTTGCTCATTCTCACCGCACACAAGCATTTGTACAGTTTAGAATGTCGTTGCCAACAACATAATTTTTACTTTACGTTACAACACTTGCATTCTCACCTTCCATCAAGTACAGTGCAACCTATGCATACTACTTCTACCTACCAACCCCCTCAAGAAATACTCGAAAAATATGCTCATGTGCTCATTAATTTTGCGCTGGGCAACAAAGAAGGTATCGCCAAGGGCGAAGTTGTAGAATGCATTGTGCCCGATGTTGCAAAACCACTTGCCAAAGAATTACAAAAAGCTATCCTCACTGCAGGTGGACATGTCCTTATGCGCTTGGTCCCCACGGGGTTTGAACGTGACTTCTTCACCCTTGCCTCCGAAGAACAACTCACTTTTTTTCCTGCTAAACACCTTAAATCAAAAGCAGATCTTATTAATCATTCAGTCGGGATACTCGCAGATGTTGACCCCTTTGACCTTGCAGATGTAGATCCAAGCAAAATTACCTCCACACTTAAAGCCAAAAAAATGTACCGTGACTGGCTGATGCACAAAGAAAATAAAGGAAAATTCACTTGGACGCTAGCCTTATGGGGAGTCCAAGCAAAAGCAGACATAGTAGGTTTATCACTTGAAGAGTACTGGCAACAAATAATATCTGCCTGTTTCTTGGATGCAGTTGATCCTGTTGCTAAGTGGAGGGAAGTGCATACACTTCAAGAAGACCTTAAAACAAAGCTCAATACGCTCAAAATTGAGTGGCTCCATATTACTGGACCTCATGTCGATCTTCGTGTCAAACTGGGACCAGAAAGAATATGGAATGGCGGCAGTGGTCGAAACATACCAAGTTTTGAACTCTTCACATCACCAGATTGGCGAGGCACAGAAGGCTGGATTGAGTTTAATGAGCCGTTATATCGGTATGGAAATGAGCTCAGCGGCATTCGCCTCGAGTTCTCAGCAGGTATTGTTACCAAAGCACATGCTACAAAGGGCAACGCGCTCTTACAAGAGATGCTCAAAACTCCTGGAGCCAACAAAATTGGAGAGTACTCACTCACCGACAAGCGACTCTCACGCATTACTCATCCTATGGCAGAGACGTTGTATGATGAAAATATAGGTGGTCCATTTGGCAACACACATTTAGCAGTAGGTATGTCATACAAAGATTGCTATCGTGGGAAACCCAATCGTGTCAAACCAGAACAGTGGGCAGCTATGGGCTACAACGACTCGGCAGAACATACTGACATCATCAGCACTACTGACCGCACCGTCACAGCTACTCTGGCAGACGGCAGTTCACGTGTGATCTATACCGATGGGATGTTTACGTTATAAGCGTAGCCTTACGCAACCGTAATTGCAGGATCAAGATACACTGCTTGCACTGCCTGCACTATTTTCAAGCCGTCAGCAAAGGAACGTTTAAAGAGCTTGCGACCCATGATGAGACCTGCACCACCACCGCGTTTATTAATCACCGCTGTACGTACTGCTTCAACCAAGTCGCCTTCTCCCTGTGATTCTCCACCAGAGTTAATAAGACTTATCTTACCCATATAACAATGAGCAACTTGGTAACGGACCAAATCAATAGGATGATCGGTAAGCAAACGGTCATACATTTCGTCAGTGGCTTTACCAAACTGCAGATCAGTGAATGCTCTGTGTGGAGTTGGAAGTTTTTGCTTAATGATGTCTGCTTCAATAGTCACCCCTAAGTGGTTTGCTTGAGCTGTCAGATCCACTGCAGACGAATAATCTGTGCCTGACCGTATAAAGTGATCACTCCTAGGGTAGCACCAGAGTATGGTAGCCATCCCCGCAGCATGTGCTGCCTCAAACAATCTGCTGACCTCCTGAAGCTGCCTATTTGACTCTGCCGATCCAAAATAAATAGTAGCTCCAATAGCTACCGCTCCCATGTTCTTTGCTTGGTTCACCGTGGCAAAAACTATTTGATCATGCTTTGAAGGATAGGTCACCAATTCATTATGATTTACTTTGAGAATAAAAGGTACTTTATCGGCATATCGTGCACTATGCAGTCCTAAGACACCAAGCGTTGATGCCACTCCATTACACCCAGCTTCAAGGGCAAATCTAATAATGTTTTCTGGATCAAAATAAATTGGGTTGTCAAAAAAAGAAAATGCTGCACTATGTTCAATTGCTTGATCAACCGGAAAGATAGAAAGGTAGCCAGTCCCACCCAAAACTCCCATGCCATATAACCTCTTGAGTGACTCCTGAACCTGAGGTGAACGATCTGAGCTCTCAAACACACGAGTTACATGATCTTCACCAGGCACAGTGATGTGCTCTTTGGGGATCTTGGTACACACATGCGCCAGAAGTGAATCGGCCTCTGCTCCAAGTAGTGAAACGAGTTCTCTGTGTTCCATAGTGTTCCTTTACCTTCTCTTCTATAGTACTATGAGAAGGTGATCATTTACTAGTAAAGCTATGTACGATACTGCCCATCTTCCTATTAGTTCAGTTAACCCCGTTGCCTATCTCTGTGCTGAGTTTGGCTTTGATGCCAACTTACCTATTTATGCAGGCGGCTTAGGCATCTTAGCTGGAGATACACTCAAAGAAGCAGCTGATCAGCACTTCCCAATGGTTGGGGTGGGTCTGCTGTATCGTGGCTTAAGTATGCGCCAAACTGTCACCGAGCAAGGTGAACAGCACGAATCAGACTGGGAATTTGACCCAGTATCTTGTGGCCTTGAACATGTCTATCTTGATGGAATGCCGCTGTTCATCAAAGTGCATATGACAGAAGTCGATGTCTGGTTGCGGGTATGGAAAAAGACTTTTTGCCCTGAGGTTACCCTCTATTTACTTGATTCAAACACCGACCAAAATGCTTTGCCGGAGCGTTCCCTCACCCAAATTTTGTATTCAGGAACGCACGAGCTGCAAGTCAAGCAACAGCTGATTCTTGGAGTAGGTGCAGTCAAGTTGCTCTCTACACTGGGCATTAAACCCAGTTTATTCCATTGTAATGAAGGCCGTCCAGCGTTTGCCCACTGGCAACTCATCCGCGAGCTCATGGATCACCACAAAGTAAACTTCACTTCGGCGAAAGCACTAGCGCGTGACAAAATGGTGTACACCAATCATACCCTTGTTGCCGCAGGTAACATGACCTACAGCATGGATTTGCTCCGTGTGATGGCCCGGTATTATGCAGATAAAATGAATGTACCCGTTGATGAACTGGTTCAAATTGGCATTGAAGAAAACAGAGATGCTTTTTCCATAACCCGTTTTGCGCTCAATGTATCACGAAAAGCTTCCGGCGTGAGTGCATTGCATACACGCTTGTCAGAACAAACATGGCCAGAATACCGCTGGGTTAATGTCACCAATGGTGTTCACTTCCCCACCTGGCAATCGCCAGCTATTCGAGCACTTGCCACGGCATCTCCAGAGCCACACGTGTTGTGGGATGCACACACAAAAGCCAAAGTTGAACTGGCTCAGTTTTGTCAGGCACACACTGGCTTTACCTATGATCCACAGCGCCTAGTAATCACATGGGCTCGTCGGCTAGCAGGTTACAAACAAGCAGGATTGCTTTTCTCTGACATCGCCAGATTAGCAAAGCTACTTAAGAATGCTGATCGTCCCGTGCAGCTGCTCATCGCGGGCAAAGCACATGGTGGCGATACCGCAGGTAAGGCACTTTTACAATCAATCATTGGATACTTAAAAAGTGAGTTATCCGGCAATGCATTGTATTTACCCAACTATAATATTGCCGTCGCCCAGCAACTTGTCCGCGGGTCTGATGTATGGCTTAATACTCCTGTACTTGGTCAAGAAGCATGCGGGACTTCTGGAATGAAGGCAGCCAGTAATGGCGTTCTCCAGTGTACAGTTGCTGATGGCTGGGCAGCAGAGGTTGATTGGAAAGATACTGGCTATGTCCTTGATCCACACCATACAGCAGAACATCTTATGACAACCTTAGAACAAGAGATTGTGCCTCTCTATTATGCCCGCACCAATGGACTACCGATGGCATGGATTGAACGTATGCAGAAAACACTGCGCATTGCTACACAATACAGTGCGTCACGAATGCTTAAGGAGTATCAAGAAAAGCTCTATAAAGTCTAGGATATGGTATAAACAAGTATGTCAATTTTTGTAGAACTTACGTTACTACTGTTGCTTACCACCGGTGTCTCTTTTGTTGTTAAATTTTTGAAACAACCATTAGTAGTAGGATATATTTTTGCAGGTATACTTGCTGGACCCATGGTCTTTAATGTTTTGCACTCTCAGGAAATTATTGAAGTTTTTTCTAAAATTGGCATTACTGTTTTACTCTTCATTGTTGGTCTACACTTGAGCCCACAGGTGCTCAAAGAAGTCGGGTCTTCTTCACTGTGGACTGGCATTGGCCAAGTACTTTCTACTTCACTCATTGGATTTGGTATTTCACTTTTCTTAGGCTTACCACAGACTGCTGCCTTGTACGTGGCAATTGCCTTGACCTTTAGTAGCACTATCATTATCCTCAAGTTACTTTCTGACAAAGGTGAAGTCCAAACACTGTATGGGAGGATTGCCATTGGCATGCTTGTAGTGCAGGATGTGATTGCCACACTTGTCCTTATTTTTGTTTCTTCTTTTTCTCAACATAGCAATGACTCGCTTGTTTCAGTGATTGGTGTGGTACTTCTTAAAGGCGCACTGGTTACAGTCCTCCTATTCATTCTTATGCGATGGATTCTCCCCGGTATTTTACGTATTGCGAGTAGTAATCAAGAGCTTTTGTTCATTTTTTCGCTCACCTGGGGGCTTGCCATTGCGGCATTGTTCTTTAGTATTGGACTTACTACGGAGATAGGTGCACTTTTGGCGGGGGTAAGTTTATCCGCTACACAGTATGCAGAAGAAATGAGCTCCAAGTTGAAGCCACTGCGCGATTTCTTTATTGTGTTGTTCTTTGTGTTGTTAGGCTCACATATTGAGTTGGGGAGTATTGCAGCACTTCTTCCCAGCGTCCTCGTTCTCTCTGCCTTTGTGCTCATTGGTAATCCTATTATTGTGGTCGTGATCATGAACTTACTCGGCTTCCATAAGAAAACAGGATTCATGACAGGACTTACTGTCGCACAAATTAGTGAGTTCTCTCTCATTCTTGCTACTCTTGGATTCCAGGTAGGTCATCTTTCAAAAGATATACTGACGCTCGTCACATTGGTAGGACTTATCACTATCTCTCTTTCTACCTATCTCATTCTTTACTCAGATAAAATTTATCCAAAAGTACAGAAGTTTCTTGAATACTTTGAACTTAAAAAGAATGATGAAGATAAAGAAAAACATCGTCACCTTCCACAAGTTATTCTCTTTGGTTTTGACAAAACAGGCACACAATTTATCCATTTTTTTGAGAAGATGGGTTATAGTATTGGTGTTGTTGATTTCAACCCAACAATTAGTACAGACCTGCAGCAAAAAGGCATTTTGTCTTTTTATGGAGATGCGGGAAATGTTGAGTTTCTTGAAACGCTCCCCCTTGATCGCACACAACTAATTATCACCACACTACCATCACTTGAAGCAAATGTTACGCTGGCAAAGACACTCACTAAAAAAAAGCCATCGCTTATCGTAAGTGCCTTTAGTCACTCAGCTTCTGATGCACAAGCACTCTATGAAGCAGGAGTACACTACGTAGTAGTACCGCATCATCAGGCAGCAGCACACCTGGCATCATTAATTAGTAGAGTTGGGTTTAAAAAAACAGCGTACAAACAAAAACAAGAGCAACACAAGAAACAGCTGATGACAGCTGCGCAGTGGATGTTTGACCAGGTATAATAAGGGGTCGTGTTCAAAAAAAATCTATTCTTTGATAGCTCATTTTTTAAGACAGGTGCCATCCTTGGTGTGCTGTATATCCTCACCCATCTACCTGCACTCACACAGCTTCCTGTTTTTGCAGATGAAGCTATCTATATTCGTTGGGCGCAACTCATTTTGAGTGATTGGAAGCAGTATCTTTTTTTTCCGCTCAATGACGGTAAGACGCCGTTTTTTATTTGGCTCATCGCTCTTGTACATCCATACTTTGCTGATCCACTTTTTGCAGGCAGAAGTGTGTCACTTATAGCAGGCTTACTACAGCTTGGTGTTATACTCACACTTCTCAAACAACTTGGTTCTTCTAAACGAGGCTTCTTATATGGTGGTTTGTCGGTTATTTTTCTTCCCTACTGGTTTTTCCACCATCGTATGGCACTCATGGATTCTTGGCTGACTCTCTTTATCAGCCTCAGTATGAGTACTGTGCTGGCACTGGTTCAGCACAAACGACACGCTATCTTGTTTGCAGCAGGAACCGCAGCTAGTCTTGCAGCAGCATTCCTCACCAAAGTTCCTGCAGTCCTTGCTCTCCCAGCTTTGGTTCCATTGTTTTTTATTGAGCATAAGCGTACCTTCAAAGAATACCAGACGTTAGTAGCGCCCATACTATTAATTGGGCTATTTCTTGGTATGTGCCTCCTGCCCCTAGCATTTGCGCCTGGCATTTCACAACTTTTTTCACGAGGCTCGGATTTCTTGTTTCCAATCAGTGAATTTATTGCGGGAGCGTGGAGCCAAAGCGCTGCCTCTATTCCTACATATATCGGGTATTTTCTTTCCTATACCTCATTTGGGATGTTCCTTCTCTTGGGATATGGCTTGTTAGTAAGTACTAAACAACGACGATCTATTCGGTTGCTCTGGCTTGCCGGGATGCTGTTCTGCATACCTATTGCACTGCTCGGTAAAGTTGTGTACCCTCGTTACTTTCTTCCCGCCCTTCCATTTTTCATGCTCGCAGCTGCACTTGCTTTCGATGAATTAAGTGGCAAAGCGCTTCAATACGATAGACTCAAAAAAGAGGCTCTGGCACCTTGGCTTATTTTCTTCATCGTTGTCACCCAATCCGTTACTACTTCCTTTGAATTTGTTGTTCGTTCCTATCTTGCTCCCAGTACAACTCCCTTTGTTGCAGCAGATACCACACAGTATTTGACTGAATGGTCTTCTGGGCATGGCACAAAAGAGGCAGTTGCATTTATAACTAACCTGGCTCAGACAAAACGAGTCGCCGTGGCCACAGAAGGCTACTTTGGTACCTTGCCGGATGCGTTACTCATGTACTTATATAAAACAGATGTTCACAATCTGTGGGTAGAGGGTATTGGTCAACCAGTTCAGGGTATTCCTAAGACATTCAGTGTGCATGCAGCAGGTTTTGATCAAACAATTCTTGTGGTGAATAGTCATCGTATGCGTATTCTGCTACCTCAGGAAAAAAAGCTCCAAGAGTACTGTCGACCTTTGGCCGCACCATGCTTGCAAATATGGGACATTACTGATCTTGTTAAGAATGCACCGGCTCAGTAAGGACATAGCCAAAGCCTCTCACCGTCTGAAGTGTGTGACTCAGCTCACCCATTCTCATTCGTATTTTCCGTATATACACATCCAGCGTGGTTCTTGTTGGTTGCTCATCGCACTCATTCCAGGCAAAAGAAATGAGTGTATCACGCTTAACAAGTTGATTCTTGTATCTAAAGAGACAGTGTAATAACTCAGCTTCCTTGCGGCGGAACTGAATACTCTTCCCCTGCCGCAATAGCTGACCTGTTTCCGCACAAAATTGTGAGTCAGCCAATGCATACAAATGTGTAGGTGGCAACTTGGCGATGCGCAATAAGCGATTGACTCTCACTTTGAGCTCTACTCTAGAGCTGGGGTACACAATATACTCATCAAGACCAGAACATAACAACTCTAATATGTGCGTTTGAGAAAGATCACTCACTACAGCAAGCACTGGTATCTGATAAAAACATGTTTGTATGTACTCGATACAGCTACATGCTTGAGCAAAGGTGCTCTGGCTGATGTCAAAAATTATGAGTGAAATTTTATCTTGTTCTAGAATAGGAATAACGCTCTCATACCTTGTAACATGTTGCGCATGTTGCAAAACTCCTTGTTTAATCTCCCCATGAAGCCAACTCATAGTGGATGTTACCACAATAATTTTGTTCATGATCGCATAGTACACTATTGTTTTTCTTCTTCAATGAAGCAAAAATATACATAATTTTCATACAGCGAATACGTATTCATTGCTGTGTTGATCGTGATTTTATTTGGTATAATGAGCAGTCAGCAAAAAGCTATTGTCAATCCCGGGTAGTGAAATGGCATCACAACAGGTTCTGGCCCTGTTATTTAAGGTTCGAATCCTTACCCGGGATCATCTTGTACACCTGTATACAAATAAAAATCAGTACCCCGCTCCAGGTAATAAGCTTTTGATATGTGAGTGTTGTGCTTGTGAATCCGTCCAACAACAACCACGGTATATATCTCAATAAACTTGTAAGCGACAAAATAATAATTAGGTACTTCCACCATGTATACGAAACAAGTGGCAGCCACACAAGCACCCATATCAGATACCATGGATGAAACTGTTGTGAACGGTTGGTAAACAATGGAATACAAAGTAGTACGCTACACAAGAATGGAGCTAGGGATAGTATATAACGCATGAACATCCCTCGCAGAAAAAATGTGATCACTTTAAAAATGGCGAATTTCCTTTGAAGAATTGTCTCAACACGAGCGATAACTTCTTCATTAAAAAGCACCATGGCAACAATGGGAGTTATAAGGATCGTGGCATACTTTATTCCTATAGATACTGCACATAACAGAACAACAGAAAATATCCGTACTGCTCGTGAGACTCGTACATGTTCTTGAGCAGCATATCCCAGAGCCCACACTGCCGGGATGACCATCCATATGTCGTTGTGTGCATTGCCAACAGTTTCAATTAAAAAAAGTGGGTTGAGAAAAAGCACTGCCAACTCGTGAGTCTGTAACGTCCGTTTGAGAAGTGCCTGAGCTGTATACTGCAAGCCATCATATAAAGCAATGACGCCTAGCACTTGAAATACTTTAAGCAATCCCCAAGTGAAGGTAAACTTCCCACCTCCCATGCTATAAATAGCGGCACATATCCAATTCCACACAATGCCATATGGAGCAAAAGTATGAGTATTATGCATAAAACGTGTCCACAGATCAGTAGGAAAATCAAGGGCAGTGCTGGTATACGGGTCAGCACCATACAGCACCATCATTTTGCCATTAAAAAGATAATTAAATACATCATGTGATAAAGCGTTATACGAAATCACCAGCGGAAGGCATACAATCCCAATCCACAGCAGTGCGGCTCTTCGTGAAAGTGCATATTCTGCACTTGATGCGGCGAGGAGTTTGATTATACGTAGATAACTTACCAGTAGACCTCCAAGCACCACAGTATACAGCACCACAAGCATGTGTTTATCTGGGTAGAGTAGATGCCAGAGCATTTGTTGAAAGTTCCAATATGTTGGCCAACCCGTTAGAACCAAATTTGGGTCAGTCAATGCAAACGACCACACAGAATACGCGCATAAAAAAAGAAAATATATGCCAATCCACAGCTGGATAGCTTTGATTTTCATTCATACTTTCCCATGAAGTCTGCAAGGCGAATGCGTATAATATCACGGAACATTCTCACAGAATCTTTTAGTGGGTTAACCCGTACAGTATGTGAGTATTTCCATCTAATTGGTACTTCAGCAATACGAAAACCAAACTTTCTGGCAAGGAAGAGAAGCTCAACATCAAAAGCACCAGTAAAAGCATCGGTTCTCGCCTCTTGAGATCCATAGACATACAACTTATCAAAAAGAACTTCGGTAGCACTTTGAGAGAAAAGCTTGAACCCACATTGTGTATCATGTAAACCAGGGATTGTCATCATTTGTACAAAGAAATTAAAGCCTTTTCCCATGAGGTGCCGATGTACTGGTTCTTTGTCACGTAGCGCACCACTCACTTCACGCGAACCAATGACGACATCACAACCACGTTCTGCTTCTTTGAATAATTTCTCCACTTCAGAAAGAGGAGTGCTTTGGTCAAAGTCAGTAAATAATCGCCACTTTCCCTTGGCTTTCTGCATTCCTGAGCGAACTGTGGGAGCTTTACCGGCATGAATATTTCTCACAATAGTAATTCGTTTATCGCCATCAGCAAAATCAGTCAATTTCTCTATTGTCTCATCTGTAGAACCGTCATCGCTCAGTACAATCTCCCAACTATACGTCTGTTTTTCCAGATATGCTAAGACAACATCCAAAACACCACGTTCAATATTTGCACACTCATTATAGGAAGGAATGACCACTGATAAAAACGGCTGCATACTGTGTATCATACATGAAATCTACCACTTTATACTAGTCTTGAGGCTTTCGTCTAAAAATATAGACGTCTGCTTCAGTTTCAGAACGAATAACTTTGTCCGGTGTCTTAGCGGGAAACGTTACTATTTCATAAATAGGTAAATCTTGGGGAGTCTGTGTTTTTTTCTCCTCATTGATAACTACCAGAGTATCAGCATCAAACATCCCAGGTTCAAGTGGCCTCTTCTTTTTATCCGCTGACAAAAAGTATCGATAATTCATGCCCAATATATCATGTGATTCAGATAACAGAATAACAATGTATCGTTCTTGAGGATTCAAATTACTCTGAATCATGTGAGCGACATGTTCTAGCTGGGCGAAAGTAGGCCCAGCAGGTGCAAATGAATAGTGTGGCTGCTGAAGAGCAACAATCATTGCAGTTGACAATATGGGTACTGCTACTAGTGCACGGTGCATCCTATACAGTCGTGTACTGCACCAACCAAATAAGAGTGTAGCAGCAGGCATGCAAAAGATAACATAATGAATGAAAATGCTGTGGCGATACGCCGCTAACCCGAATGCTGTCACGCAGACAAACAGTACTACTGTAGCCACCCCTCCCAACTCTTTACTTTTTTGAGTGCGGATACCTACAATAGCTCCAATGATGGTCAACGTGGTAAGCACGGGAATAACAGCGCCCTGCGCCTTATCACGCACAAGAAGTTTGAATATAAGAAACACGAGTTGATTATCAACATCATGCACAGTAGTCAATATTTTTTCTGTGGTTCCTGCATAACCAAAATTTTCTGAGCTACTCACTATCTTTTGAGCTGCTTGTAGGTTCAGCCATTGATGCTTTGCATCAAAAAGAAAGAGCGGAGCAAAAAATGCTATGCAGATAAAAAGTGCTATACAGGTAGCATACCAAAATTTTTGAGAATCTTTGGTGTGGTGGATTCTGAACGCACTGACCAACCACAGTAACCCAGATGCCGCACAACCCAACAGTGTCACATAGTGTAACTGCAATAGTATGCTTCCACATATCGCAGCAGCAATCCAAAATCTTGGGTCACGAGTTGCTTTGAATGTACTGTATAAAAGCAGAAAACCTACCAGTGGTGCGGGATTGGGATTCCAACTAAATCTTGAAGCATCAATCATCACAGTAGAAAATGTAAGCAAGATCGTTGCAACCAACGCTGCCGATTTACCCACAAGTTCCTGACCAAGCCAATACGTACAGGCCAGTAAGATCACACTCAATGTTGCCACAGCAATAACAGGTCCAATTGGACTGGGGTATGTAAGAAACAACCACGGTGCCATAAAATAATAATAGAAGGGACCTAAATACATGTTCCCAATGCTGGTAACCGGACCAATGAAAACAAGATCCCTCTCTGTAAAAATACGTGAAACAATCAAAGCATCACGCCCTTGATCTCCTTGAAACATTGCATTATCTAACCGATAAAATCGCAAAAACGCGCCCAACACTATACATGCAACCACACACCACTCTCGCCAAGTAAATTGAGCTATGCTGGCTTTAAGATGTACCCACATGGACATAGACCTACTGTTGGCTCGTCTTCCAGACGAATTTGCTATAGGCAAAAAAGTTCCACACCATACCCAACAAAATCCCTACAAGTGCGTAAACAGTTGCGGTATCAACGCGTATAAGCCCGGGGAGGGTAAATAGAGTATGTAACCCAAAAAGGAACTTTCCACCAATGGCAATGACATATTGGATGACTATTGAACCAAATGATGCAAAGTTAAACTGAATGAACTTCTGAGGCACCGCATCCCAGGTTAGTTTATGTTCTGCAAACGTCCATGAGTTATTAAGAATAAAGTTTGACAAAACTGCACACTCGATACTGAGAAATACTGCTAGCTCATAACTTATGAGCATACGCCAAAAAAAGAGCGTGGAGAGCTGCACAGCTGCACCAACACCACCAACTACAGCAAACTTAAAGATACGTGACTGTATTATTTCTTTAATCCTGACACGGAAAATAAAGCTTAATGTATTCTTAACATACTCAGGTCCAATTTTTGACTCACCCACTTCTCTATCAACAAAGTGATATGCGATATTGGGGTCAATTTTAAACCCTTGGCGCAGTGCGTAATAGAGAAACCCTATTTGAAATGTATAGCCAGAGAAGCGTTCAGATGTAAGGTGTGGCAACACCGCTCGATATACTTTTTCATTGAGTGCACGATATCCAGAAGTCCAATCTTTAATGCGAAAATCTGTGATTATACACATGATAATCCAATTTCCTACTATGCTTAGAAATTTTCGGTGTATGCCCCAATCTGCCGGTATACTTCCACCCTTGATGTATCGTGAACCTAAAACGAGATCATTCCCACGATCAATGCTTTTGAGGAAAAGCGGAATTTTCGTGGGATCATGGGAGAGGTCTGCATCAAACTCAAAGACCACATCTGCTTTAAGTGTGTCAAATGCGTATTCCATGCCTTTGAGGTAGGCCGCTCCGAGACCAGCTTTCTGCTTATTTATATACAAATGAATCCGTGAATCTTTCTCGCCCAATCGCTGAACAAGCTCATACGTCTTATCAGGAGAAGTATCATCTACAACAAGCACACCCATTTTCCAGTCTGAGATTTTGGAGAACACAGACAACAAAACAGAAAGGGTTTTCTCGATAGTCCCTACCTCATTGTAGGTAGGTATTATAACGATTGCTTTTTTCATGACCCTACTGCACGCTTATGCGCTCAGCCTCCATTTCAGCCTCTACCATTATTTTAACGAGTTCATTAAATGTTGTCTTTGGTTTCCAACCCAGTTTCTGAGCAGCTTTACCAGCATCTCCAATAAGGAGATCAACTTCTGCCGGTCGATCATACTTGGGGTTGTGATGGTAAACGGCTTTCCAGTCTGGAATACCAGCTATAGAACATGCTGCCTCCAAGAATTCTTGCACAGAATGTGTTTCGCCAGTAGAGACAACATAATCGTCTGGTTGATCTTGCTGTAACATCAGCCACATGGCTTCTACATAATCCTTTGCATAGCCCCAGTCTCTCTTTGCCTCAAGATTTCCCAACTCTACATGTGTTTGCTTACCCAGTTTTATACGTGCAACTGCATTCGCAATTTTGCGAGTAACAAACTCAAGTCCTCTGCGCGGTGATTCATGATTAAACAAAATGCCGGAGACTGCATACATATTAAATGACTCGCGATAGTTTACCGTAATCCAATGACCATATACTTTAGCAACACCATAGGGTGAACGAGGATAAAATGGGGTTGTCTCTTTTTGGGGTACTTCACGAACCTTACCAAACATCTCACTTGAGCTCGCTTGATAAAAACGAGCAGTAGGACACGCTAATCTGACAGCCTCAAGAATCCGTGTGACTCCAAGGCCAGTGAACTCACCAGTTAACACTGGTTGTTCCCAACTTGTTTTGACAAACGACTGAGCAGCAAGGTTGTACACTTCGTCTGGTTGTGTATCTTGAAGGGCAAATGTCAGCGAATGCTGATCAATAAGGTCTCCTGATATAAGTTCAAGATCAGGGTGATGCATTAAATGCTGAATGCGGGCATAGTTCTGGGTGCTTGTACGTCGAGTAAGCCCGTATACTTTATATCCTTTTTCAAGCAATAATTCAGCAAGATAGGAACCATCTTGCCCAGTAATACCGGTTATAAACGCTTTTTTCATACTCTATTTCTCCAATAATTCAGTACTTTTTGCAAACTAGTTTCCAGAGAGATGATTGGCTTCCACCCTAGAGCCATCACCCGTTCATTATTGGCAATAATGGCAGGAATATCAAGCGGACGAAACCGCTGAGGATCAACCACGACCGTAACGGGGACAGTGGCAAAGGTTATTAAAGTATCAACTATCTGCTGCATGCTCACGCCTACTCCACTACCAATGTTATAGACCTCACCTTTTGCTCCCTTTTCCATAACCGTTATATACGCATCAACGACATCCTCAACAGCGGTGAAATCACGCACACCACTCAAGTTACCTACTTTTAGTTCTTGAAGAAGACCTCGCTCAATTGCCACCAGCTGCTCTGCAAAAGCGGGAATGGCAAACTCACTCGTTTGTCTGGCGCCAATGTGATTAAATGGGCGAACACGAACAATATCAAGTCCATAGGAGGCCATGTACGAATAGGCAAGCAGGTCTTGTGTTATCTTGGAGACTGCGTAGGGATTCACTGGACGGAATGGATGTGTCTCTTTAATGGGAATTTCACCTTCCTCGCTCAAGCCATATTCTTCAGCAGAGCCTACAATGAGCAGTCTGGTATGCGGTGAGTGTTGGCGGATGGCTTCTAATAGATTAACCTGGAGTTGGGTATTATTGTGCAGCACACTACTGCCTTTAAGGAAACTCTTGCCTACAAAAGAAAAGGCAGCAAGGTGATAGAGATGTGTTGGTTGTAGTTCAGCGATAAGTGAGATAACTGCAGCTTGATCAGTTAAATCAATCACGTGGTAAGTTACTGCTCCTTGAATTTGAGGAGGTATCTCAGCACCGCTACCAAATCGAGTAGCATGGATATTGGTAGCACCCTTCTGTACTAACGCCTCAAGCAAGTGAGACCCAGCAAACCCAGATCCACCCGTCACCAAAATGGGACCCGTCATAGACTAGTCTTTCCTTTACCTATACCGCAGTATACATATCCTCTCTTTTCCATCGTCTCTGCAAGGAATTGGTTTCTCGTATCTATGAAAACCACCTTTTTGGTTACTGCAGGAAAAGTATATGACACAATTTCTTTCCATTCAGTCAACACAATAATTACATCAGCATTTGTGACGGCATCAGAAAGTGTTTCAGTCAGTGACAGGCCTGTCTTTTCACCAAAATAACGTTGTGCCACAGCCACTGCTTGTGGATCATATCCAGTTACTTGTGCACCATGCTGTAAAAGTTGTGGAATGATCTTAAGACTAGGTGCTTCCCGCAAGTCGTCCGTTTCTGGTTTGAAAGACAAACCAAGGACCGCGACTTTTTTATGCTCCCATCCACCCACAATAGACGTCCATTGTTTGAAAAGACGAGGCAAACGAGCTTCATTGAGACGGTGCAATGTAATAAAAAGTGTGTCTGTTTCACCAACTTCTTTACTGTATTCAGCAATTTCTTTCACATCTTTGGGGAAACAGGAACCGCCGTATCCAGGACCTGGATACCAATAGTGCGATCCAATACGTGCATCTTTACCAATAATCTTAATAACTTCATCAATATTTGCTCCAGTATGTTCACAAAGATCTGCAATTTGATTGATAAACATAATACGTAAAGCTAAGTACGAATTGGCCGCGTATTTTCCCATCTGCGCTGACTCTGGAACGACACGCAGAATAGGTGCACGAAGTGGTGCATGAAGTGTAGAGAGGAGTTCAAACGCATAGTCTTCTTCCACGCCAATCACGACTCTATCTGGATGGAGGGTGTCCTCAACAGCAGTACCTTCACGTAAAAACTCGGGAACAGAAGCAACAGCGAAGGTGACCTGGGTGTGTGCGCTGATACGCTCACGTACACTGTGCAATGTACCAGGAGGTACAGTGGATTTAACCACAACGACCGCATGATCTTTAAGGTATGGGGCAAGACTCTCACATGCTGAGTACACATATGTTAGGTCTGCTCTGCCATTAGCTCCAGATGGCGTACCGACGGCCACAATACATACGTCTGCACCAGGTACTGCTGTTCCGTAGTCTGTGGTAAAGCTAAGTCGCCCAGATGTTTGTTCTGATACCAATAGTTCACTCAAACCGGGTTCGAAAAATGGCACCTCTCCACGACGAAGTTTTTCTATCTTGAGAGGGTCAATATCAATGCCAATAACATCGTTCCCAAAAGAAGCAAAGACGGCAGCACTTACAACCCCCACAAAACCTGTACCAATAACAACTACCTTCATAGATGCTTTCTTGTTTTGAATTGCAGACCTAGTATACCATTGTTTGCTCAAACGGCACCCATTCATAGGCGTCTGATGCCCAGTCTACGAGTGCTTGTGTATCTGCGTACCTATCTTGACTTCCCATCACTATACAAAAAAGTGTTCTCCCCTCAACTATAAAGGCACTTACCAACACTTGTCCGGCTTCCTCTGTGGTGCCCGTTTTGACACCTACAACTCGTTCATCACTCCCTAAAAGGTGATTGGTGGTGTGCAGAATATGACTATGTCTTCCAGTTATGTCAGTAATAGTTGTTTGTTGAGTAGCTACTATGGCCTTCAGTAATGTATCTTTCATAACTTCTCGGGTTAGGATACCCAAGTCGTTTGCGCTCATGCGTAAAAGTGGTGCATCAAAACCTGTGGGGTTTACAAATGCTGCGGTAGATAAATTAATCTCTTGAGCTTTTTGATTCATTTTTTCCACAAAAGCTGTAACTCCTCCTGGCGCGTTTGCAGCCAGGGTATATGCCGCATCATTCCCTGAGCTTATGAGTGCAGCTTCAATAATACTTTCCACGGTGTACTGTGCTCCAGAAACTACTCCTACTTTGGTGCCGCCTATTGTGGTCAGGGAAGGCACGGTAAGAATGCTTCCTACTGGATAGAGTTCACGCGCAATAAGTACAGTCATAAGCTTCGTGGTTGAGGCAGGAGGCAATGGCGTATCAGCATTATGAGCATACAAGATACTTCCAGAGGCTTCATCAATGAGAAGTGCGGCTTGAGAACTGAGCACTGGTTCACTTTGAGATGCACCGGGTTTAAAGTGAACAAGCGGCGCAATAGGCACCTGTGCGACAGCACTGGCTGGAGGTACAAAAAAATTCTGCAACCGTTCGGGAGTGAGAGCTCCTTCAAGAACACATACTACAGCAACACTACACACCACGAAGGCTATACGAATCTGATAGGACATGACTGTACCATTATACCTATTTTTGCCGTACAGAAATATGCAGCTCTTTTTGTTGCTCTTCAGTAATCTCTGTTGGTCCACTCATAACGGCAGTTCTGCCAGAAGAAGTCATTGGGAAAGCAATTACCTCTTTGAGTGAGCTCTCACCAGCCAACAGCATCACATGACGGTCAAGACCCAGTGCGATACCGCCATGAGGAGGAGTTCCCACACCAAAAGCTGTGACCATGTGCCCAATACCTGCTTCAATTTCTGCTTCTGAGTATCCCATGATCTGGTATGTTGCACGCAGAATCTCTGGTTTATGAGCACGAATACTGCCACCACCTGCTTCATAACCATTACAGACAAGGTCATACTGTGTGGTCAGGATCTCACCTACATTTTCACCTTTCATATGTTGTTCAAGGTACTCCGGCATAGGCATGCTAAATGGGTTGTGAGTAAACGTCCAGCCACTCTTACCATCACGCACTTCAGCTACGTCAGTCTTATCCACTTTTTTGAAGAAAGGAAACTTAATGACCCACGCAAATGCAAGGACGCCGTTTTTCTTGTCTTCTTCAGTGCGCAAATCAAACTTATCTGCGCCGTATTTTTCCATGGCCTCTTGATAGGTAAACACTGGGAATGGATCGCTTTTGAGTTTTCCGCCCACTGCTTTGACTGCCTCAATGACTACCGACTCCACAGTGCTCATCACATCTTGTTGCTGTACAAAACTCATTTCCAAGTCAACTTGGGTAAACTCAAAACCTCGGTCTGAGCGCAAGTCTTCGTCGCGGATGCAACGAGCCATCTGGTAGTAGCGCTCCACACCTGCAGTCATGAGCAGCTGCTTATACTGTTGTGGACTTTGAGGCAGCGCATAGAACTTACCTGGGTTTAAACGAGACGGAACCACAAAGTCGCGCGCACCTTCTTTGGTTGACTGCGTCAGCATGGGTGTCTCTACTTCAGTAAACTCTCGTTTGTGGAGGGCTTCTCTGATTGCTCTACTGTAATCTGAACGCAGCTTCACAATTTTACGCATACGCTCACGGCGCAAATCAAGGTAGCGATATTTAAGACGAGTTTCTTCGTTAATCTCTAATCCATCCGTACTAATAGGGATTGGTAACTCTCCTGCTTTATTAAGCACTTCATACTCTTGTACATCAATTTCAATGCTGCCAGTGGGCACTGAGGCATTGACCATTTTTTCTGGACGCTGCTTCACCAAGCCAGTGATACGAATGACCGATTCTGGAGTGAGTTCACCCATCTTTTGATACCCAACACACTGCACACTTCCTGTGCGGTCGCGTAAATCAATAAACGTAAGCTTACCATGATCTCGCTTGGTATCTACCCATCCGTACAACGTAAGTGTGCTTCCCACCTGTGTCACCGACTGAGCAATGGTCATTCGTTCATGTGTTTCTGGCATGTCGCCTCCTTATATACTGGCGGTATTCTTGTACGGTTCTGTGAACCATAAAAAAACCCTCGTTCATCTCACGTATGTGAAACAAACGAGGGTTCTCTTGTAAGAACGGTACCACCTCTTGCTACTTATTCCAGCGTTTACGGGCATACCCGGTGTGGTTACTACCCCACACGTCCTGTTTTAAAACTGGCCCAGTGTCAGAGGGCTCATGAGGACTCTAAGCGAGTAGTATACAGCACATGCCAGTAGAACGCAAAAGGCCCAGTTTTTAGTGTTAAAAACTGGGCCAGTTGCTCGGTTACTACGGATGAAACACTCGCTTGTTAGTGAGGCAAACCCCACTAAAGCAAATGCTTCGACTGATTGTTAAGATGAATTGGTACCTTGTCACTACTGAAGCGGGTCGATGTGCCTCTCCCCGACCTTGCAGAACGCCTCAGTGTAGCCCACAGGAGAGCTAGGGTCTTTCCAGCGGAAATTAAACCAGAAGCGCGCCAAGCCAGCCGGCTTAAGTTTCTCGGGCGTTGTGGCTGTCCAGGTTTGTTTCCCATCCGGCGTAGTTTCAACTAGCAGGGTCCCTTGTCCCACATTTGAGAAGTGGATCACCGTAACGGCGCTTGCCGTACCGCCCATGGTGTTCACCCGCGTTTCTTCAAGCTGACCAAAACTGCTGTGACCTGCCATAAAGTAGTCTTGGGTTGGGACACCCACTGCACGGTATCTAAAGTAACCCGGAGGGATAGGCGGCGTTGTGTCGCCGTCTTTGTACCAGGTCCCAAAGAGTTCGTACTCAAGAGTAATCGCATCACAGAACTTCTCTTCTGGCGTTGGCTGCGGCACCACAACTGTTCCAGGAGTCTGCACCAGGGGCAGAAAGATCTGGCTGAAGCCACTGCGTGCCTTGATGGCAAAGTCAACGGTAAAGTCGGCCAGGGCATCAATGACGCCAGCGGGTTGACTGGGCGGGTCAACTTCGCCAATAGGAGCACTGTAACCAGGGCCAACATTGATCAGTGTCGAGCTGACAGCAACAGTGCTTGTAATGAAGCCGTTGTTGTCGCTATCTGTTTGGTCAACTGGTTTCCGGCCGTTCGCAAGGTCGTATCCTGGCGGCATCGACAGGCGTACCACGTACTGTCCAACGCTAACGTCGGGAAAGTAGTAGTAGCCATCAGAATCAGTCGTAGTCCACATAACCGGGAGGCCAGTCGAGTTGATAAGTGTTACGCTAGCACCAGGATAACCTACTTCACCCTGGTCAAGAGTGCCGTTGTCGTTGGCATCGATGAATACCCGATTACCAATGATATACAGCAACTTGACCGGGACCTGAGCGGTCATCTGGTCATCTTCCAGGGGATTATTGTTGCCAGGTGTTGAATCAACGTCCGGCCGCACAATCCCTTGCTGATCGCGTGCCTCAATGATCACGGCAGTGTTGGTGAGGCTTGTTGTGCCTGACAAATCGGCTGAGACATCAAGCACGATGAAGAGCGTGGCGTGTTCATTTGCGCCTACGGGGATTCCATTGACGGTGTTTACGACTTTCCCGCCCACAACTTTCCATCCATAGGTATCACTTGCTGATAGCGTGAGTTGCGGTGGCAATCGATCCTCTACGGTAACTAGACCTGCTGCAATCCCACCTTGGTTGACAACAGTGATTTCGCACGTGATCCGCTGACCGGGGATGGCCTGGTCTGGGCAGTTTTTGAGTAGCGCCAGATCCAGAGCAACGCCGTTATAGCTGCTGTCATCCGTGTCTGTCACAGTGACTGGAGTGGGCAATGCGGTGGAGGTTGCGCTCACAGTGGCGGTATTGGTGTAAAGGCCGAGTGTTGCCACTCCGACCCTTTGACAGGTGGTAAACCAGCCTGGCTGAAGTTCAACCGGTGCACAAGTGATTGAACCTTCCTTATCATCATTGATGACGATCTGGGAAAGTACCGTGTTGCCGGTGTTCTTAACTTGGTAAGTCCATGTCACTTGCTGACCAACGCTGATTTTAATGCCATCGGCGCCATTCGTGAGCTTTTCAACTTCAATGGCAGGCGTTGGGTTCCACAGGCCGCAATCTTGGGTCGAATCAGTATTGGCATCGTCTCCATCTGCTGTTGGTCCAGGCTCTGAACCTGGGCTCAAGGTGAACGGGATGCTGTTAACCGTTGTTCCGACCAAGCTAATACTGCGGCAGTTGCTGTCGTTGTCCTCGCCGTTGTCGGCAACGTCAATCTTGGTGACCGCGGTGTACCCAGGAGGGTACCCCACAAACTCATACCAATATTGACCTGCTTTGAGTTCGTCGAACATGAACAGGCCGCCGTTTGCTGTCGTGGTTTCATCAACCTTGTGCGCGGGCAAAAGACCTTGAGGTGGTGACCAGAGTTCAATTTTGATGCCATCAATCCCTGGTTCATCCGGGTCTTTCGCGCCATCATTATCCATGTCGTGCCAGATGAGATTGCCGACACATGCAGGTTGCAGCGTGTATTTGGCACTCAGCGCCACTTTGCCAGTATTTGTGATGAGCGTAGCAAAGTTGCCACCACCGTCCACTCGCGATTTTCCGAGTGCGACAACAGTGACAGTGGTGGTTGTCCCAGCAAATTCAGCGGGTCCCATACTTTGTGTGCTCTGTGCATTGGTAGCCAAGCTACCAAAGTCAAAGCCACTAGGTCCACCGTAATCCAGCGTGCCATCGTAGCCTGCGAAGTCGTGTGTTTGCCCAAAGGCCTTTGGCTTTACTGCTGGCAGAGACGTTGATCCAACGGTTGTCTGAATCTCCGTTTCCAGCACCGCTTGGCCCTGAATTGGGTCCTCACCCGAATACTCGGCTTTGATGGTGGCATTAACTTCTGCCAGAACTGTCAGTTCGACACTAACAATCTTGAACCCCTGCGGGTTATCAAAAACAGCAGTGCGGGTCCAGTTCATGTTGGCGGGACCAACCGTCTTTTGGACCGTTTGTGTGATGGTCGGGCAGACGGCCTGGGCTTCAGCTTGTGCGCCTGTATTTGAACTCGCTTCTTGCGCCATAGCAGGCATGGACATCAAAATGGCCATAAACAAGATGGTCCATGCAAGAATTTTGAGAATCGTTCTCATAGTTTGTACCTTCTTAGTCTGAAAAGAGAACTTGAGGAATAGAAATGGATGAAAGAACACTTACCAGCACTGATTAAAACAGTCACCTCCTTGGTGATAGAACATACAGATGGTACGTGTATATCTCTCACTGTGCATGTAGGTGTTTAGCCTACATACAAGAATAAGAGACTCGCACAGCCGTCATCACAGTACAACGACTCTGCGAATCTCTTATTTTGAGAGAGATTGAGAAAAAAATTCATCTTAACTTGTAAACGAGCTTCGTATGGAATAAGTACTCGCCGTAAAGAGGTAGTCTCTACCTTTGGCAACGCACTCTTACCATACATTTTTTGGGCAAGCGAAACGCCGATTATACACAATTAATATGTACAGTCAAACATATCATCTTTTTTTACGACGTATTTTTTTACTGTGTATACCAATGTCAATTGGGTATTCACCAGTAAAACATGAAGTGTTTAAACACACTTCTGGTACTTGCAATGCGGTCAGCAGTCCTGGATATGATAAGTAGTACACGCCATCCGCACCAATCATACCCGCTATCTCCTGTGGACTGTAGTGTGCTGCAATAAGTTCATTTTGCGACGGGGTAGCAATGCCATAAAAATCAGGATATACAACTGGTGGTGAAGCACTGCCAAAGTACACTGCTGCAGCGCCGGCTTGGCGGAACAATTTGATGATAGGTATGGCTGTAGTCCCTCTGACAATTGAATCATCTAGTACAAGCACCCGCTTGCCACGTACTTCACCCGCTATCAATGATAGCTTATGCCGCAGTGCGGCTTCTCGCATCTCTTGTGAAGGTTGAATGAATGTACGATGTATGTATCGATTTTTAAGAAGAACAAGTCGTAAATCTACACCACTCTCAGCAGCAAATCCTTCTGCAGCAGGAATAGCAGAGTCGGGAACCGGAACCACTATATCTATGGGCAGTGTATGTTCTCGTGCAAATTGCTGACCCATCCGTCTGCGCATACTATACACATCCTGTCCAAATAATTGACTATCTGGGCGTGCAAAGTATACCAACTCAAATACATCCATTTTTTCGGGTGATGCTGCTACTTGATGTGTACGAGCTGCACCTTCACGGGTGAGCTCAACGATGTGACCAGGAGCAATTTGTGTAAGAGTGTGAACAGTGTGATCAAATGCACAACTTTCTGAAGCAAGGTACTGACCATGATCACTAGTCCCCATCACAAGTGGTCGTATTCCATAGTGACCTCTATACCCATAAACTGTGTGTGGAGTTAACAGTGCCACAGAAAATGCACCATTCCAAAGGTTCCAGCACTCTTCAAGTGCTTTGATCACATCTCCGTGTTTATCAAGCTGCCAACAGAGTGCTGCAAACATAAGCTCTGTGTCATTATGAGCAGAAAGCTCAAGCTTGTGTTTCTGAGCAAAGGTGTTGAGGAGAGTTAAGTCAGGAATATTTCCATTAAATGCAAAAGCTACCTGCATCTGTGGATCAAGACGTGGTTGTATATGTATACCATTTTTACTTTCTGACGTGGTGTAGAGATTGTGGCCAATAGCGAGTGAACTGCGTAACGCTGTAATGTCTGCTTGTGTGTACGCCTGTGAAACAAGTCCAGCCTTTCCACGTACTTCAATTCCGTTTGCGGTAACAGCTGCAATCCCACTTGCTTCCTGTCCTCTATGCTGCTGTGCGTACAAACCATAGTAACTATCTTCTGAAGCAGTCTTTCCATTGGTCGCTGCGCCATAGACAGCACATCGTTCTACTGGTGCATCACGAAATAATTCTTTCATGTATTCAGTGTACGCCGTTGAGAAGGTACAGTACTATTTGTTTTTTTGTAGATAACACAGTATAATCTCGGGCTGTATGACACGTACCCTTGTTGCCACTATCCTTTGTTGCACAGTCATCCTTAGTAAAAGGAGTTGTTTTTGATACTTGCCACACAGCATGTTCAAAAATAACCCTCACCTAGCTGAGGGTTTTTTTATGTCAAATATCTGTAAAGAACGCTACGAATGCAACAACTGTTGCAAAGATATGATTGCTCGCATGAAGCTGAGTGAGTTTTCTATTTTTGTGCAAGCTTGGCTGGCGGAGGGAAGAACGGTTGTGTACATGGGTAGAAAGAGTGCTCTTGAGCACCATGGAAGTGCCTACACTGACAAAAACATAGGTTCATTGGTCTATGCTGCCAATAGGACTATTGAAGAATATACAGAAACTGGACGCCACGGTAATACGCAAGTTGTTGCTGTCTTTTCAGATCTGTGTGCAAATAATAGCACCCAAGAAGACACTGCAGGACAGTGTACTATTTACGATCAACGACCTACATGTTGCAAAAACTTTAAGCTAGATAGTCACGATTGCAAAAGGCTGCGGCCAGCTCCCATTGAGCTCCATTTCTAACATCCCCATAGTGCTTTCACAATCAGCTGGGGTGTCTTTTTTTGCTTCCATTCGTTAATGGTCAACTCAGCAACCACGTCTACTACTGAACCTATGGGGAATGCTTCGCAAGCCTCTGCACCACCCCACCATAGTGCAGTCAACATAGCACCCGCTCCATCTTGTAAGGTGAGCTTGATGTGATTGCCATCTCTGCCCAAGGTCTGTGCAGCAGTCACTATCACTTGAGGGAATAAGAAGATTGGTTTAGTATTACCCGATCCAAATGGTGCAAAAGAACGCAGCTTCTCTACGGTCTTCACTGAGCATAAGGGAAACGGCAAAATACATTCTGGCTGGGTTGTTTGTTCCAATGATTCAGCTACTATTTCTTCCCGCGCTTTTTCTTGAAGTTTTTTACTGAATACAGTAATCTTCTGTGCTTCAAGAGAAAAACCACCAGCCATTGGATGACCACCTACTTCTAGCAATTCTTCGCGAACGGAACGAAGCAAAGTGGTAATATTCACCCCACGCACGGATCGCGCTGACCCTTTAACAACTTGTTCTTTAACTGCCATGACAATACTTGGTTTATGAAATTTCTCGGTTAATTTGCTTGCAATGAGCCCAATCACTCCTTCGTGAAAACTTGACGAATAAGCTACCAGTACATGTTCATCTGTCATGCCTTCCACTTGACGGAGAGCTTCAGCGAACTGCTCTTTGGTCAAATCTTGACGTTCTGTGTTAGTAGTCTGTAGACGCATAGCCAACTTCTCTGCTGTTGTTTCCTGTTGTGTACACAACAGCCTGAGAGCATCAAGCCCATGCGACAACCGACCCATAGCATTGATACGAGGAGCCAACCCGAATGACACTTCCTGTTCAGTAAGCGTAGCTTGTTCAATGCCAGCTAAGGTGAGAAGTGCTAACAGGCCAGGACGGGTACTCTCACGCAGTGCTTCCAACCCATGAAAAGCAAATGCTCTCGTATGAGCCACAAGCGGTACCTGATCTGCAATGGTGGCAAGCGCCGCCAGATCCAGTGCATTCAAAGCAGCTTCCGCGTGGAGTGCACGACCCAGCATCCAAGCAACTGTAGTTCCACATAATGCAGTTGTATGAATGACTGCCGCAGCTTCAATAGGCAGCGGTACACCTGTACCATCAACCTCTTTTTGATGATGGTCAGAAACAATGACCTGCAAATTACGCTCTGCTGCATACTGCAAAGCATCATGCGCCACAATACCGTTGTCCACCGTAATAAGAAGATCTGGGTGATACTGTTCAATCAGCTCATCAATGCCTTTCACCGTTAACCCATAACCATGTCTATGTCTATCTGGGATAAACGGAAAAGCGCGAATACCCGCTGCATGCAAGCACTGCCATAAGGTTGCAGTAGCACAAATACCATCGGCATCATAATCCCCGAATATTACAATTGTTTTCCCTTGCTGGCCTACTGCTACACATAGCGCGACTGCGCGATCAAGCTCTTTAGGATCAATACCGACTGCTTGCGCAGTTATTTCATTTGGATGAGGTGGGGAAAAGAATGATGGGGCATCATTTACTTGCCTATTGGCGATAAGAATATCTATAAGTTCTGGCAGTGAACCAGGAACTCGTGAAGAAAGAAGGGAAACGTGCATATTCTGTGTTGTACTATACCTCGGTTGGACTGGTATCTCCATACACATCTTACTGAAAACCCCCTATAATAGCAGTGGTATGTCAATTCGCATTCCTCGTGAACCTCTGTTTGTCTTGGCGCTATTACGCAAAGCAGGATACGATGCTGTGATTGTGGGAGGAGCGGTACGAGACCTGTTGCGCCTTGCAACCAACAATGATGCTGGCTCACCACAAGATTATGACTTTACAACAGATGCAACACC
>CAZYNM010000011.1:0-39069 GCA_964648715.1 uncultured Pseudomonadales bacterium | reverse complement strand
GCAGCTGCCCAGTTGGGCAGCACTGTTACTTTGGTTAACAGAGGTACAGCGCTTCTCAAAGACCTAGGGCTAAGAGTGAGTGAGACGCTTGAAAAGGTGTTCACTCAACAGGGAATTGTATGTCACTGGCAAGTACAAGACATGCAAGCTACCAGCTCTCACCTCACATTCAAAGCAGGTACTACTCAGGTGGAATGTGCATATGATGCGGTATTAGTTGTGATAGGGAGAGAACCAGCACTTGCTTCACTTTCATTGGACAAAGCAGGTGTTATATATTCAGACCGAGGTATCGAAGTTGATGAAGGAGGTCTCACCTCTGTCCCGTCTATTTACGCCATTGGTGATGTAACTACGAGAGGTGGAACTACCTATATCGCCAATGAGCAAGGACGGCGAGTTGTGCAGCAGCTGCTGGTTCCTTTTCTTCCTGTTTATCAGAGAAAAGGAACTTTGACAGCAGTATACACATCACCGGAAATTGCCCAAACAGGAATGACTCTTGCTGATCTTCGTGCGCTACCAGCAGATGCATGCAAAGCGTACTCGTTTGAACTGGCTGCTACAGATAGAGGTATAACTGATGGACTGACACACGGATATTTAGAAGTAATCGCTGAACGTGTTACCGGCAGGTTGCTCCAAGCCACACTTATCGCTCCACATGCATCTGAGATGATCTCGTTTTTCAGCCTCTGTTTTGAGCAGCGTATTACACTGTGGAAAATACGGAACCTTGTCTTTCCATATCCCACACTTTTGCAAGGTGTACGTTCCCTCGCAGATCAATTTATGGTTACAACTGTTTCTCATTTTCCCAGAGAAGCGAGTGCGCTTTTGCGAAGCAAAGTGCAGTACTTATGGAAATCACATGGAATGAAGTTAGTGGTTGTAGCGGCTTGGCTGGTATGCAGTGTGCTTTTACACATTTGGTTCAGGGCATCAGGACAGAATATCAACACGCTACTCACTCTTTTTGCCCAGGTAAGTCGTACCAGCATGTGGGGACCACTCTTGTATTCAGGTGTGTATTTCCTTCGCCCGCTCACCCTCCTACCTGCAAGTATCCTCACTGCTGCTGCTGGTTCACTGTGGGGAGTACAGAGCGGATATGTCTATGCATTAATTGCAGCTACGCTTTCCTCTCTACTCCCATATGCATTGGGAAGATGGTGGTCAAAAGACACACGGGGTGCGCAACAGTTTCAACGCTTCTTTAACTCTAACGGATTTGAGAGCGTCCTTATGTTGAGATTCTTATTTTTCCCCTATGATGCTGTTAGTGTTGCTGCGGGTGTTATGAAGGTGCCCCTAGGGTCTTTTCTTGTAGCTACAATACTGGGTAATACAGTCGGCACACTTACTTTTGTTTCACTTGGTGCAACACTCCCGCTTGATGACATTGCTCATGGCATGGTGAAATTTAAACTCAGCTCGCTACTGCCTTCACTAGGTCTCGCCTTAGCAACGGTCTGTCTATCTCAACTGGTCAAACGACTCATTCTACGATATAAACGAAACAGACATGTCTAATACAATCAAACTTAACCCGGCACAAAAAAAAGCGGTGGAGACCATTGAGGGACCTGTCATGGTGATTGCTGGGCCTGGTACCGGCAAAACACAGGTACTCACAGCGCGTATTGCGGAAATTATTACGCAAACTGATGCGCAGCCACATAACATTCTTGCCTTAACTTTCACCGAATCTGCTGCTCATACTATGCGTCAACGTTTGGTTAAGATGATGGGTATGCAAGGTATGTACGTACAGATCTGCACTTTTCATGCATTCTGTCAGAATGTCATGAACGAATACCCCGATTACTTTCCTTTACATCGAGAAGCAAAACCGCTCACGGATAGTGAGCGATTTGCCATTTTGGAAACACTCATTACTGAATTGCCATTAGAAGTTCTTAAGCCACTCAATCATACATTCTTTTATTTAAAGGATATCCTCAAGGCTATCTCAGATCTCAAACGAGAGGGGGTCTCTACAGAGCGATTTGTTACTTTAGTTGAAAAAAGTACAGAAGAAACAGAAAAAAACAAAACAAAACACAAAGAGCTTTCAGTGCTTTATGCGGCTTATGAACAAGCGCTCAAGACTCAGCAACGCTATGACTTTGATGACATGATTATGATGGTGCAGACTGCCTTTGAGCTTAATCCTGATTTGTTAAGTGAGTATCAAGAACGCTTGCAATACATCCTGGTAGACGAGTATCAAGATACAAATACTGCTCAAAACAATTTGGTGTTCCAACTTGCTTCATTTTGGGGCGAGAATGCTAATCTGTGTGTGGTGGGTGATCCGCATCAGTCTATTTATCGTTTTCAAGGTGCATCAACCGAAAATGTGCGCAGTTTTGCCGAACGTTATCCAACTGCAGCAGTCATACCTTTGACCATTGGTTATCGATGTACGCAACAGATGTATGATGCAGCACATGTTCTGGTCATGCCTCTTGCAGAACGAGAGGAACATATAGATCGAGAAAAAACACCTGCATTAGAGGAAGTCTTTTGGTCACTCAAACAAACACTCATAAGTAGTTCAGAGCAGCAGACTAAAGTCAGCATAGATCTGTGGTCTGCCCAGTCGCAAACAACAGAGTTAAGTTCTGTCGCAGAAAAAATAAGAACGCATCTTACCAATGGGGTGCCGGCCAGTGAAATTGCAATTCTCTTTAGGAACAACAAAGAAGCTCAAGAGCTTATGGCTGTGTTGACATCTTATTCTATTCCCTTTGAATTGGAGGGCGGTAAAGATGTTCTCACGCATCCTGTTATTGTACAGCTCATGCGGTTGCTAACGTGTATTACAGCACTTAGATCGGGAGCAGGAGATGAATACTTGTTTGCAGTTTTTTCATCACCATGGTTTGCTGTGGATACGGTCACCCTCTACACGCTCGCCAGGACTGCAGCACTTCACAAAGTCTCATTGGGTGTACTCCTGGGTTTAGGACAAGCACAGGTTGTAGAAATGGCTCAAGCCCATGGCATGGGTTTCGATGCTGTACACCTCAGTTTGATACTTACACTGTATAAACAACTGCAAGAATGGGGTGTGCGTGAACTTACGGAGCCTTTGCCCGCATGGTTCTCAAGTGTACTTAGTGATTCCGGCTTTTTATTGTGGTTGAAAAAGCAAACAGCTGATCCAACCATCTATATGGTTCTTACCACTCTCTTTTCTTATCTTCAGCGAATGGTGCAAGACGATCATACTGCTTCACTTACTACTTTCTTAACTACAGTCCGTACGCTTCAAGAACATGGATTAAGTTTGCCGTACCAAGATATAGCTACACAAAAAAATGCTGTTACTCTCTCTACAGTTCATAAAGCCAAAGGAAGAGAATGGGAGTATGTCTTTCTGATTCATTGCAAAGATGGTGTATGGGGGAATGGTAAAAAGCGTGTCATGTTGCCACTCCCACAAGGGGTCCTTGAACATGCACTTCTATCGGAGTCTGATAGAAACGATGATGACAGACGATTATTTTATGTGGCAATCACACGAGCAAAAAAGGAGCTATCAGTAAGTTTCCCTCAAACTATAGTCTCAGACACCAAGACCTCACCTGTGACACCAAGTGTATTTGCATATCAATTGCAAGCTCAACTAGGGCTGACAGAGATTCCCATTAGAGAAAAAAATGAAGTTGAGTTGAAAGAAGTGGTTGCTACTTTGGTTGCTCCACCTATCCCGTCTCCAGCTACTGAGCGAATGCGAGATTTTTTTGAACACACGCTTTCTCATTTTTCATTGTCGATAACAGCACTCAATAACTATTTACGTGATCCAGAGTACTTTGTCTACAATGATCTCTTACGATTGCCACAAGCAAAAGCACCGTACTTAGCGTTTGGTACAGCTGTACACGCTGCCCTGGAGAAAGTATATCAACGGGTGATACAAGGAGAAGTTGATGATTTGTTTGGACTTGCAGAGCGAACATTTGAAGACTACCTCAATAGAGAAGTGCTGAGTAAGCAAGAACAGGATCGTCGACTTTCTCATGGAAAAGTGGTGCTACGAGCATATCTTGAGGAATTTGATGTGCATCAAGCGAATGCTTGGCAGACAGAACGGAAGTTCGGTACAGGTTTTGCCCGGACAGTGTTGAATGACGTACCACTGGTAGGACGAATTGACCGCTTTGATTGGGTAGATCAAGGTGCACAGCTGGTGCGTGTAGTTGACTATAAGACAGGTAGCCCTAAGTCTGTTAATGAAATAGAAGGTCGTACGCAGTCCGCAGACCTCAGTATACGAGAGCAAACATTGCCAGAAAGTATTCGTGGCCCGTATAAACGACAGTTGCTATTTTATAAGCTCCTAACTGAGCTTGATAAAAGCTTCAAGCCTACCGTAGTAAGCGGGGTATTTGAGTTTGTAGAGCCAGAAAAAGCCAGAGGTAAGTTCGTGCGGCGTGAGTTTGAGCTGAAAGATACTGATGTTGAGGATCTTAAGGAACTCATTGCCACCGTGATGCAGGAAATTCGCTCACTTCAGTTTCTTGAAGTGCTAAGCAAAAAAGAATAAAAAGCCATCAAAAAAGGGCAGCACATGGCCGCCCTTTTTCGTCTCTGAATGAGCTATAACATCCATGTAACGGGGTTTGCGATAGTTTTGGCTGCTTCTTCAAGCAGCTTCGTGAAGCCACCTCGATTTCGTAGGTAAGATACAAGATTGTAGACATAGTTGGGTACTTTGGTATCACGCCCGATGTCACCAGTGCGATAGCCAATTCCAACAATCAACCGGTCAATATCGTCAACTTCTAGCGTTTCCAGGAATTTTGTGAACCGTACAAGGTTCCAATAGGACGGCGTTCCATCAGCCCACTTGATAGGCAGGTGTCGTTTAGCAAGGTTATGCTGGGTGCTGTGAACTTGTGCACAAATGTCCAAAAATTGATCCATCTTGCTTTCTGTTACAATAAGTTCAGCAAGTTCTCGGTATGTCATCTGTCGACGAACCATAATCCCAGTTCGGCTAGCGATTTCATCCATTTTGTATGAACCAAATGCTTCGATGTACGCAGCGAGATCCTCAACAAGAATGGGACTATTACGTGGTGCATCAGCCTGTGGAGCAGGGCGCGTTGGATTAGGTTTCTCTTGTTGTTGTTGTTGAACTGTTTCGGCAATCTGTGGAGTCAAGATACCAGCGAGTGCATTTGCAACTGCAGGGTACTCCTCTTCAGAAATATCAGACCCGCGATACGCGTCGGTAAAGACGGCAGTCGGACGGGCCAAGAATTGATTTAAAGCGACTGTCTCGAAGTATGGAGTGATATGTTCCATAACTGGTAGCCAGTCTGGCTCTATCTCTTTCCACAGTCTGCGTAGCTCTGAGGCCACGCTCTTGAAATTTTTTGTTGGTGCAGATTTTGGTACTAGCATGAAAGTCTCCATAAAGTGAAAGATGTATAAACTCAAGGGAAGACGATTTGTGTCTAAACGACACTATCTGTGGCACTAAACGACTGCTTACGATGTGTAAGACTGTTCAGTGGCACGTAAAATAGAGGGCTTAGCCACAAATACCTTCCCATGAAGGATGTTAAAGAACTGCTTAGTATAACATACTATAGGATATAAAGCAAAAAGGTGAGGGAAACAAGCGTTTCACCTCACCTTTTAAAGAAACAAACTAAGACAAGTTACTTCATGAGAGTAAGTAAGTTAACAGGAGACTAGACGACGGTTACTGGGTACGCACCTGAGGTGCCGAACACTTTTTCGTTGTCCATATTGCGAACAATGACATACATGTTCTGAACACCAGCAAAGGCGAATAACCCGATATCGGATACGGTCTTTGATGTTGCGACCAGTTCCAAAATCATGTGTTTTTCACCTTTGAGGTCGAACTCGGTCATCTTTACTTCCGTGCCGCCCACCAGCAGGCTTAGTGCATCTGGCAGGTTGACGATCACGATGTCGCCAGGTTCTGCATTGGGTACTTCTACCCGCATGAAAACCTTATCGCCAGCGCGAATTGTAGTGAGTGAGCGACCAGCCGAGTCCTGTAAACCAACAGTGACAGTGCGAGTAGATTCCCACTGATCCCAGTCCTCATGCCGAAGTTCAGTCACCCTCACAAGACAGGTGCCCGTGTTAACTTGCAACGCCATGATTTTTTGCGTGTAGTTCACTGCCTGATCCACTGTCATGCTAAACATGCCGTTAACATTCAGGCTGGCAGATGTGAAGTTCCCTAGCTCACCCAGCATCATTGCTGTTGGGTAGAGATCAACATAACCATACGGCTTGTTGTTCTTTGAGAACTGAGAAAACACATTCTGTGCTAGGTCGTAGGCTAGGTCCATCCGTCCCATGCGGGCACAGATGATAGCCGCGTAGGCAGTGTCAGCACGCTGGTATGCGGGGTGCTGCTGCATTGTCACAGCTTTACCGATCTTGGCGGGCTTAATGTTGTTGAGCACAAACTGCTGAACGGCACGCAGGTTTTGGTCAATGACTCCAACTTGGAAAGCCCGCTGCATGTTGTTCACATTTGTGCTGTCATAGCGCAGCGGTAACTGATAGATGGACATCAGGTTTTCGGCCATGGTATAGATGTCTCTCAGGGCATCACCCATCTCCTTGTCTGCATTTGTGCCAGACACCATTGGATGGCGGAGCCATGCGCGCATTTGGTAGCCAGCAATCGCTGCGTGGGTCACGTAGTGATTATCTTTTGTGCCAACTGTGTCATGGTGAGGATAGAACTTCATCCCACGGCGTGGCACGTACATGCTCTTATACCGCATGTATGCATTCAGGAATGCACCACGTGCTTCGGAATCGTTTCCCGAAAGCCACAATACAAGCTGAGTTGTCATCTTATCTGCTGTTTGACCACAGCAGTCGTGGGGTGTAACAGAGTTGTCGCGAACTGCGGTGCCCAAATCCATCTGAACGGCCTTCAAGCTGGGTAGAACCTCAATCTCTTGGGTATTGCCGTTGACACGAAGAGCAGCGCCAGCTTCCAAGATTTTGGGATAACGCACTTGGTAGGTGTATTTGCCCATTGTCTTGACAGTGCCGTACACGCTTTCCTGGTTGCCAGCGGTGTCTTGAAGGAGCAGTTGTACTTCATCACCTGCAGTGACCACGAAATCAATCTTAGCTGGTGTGCTGAACTGCATTTGTGGATTCCAGTTTACGCCGTTGACTGTAAAGTCAGTGGGTTGACTGTTTACCAGCACAATCGCTTGTGCCTTTCCAGAGTTTGCATAGACATCTGCATGTGCGACCAAGCGATCCCCATTGGCGACGTATGCTGGGAGGCGCAAGTCAGCGAACAGTGGTGTTGCCACTTCGACCTTTGCCGAGGCTTCTGCCCACCCTTGTCGGGTTGGAGCAAAGGCTTCAATCAAAAGTTCGCCAATTGATTCTGGCGCAGTGATGGTAACGCGACCTCGACTGGTTACGTAGTGGATCCCAGCATGAACCGTTTGGGGGATAGTTGCTTCCTTTGGCACAATGACTGCGGTAGCAACGTCAACCGGCATCGTTTCCAGTTCACCTCCCAGCGACAGGCTCTGTGGGTTGCCACCAAGGGATAATGAACCCTTGGACATGGCCATTTCCAGTACCCCACCACGAAAACTTTCGTTGGATTCAAGGGCGCTTTCGTATGTAACTGATCGCAGATTGCCGCCGCGGAAGTTAGGCTCTTCGGTGTGAAGACCGCGTGTTGCGCGGTTCGCTGCGGAAAATTCTGCCAGCGTTTTTTGAACCATAACTGGCTCTGGAGAGGGTGTATCTGTGATGCCTCGTAACATATTGAGTGCAAACGATGAGTTCCCCGAGGTTGAGGCCGTGTAGCGGATGGGCCGTACGAACACGTGAACGGGTACTTCTTCTTGAACGCCAGTGACCGTGAAATCAATGTCGATGTCGGCGCCAGGTTTGACGGAGGGTTGGGCAAACATATCGAGCTTGATAGAGTTAGGTTTGAGAAAGGTTGTGTATCCTTCCCAGGCTTGGATGTTGTCTCTTCCTTCAACCCAACCCGCAATGTAAACCTTGGTCCACACTGTCCAGAAGGCGAAAGTGATTCTCTCTCCGGATGGTACATCGCTGTACTCATGGGTGTCGAAGTTGGCTTTCGAAGGGTTGAAGACCATGAGGCATAGCTTTTTGAAGGCTGTCTTGGTTTGGAGTTCAATGTTCCGGCCAACGGGGTTGACTGCCACGATCGGAGTATTTGTTACTTTCCCCGCACTCGCAAGGCTGAGACCATTGACCGTTTGGCCGTTTTGGAGCGGCAGGATGGAACAGTTGACCATCATACCCAGCGGGTTGATGGTATGCTCTTTGCGGTCCTCAGCGCGTTTACCTGCACGAATTGCCACTTGGGCGTTTCGGTCAGGGGCATCAACGAACATGAGCGCAATGGTCATAGCACCGTCTTGCAGCGGCATTGAAAAGTCGAAGACGACTTCGCTCTTTTCATTGACAGAGAGAACGGTGTTTTCAACTGTCCTGCCATCAAGACGCATATCAACCGCTACTTTGACGCCGGTTCGAACGGGCGTGAAGAAGGTGCGAAGCGCAATGGTTCCAGACAGCCGACCACTACTCTGGGTGTAACCAGGAAGTAGCTCGGCTGTGAGGGGTGCCAATTTGTATTCGGCGACGCGGAACTCTGTGTTCAGTTCAGTACCTTTGATCTGTACGGTGTACTCACCTGGTTGGAGGTTACCAACTGTAAAGTGGGCGCTACCATGTCGATCAAGTTGGACTGGGTGACCATAGAGTGATTGCCCGTTGAGCAAGACTTCGATGTCAATCTGTTTGCCAGCTTTGAAAGGATCGGCACACATGATGTGCGCAACACTTTTTTTAGCATAGTAGACATCACGGTCGGGCCAGAGACCAGCGATACCAAATGATGGGATTTTGAACCCTTCAAGCCGAGCAACACCAGGGATTGCCACTTCACTCTTTCCAAGGATTGGATAGATCTGGTGATCATCGGTTTCCTGGTCAAAGTAAAAGGCAAAGTTGGTACCCAAGAGCACAGACTGTGCCTTGGTGGAATCGTACATTGTCGTGATTTTGGGCTTTGTAGTAGCCATAGTAGTATTCTCCTAAAGAATGAAATTGAAACTTACCGAACGATAGGTATCGTTTGTTTAGGCAAGTGCCTTAAAAAACAACACCTGAATTCGGTAAGTTTTTAGTCTCTAGGAGAACTAGTTGTCTTAGTTTGTTAATGTGCAACATCACTAAACGCCAAAAAGCTACCGATAAACGGTAGCAGGCATGGAGTGCTGTTTTCATTATGTGGAATGTCTTCCACCCAGTGAGCTCAAAGTATTCAGATCACTGGGTGAAAGCCGAGCGGATTGCTCCGCTCGGCGATTTCACCTCCTTTTTGAACTTAGATTACACACCTGCAACGCGACGGGCTTGTTGTGCCCACTGGTCTGGTTGCAGAGACTGTTGATTTCCACCCATATCCGTGTCGCGCTTGCTGACGAGGCGTTCTTGGCCTCGTACAAGATAGATGTTTCCACCTACCGTGCAGTCCTTAAGCGTGACGGCGCCCTCGATGAAGAGGTTGCCGCCAACACTCACGTCCTTGAGGTTACCTTTTTGGATCACAAGGCTTCCGCCCACTGTGACATCAACTAGATAGCCTTCAGCGACAACAAAGTTGTCACCAAAGTCTGAATCTTTTTCGTCTGCGTAGGCTTGCACTCGATCCCATGGGAAGGAAGTTGCAGCAGGACCTGCTGATTGAGCTTGCGTTGGCTGGGGTTGGACACTAAAGCCAGGTGGCATGAAGCCACGAGCCATCATGTCAGGTCCGGCATTGTTGATGATCAAATCGCGACCGACGCGTGGTCCTTCGTGAACGATGTATCTCCCTTGTGGTTGTGCTTGTGGCACTTGCACGGGGGCGGGTACTGCTGGTGGGGCTTGGTTGGGGTTGATTTGGTTTGTGGTGAACCACGCACTCAGTTCAACAACCTTGCCTGAGACGATCGCTAGCTGTGTTTCTTGCTGCTGGACACTGCCTTTGCCTTGAAGATTCAGGGCAGCAGCATAGAGTTGCAGCATTGAAATCAGGTCTGATCGTCCCGACTGAGTTGCCCAAGTGAGCCAAGTCGTTACCCAAGCAAAGTCGAAGTTACTTGCGTTCGTAGGAGACGTTGAACTTCCCCAAGTTGAGGCTGAACTTGACTCGCGCTGTTGCAGTCGCTGTTGCGCTTGCTGCAGCATGAGGCTCAGCCCCTTCACGAAAGGGAGCCGCCGTATTCACGGTCGTCACCTCCTCGCCATTGGCCATAGTGTAAAGGACAGACAGACGAGATGCCAAGATGCCGACGGTTTTCAGGTAGTCGGGGTTGGCAACGTTTGCTTCATTACAGATAGCCAGGGCGCGGACGAAAGCCTCATATGCCAGAGCTAATTGCACACTACGTGCAGCCTCTTGACTAGCACGCTGACGAATGAACTGCAAGGCAGCGTCATCAACGTTTGCGGCATCAACGATACCCGTGCGTGCGTGTAAGCGAGGATCACGAATGATCTCGAAGAAGACACGAACGCTTTTGATAAGACGCCCCGCTTGTTCAGGGGTGCGGCTTGCAATGACGGCAGTTGAAAGCTCTTCGGCGACGTATGGAACCGTCATTTGGAGGTTCCCTAACACGTTTTGGCCAAGATTCATAGTAGCGATAGCGCCGGTGAGAATTTGCGTGGAGTGGCTTTGGCTGATGATAGCGACACTTTGAATGAGGTTATCAAACCGTGGCCCGAACATACCCTTAACACTCTCGAACAGCGAGGTAACGCTAGTGGCGCTGATGTAGCGGCCTGTTTCCATATCCTCAATCCATGCATCAATTTTTTCGCGCAATTCCCATTCTGTCCCCAGATTGACCTGGCTCCAGAAGTCCTTGTTGAAGATATTGCCGATGCCACCTCCCCAGATTGTGCATGCCAGCACTGCGTCAGCGGCCTTTTGAATGGCCTGCGGGTTAACGCGGGCGGACATAACGCCAGTGGACAGGCCACTTGCGCTTGCACCGCCACCGAGCAGTGAGGCAAACGGGTTGACTGGCTGAGTGGTAGTTGCTTGAGAGGCTGTAGTCTCCACTTCGACATGCAATGCTTGTGGCGCATCTTGCTTTTTGAAGCGAGCGGCGACATTGAAGGCATCTGCGGGATTGAGGGTGAAGAACTGGATGAGCTGGGCAGCGTCCATGTTTTCAAGGGTCTGTAGTGTGAGAGCAGAGATCTTTTGAGGAGTCTGCGCATCAACAAAGGTAAGACCTTGAATTTTTTCAGCAACACCAGGTTGGAGTGTCACGGTTTGAGTGGTAGCTGGTTGATCGTTGATAACGATGGTTTCAGTAGACATTGTGAGTTATTCCCTTCGCATAGCGAAATTGTTGAGATGAAAACGATTGTAGTTGTTCTCCGCTCTTCAGTAGGCCATAGCGGCTTCTTGTTGAGTCGGAGACCCACTTATCCATTTTTCACAGTATTCACAAATCTGGTGAAAAGTGTGAAATGAATAGGTAAATCTCCAACTCAGACGGAAGAAAAAAGGAGACACAATGAAAACTTTTGTGTGTATATCTAAAGTTCGTAGAGAGGTGAACTCACTGCGAGGGTGTACGTAGTATTGAGTGACTTGTGCTTTCGTGTTGAAAGATAGCCAAACAATAGATTCGCACAATTCGTAGTGAGAGGACTCTCCACGATGCTTGTTTGTTAAGGTGCACCACACTACTGCGGTCTGTATTGAACAGAGTGTAAGTATATCATTTAATATCACTTTGTCAATATTATAGTGACGTAAAATCAAGTGGACCTGTGCAACAAAAAAAGCGCCTTTTGTAGTGAAACAAAAGGCGCTTACATTTAGTACAAACTGAGTTCGGTGTATTCGCTTACCGGGTAGTGGCCCGGCTGCTTGTCATCGAAGAGCGAGCTGGTGAAGCAGCAGGTCTGCTTGGAGCAGAGTAGCTCCGAGTAGTGGCCCGGCTGCTGCTCATACTGCTGCCTGACGAACTATGACTCGAAGAGATTGAACCAGTGGAAGTGCTTGGACGGTACACAGTTGTGGGGATAGAATATCCACCATTATAGCCACCGCCGTAACTGGGCGTCCACGTAGGAGTGGGAGGTTCACAGTCTTCTTCTGATTGCTCCAGCGCCTTCTCGGCAGCTTCCTGAGCTTCAGTAGCCCATTTAGCTGCAGCGCGGTAGTGTTCTAAGCGTTCGCTTTCTTGACCATCACCAAGGCCCTCTGCGCTTTCAAAGGCAGCTGCAGCCTTGGTATGTAGAGCTGCCGCTGCTGTTGCCATACGCACGGTGCTAGCATTCACGTCGTCATCATGGTCCTCATTGAAGTTTTGAACTTTTGATTGCGACCGCGAAGAACTTTTAATTCTGTCAGTAGCTTTGTTGCGAGCAGTTTGCAGAGCGTCTACTTCACCTTTGGCTTCCTGCCACTCATCTTTGATGAGCTTCTCTGCTTCTTGGAGCCACTTTTGTGCTTTCAAAAGATCGGGCAAGGTCTCATCAAGTTCATTCTTGGCAGCATCCAGGAGGTCACTGGCGTGAATCAACGCGCGCTCGGTTTCATCATCAATGAGTTCATCATGTTGTTTGACGTACTGAAGTGCTGAGTCGAGTTCGCTTGAAGCAGCGCCAAGTAAACCAGGAAGCTCAGCTTTGAGCTCGGTGAGGTCCTCGAGGGTTTCTTTGAGCGTTTTAGCCAAGCTTTCAATACGGGTTAACCCATCTTGAATTACGCCAATTGTCACAATAACTTCATCATAGCGCTTCTGGCTGTATTGGCTATTTGCAGCCCTAATGTCATCGGCAAGCTCCGAAAGGATGGAGGCAATTGCTTGTGGATGCGTGCGCACTTCGGCAAAATTGCTTGCAGCCACTAGTGCTTCGAGACTTGGGAGAATGGATGTATGCTCCTGGTCATTGAGGACTTGGTCATACTTGGTCCGAAGCTCTGATAACTCTGTGCTCATGCCTTGCATTCGCGACACCCACAAAGCAGCCTCTTTGAGCGTTGCTTCTGCGGTGGTTACCGACTGCTGAGCAGCTTGTTGCGCCTTCGTCCACTCACGTGTACTGGCCAACTGTTGAGCAGTTTGGTACAGACCTAGTGCTTGTTGCGCGCTATTTTGCAGTCTGGGTGAGGGATACTCACCATCCATAAGCGCACTAGTTTGATCCAAGGCCTGGTTAACAATCAATGCTGCTTGCTCAACTTGAGAGGTCACATCTTTTGAAAGTGCCTCAAGTTTTTCGCAGGCTGCTTTGACATCAATCAAGATTTTTTCGCCGCCCTTGAGATCAACCAGAAGGTTATCGTCGATCTCTTTTTGAATAGCCACGTAAATCTTGGTCGCCAGCCAGCGACTTGGATCACCAGCTCGGCGCATGACCTCATTGTAGTTGCCCTGAGCCTTTGAGACCTGAGCTGTCGCTTTATCGATGCTCTGGTTAAGCTCTCTGATTTCAGACGGTGTGGCCATAGTAGATAAGGCAGCGACTTTGTTTCTGGCTTCTGTGACATATGTGTCCCAGCTGCCAGCCAAGTTAGCTGCGGTTTGCTTGGCTGCCACTGCGCGCATGCGCGCAATGTACCATTCTGAAAGATAGTAGTAGAGTGCAAGCCCGGTCCCAACCACTACACAAATGAGGATGACGATGATAAACATCGCCCAACTGCCCGATGAGCCACCATCACTATTTTGATTTGTGGGTGTGGGCTGTAGCTGTGGCGCTGATGCCGGTGTTTGAGCTGCCTGAGCGCCAGATGATTGCGGGTTCATTCCGATGGCTTTGTAGGCATCTGCGATGTATTGCACCGCATCGCTAACTTTCGCTGTATTGAACTCACCGCGCTGAATCATGAGATCTGCAGTATTGGCTACGTCTACACTGTAGGTGTGCTCGGAATCCTTCATGACCTGACCAAGTTGTGAAAACTGATTGGTCATGATGAGCTCAGTAATGGCGCGCTTCCATTCGTGGTCATCAGGAATCTCACCGTTGGGCTTTTGAACAAACGGGGCGGTAACGAGTACCACCACATTGTCTGGAAACAACCCACTATGCTTGTCGCTAGATTGCCATTGATAACTGGCGCCATAGCGACCATCCATGATCTCTTTAGCGACATCAACTGCGTAGAGATTATTACCTTCAAGCAGACTGCCGTCCACGATGATCATGTAGATGGGATATCCGCTCTTAATGGCAGCCGTGTTGAATGCCGCTGTGGCTTCAGTGGAAAAATCGCCAGTTGTATCAAGCACTCTTCCATCTACTCGCCACAGTGGATCCGCAGGTTGCTGAGGTGAAGCTGCATCAGCAAAACTCCACAACAGAATAGCCGCTAAGATGGCGAGGCCAATGCAGATGCCGCGGAACCAGCCGAGCTTTGAGTTGCTTGACTCATGTGAGTGACCATGATCGTGTGACGCCTCATGGTGACTGTGTGTCTTGTTCATACGATACTCCTCGTGAATGCGTGAAAAAAATGAGATGCAGTCAAACGAGAGACTGCACCATACGTATCACTTGGTGGTATACACATGGCGCAGTCTCGCAGATGACTGGATTCAAAAGGAGCATTTACTCAGTTTGTGAAAGAGCGTCTACAAGAAACTTCTTTGTAAGTACGTCATGTACTTAAGAAGTGTCCTGTGAGGACTCAGAATACTTATTGTTAACACACATACATACGTGCTTTAGAGCGCGTAAAATGTAGCTTACAAAAAGCGCACTAAGTATATCAAAATATCTCTTAAAATCAAGTTATAGGATTAAAATTACTTCCACCTATCAAAAGCAAAGTACACCGAGTCAGCAAAGGAAGTTGAGACTGGTATCCCAACCCAATGTGGATACCACACCACGAAGCAGAGAATGCTTGCAGAGATGCAGAGTACAACAGCTGCTCTGTGAACCTTTGATTGTTTCCAAAAAGAGACCAACCAATACGATAACAGTGCCACCATGAGTGGGACTGCAGGCGTGTAATGGTAAAAAAACATGATCCGAGGAGAAAACTGCCAGGGAGTCCATACTGCACTATATGAAACAAGCAAAAAAACAATGGGTGATGTCAGCGCCGAAGTAATTAAATGGCTCAAGAGGGCGCGCGCAGAACGACGTTTTTGTACAAAAAAAGCACTGAGTATCTCTCCAGCTCTGTAGAGTATTACGCCCAGTGAACACAGTACCGTTATTCCACCCAATAAGAAGAGTGCTGGATTGCCAAAGGCATAAATATCACCGCGTCTGTCTCCAAGGTATTCCACACTCATCCATACTGGGCGAATGTTTAAAAACCACTCAAAGGGTCTAGATTGGTAGGGATGCGTTGCCTCCAAGTGGGTTTGGTACCACCAGATCTGCTTGTGTAGATCAATAAAATGGTGGAAACTTTTTCCCTGTGCAAACATAACGCTGTAGCTAGCTACATAGATGCAGGCAGGTACCAGTGCAAGTACAAGCATTCTACTCAGTAAAAAAAAGAATGTGCGAAGTAAACGATCTTTATAGTTACTTTGATGCATCAACTCAAACCGAATATACATGAATATCTCATACAGCCAGATGACACCAAGTGTAAAAACCCCAGACCATTTTGTTCCCATAGCAACACCTGCCAAGATGCCAGTAGCACACAGCAGAGAAAACTGCTGGCGTTTGCGATAGAGCGTAAATACAAGAAACGTGCAGAGGATGATAGCTGTGACGTGAATATCATTCATTGCTATTCTTGACTGCACCAGTACAAGACCGTCAAGACTAGTCAGAAAAGTGGCAAGCAGAGCGGTGGGACGTGAGTCAGTGAGGTGTACAACTAGTTTGTATAACGCTGCCAAAGTGATCATCCCAAACACAACCGAGCTAAAACGCCACCCAAAACTATTTTCTCCAAAGGCAAGAATACTGAGTGCTTGTGTGTATTTAGCGAGTGGTGGGTGCAACCAGTCTACTGCGGTGTTTGGCTCCACTGGTTGATTCCACCATTCAAAAGCTCGGGGGTCATTGCGTGCAATAAGCTTGGCTGTAAGCGCATGATAGACTTCATCAAAAATATATCCTTCGGGAAGATTAAGACGATAGGTACGAGTAAAAAACGCAAAAGCGAAAATACACAGGAGGATAAGCACATGTTTTTGACGTGAGGTGATCATACTTGATTAACCTAACACATAAATGACGATGAAAGAAGTAAGGCCAAACAGAAAGACAGTCCCTAAAAGTGGCTTGTCTCCCAGTAACACGCGTTCGGGTGATTCACCTTCATTCTTTTCATAAATAAGTTGGAGATACCGCATGACACCCAAAATGACAAACGGCAGCGTCAACATGAGTAGTTTTTGTGTATGCAGAGTTTTGGGAAGTAATGTATACAATGTAGAAAACTCTTCTGTGGGAGTAACAATTTGATTCTGAAAAGTAAAAATCGCATAGGTTAGCCATGTGGCTGTGGCAAACATACTGGTAAATTGGTCAAGCAGGCGTTGACTGTAGCGTTTGAGAATTTTTCGAGTACTGCCCATAAGTACATCATCTTTGCCTGCCAATAGCGTCCGTTCACTCTGGCGTTTACCTACAGCCAAGAAGAGTGAAGCAGAGATGACTGTCAGCAAGAACCACACGCTCATGTGTAAATTAACCACTACAGCTCCAGCATACACACGTATCAGAAAACCTAACCCAATAGAAATGACATCAAGAATGGGGATATGCTTGAAGTACTTTGCATACAGCACTTGTAGAAAGAGATAGGCCACAACCAAGAGCTTAAAGAATAACGGAAGCCACAGCGAAAGAAAAATAACTACAGCCAGCGAAACACCTACCCCAAATAACGCTGTAGGAATGGCAAGTGCACCCGATGCGATAGGTCGCTTTTTCTTGAAGGGATGGTGACTGTCGGCCTCGCGATCAATGATGTCATTAAAAATGTAAACACTTGAAGTCAGAAAACAAAATACAATAAAAGATAAGGTGACAGTGGTAAAGTATGCTGGCGCATCAGTGGGGTCGGTAAAAAGAAACCCAGTAAAAAAAAGCGTGGCATACATGGAAATGTTTTTAATCCATTGCCGTGGTCGAGCAGTTTTGAGGAGTAAGTAGAGTGGGTGTTTAGTCATGTGCATGTTTTGTACGGTGTGATTTTATTTTTGCCCAAATGAGAACTGATGCCACACTCGTGACAACGACTCCTATTGTAATGATTTTTTGAAGTGTATTCAAATATAAAGATAACACACCCATGACCAAACTCGTTGACCAATAAAAAAGTGCGATCCTTCGTTTCCCCCAATGAAAGACATCAATGAGTTTATGATGTAGGTGCCCTCTGTCACCCCAGAAAGGTGATTTACCTTTTAGGACACGCCGAGCAATTGTGAAGAGTGCATCACTTGTGGGTATGGCGAGTACCATGAGTGTTGTTGCTACTTTTGCGCCAGATAGGATAGCCAGAACACTCAAAAAGTAACCAGCAAGCGAGCCAGCGCCATAGCCGGGAAGGATTTTTTGGGGATACCAATTCCATACTAAAAAACCTGCAAATGCTCCTGCAGCGATGAAACTGAGCTGCGTGGTATTGAAAGAAGTAGGATCATCAAAAAAACGAGTAGACAAGATGCCAATAAAAACGAGCGCAATGCTAACAAAACCTGGCATTTGACCATCTACACCTTTTGACCAATTTACAATGTTCATGTTCCATACAATGAAAAGAAGAGCAAAAAGGTCGGCTATTATCCAGATCGTATGTCGCTGACCTAGAAACTGGAATGTATATTGAGGCATATCAAGGTGAATAACTTGAGAGGAAAACGGTGAGCTAATATATGCTATGCCAATGCCTGATCCAACGACAATGAGTGCAACAATACCATTGGTTGCCAATCTGATGAGCGGGTGTACATCATACACATCATCAAGAAAACCAACTAGCGCAAGCAGTGCTGCCCCACTCATAATTGCCCATAGATACGAATCAAAATGAAGAAAATATGCACTTGCAATGAGGATACTGAGAAAAATAACTAGTCCACCACCTCGAGGGACGGGCGTTGTGTGTGTTTTTTTTGCATGTGTCTGCACCTGTGGGTTATCCAACCAGCCTTGGCGTGTGTACCACCATATCACCGCCGGAGTACTTACCAGTGCCACTAGTGCTGAAACGATAAACGCTGCCATGTGTTACCAAATAATAGTAATAGTACGTACTAAGATTGCAAGAAGGAGCACCTGTAAAAATACAGTGACCCAGGCAAACATTTTTAGGATGAGTTCATCTAAATCTCTAAATTTTGAGATAAGTATTGTATGTACGACTGTGATACTGAGAGAGGCGGCAGGAAGTACAAAAAGCCAAAGCTTGGGTACAAGTGCTTGTTCGGCGCGAGGTAATGAGTACAAAAGTGGCACAATGGGCTGTGCAATAAAGTAAAAAAGAGTAGTACAGAGCGTAATGAGACCGGTAAAAACACAAGAAGTCAACAAAACACCCCGTACCGAGCGAGCAAGTGTCTCATCTTCTATCCCGTAAAACGTTTGGACCATGCCTTATTATAGCGTACTCAGGAAGCTTCTGCGCCATACAGTGAAATGATCATAGGTTTCAAACACCACATAGTTGCCACGTAAAAATCCATCTAATCCTGGTAGCTCAGTCGTTTCATCATGCATAACAACAATAAATTCAGGTTTATATGCGGTAACAGCCTGCATTGTTTGGGCATATAAGTGGAGATCCTTAATGTGAAATGAAACCGTAAATGCCCCTACCGGTTGTTTTTTGGTAAGAGCATACAGAGTGGGGTTGGTTCCCCAAATAAAAAGCTTATCATCTTTGCTTCCCGCAAGGTACTTTGCTGCTGCATAGTTGTTATCCATTAGATAGTTAAAAGCATTTCGGTACTCGGTGTAATTTTGTTGTCGAGTAAAGAACTTCCAAAAATGCTTGTAATATGGTGCAACTGGATAGAGACCCACGGCCAAAGTTGTGAGAACGCCGTAGCATAAGAAAAGAAGGAAAGCCGCACTTAGTGTCGTAGTAATACGTGCACTTTTGTTGGCAGAATAATACTCCATCACTGCTGCAACAAGAAGGGCAATTGGCGGCACCACTTGCATAAAGTAGTGTGGATAGGGACGATTGGAAAGTAAGCTTGCAAAAAGAGCACAGAGTGCCCACACAGTAAAAAACTGAACAGCTTTGGGAAGGGTAGTACGCAGGAGAATGACAGCAGCAAAACCAGCTAAAAGGACGCTCGCTTTTCCGGGGAAGGTGTACAAAAATGCCACGAGCGGATTATTGAATGACAAAATCCATGTTCCTGTATAGTGGAAGTTGTAGAGCAAACCATAGGTAAGGTAATCATGACCTGCTCCGATAGCCACAAAATAGAGAATGGATACAATGATTGGAGTGGCAACGCCTATCCCCAATACAATGGCTCTTTGAGCGCTCTGCGCTAGCGCAGGCAAAACCTTTGTGCGGGTGACAAGAAGGGGAAGTAACAGCAGTGCTCCCAAAGCCGCTGCATCAAATACTGCTGGTACTTTAGTAAGTACAGCCAAACCGAGAGCACAGCCGGCTCCATACAGCCACACCCAATCTTTTGAAGATAAAGGCTGTGCTGTGCCATGGAAAAACGAGCGAATGAAGGTAGTATGAGTAAGCGCACGTAGGGCTAGTAAAACAAATCCCATGACAAAAAGTTCGCCATTGGGAATGTTTCCCTCAAACCAAGGAAGTGTCGTGAGTAGGGCAAATATTGCTGTCGCGAATCCTGCCGCTTTTTCGGTTTTGAAGAAAAAACGAGCAACCTGGGCAAATGCAACAGTGGTCATGATCATCCACCCTAGGAGCAATATCCGGAATGATACCTGATCTGGCACCCGAGCAAAGTAATAGATGAGAGGGGTTTTATGGTCAACAATCTCTGCATAGAGGCGTGCGCCGTTATTCATAGCGTTGCCAATGGTGAGATAGATTGCTTCATCTCCATACCAGTATGGCTCAAAAAAAGTGGGGATTCTAAGAATGACTATTGAAAGCAAGACGAGAGCCAACCACCACGGTACAATGCAATCAAAACGTTTGCAGTAGTTGAAGATACGTTGTGTATGTACCATACAAGGCAGTAATACTTTCCTTCATTCAGTATACGGAAAAGGTACAGTGTTGTGTAGTTACACTTTCTCGGTGACTTTATATTCAATATATTTGCCCAACATAAGACGCGTGTGTGCATCAAGACCAGGAAGTGCTGAAAAGAAAAAGCCAATAATGGGAAAGAGTAAAAATTCTACTGGTTGAAGAATATACGAAAGTGGATTGAACTTATTTGGGCGTGGTGGACGGTTAAGTGCATCCACCACAAAAATAACCACAAGTGAAACAAGTGAAAGTGTGAGGAGCGTGGACGTAACCTGAGGAAGCGTTTTTCCCAAAATGGTGCGGTTAAAAATGGGATTAAGTAGCGGAGGTAAAAAGGCAGAAACGGTGATGGCAAACCAGTTAACCGGCCATAAGAAATGATCCTCAACAACCTTGAGTACACGAACTGATTTGTCCCAGAAAGGTACACCTGGGGTTATAAGGTACTGCTTGATGATGTAGGCGTCATCACTCACCCCCCAAGCCCATCGTTTTAATTGTTCATACTGATTCTTCATCGTCTCCCAAAACGTGTGTGATTCTGCTGCATCAGCAAGGATGGGCAAGAAAATAGGTCGCACTTCAAAGTTACCTTTTTTAGCAAAATATGACTTAAAAAATAAACGATAGTCTTCTGGTATAACATCTGTATCCCAGTAACCAATACTTTCTATGTGATGTAGTGAAGTACTGTAGGTTGAAAAGTTGATTAATCTATCTTGGCGCGCCAGAATATACATCTGTGTGACACTAAATAGTGATGCGAGTACGCGGACTGGTGAGGGAACTCTCCAGATATTATTATAAAACGCAATGGCACCTTGCCAGATCACGTTGAAAGGTTGCTCGTCAGAAAGGAAAGAAAAAGTCAGTGCGGCAAAGTAAGACTGGTGAAAGAGTGCATCAGCGTCTTCACTCGTGATAGTAATTCTTTTTATAGCAACACCCTGTGTATCTACTAGGTGTTTTTTTGCTTGTCGTGCTCCCCAAGCAGTATTTGAAGATTTACCTTTTACTTCACCCATAATGTCTGGATGGTGGGTGATCCACAGGTCCCCAAACGTACTCCCAAATTGTTTAGTCAGTGCAGCTGCTTTGTGCTGTGCTTCAATACCCTCTCTCTCTTCAAATGAGAGCATAATATGTAAGTTTTTAAGTGGGTACGTTTGGGTAGACAATGCTGTGAGCGTCCGTTCAAGGGTAGATTGAGGTTCTTTATACGTGGGAATAACGATGATGTGATGGATAGTGTCCCAAGACTCTGGGTACTGCTGCTTGAGATCTGCAAGCCAATCAAAAGCTATTGATGCTTTGAGTCTGAAATGTGCCACAATAGTCAAAAAAGCAAGGCTAAGCGAGCGGTAGAGCCAGTACACAGAAAACGCGATCACATAATATGCTACAAATTCGGGGATAATGAATGACCCCCAAAAAGGGAAAAGTATCAATGACCAAGAGAAAAATCCTGGTAAGATTTCCAGAAATCGCTGTGTTTTTACAGGATGACGACGGATAAAGCGAGCAATATGTGTTTCGTCCTTCATGCGGTCCTTAGTGCAGGAAAAAGTGTGCAGGTTTGCTGATAGATAGTTTCAAGCGTTATTCCTTTGAGGGAGCACACGCACTCTGCAGTTAATTGTATCATCCAAGGTTCACATGTGCTGCCACGATGTGGTTGCGGCGGTAAAAAAGGTGCATCAGTTTCTATAAGGATGCGATCTTCTGGTGCATACTTAAGGATGTCACGGATGCTATGTGCTGAGGGATAGGTACAGTTACCCGCAAAACTGAGGTAAGCACCTTGCTCTAGTGCATCTGTGATATAGGAACGTGGACCAGAGACACAGTGAAGGATAAAAGGAAGCGATGAGCGTTTTGTTTCTTTCAGAATGCGGAGCGTGTCATAATATGCCTCTTCGCCAGTATCACGAACATGAATGATGAGCGGTAATTGCAGTTGATCAGCAGCTCTAATGTGAGCCATAAATGCTGATTGCTGTGCTTCTTTCACACTGGCTGTTTCAGAGGGAGAAATGCGGAAGTAATCCAGGCCAGTTTCACCAATGGCAAGGCATTTATGTGCACTCTCATGCCTCAGAAGTTCAGTAAGCTCCTGTTGTATGGTAGCAGATTGCACGGTGAGGGCTTCATGCGGGTGAAACCCTATGGCTGCCCATAGATGTGCATGTGTAGCACTTAACTCAAGTGCGCGCAGCGATGAAGCTCTATCTGTTCCAGGTATGAGTGCCGTCAAAACACCGTGTGATTGGGCAGTTGCAAATGTATCTGCAGTACGGGTTGGATCGGTTGCTGACCATAGAGGCTCTAAGTTGTAGTGGCAGTGTGTATCAATGATCATACTTGAACAGGTTCAAGCCTGGGAAAGAGCGGCGTGAGCGCAGCTATGGTAGGAGCAGAAAAGTGCGCAAGAAGGTGCTCTGCTACTGATGGCAAGAAGGGCTGGAGATGATATGCAAGTAGCAGTACCTGTGCAATTGCTTCACGAATGAGGTCTGTTCTTTCTTGACCAGTTTTTTCCCAAGGCTTAGTAGTACTTAAAAACTGATCAGTTTGGGCAAGTAAGCTAGTGATGTACTGACATGCTTCGGAAAGGTTGTACGTATCCATAGCTGTAGCAAATGGAGCAGCATACGATGTGGGTGATTCACCACCACTCAAACCTTCTTTCTCAGCGAGTTTGGCAATGCGGGAGGCAAGGTTGCCGATGCCATTGGCAAGGTCACTGGTATACACTTCACGGAATTTCTCATGAGAGAAGTCGCCATCACCGTGGGTGGGAATATACTTGAGTAAGTAGTACCGAATAGGCTCTAGTCCATACTGTTGCACCACTTCAAACGGATCAATCACATTGCCCAGAGATTTACTCATCTTTTGTCCGTTCGCCGTAATATAGCCATGTACTGAGATAGCTTTGGGTAGTGGTAGTCCTGCAGAAAGCAGCATGCCAATCCAATAGACTGAATGGAATCGGTTAATACCTTTGCCGATAACATGTACATCTGGTGGCCAGATCTGAGCGAATTCTGATTCACTGACGCCAAAACCAACTGCAGTGAGATAGATTGACAGTGCATCAAACCATACATACAGTATTTGGGTCTCATCGTCTGGAACAGGAACACCCACTCCGCGGGCGCGCTCTTTTGAACGTGACACGCTAAAATCTTCCAATCCATGAGAGACAAAACCTAACATTTCTTGCTTGTATTGATCGGACACGATTGCAAGTTTTCCTGAACGGATAAGGTCTTCTATAGCGGCCTGGTACTTGGAGAGACGGAAAAAGTAGTTCGTTTCGGTGATTTCTGTTGGTGGTTTGAGGTGCTCAGGGCACAGACCATCTACAAGTTCTTCTGGTGTATAGTAGCTTTCACATCCCACACAATAAAGTCCGGTATACTCTTTGGTGTAGATGTCGCCTGCAGCCATACAGCGTTTCCAGACCTCATGTACTCCTGGCCAATGTGCGTGTTGATCACTTCCTCTCCGGAAATGAGTAAGGGAAATATTGAAAAAGCGAAATGCATCTTGGAATACGAGTGCGTATTCATCAAGCCAAGCTTGCGGGTCTTTGCCTGCTTTTTCTGCTGCTTGTACATTTTTGAGACTGTTTTCGTCTGTGCCACAAGTGAAAGAAACTGTCTTACCTACTGAGCGCTGATACCGGGCGATAGCATCGGCTTGAAACCATTCCAAGACATGGCCCAGATGTGGCTGTGCATTAACATAGGGAATAGCGGCAGTGAGATAAAACGATTTCATGGTATGTATTATAGCTGTTATCAGAAGAGAGGGGAGAACCAGTCTCTAAGTGTGCCAGCCATTTTCGTTGCCCAGGTGCGTGCAGAAATATGGCGCAGTATCTCCTCGCTGAAGGGGTGTTTGTGGAGTTGCGCAACTGTTGAGATTGTTGCACTGGAAACACCCAGCCTATCTTGAATCTGCTCATACGCAACTTTGTGTGACAACAGATGAAAGATAGTGACACGTTTTGCAACTGTTTGAAGTTCACTCTCGGTTAAAAAAAGAGTGAGGAACATCATAATTTTTTTGGGTGAACGACAATCACTCAAGAGCTGAGCAACTTCAAGCACTGATGAATCATTTTTTTGCTTTGCCATAGATTTACTTTTCCACTTTAGTAGGGCAAAGTATATCAAATTATTTCTTGTTTACTAGATATGAAGAAAGCTCGATAAAAAGAGGTGGCACGCAGACAAATACGAGCAGTAAAGTGGTTATAGCAAAATCTTGTAACTTAAAAAAGAGAAGTAGTGTGCAGGCCCAGGTAATCAAAATAGCTCTCCGTGAATTGAGAAGCAAAAAAGAAAAGAAAAAAAAGATTGCTGCACCAAATAGAGAAACAAATGGTAAATAACTATGAAAAAAAAGTACGTTTGCCACATGTGTTGGTGGTACTGTTGTACACATATAGACCAAACCAGCTGCGCACAGAGCAGTAGAAAGTAGAATGTGCATGTAGCGCACATGAGGGAATGAAGAAACAAGAATAGGTACCGAAGGAAGCAGTGACTTTTGTTCGATTGAGTCTTCTAGATCAGTAGTGATACGTGAGCGTGCTCGCTTCTGGACGACAGACATAGCTATAGAGTAGTATAGCCATAGAATGTCATTTGAAGTAGTTGTTATTTTAATTATCATTGCAGGTTTTGTGGTTTTGTATGTTGCCCTTCGTGGACTATTGTCTGCTCAAAGATCAACCCCAGAACTAGAAAAGATAGTTGAACAAGTTTTTGGCAAGTCTGCATCTTTAGTAACCGAGCAAAGTCGAGCAATTTTACGTAGTGAAAAAGAAGTCATTGCTACCGACTTAGCTCACCGTCATAAGACAATGGCTGAGCTCGTAGAAAAACTGCAGAAAGACTTGGATAAACGTCAACAAGAGCTGCGTACCCTAGAACAAGACCGAGTTCAGAAGTTTTCTCAGCTCGTTACATCGCTTGAGGAGCATCAGAAGATCACAAGTGAGCTCCAATTTTCTACACGCAAACTGACTGAAGTTTTGGCAAACAATCAAGCACGCGGTCAATGGGGTGAACGCATTATTGAGGATCTGCTACAGTCTAACGGATTAGTAGAGGGTGTGCACTATGCTAAACAATTACCCCTGGATGGAACGTCCCTGCGACCTGACATTACGTTGTTATTACCAAACAAACGAAAAGTTGCTGTTGATGTGAAGTTTCCATTTAGTGAAGTACATCAGTGGGTGGCAGCTACAACTAAACAGCAGCAGGACATTCTTTTGAAGCAGCTGATAGCAAATGTCAAAGGTAAAATTGATAAAGTTGCCGACTATATACATCCAGAAGCTGCCACACTTGATTATGCTGTTCTCTTTGTGCCCAATGAGATGGTCTTTTCGCTTATTAATCAAAAGGCACCGGAAGTTATTGAGCATGCTTTGCACAAACGGGTACTTCTCGTTTCACCATTTACGTTCCTGATTGTTGCGCGAACGGTTATGGAAAGTTACCGAAACTTCATGATAAGTGATTCATTGAGAGCAGCTGCCCAACAGGTTGATGGTTTTGTCAGCGAGTGGGACAAATTTAAAGAACAGTTTTTAAAGTATGGTCGTTCCTTGCAAACATTGCAAAAAGATTATGAAGAGCTCACGGGGACTCGTGTAAGACAGATGGAGCGTAGAGTTGAAAAAGTAGTAGCCTTACGTCAAGGCAGCGCTTCCCAAAATGAACTACTCGACTAGCTTTATACGTACTATTTTCACTGGTTCGGTGAGAAGAATTTCTTGATTTTGCTGTTGCTTGAGATGTTCTACAGCAAATCGGGCTATCTCATAATGTGGATTCCCGTATGGTTTGCAACTCTCAGCGTCCTCGCACACAATAAAAAGCTGTGTGGCAGACTGTGGTGCAATGACAGGTTGGATAGGTGTCAAGGAAAAGAGATAGCGATACGGTTCATCATTGGAAATCTGTGACAGAACGGCAAGCTGAAATGGTTTACCTTGCGCAGCTTGACTAATTGCTTGAACAACGAGTGTACGAGTAGCAGGTTGTACCGATGCGGGAGGAAGTGCTGGTGAGCTGCTTTGTTGCAACAAGAGCAAGAAGGCAGCTGTACAAGAGATGATAATCATCATTCGTGTGTGGGGTAGCTGTGCATAGATCCGCGCGATACCTACTGCTCCTACCGCATAGATCAAGGGAATCAAAAAGAGAAAATAGTGTGTTTGTAGGGCAGCATGTGTGCTGGGAGTCAGGACTGCTGTAAGCACTCCACTCATTCCTTTGGACCAGATTGTATACAAAATTGGGCTCAATGACAGGATGCTGGGAAGAATGAAGATGAACAGGGAACGTGCATGCTTTTTTGAAAAAGGTGCTGCGTGTAAGTGCTTCCATACAAAAAGCGTAGGAATGAGTAACAGCGTTGTTACGTAATGCAGTTGGATGAGGGCAGCGCACACTATGGCAAGTACATACCACCAGCGGAGTGATCGTGTGTGCCAAAAGCTGAGGATAGCATAGAGCCATATCACCACGAATAGAGGAATCATATTGGGATTCCACGCAAACCGACTAAAGTGAACCAAAGTGGGATCAACGGTGATACCGATAGCTGCGATGAGCGCAGCAGTGTGTGAGGTAAAAGTCTTGAGACACCAATAGAGCAGTATAACCGTTAAGACACCAATCATTGCAGTGAAGAGTGCTGGACCAACAGGATTAAACTGGGATATGAGCAAACTTGGTGCTGTGAGGTAGTAAAAGAGTGGCCCTAGATAGAATCCGCCAAGTGACATAGTTGGTCCAACCAGTTGGACACGTGTCCCGTTTATCATTTCGCGCATAATACGTGCGTCTCTTCCTTGATCTCCGAGAAATTGATAGTTACTCACTAACCCTTGGAATCGCAAGAAACCAGCGCATATACACAACAAGCCAATAATAAAGTATTTTTTCATTTAAGGTATTTCTCAAAAAAAACTATATCTCTTTGTACTGCTTTATTCCAATTATCTTTGGGAGCAAGATTATGATCGGCGCCAGGGTACTGGAAGTAGGTGACTAGAATTGGTTGTTCACGTTTTTTACTTTCTTGTGTCACTTTTTGAACAAACTCATCGCTCCATGTTTTTAATGCCGCTTCGTCCGCGGTACCGTGGTGAATTTGGAGTGGTCCTTGAATGCCGTCCAGATAATTAGTAAAAGAAAACTCTCTCAAATCATATTTCTTTTCAAGCTGGTTGACCCATATCCGTGCCCCACGACCTTCATCTGCGTCTTCATCACTAAAAAACAAGATTGAATACGGAAAAGGAGCAGTTACTGGTGCCCACAAGGTTGTAGGTATGGGGAGTTTTGAGATAGTCAACGCGCTTAGCACAATTTGTCCGCCATTGCTGTGTGCCCACATACCTATCTGCGCTGGTTTATGTATGTCACCGTCTGCGGCCAGAGGAATACCATTTTCTTTGATGCTTGCCAGCAATTCCAGCAGCACAAGAGGTTTTTCAAAACGAGCTTGCCATACATCCTCTGGCTCGGGATCACTTTCACCATACCCAAAAAAGTCTGGTGATATAGTAATGTAGCCTTTTTCAGCAAATGCAGCGGCAGCGTTTTTTGTGCCAACGCCAGTAGTATAGTCAGTCTTTGGCACATAGCCACGTACCATGATAATGACAGGAGTTGTATCGGTAATAACTGTGGGCAAGTTGATTTGTCCTGTCATTCGTCTCTGTAAGGGCGTGTAACTAAATTGAAATGAATAATAGAGTAAGCTGTGTGACAGCTCTTTTTCAATTTTAATATGCGATGGTACAAGAGTAGTGTCACGAAGTGCTGAGATAGTATACTTTTTTAAATAGTGTGAGTCTTTGTCATCACTCTTGATAAACGGTGAAATAAGTGAGGGAACAGATTGTTGTCCAAAAAATACAGCTCCACTCACAAATGAGATGGTCCCAATAATGACTGTCCATATGGTCATTAGTAAAAGTAGTTTTTTCTTCATGGCTCCCCAATCTGAGCATACAACGACTGCGTGGTAAAGTGCGCAAGCAAATAGCTATCTGGTGGCTGCTGTGAACCTTTTGGCACAAGATACAGTGTTTTTCCTTGTGCACGCGGCTGCTGCAGACCATACTCTTTTTGTATCCAGCGTAAGTTATCAAAGTAGCTTTCAACCCTGAGCTCAATTCCATCTGTTGTTGTTAATCGATATGGGTGACCGTGTGTTTTCTGTGCGATTACGGATGCAATTTTTTGTATTTCGCCGGTACTTTCATATACAAATGCACCCTGCCCTACAAAAAAATTATGATGATATATCTGATAGGACGAAAAAAGCATATAAAAAGTTATAAGCGTCCAAACTACATATTGAGGTACTCCTTGTTGGAGTAATAAGTGTACCGCGTATCCACCGCTAATGGCAAAAAGTATGAAGAATGGTGGCATGTATGCCTCAGAAACCTGTCCGTTAACACAATATGCAATTATGAGAACAGCACATGAAAGTAGCGTGGCAATCATAAGTTGTGGCATGCTTGTTCGTTTGTGCCATGACGCAACACATATATAGGCAAGAGCTCCGTATACTACGTATATCACACTGTGGCTATAAACGCTGACAATCCTCATCGCAAAAAAATGAAACTGGGAGAGTGTCTCTGGTATAAGTGGCAGTGAATGCATGGCACGATCTATACCAGGAATACCAGCAAAAAAAGCTCGCTTTTTTTTGAGAATTTGCCGTAGATAGGGAAAGACAAGAAGCAGTGCAAGCGGTAAATTTGAAAGTTCTGTGCCACACAACACCAAATAAGCACCGGCTGCGATACATCCGTTTTTAAGCGATGGGTGTGTGTACCAATTTGTAATACCCCATAAAAAGAAAGTAGTAGCCAAAGGAATAAGCGTAGTGTGATACGGCATGCGAGCATGAGCGACAGCCAAGGGAAACACAGCAAAAAGTGCAGTCGCTGTATATGCTGTTGCACGATTGAGGTAGTTTACGGTGAGCTCATAGAGTGCAATAACGGCAAAAACGCCACAGAGTGCAAACAGGTATGCTTGTGCCGTAGTTGAGGTACCAAAGAACACAAAACCAGCCATAGATAACCACATACTAAATGGTCCTTGATGAAGATATGGCCTACTTGAAGCAATACCTACCAAGGGAAAAGAACCGTTTTGGTAGGCGGTATGGGCAGCTAATAAATCTTTGCCTGCATCACCAAAAAAAATAGTATGCGTAGATAATGCATAAAAGCGAAGAAAGGCTGCTACACAAATAATCGCAACAAGTACGAGGTGATCTTGGAGGAATGTAGTGACTCTCTGTTTTTGCTTCATGGTACACTTGTTGTATGCACTTATCGTTGTCACGTTTATTGTACGGCATTTTTTTCTCAGTGTGCGTATTGACTGGCTTTGCTGCGTGTCGGTCTGTTGTTTTTGCCCAAGACTCTCATGAGGTAAAGAATCCTGAGTATTTTGTTGGTGTTATTGAACGGATTGTAGAAGAGCAGAAACGTGCTGATGGGTATGTTATTCAGAAGGTTGAAGTACGTGTTCCAGCTACAGATGAACGAGAAATCGTTGAACAGGGAAGTGAAATAGAGCCTATTTCTCCAGCCAAACGATTACACGTAGGTGAAAAAGTAGTAGTTGTTAAACAGTCCTTGTATGGCGGAGGAACACAATTGGCAATTGCCGACACGTATAGAATGCCCATACTATGGTGGCTCTTTTTTGGACTCCTTGCTGTGGTCTTTGTAGTAGGACGATGGCGTGGTGTCTCTGCTTTTGTAGGAATGCTGGTGAGTCTAGTAATTCTGGTTGGTTACATTTTACCCCATATTTTGTCTGGCGATAATCCACTCATCATTAGTATGATTGGGGCGTTGGGAATTGGGACTATTAGTCTCTATCTATCTCATGGCTTTTCTATAAAAACACATATTTCCCTGGCTTCTTTATATGCAGTTCTTGCTCTTGTTGCTGCATTAACCTTGGTGAGTGTCGCTGTAGGGAAGTTTGTGGGATTGGGTAGTGAAGAAGCACTGTTCTTACAGTTTGGTTCTACTGCACAGATTAACCTACAAGGGTTGTTTATGGGTGGGGTAATCTTGGGTGCACTGGGAGTACTGGATGATATTGTTGTATCTCAAGTTGCCGTGGTTTTTCAGTTGAAAGCGGCACAAAAGAAAATAGACTTTGCAGAGTTGTATGCCCGAGGCCTCTTCGTGGGCAAAGAACACGTCGCTTCCTTGGTCAATACATTGGTGCTTGCGTATGCCGGTGCCAACCTCCCACTCTTTTTGCTCTTCATGATAAATAAAAGTACGCCTATTTGGGTTGTGATAAACAGTGAAACTATTGCAGAAGAGGTGATCAGAACACTGGTGGGATCCATTGGATTAGTCGCTGCTGTGCCACTTGCCACAGCGATAGCTGCGATCGTTGCTATACGCATCTCAGTAGAACAACTCCATAAAGTGACTGAAGTTTCAGTGCATGCTCATTAAGCAACTGTGTTGCATATCAAAAATATTCATATATACTACACGTATATGTCTACTCTTTTGGCGATAATTTTAAGTTTGTTGGCAATAAGCTGTGTATCGTTTGTAGGTGCCTTTACTCTTGGCATACAGCGTAAGACCCTGGAAAAGTACATTCTCTTTTTGGTTGCTTTTGCTGCGGGTACTCTCATTGGTGGGGCATTTCTTCACTTACTACCTGAGTCTTTTGAACTCATAGAGCCAAGCACTGCATCGTTTTTGCTTTTGGTGTCGTTTGCTCTCTTCTTCCTTTTAGAACGCATTGTGCACTGGAGGCACTGTCATACCAGCGATTGTACTGTACATTCATTTGGTACCATGAGCTTGGTGGGAGATGGTCTCCACAATTTTCTCGATGGACTCGCAATTGCAGCAGCGTATAGTATCTCCCTTGAAGTTGGTTTTGCAGCTACTGTGGCAGTTATCATGCATGAGATCCCCCAAGAATTAAGTGATTTTATGGTTCTGTTGCGTTCTGGTTTTTCTGTGCAATCAGCACTTTTCTGGAATTTTGCTAGTGCAGCACTTGCACTCTTTGGAGGCATTGTTGGCTATTATGTGGCTGGTTCAGTAGAGCTTTTCTCTGCGTACCTTTTACCTTTGGCGGCAGGTGGGTTTTTATATGTTGGAGCTACTGATCTGCTTCCAGAGTTACAAAAAGATACTACCAAAGAGACCTCACTCCGCCATATAGCACCATTTCTGCTTGGGGTTGGTTTTATGTATGCTTTAAGTTACGTCCATTGAGCACAATAGGCAGCAAGATTGAACTTGCGTGCTAGTCCGGATGGTGCCATATAACGTACAGTTCCCAAGACTGGTCTTTCAAACCATGGTCTATCATGTAGCCCAGCGATTGACCAGAGAATACCTACATAACCGTTGGGATCTCTGCCATCTAATTCATACCGATCATTAAGATAGATTGCAATGTCCAGTGCTTCCTGGGGAGTAACGCTCCATTCTAGAATTTTTTTTGCCCAATACATACGCATATAACCATGCATTTTTCCTGTTGTGAGGAGCTGATTTTGCGCTGCATTCCAAGCAGGATCATGTGTGCGAGCACCTTCAAACTCAGCTTGAGTATACAGATATTCCCGTAGGTCATTGGCGTGCTTTTGTAACGTTGTTTGTGCCCATGAAGGGGCAGCAGTAAGGCTTGTCACCGTAGAAGAGTAGAAACAAAAATTATCTGCAAGCTCACGTCGAACCACAAGTTCTTCCAGGTAGCTTGTTTTACCTTCCGAGTCTTTTTGAGCAAGAACGAGCTGTGCTAATCGTTGAGTGCTTATCTGACCAAAATGTAAATAGGGTGAAAGATGAGAAATCCCTGCTTGGGTTGGGTCATTTTTTTGTTTGGCATAGACTTCAAGTGTCTCACTGCAAAAAGCGTGCGCAGCCAAATGAGCTGCTTTTGATCCTGGTCGCAGCCACTCTACTGCTGCAGCACGAGTATCAAGTTGAAGTTCATTAAGCACCTTAATCCAGTTTGTTTTGTCAGTACCGTTGCCTATGGAATGGACTTTGAGCTGTGGCACATCTTGAAGGTATGTGTGGAGTAGCTTGTGTATTTTGGGACGGAAAGTACGTGCAGCATACTCTTTTTTGGGACTAGCAATCCAGACAGGTACACAGTTATGAGCATCTACGCGGTATACGGGAACACTAACTGCCTTAGTGAGTTCAGTGTGCCAGCGTGTGTATAAAGGCAGGGGAAACAGATCTACCACAACTGCAGCAGCAGTGTGCTCTTTAAGATAGGAGCTAAGTGTTGCCACTGGATCTCCAATCATAAGCGTATACGTAATGTTGTGTGCGGCTAGGGTACGAGCAGTTTCTTTGAGCCCTTCAAGCATGAAAGAACCCATTCTTTCTGTGCCGTGATGCGAACGTAGGTCACTTCTCAACACACTAACAACGTGAAGCGGTACGTGGAGGGCTTGTGCAATGTATTGTGCGGTAGTGAGTGCCCAATTATCTTCCGCTCGCTGGTCGCGCACCATCCAATAGACAACCGGTCCCGAAGCAGAAAGAGATGCAGTTTTCAAAATCTGAGTGCGTTTATGTAGTAGCTCGGGCAGCCTCAGCATAGAGTTCTCTCACCAAAAAAAGATAGGGGGGTAACACGGTCACTTTTTGAGCTTTTCTTTGAGACTCAATTTTAAGAGTATCTTGTAGGGTTTTTTCTTCGACAACAGCGCGATACGCTTGTGACAATAGGCCAAGTTCACCACCAGATTTTTCGACGACTTGCCAGGAATCACGTATCTGTGGATCAAAGTCATACAGTGCATACAGGACTGCGTTAAAAATGCGTCTTCTTGTTGAACCGGGAGTAGAAGAACCAGCAGATGCTGTAAGTAGTTGCTTGAAATGAAGTGATGCAAAGTCTGCATACTGTGTGCGATATGCTGCAAGAAAAGCTTCTTCTTTTTCTAAAGTTTGTGATGCTACTTCAGGAGTAGCATGGTGTTCAGTAATGTTTGATCTCCACTTTTCTATATTCTCTTGTGAAAGTGTACTCACGTCACTAACAGGGACCTCATACACATGAATAAGCAAGTGTTGCATGAGCATCATCTCTTCAATAAAAGGAACAATCTCATCACCGGCTCTACTTTTGAGGTATTCGCTCAGTTCAGCTTGCAGCGTGATGCTGCCATACTCAGTTTTTTTAAGATCTTTCCAATAAGAGAAAAGTGATAATAAACCTTCTCGTTCATGCAGCCCAAGTACAAGCTCTGCTAAGAGTGGGCGTACTGAGGTAGTATAGGCTCTCTCAAGATCTTGCTCCCGCGCGTGTTGGTACTGATCCCATACGTGAGATGCAAGAGATGGCTGTAATTCTTTGTGTGTCATATACTGTCCAATTATATCGTGGGATCGTGTATAATCCACACCCACTCTCATTACGTGTGCTCACTATCAGAGCAACCATGTGGTGTGGGTAGATCTTTCACTTACAAACAACAACTAGTTAAGTGCATAACTCAAAAGGAGGGCACTATGCACGCTCAATGGTACAACGACCCAATCGCAATTGCCAAAATCATTCCGGCTCATGGACTTCATGGATTAAATAAATTGATCTTGGAACGTCGGAAAGCTGGATATGGACGTCGCCAGCGACTCGATGAGCTTATCATCCTTGGTGAGTGGAGTTTGGATACTGTGGGTAATCTCTGGAAAATTCAGAATCCCACCCCAAAACAACACGCGCCCATTCAGGCAGTGCTCACCATGGCTGAGTACGAGTCTTGGTGCAAAAACACTGGATATTCTCCAGGATATAGCTCACTCTGTGGTGGCATTCCAGGCCATGGAGAAGTTTGTCCCGTATGTGGTCTACAGTGGCAGTTGTCTACCATCCATGGCGCGACCATGAAACATGAACACAAGATTATGTCACTGGATGGTTTTGTGGGTATGTCTCTTACGTCGGTTGCAACACTACTGACCACTCCAGGCGAGAGTTTCTTTTTGCAGCCAGGACGCTCGTTGTTTAACCAGAAGTATCGCAGCGCGTCAAATGACCGTGGCTTGTTGAAGAATGATACATGGTGTGCAGAACATCATGTTGTTGAAGAGGGAGATTCTGCTCTCTTTAACAGCTACTCGTTCTTACACCATCACTGCAATCAGCAACGTGAAACTGCTAGTGCGGAAAAATTCTTCCGCTCAGTTTTTGCAGATGCTGATTTCAAAGAAGTTACGCTCAAAGCAATTCCCAACGAATACTTGGGTGCTGATGCAACCGTCCCATGGTACCTCGTGGAAACTGAAGTGGGCCTTATCAAAATTGGCTGGCGCAAGCGTGTCACCTACGTGGGGTGGGGCGAAGACGGCGAAGATATGCGCAATCAAAATCAATTAGGAGGATGGGATGTTAATTTGCTACGCCTCTTCCGCAAAGAAGAGGTCACCAAGGGATCCGGCTTCATTCATGCCTGGTCCCGCGAAAAAGTAGTTGAGTATTTGTCAAAAATCCGCAATGCTCGAGTTGCTCACAAGCACGAACTGCAAACTGCGTAGCATTGATGCTGAGTAGACTGTTGTTGTAAGTTACAAGTCCTGTTCAAGGCAGGTGAGGCTCCGCAAGGGGCCTCACCGGTAGTTTCATTTTTTCTTTGGAAATAAAATTGACAGCCAAAAGGAGAGAGCTAATGCAACCAGTATTACAACAAGTGACATTCGTGAGGAAATGTGTACGTGCACTAGTCCCCCCAACATTTTAAGTCCAATAAAAATAAGAATGAGTGATAACCCTTTTTGCAGATGGTGGAATTTTTGTATAACACTTTCAATTAAGAAGAAGAGTGCCCGCAACCCAAGAATGGCAAATATATTTGAGGTAAAAATGATAAATGGATCTTGTGTAATAGCAAATGCTGCGGGTATTGAGTCAAAAGCAAAAATAACGTCTGTTGATTCAACAAGTAAAACGATAAGAAAGAGTGTCGTAAAATATTTTTGACCACCCTTAGTTACGATAAATGAACCATTCTGTTCATCGGTAGTGAACGGCAGGTATCGTTTGGCAAACTTAACGACTGCGTTTGATTCAAAATCAACGTGTTCTTCTTTCTTATCAGCAAAGAGCGAAAAACCAGTGTACACAAGCATTGCGCCAAAAATATAGAGCACCCAATGAAATTGCTCAATAATAAATGAACCTGCACCAATGAAAAGACCTCGCAACACAATTGCCCCAACAATGCCATAAAACAACACCTTGTGATGGTAGATAGGCTTAAGCTTGAAAAAGTTAAAAATCAGCATAATCACAAATAAGTTATCCACTGAAAGCATTTTCTCAGTGACGTATGCACTGATATATTCAGCCGTTTTTTCAGCACCCATAAAAAAGTAAATGAGACCAGCAAAAGCAAAGGAAACAATAATCCAAAAAATTGTTTGAAAAAGAGCAGCACGTGTGGTAATGATATGTTCTTTTTTATTGAAAAACCCAAGATCAGCAATCAAGAAGCCAACAACAACGATAGCAAAAATGACAAACAGTTCGAGACTTGGATTCATAACGAATTGCCAGTATAGCACTGACTATTTCTTCTGTCAGTACGGTATAATCAGCACATGTATCTCTTAGAAACTAAATATCAATTATCGCTGGATGATGCACAAAAAATAACAAGCGAGAGCGAACGAGTATTTGCTCTTCGCTGTTTGGCTGTTGGATGTGTGTTGTACTACCAAGTGCCGGTGGGTCATTCTGTCATTGATTTTTTGGTTGAAAATCCCAAGGTACCTCAAAGTTCAGGGACGCTTGTTGAAGTAACTCTGATGGATAAAGAATGGTTACATAAAAAACGGCTTAAAAAACTAGGTAAACATACAAAGACAAAACGAAAAAATAATGTGACAGGTAAAAGAAAAGAACGACAAATTCAGTCTATGAAGGATTCTGGTTGGCGTTGGACTATTTTGTATAAAAACAATATTGCTGCTATAGTGAGTGGACTAAAATAAAACGACTATGCAATACTTTCTCGCAAAAACTGATCCTGACACCTATTCAATAGAAGACCTGCAGCGGGATGGTGAAACGGTATGGGATGGAGTGCATAACTACCAAGCCATTGCTGTGATACAATCCTGGCGAATTGGAGATTATGTCTATATCTATCATTCGCTTTCTGATAAAAAAATTGTGGGGTGTATGAAGGTGATAAGCGAACCATATAAAGATCCCACTGATGCGAGGAATATCAGCTGGGTTGCTCGCGTGTCATTTCTAGAAAAGTACCCACAAGAAAAACAAGTGTCTTTACAAGAAATCAAAGAGTCTGGCTTATTTAATGACTTTGCACTTATCCGACAAGGGAGGCTCTCGACTATGCTTTGTCCTCCGTCATTTGTAACTTGGTTGAAACAAAGGATCACATAATGAAGAATATTGCTCGCATCATTCACATCTCAAAACCGTTGCATCATCTAGTGATGGCTCTTGCGGTCCTTATTGTTTTTTCTTCCTTGCTTTCACTTGCAGTTCCACTCCTTTCCAAGTTTATTGTTGACGAAATAATGAATAAAATTACTGGCGGCCAGGGTGATCTTTCACGATTAACGATGCTGCTGGCCATATCTTTAGCTGTGGGTTTACTTTCCTTGGTGCTTACGGTGGTAAGTGAACGAATGGGTGATCACTTCCAAGGGAGGATGAGAAAATTCCTTACAGAAAAGTTTTATCACAAGGTTCTTACATTACCTCAGTCATATTTTGATTCTGAGATCTCAGGAAAGATTTTGAATCAGCTTAATAGAGGTATTGGCTCAATTTATGGGTTCCTAAATACTTCATCTAACTTTATTGTTCCCACGTTCTTACAAAGTGTTTTAACGGTTGGTGTTCTTGCCTACTATGACGTTACGATTGCGGTGTGTACCTTTATTCTCTTTCCTATTTATTTAACGCTGAGTCATTACTCTACGGTACAGTGGGGCAAAGAAGAAGTAAAAAAGAATGCACTTGAAGATAGAACACGCGGCAGAATACAAGAAGTGGTAAGCAACATTAGATTAGTAAAAAGCTTTCTTACAGAACAGCGAGAACTAGATTTTGTGGAACAAAACCTTACAGATATTAATGCTATTTACGCTCGTCAAAGTAGAGCATTTCATATTTTTGACTTTTTTAGAGGGCTTTCACTCATCCTTATCCTCTTTATTATTAACTTGCTAGCATTTTATAAAACGTTTATGGGAAGCCTCAGCGTGGGTGAGATGGTACTTATTCTTCAGCTCGTGAATCAAGCAAGAATGCCGCTCTTTGCTATGTCATACATCCTTACCCAAATACAAATGGCTGAAAGTGGCTCAAAAGAATTTTTTGAAGTTATGTCACTGCCTTCAACTGAACAATTTGATAAGATAAAGGAGGCAGTGATTATCGAGAAACCCACACTGCATTTTGATCATGTCAACTTTAAATATGAGCAATCGGAAACTGTGTTGCGTGATGTTTCTCTTACTATAGGGAGTAAACAAAGTGTCGCATTAGTGGGACACAGCGGTGCTGGTAAATCAACGATTATCAACCTGATACTCAAGTTCTACTCTCCTACAGAAGGTGAACTCTATCTGGCGGATAAACCATACAGTGCTTTAGCGGCACATGAAATTAGAAAAAATATCTCATTAGTCTTCCAGGAAAACGAACTCTTTTCTTCTTCAATACGAGAAAACGTTGCATATGGTACTCCAGACTCAACAGAAAAAGATATTATCAAGGCACTTAAACTAGCACATGCATATGATTTTGTTATGAAACTGCCAAAGGGTTTGGATTCGGAAGTAGGCGAACGTGGAGTACGTTTATCTGGAGGTCAAAAACAGCGAATCCAAATAGCTCGCGCAATACTTAAGAATGCCCCAATCTTAATCTTGGATGAAGCGACGAGCAGTCTTGATGCGCAATCAGAAAAAGAAGTGCAAGAAGCTTTAGAGAATTTAATGAATAACAAACTGGTCATCATTATTGCACACCGTTTTTCAACTATCCAGAATGTTGATTCAATTATTGTTCTCAATAAGGGAGAGATTGTTGACTGCGGTTCTCCCGCTGAACTTGCGCAGAAAGAAGGCATCTACAAAGACCTCCTTACTTATCAAGTAGAGGGTAACAAGAAGTTGCTTGCCTCCTATGAGATCTATTAAAATATTTTTGACAACTGGCTATTTACCACTCTATAACTATGTCCGCAATTGATGCTGCTTCGTATACTTTTTTAGCCTCTTCAGTATCTATGTGTCCCAATGAAAGTGCTTGAGCCTCTATTTTTTCATAACTGGGAACGTAGAAAAGTGGATAAGGACCACTGGCAATGCCAGCATTAAGTGCTGCGAGCACATGTGCAGCACTGTCAAAAATGGCAGTACAGTGACTTGGCTCACAGCCTTCATCTGCAAGAGCTCTTTGCATGGTCACCGTGTCATCTTCTTGTGGTCTCCTGGTGTAAATTGGCACTTGCTCCAGTTCAGGTATGCGTGTTTTCAGAAGTGCAACTAGATGAGGTTCTAAGCCAGTTACCACAATAAGTTTTTTGCCTGTTTGTCTTTGATGTGTCATAAGCCGTTCAACTCCAGGTTGCAAAAAAATTTCTCTAGTTTGAAATACATGCTCTAATTGTGCATTTCTTAGATACTGAAAATCGTCAACTTCATGAGGAAGAGGCTTGGTTCCGGAAACCATTTCCAGAAAAACAGCTTGACGTGAAGCAAGTGGATCCTTCATACGAGCCAC
>CAZYNM010000010.1:0-54907 GCA_964648715.1 uncultured Pseudomonadales bacterium | reverse complement strand
CGTCAAGAAATACTTGAAACAGGAGCTGACAGCACTAACTCACTGTTCAAGCTCTTATGAACATGCGAAGTCAAGATGTAGTGCTTGTGTCCGCATGGATGCAAGCAGTACGTCTTTACCGCATGGTAGGATGAAGAGACAGTGAGTGATGAAATATGAAAGGTACTGAGAAGTTATTAAATAACTTCTAAACTTTGAATAATAGACAAAAATTCTTTGTAATTTTCAGTGTTTTCTTTATTAGTCGTGAAAGTAATTTCTCCAAATTTAGACCAAGGCGAACATGCTTCTTTGTCGCTTTGTGTTGGTTGTGCGTAGCTTGCAATGCTTCGAGCATATGCATCTTGATCACAAACACCATAGGTGACAGAACCATTACTGAGTGGCATATTTTCATTCATGAATACTTTAAGATTAAAATCAGTATTTTGGGTATTTTGCACAAATTGGCAATATACGCCTACGCCAACATCAGATAGATATTTTTTATCGAAGTAACACATGCTAGATTCGAATAGCTGCTGTGAAATAACAATACTGTCCTCGCCTTTTTTAAGTAGCAGATTAGTGCCATAATCATCACGGTTTTTATCATTGGTTGCAGTATAGACCTGCCAGGTATCAGGGAAAGTTATGGCGTAGTTATTCAATACATCAGGCCCTTCACGATCCGGTTGCCCACTTTTAAAGTGGTATTTTAAGGTATTAACTGAAATTTTTTCTATTTCTGAAGCAGGCACTTTAGCGTACCCTTTTACAGTCTCATTGCCTGTTTCAATTGAAGTTGATTCACCAGATGGAGAAGTAGTAATTGCTTCACTAAGTTTTGTGGGATTTGAAGTTGTGTGTTGGTTGCTGCTAGACTGAGCGGATTCAGCATTTCCATTTCTGGATGGGTTACGAACAACAGCTATTGCTGTTATCACAACCGCAATAAGTAAAAACAGTACTGCAGTATATTTAGTAATTTTTAACATTATTGTTAAATTTTATAGTATTTACTGGTACATAACAACGACAATCCCTCAAAAAATAGTCCTATATGATAGAATATTAAGCCTCAGAATGAGAATTCTTTCATACTGAGATACTGGAATAAGCTCCAGTATTGCTCTTTAACAACTAAATACTTTTTAAACTTACCAAAAAGTAAGTAATCTGCTTTCTATCGTTTTTCTCAAGGAGACAACTATGTTTAGACGGCTTGCGATCATCATGTTGCTCTGTTCGATGTCACTGCTGATTACAGCAGGGGAACTATTCGCACAGAACGCAACAACCAATTCTGATATTGTTTCTCAAGCATTGGCCTCATTGAATGACAGTGGGATCAATCCAGAGGAAGGATACAGTGAGTTTTCACCATTCCCTGATAATGTTAAAGTTGAAGGGGTTTGGGCACTTGTGAGCTTTCAGAGTTTCCCATCTATTAGATCTGATGATACACAGATGCCAAGGTACGTTCTTGTGATCGGATACTGGGATGATGCATGGAAATTCTATGTTCAGCACACACAGGACTATCAGTTATTTGTTGAATCAGGTCTTGAAAACTCCCCCGAATGGATTAAGTGGCTGAAGACTCTCGATATTGCAGAAAGTGTTAATGCTGCATCAATGAGTGTTGCTAGAATTCCTGCGCTACCATTCAATTATGGCGAAGCATGGAGATTCAATCGAGGGGCAAGTAAATCACACTCTCCGCAGAATAGTATTGATTTGGGCACATACCCCAGAGGGAATCCTGGTCTAGTGTATGCCATGGATGATGGCTATTTCATCGGAAAGAGTGGTACTTGTGTCACTTTCCAAAACCCGACTACGGCTATTCAATCATTTTATCAACACATCAACCCTCAAGATATCAACAATTGGGTGCTTGGTTCACAAGTAAATATCCATACACCCATTGGGTATACCACAGAGCAAAGTGGTTGTGATGGCTACAGTACTGGACATCACGTTCATATCAACCTCAGGACCGATGGAGCTAATTTTAGCTTTGAGGGCTCAACACTGAACGACTGGTTGATTAGCGACTCGAGTGTCATTACAGGTGACGGCACAATGAGTAAAGGTTCTGTTGTCGTTGAAGAGAATAGCGCTACCTTTGATGATTTGAGAAATCGAGTGGCCTCCTCTGACCCTGAATGTCCCATCAGTATGCTTTCTGGTGTTAACCTATACACCGGATATAAATGCGATGGAAAATCTCTGAGCTTTACGTCACCAACTGGAGGTACCTATCTGGTTAGCTACGGAATGAACAATACCGTCAACGCGGTTGCAGTAGCACCCGGCTGGTATACGATTCTCTATGATGAAGATCCTAGTCACGGAAACAAAACATGTTTCTATGGCAGTATTACTGATTTGAGAAACTACTACTATCCAGGTTCTAGCATGCGCATCGCAGGCACGCCCTCAACTGTTGAGGTTTACAACCAAGGGATTTGTCCTGAGGATATGTATCCTCCAGTATATTCACCGATGTGTTCTTCCCTTGTAGTTGCTTCAAGTAGTACCTCAGACCCGTGCAACCCACGCGATGTAACTCCACCATCTGCATCAAGTTTCAATGTATCAGTTCAAAATGGTTCCGCGAATCTTGTGCCAGATGGGATTATCGACTACGGTGGCAGCGGAGTTCAACGGGTTCAATTCAGTGCCAAGTGGAATGGCGAGTGGCGAGTGATCGGTTCAAAAACCTCTGCCCCTTACAGCTTCACTTGGAATATGTGCGCGAGCGGCGTACCAGACACCCAACTCGAATTTGGACTGGAAGTCTGGGACAATGCCGGTAACAACTTTGTGTGGAGCCAGCACGCCAACAACCCGCTTGCGAACAAGTCTTTCAACTGTAATCCGTCAGGTGGAACTACAACTGGTTCAATCAAGTTGTATTCCTTAGCAAACAACGGCGGTTCAGTTGTGTGGTCTGGTGAGACAGGCTTCTCCAACAGTCCGAACGCTAATTCTTACGCTCTCTCTATGCCTTCGGGCTGGAGTGCACGCGTTTGGCGTGGCGATGATCGCGGTGGTGAGATGCGCTGCTTCTCAAGCAGCGTACCGAATCTTCAAGATCATGGGTGGCACCTTGCCATCCAGTCGATTGAAGGTTTCAACTCAAACGTTTGCGGTGATGCCAATACTGGGCTAGTTGTGATGTGTGCCGACGGCATCGGCTGCTGGCAGTTTGGTGCGGGATACCAACCGCTCGCTGGTTTCAACATGAATGACATTATGACCAGTATCCAGAGTGTGCCAAGCAATATGTCCGTCATGTTGTACCGAGAAGGCAGACGGCGTGGTACTGTGGAGTGCTACAACTCCCCACGCAATCCACTTCCAAGTGGCTGGCCGTGGGACTTGTACAAGCAAGCTACGGATGCTTACGTATTCACCAGTCAAAGCTGCCCAAGTTCGCAACATGGCACAGTGCTCTTCTATAGTGGCAAGAACCACGAGGGACATATCTGGAGCGCGGGTAATGAGCCTGGCGTTGTCAATATGAGTGACCTAGGCTCGCGCGAATACTTCAACGACTCTGCAGAAAGCATGAGAATCCCGCCAGATAAAAGCGTGGTGATCTATGCCGATGACAACAAAGGTGGTGAAGTAAGCGAATGTATGACTGGTGATCGAAGTGACTTAGGGAACTTCAATAACAAAGTATCCTCTGTCGAAGTTTTCGACAATACCTTCTGCAAACCTTCAGCACCGACTAACCTCACAGTGATTCAAACATCACCGACATCAATCTGGCTGGCTTGGAATCATCCAACGATGAGTGATGTCGCTTTCAAAGTCTACCGCTGGAATGGCGCAGACTTTGGCTTCATTGCTCAGACAGCAGTTGGTTCAAACAGCTACCTAGATGAGGGCTTACCGTGCAATAGCGATCAGTTTTACAAGCTAAGTGCAGTTACAGGTCGTGGCGAAAGCGCCCAGATCGGCTGGATTTATGCAAAAACTGACCTTTGCCAATACCCTGGTGAACCTGTATTACACAATGGCACTGGCGCTCGGACTGTCCTCGAAGGAGAGCCTATCATTTTTGCCTGGGATTCTGCCGTGAATGCTGTGGAATACAACGCAAAATTACAAGGTCAGAAGACTTACGAATCTGGGTGGCAAGATGGAAATCAGTGGGTCGCATACAATGTTGAGCCAACGATATACATCTTCCAGGTGACAGGGCGTAACCAGCGAGGTGAAGGTTCTTCTGCAATTCAGTTTGTGTACGTCAAAATTGCAGCACCTGTGATTGGGGCGATTGACTCCGAAACCTGCAGCTCCAACAGGATCTATTGGACTGACAACTCCGCGTATGAAGAGAAATTTTTAGTGCGCAGAGGTGGGCAAATCATTGCAGAAGTGGCATCAGTCCCAACTCAAAATGAGTACAGCTATCTTGATGAAGGTCTCTCTGAATCTGGCAGCTATACCTACACTATTGAAGCAGTAAGCCCTGGCTCTGGTGAAGGGGCATATCAAAACGGCTTCAGCCAGGTGAAAACTGGTGTGGTGCGTAAATGCCCCGTTGCACCCGTTGCTGTAAATCTCTTGTCACCAGCCAACTCAACAGTCTTTGAAGAAGGACAAAATATCACTTTCTCATGGGACAGTGGAGTTGCTGATTACTATGAGTTAAACATCTTGCAAACTGGAGGATCAGCCCAAACTATTGAGCTTGGTGTGACAACGCATACACTAAACAACTTGCCCAAGGGGCAATACCAGTGGTTTGTGTATTCCTACACTGAAGTTGGCAAAATTGGCAGTGTTGCAGGTTCATTCACTGTCAAAGAAAAAGCCGTGCCACCTCCACCAACGCTTCATGTTTATCTGCCTTTGATTAAGAAGTAAAGTATTTAGTTATTTGTTAAATGTGTGCCATTTTGTTACTGCTAGTATCCTCATTACTGGGTACATAGCGATAATAAAGAAACATACATTTTTAGACTACAGCCACCTCACAAGGGTGGCTGTTTTACTATCTCCAGACGGATTATTGACTCCTCCAGAGGTGATGATATAATTTGATTGCTTTTACAACAAAAAGTGATAATTAGCTGCCCACTAGTGGTGGCTTTTTTTGTCTGTAGAGCTATATACATAGAAAGGTGCGCATGAAAAAGATTATTTTTCTGCAAGCGGTAGTAGGTTCACTCTTACTGGTAGCCGCGCCCGTCTATGCCCAATCTGGTGATGTCGTTAAAGTCCAGTCATTTCTCCAAAGTGTTATTCAAGTCTTAGTTACTCTAGCTGGTCTAGTTTCCACAGGTTTCTTTGTCTGGGGTGGGCTTGGTTACATTACTTCATCTGGTGATCCTGAGTCACTTGACCGCTCAAAGAAAACAATCGTGTACTCTGCAATCGGTTTGGTGATCGTACTCGCAGCATTTGTCATCTCAAACATTGTGACTGATTTGGCTACTGGCTCCTTTGGTGCGCCAAGCAACTAACTATAAATAGTGGTTTAACAGTATGAATAGACTTGTAGTAGTCCTCGCACTACTATCCATATACTTTCTTACACCCCTTTCAGTTTTTGCCGCCAGTACCGAGATCACCACCTTCACCACAAATACCCTCCAAATCATTACCCTCATTGCTGGTGGGGCAACCACACTATTCCTGATAATCGGTGGCTACGGATACATCACGTCATCTGGTAATCCTGAGACACTAGAACAAGCAAAGAAAACCATTAAAAATGCTCTGGTGGGTTTACTTCTCGTTCTTGGAGCAGGTATCTTTGTCTCACTGCTCAGAACTGCACTACAACCTGGCAACATTGAAAATCCTGGTGCTGCAATCAGTATGCAACCAATTCAAACAGCCGAGCCATCAGAAGGCCTAGCTCAAGTTTTGATTGATGCAGTTTCTGGTTTCATGGAGAACATCGTTCAAAGTGCTATTACTCCTATATTGAACGGTATATTAGGATACCTTACTACCACACCAAGTGTGTTGAATAACTCAGTCATTTTTAACTTTTGGCTAGTCACGCTTGGAATTGTGAATAGTCTTTTTGTCTTGGTAGTGGCACTGCTTGGTCTACAATTAATGAGTGCCAGTACCTTTGGTTTTGAGGAGGTGAGACTGAACCAATTACTGCCAAGAATCGGCTTAGCATTCTTAGGAGCAAATATCTCACTCTTCTTAGCAGACTACGTCATTTTGACCTGTAATGCACTAGTAAAAGCCATTCTTGATTCCACTGGAGGACTGCAACAGGCTTGGTTAGAACATGCTACTAATCCAGTGGTACTTGTAGCAGGTACGACACCACTTATCACACTTATATTTTTTGTTATCTTCTTGATTGTAGCTATTGTTTTACTTCTCATGTACATCAGTCGGTTAATCCTGATTTCACTTGGCGCAGTTTTATCTCCATTTATTTTCCTCCTTTGGGCTATTCCCAAGACGGCTGGCTTTGCAGAGATGGCGGTCAAGTCTTACTTCGTCACAGTTTTCATAGTTTTTGTACATGTAGTAACTATCCAGCTGGCTGCTTCATTTCTGACACTACCCGAGAACTCCACCAACTCACTCATCGCCATTGCAACCGCTATCGGCTTATTCTTCACTCTCCTCAAGACACCATCCTTAATGATGCAACTTGTTCAAGAGTCTGCTCATACAGGAGTGATGCAGAAGCTGGGCGGTCAGATTATGAATGTGATGAGTACCACAAAAGCACCAGTTGCAGCACAAGCTGCGATACCAAAAAATCCTACCGCAAAAGTACCAAGAGAAGTAAAGTACATATGAGAACAACAATCATTCCTGCCCAGATTACTACCGTAGAAGACAAGTTGGCGGGCAACCTTACTGTTACGCAGTTGCTGCTCCTTATGTTCCCTGTCTTTGTCAGTGGCATACTTTACATCATATTTCTTCCAGTCATGGCGTTGAGCTTATACAAGATAGTGCTAATAGCTATTGTAACTATTATTAGTGGCGTACTTGCTATACGAATCAAAGAAAAGTTGATACTTGAATGGTTACAACTGATGATACGGTACAATCTGCGCCCCGCCCGATACATTCATGCTAAAGATACTTTATTTGCTCGTGTTATTGATCTTCCCGCTGAACACCCAACACCTGCACTACACAAAGCAAAACTAAAGAAGCCAAAGATAGTCACGGGCATAACAGAAAACATGCGTGACCACATACAACTGGAATATCTACTCCAAACACAGAGTCTGAGTTTCAAGTTTGCTAAGAAAGGAGATCTACATGTCTCTATGGAGTAAATCTTCAAAGCTTGGTGTTGCTCGTGAGCAAATGCAAATTCAGGAGGTACGTGATGGCATCTTGGTTCTGCCACATCAGCAGTATCGAGTAGTGATGGAAACATCTTCAATAAACTTTGAGCTAAAAAGTGAAGCTGAACAAGATGTCTTGATTGATGGTTTTCAACATGTACTTAATTCTCTACCGTGTGCAGTGCAAATCTTAGTCAGAGTTCGTGAGCTTGACGTTGATAGCTATATTGAGCAGCTGGAAGCCAGCAAGGTAGATGAAAAAGAGCAAGCCTACCAGGATCAAATTAAAAGCTACAGTGAGTTCATCCGCTCCCTCGTTTCAGGCAACAAGATTTTGTCTCGCAAATTTTATGTGATCATTCCTTATCATTCAGTGGAAAAACAAACTGATTTTTCTGTTATTAAAGAACAACTACACTTAGCTCAAGGTATCGTTGCCAAAGGTCTAGAAAAACTTGGTATGAAAGTCACGATTCTAGATACATTAGCCGTCCTTAATTTATTTTATAGCACCTACAACTCTCGCCAGTACAAAACACAACCTTTACAAGGTAACACCATTAAAAACTTACTCACACACTTTTATGCTTAGCCTTCCTGCCATCAAACTACCAGCGTTTACGAAAAAACAAAGTAGGCGACAAAGAAAAATAACACCTACTCAGAAAGAGGTCACAAAAGCCGCCCAACAATTTTCCTTTGGTGAACAAGACCAACTAGACTTGATTGCCTATGAAGGGTTAGAAGAAAGTAGTTCGTATCTTCAAATTGGTGACACATATGCTCGCACTCTTTATATCAGTGGCTATCCATATGTGGCATCCATGGGCTGGCTGAACATGCTCATTAACTTCAATCACAATGTAGATATCTCCTATCACATTGAACACGTTGATCCTCTGCTTGCCTTGCCAAAACTGAACCGCAAGATCACTGAGATGGAGTCTACCAAACGAGCAATGCTTAAAAAAGGGATGGTGATTGGCTCCGAGATCACTGACCCGCTAGATTCTGCAATCGCACTGAAAGATAAAATTCAGCGTGGACAAGAAAAACTATTCCAAGTAAGTATTTATGTAACAATCAGTGCTGACAGTTTGAGTGAACTACAAAAGACTACAACTTTACTAGAAACCATCATGGCTAGTTGGTTGTTTTTTACTAAGATAGCTGTCTACCAACAGCTTGAAGGATTGCAGTCGGTACTACCTCGCAGTGAGAATAAATTGGCTCAGAAACGTAACTTGGATAGCTCCTCAGCGGCTTTGACATTCCCATTTGTATCATCAGAGCTAGTGCAGGAGTCAGGTATCTTGTACGGTATCAATAAATCAAATAATTCTCTAGTTATTATTGATCGGTTCTCACTCAACAACGCCAACAGTATTATTTTTGCTCAGTCTGGTGCTGGCAAGAGTTACACTGCCAAAGTAGAAATTCTACGCCAGTTGATGCAACAAACGAAGGTGATTGTAATTGATCCTGAACGTGAGTACAGACAGCTAGCTGATTCAGTGCATGCTACATACATCAAACTCTCTGCTCACCCTAGAGAAAAGATTAATCCTTTTGACTTTTCAATGAGTTCATACACTGGTGAGCATGACTTGTCTGAGCATATTCAAGATTTAACCGAGATTATTTCCTTAATGGTGGGCGGATTGAACGCTGAAGAGCGTGCAGTTGTAGATGCAGCTATGATTACTACCTACAAAGAGTTTGGTTATACCTTGAGTGGTGAGTTTATGTTGGTGGAAGAAAAAGACAAGTTCCCAGTACTCAAGGACTTTTATCAAGTCTTACTCAATATGCAGCAAAAAAGTTTGTGTGATCGGCTTGAGCGGTTTGTATTTGGTTCTCTCTCAGGCGTGTTTGATGCTCAAACTAATATTGAGTTAGATAATCGGTTGGTAGTTTTTGATATTAAAGACTTAGACGATTCACTCCGCCAGATCATGCTTTTAGCAGTTGCCAACTTTGTCCACGCTCAAGTTAAGTCACATCCTCAAAAGAGAATGCTAGTGATTGATGAAGGCTGGTTGTTACTTGAACATCAGGAAAGTGCCCGCTTTATTGCTGGTTTGGCACGCAGAGCACGCAAACATTATTTAGGTGTAACTTTGATCACTCAACAGGCTAATGACTTCTTGAGTAGTGAGTATGGCAGAGCGATTGCCTCTCAGTCGTCTTTACGTATCTTGATGCGCCAGGATACGACAACAATTCGTCAAGTTACAAGTGAGTTCCAGCTGAGTGAGTATGAACAACACTTTTTACTGACCTGTGATAAAGGTGAAGCCCTAATTATTGCAGATCAAAACCATGTAGCAGTCAAGATTGTTGCTTCTGAGAAGGAACATCCACTGTTGACGACAAATCCCAAGGAGTTGTACGAGTGATACATGCTGACACTTCATCAAGCACTTACCATTTGGTCGTTTCGCAGAGAGCTGACGTATGTATCATTAGCGTTCTGTGGAGTTTTGCTTATACCTGTGGTCGCAGTAACTGTTTTGACTCAGACAGGCTTGAATTATGTTTCAGATAAGTTAGCAGTAGAAAATACGGAAAGTAATACTGTTGAGATCTTGAACCCTGGTACAGGTGAAGTGCTAACAACGATTGAATCAGAGATGGCTTGGCCGCTAGTGGGAACAGTGACACTTGAGTTTGGAGTCCCGCATTTACCCTATCAAGTGACCCACACAGGCATTGATATCGCAACCAAAGAAGGTGATCCCATTCATCCGTTCATGGGTGGCACAGTGATTTATGCTAGGGAGTTGTCTTGGGGATATGGAAAGCATGTAATTATTGACCACGGAAACAGTGTGAAGTCACTTTATGGGCATCTGGACAAGATCTTTGCATATGAGGGGCAAACAGTAGAAATTACTGATACAATCGGTAATGAAGGCAGTACTGGCTGGTCTACTGGCGACCATCTGCACTTCCAGATAACAGTGTTTGATGTACCAGTGAACCCGAGGGTGTTTCTTGAGGAAAATTGACAAATTAATCTTTTGTTCATTGTGTCCTGGCGCTTAAGTCAAAAAGCTGAAATAATAAAGACAATATGGGGAACAAAAGTGACGGTCTCTACATGGTGGATCTCTTCGCGGGAGCAGGAGGTTTATCTGAAGGCTTCCACAGAATGGGATTCAACGCAATTGCTTATGTTGAAAAAGATAAAACCGCCTGTGAAACTTTACTCACACGGCATATCTATTGGGATTTGAAAAGGAATAAGAATATAAATATATACAAAGATTATGTTACAGGTAAAATTGTTCGTAGTGAATTCCTCAAGTATCTTGAAGGTGAAAATCCTATAATTAACAAAGAGATATCGCTATCTACATTACCAGAGATCAAAAAGAGTATTCTTCATAATATGAAGCAGCTCAAAATATCAAAAGTCGATTTATTTGTTGGGGGACCCCCATGTCAGGCTTACTCGCTTGTAGGAAGAGCTCGGGATAAATACGGCATGAAAAATGATCCCAGAAATAGACTTTATGAGTTTTATATTGACTTGCTAAAAAAGTTTAAGCCTACAATGTTCGTTTTTGAGAATGTTCCGGGGATTTTAACTGCGGGCAAAGGTAAGCTATGGATAGATATACAAAATGCTTTCAAAGAAGCTGGCTATGAAATTGATTACAAAATTTTAGATGCTTCAAATTTCAATGTTTTACAAAAAAGGAAACGTGTAATACTTCTTGGTTGGAGAAAGCGACTTAAGATTAAGTATCCTGATTTTGAAATAAAAGAGCCTCAGTTCAAAGTTAGTGATATATTGGATGACCTTCCTAAGTTGAAAGCTGGTGAACAAGTAATCTCAGGTGAATATAGAGAACCTCCTTCGGAATACCTCAAACTAACAAAGATTAGAAATCCAGATGACATTTTGATTGACCATATTAGTAGACCTTTAAATGATCATGATTCTAAAATTTACCAGCTAGTGATAAATAAATGGAACAAGGAAGGAAAACGTCTAGAATATTCAGAAGTTCCTTCTAAACTGAAAACACATAAAAATGAAAACTCTTTTACTGACAGATTTAAAATTGTGGCAGGCAATCTTGCCTATAGTCAGACCATGGTAGCCCATATTTCCCAAGATGGGCATTATTACATTCATCCTGATATCAATCAGCTCCGTTCGATTTCAGTCAGAGAGTCTGCTAGAATACAGTCGTTTCCTGATGACTACAAGTTTGAAGGAGCAAGAACTTCGATGTATAGGCAAATTGGCAATGCTGTCCCGCCTCTACTTGCAGAAGAAATTGCAAAAGAAATCAAAAAAATATTATGTCAGCAACTGTGAGTAGCTTCCAAGTAAATGCACGCCTCATTCTGGAATTGGGTGATGAACTAATTAGAAATTCTACTGTTGCGTTACTGGAGCTAGTTAAGAACTCCTATGATGCTGATAGTTCAAAAGTCAAAATATCATTTTCAGACTTAGATAAACCTTTAATTTCACAAATAATAATAGAAGATGATGGTGAAGGAATGGATCTTAAAACAATTGAAGATGCTTGGTTAGTAATTGGAACAGATTATAAGAAGAAAAAGTACAATAACAAAACATTAACTACAAAATTTAAACGCTTGCCAATTGGTGAAAAGGGTATCGGTAGATTTGGAGCACATAAGCTGGGTGATAAACTTGAGATAATCTCAAAAAGGGACTCTGAAAAGGAAATTTTTGTTAGCATCGACTGGAATAGATTCCAGACCGCTGAAAGACTGAGCGATGTTGTAATTGATATTATTGAACGAGAACCTGTTGAGTTCATTAGTCATTCTGGCACAAAATTAGTTATAAATTCTTTAAGAAATAATTGGGATGAGCAAGAGTTTAAAGATGCATACCAAGCATTAATATCTCTCCATTCACCTTTCAAAAATAAGGACTCATTTAGTGTAGAAATTGAATCGAACGTTGAAGATTGGCTCAATGATATAACCAGCTGGAATGACATAGAAGGCTATGCGTTATTTAAAGTTAAGGCTGAACTGTCTGGTAATGAGATCAAGCATTTCAATTATGAATTTAAACCATGGGAATCAATGGACTCTATAACTGGCAGAATAGTCAATGAAACTTCAGATGAAATAAAGAAAGCAAAATTCTTGGTAACTAGTGACAATCAACAAATTGACTTAGAGAAGGAAGCAGTAGGAAAAGTAGTATTTGAAGCCCTTATATTTGATAGAGATTCAAAGCTATTAAAACTAAGTTTGCAGAATAAGGAGTCACTAAAAAATTATCTTGATAAAAATGGAGGAATCCGCGTCTACAGAGATGGTATTCGTGTTTATGATTATGGTGAGCCTGGAAACGATTGGTTAAAACTTGACATGCGAAGAGTAAATATGCCCTCGAAGAGAATAAGTAATAACATCATTCTTGGTGCAGTGTATATAGATAGAGAAGAAAGTACTGGATTGATTGAAAAAACAAATCGAGAGGGATTTGTTGAAAATAAAGCATACAAAGTTTTTAGAGATTCTATCAGTTATTTAATACATAAGACGGAATTATTGAGGGAACCAGATAAGGAAAAACTAAGAAGCCTCTCGAGTCCTTCACCAAAGAGTGAACCAGTCCTTAGCGATATTCACGAGCTCAGTACAATAATTGAAAAGAAAATTATTGATCCAGATTTAAAAAAGGAAATTAATACCTATATATCTAGAATAGAGACTGAATATAAAGAAATTAACGAAATTTTGCTCAAAAGTGCAGGCGCTGGTCTAAGTTTAAGTGTTGTTATACACGAAGTTGAAAAAATATTATCTGAATTAAAGTCAGTTTTAAAGAAAGAAAAAGTACCTACAAGAATAGTTTCATTAGTTAAACATCTCTCCGACCTGGTTGAAGGATATAGCATACTCGTTAGAAATTCTGATAAAAAGAAATTTTCAGTTGCAAGCCTAATTAAGCAAGCACTTTTCAATATGGAATTTAGATTGAAAACTCATAATGTAAAAATTATTGAAGATGTTTCAAACAAAGCGGGAAATACTACTGTCCCTATTGCAAGAAACATGGTTCTAGGCGTACTCATGAACATCATAGATAATTCAATTTGGTGGTTAGAGTATTCTAAGGTGCAAGAGAAAAAAATATATTTATCAGTACTTGAAGATAACAATGATTACATAACCTTAATAATTGTAGATAATGCAAGTGGTTTCTCACTACCAACAGAAGAAATTATCAAACCTTTTGTTAGCGGCAAACCAGACGGTATGGGTCTTGGACTGCACATAGCTAGCGAAATAATGAAAGCACACAACGGAGAGTTAATTTTCCCATCAAATGTTGATATAAATATTCCAGAAGACTTCAGGAGTGGGGCGTTAATCGGCCTAAAATTAAGAAAGACCTAGATATGGAGCTTCCTAAGAATGGTAGAGTTGTTGTAATTGATGATCAAGAAGAAGAAGGACTTGCGTTGATTACTGCGCTTTCAAAAGCAGGAGTTTCTTGTGTTTACTTTAAAGGAGAGCTTGAAGATCTACCAGAAAATAAATTGAACTCTATAAGAGTTATTTTTTTAGATATCGAACTTGATACACAAGGTCAAAGTGATAAAACAAAATTATCTAAAGTAAAATCAGTAATTGATAAAATTATAGATAAATCAAATGGTACATACATAATAATTGCTTGGACTCAATACCGCCCTCTTATTAAAAAACTTAAAGGTATATTAAAAGATAATCCCCCATACTACGTACTTTCTTTAGAGAAATCTTCTTGTAAGGTTCCTGCTACGGGCAAGTTTTCTACTGAACTCATCACAACAAACATTGAAAATGAACTTAAAAAAGCTGGTGTTTTTAAAGTATTCAATATATGGGAGGGACTAATCAGCAAAGCTAGTCATTCTATAGTAAATGATATAACAAGTTTTTATAAACCAAATAAAGATTGGGAAAAGAACACTTCGAGAGTTCTTTATAAACTTGCAGAGGCCTATTCAGGGAGGACACTTGATAGCAGTAATAATAGTGATATTTTAAAAAACTCTTTACTAGCTTTTAATAGTGTTTTTTTTGATACAGTTGAAAATGTCATAAGTGCATACTCATGGAGTAGTGATCCAACTGATATAGAGTCAACTGGAAAAATTGACACAATCCCACTCTCAAAGATAAACACTAAACTTCATATTGTAGTAAAACCTAAGAATAGCCTTAATGAGCCAGGAACGGTATATTTTGTCTCTACAAATAAGAAATTTAAAAAAGAAAAAATAATTGAATTTTATACTGACACAAATTTATTAAAGCAAAACTATGCAGCAAGTGTGAATCAAAATTTATCAAACATAGTTGATGCAGATTCTAAAATAAATGAAGCGCATAGGGTTGCTTTTTTAGGTTATAAAAAAAAGATTTACGACTATTTATTTAAAAATATGTCTGTGATTAAAATTGAGGTATCACCACAATGTGATTTTATACAATCAAAAAAAACTGTTCACAGATTTATCCTCGGTACATTATGGCCACATAAATATATTAATTTGATCAAAAGTCGGACTGATTTTTTATACTTATCCCCAGCCTTTTATATTAGAAGTGCTCCGCATCATATAGTAATAGATATGAGGTATGCTTCGTCATTAAAATTAGGCACTAAAATTAAAAGTGAAGTTGCTTTTAAAATTAGACATGAACTTTTAGTTGAAATACAAAATACTGTTTCCCGCTATTTAAGTAGACCAGGTGTATTATTCTTAGATCATAGATTATAGGGTTATGAAAAGAATGTAAAATATTATGAATGATCCTGAAACTGAGCTAATTAGTGAATACGTGAGTAAATACTATTTTACTCAATTTGAAAAAATATCATCTGATGCATATGAATTTGCTGCAAATAATAAAAACATTAAAAAGTTAGTGGAAGTGCTACTAGAGATCCTTAAAAGTAATGACCCTGAGAAAGCTAATATTGAACAAGCTAACAAAATTGCTGAACAAATGCAATTATTTGCCAAGAAAAAGCTTGAGGAACTGTCTAAAAAGTAGCCTTCTGAATCTTTCACTAATTTTAATAATGCAGTAGAGTATGGTTATGGGAACTGTAATTACACAAAAAATACGTGACTTGATGGCAAGTAACATCAAGAGAATCAGAGAAAAACGGAAACTAACTCAAGTAGAGGCGGCTGAACTTGCTGAAATTGATCCTAGATATTATCCTCGTATCGAACGTGGTGAGATCAATATTACTCTAGACACACTTTTTAGAATTGTAAAAGCTCTCAAGGTTAAAGCTGGCGATATTTTGCCATTTTAAGCAGTTTTTTCTGCCTTTGCTACCTTAATTTCACTAACAGTCATCTTTAGCTGAATAATCACCATCTCAAGTGTAGAAACTAGTGCATCAATTGAATTTGTATCTTCCTTAGCCATCTTTATCACAGATTCTACAATTTTATTTGGCTTCTCAAGTACAGGGCTGATCTTTGTCATGTTATCCTTCAATTTATTACTTGCTACTAACTTAGTTTGATTGCATTTCCCAGTTTTAGAAAGTTAAACATCTCGAGAGCAGTTTTTTCTCCTTCAATCCTATGCATAATCTCTCTACTTCTGGTTTGAGATAGAATATTTAGGCTACCTTCCCAAAGTATTTTTCTGTCCAAAATGGCTAACTTGCGGTGGTCATTACCTTTACAGATAAATGTATGCACGCCAATGTTTTCAAACTTGGTTATTTCTTGCTCTGCTTGTAGTTCTAGTTTCGGATCATGTTCCCTAGGATCTCTGGTAAGTACATAAATTACCACTTTCTTTTCAAGTAGTTTTTGAAAAATGGGGATAAACTGGGCGGTTCGCTCACTGGTGATGTAGGGACTCTCAATAATTACTTCTCTTGTGCAGTTCTGAACATCGTTTAAGAACTGCTGATAAAAGGTGTTTTCATCAAATAGCTTTGAGCTAATTATCTCTTCTGGTTCTACTGATTTGCTTGATTTACCAAAGAACATTATCGTTCTCCTTCTAATGCTTGGTATGATACCATCAGTTCATTATAATACGACAGCTGGGGTTCGGCGTAATTTGCACCACCCCCGCCCGAGTCGGGATAGCAACTATTTTAAATAGAGACTCTTATACATGGGTATAAGTAACAATGCCCCTAGCCAAGTGGCTCCTCCGACAATTAAAAACACAGGTTGGTACCCAAATTTTAGAATTAACAACGCACCTAAGCTAGCTGAAAGAGCAGAACTTAAATCTGCAGAAGCTTGAAATATACTATTTTCTGTAGCAATTTTGTCTCTATCTAAATGACGAGTAAATAATGAACCCCACGAGGGATAGATTAATGCATCACCTAATCCATATAACACTTGGATTACATACAATTGCCAAACTACTGTAATAGCAGGATAAGAAAAAGCTGCTGTTCCTACTAAGACTAGGCCAATAAATAATGCAAAAAAATCATCTTTCTCGCCTCTTCTTTTATCTAGCACATACGCAATAGGCAACTGCATAGTAGAACGAGTCAGTAAATATAAAGTAGTGCCGATTCCTACTGCCTCTAAACCAGCTCCCGGAATATTTTCTACTACATAGACTGCGATAATAGGTGTGATTAAACCCCAGCCTGCAAGAACAACAGAATAGGACAATGTTAATAATTGAATTACCTTATTAACTTTTAATTGAGCAATTCGTCGAAGAGAAATAGTTGATAGAAAGGCCATGTATCTATGATACATCACCGCAAGATGCTGTTCCATATGCTTGAAAAAGTTGATGGAAATAATTCAGCTGGGGTTCGGCGTAATTTGCAACACCTCCGCCTAAAACAACGTCTGCTATCATATTGTGCCGATCAAGTGTACAATAAGATCATACAAATCTCTTTTTTTGTTTATTGACTCACCCTCTTCAATCAAGATATTTTATTTGTTTTTTACTATTATTTTTTTGGACTACATCGGAGAAATAGCATAATGATTGCATACTTTATTTTAGTACACAGGTACCCACAACAATTCAAAAGACTTTTTAAAGCAATTTACAATGAAAATAATTTTTACTTAGTACATGTTGATAAACGCTCAGATAAAAATCTCTTAAGAGTGATCGAACTTTTCCTATCAAAGTATCAAAATACACATCTCATGAAAAGCCAAAGTGTGGTTTGGGGTGGATATAGTATGGTTGACGTAGAACTCAATGCAATGAAACTATTGCTCAATCTAGACAAAAAATGGGATACGTATATAAATTTGAGTGGGCAAGATTTCCCCTTAAAACCACTGAGAGAGATTGAGAGCTTTCTAAAGAAAAATATAAAAAGCAACTTCATTCTCTACAGTGATCAAAAGAAAACTCGACCTAACACCATGAATAGAATCAATCATTATTTTGAAATGACAGAAACAGGTTTCACTGGCAGGCCACACCTCAGAGAATACATGAAGGATGTGACACCATTCATAGGTGGTCAATGGAAAATACTCACCCGTCACTGCTGTACCTTTATGACAACTAGTAAGAAGGTTGCGCCATTTGTACATTTTTATAAAAATACGCTTATCGCTGATGAAAGTTTTTTTCAAACAGTATTAATGAACGCTGGTTACAAGGGAACGTTGATCAATGATGATATGCGGGCTATTATTTGGATTCCTGATGTATCACAGCACACCAATGCCAAGTCTTTTTCTGACAATGAAACAAAAGCATTGATTGAGGGTGGAAAAATTAAACTGCGACCTAAAACATTTACACTTGCTGATGAAAAGTTCTTACTCAACTCACCAGCTCTCTTTGGTCGAAAATTTGACGAAAGTATAGACACAAAAATACTCAGTAGAATTGAGCGTTTACTCTGTATCAGAACACCAACACTTAAAGCAGATCGTCTCGATCAGCAAGTGGTTTTTGCTGTATAACTGGAACGTCCATCAGAATATATTTTTGAGCTGCTGTATTTTTGTAGCGAACTTACGGACAGTATTTACATTTCGGGCAGTCATGTGTCTATATAGTTCTGTACCCACAAGTGAGGACATGCCAGACTTTATGTAATCTTTGCGCAGTACCTGCCATACAATTGCTTTTCCAACATACTTAGCCTCATCAATGCCTTGAGTGATTGGCAAAAGTTTCAGCGACTCTTTATCTGCATACCTATCCCAAAGAAAGAGTATGTCGGTTTTTTGATCCTTATCATTTGTGACCCGCACCCAATAAACTAGACAAGTATTAAAGTAGAATATACTTGAAGTTCTAGTTTCGGATCATGTTCCCTTGGTTCTACTGATTTGCTTGATTTACCAAAGAACATTATCGTTATCCTTCTAATGCTTGGTATGATACCATCAGTTCATTATAATACGACAACTGGAGTTCGGCGTAATTTGCACCGCTTCCGCCCCAACAAAACGTACTATACTCATAGTATGGTACACAACGAGCTCTCACATCTAAGCGGTACTCATCCAGAGCAGCTTTCTTCTAGGTATGCAATGAGGGATGTTTTTCGTGCTGCAAAAAAAGATCCCGAGCAGTTCTGGCAGCATAATCTTGCAGCGGCGCAAAAAGGTTTTGCGCGTGCTGCATTTGTGGGACACAGCGAGAACGCTGATATCTGTGTTGTGATCCCTGCGCACAATGAGACAGTAGGTCTTAAAGATGGTAATCTTCAGGCAAACTTGTTTGCATTGTCTCAACAAGATTTGCCTGAAGGTGTACGCATTAAAGTGAAGATAGTTGCTCATAATTGTTCAGCAGAAGATGTAACACAACAGCTTGCATCTGCACTCAGTCTCAAAATTGATGTACTTTCTTACACAACCCCACTGCGAGGGTATTCATATCCGCTACAACTTGCTGGAGCGCTCTTGGAAGAAAATGAAGCAAAGTATGTAGGCATAGTAGATGCTGATACAGTTTTAGATCAGAGTTGGATTACACACATGTATGCTGCAATCACCCAAGATAAACGTATTGGTGCGGTCGCATCCCCACGTGAGTATTTGGAACGTTCTGGGGGAGAGGTCCCTTACGGGAGGATCAAAACTACGGCAGAAAGAATGTTGCATGCACTTCCCAAGGTACACCCCAAAATGGAACGGCTTGTCAAACTTGTATATGGAAGTAGCTTCTATACAGCAGAAGTGTTTCACGCAATGGGTATGAACCATATGGGTGAAATCATGCCAGAGGGTGTGGTAGAACAGGACATACTTACTGCTGGAAAAAAAATTGTGTTTGAACCACGTGCACGCTCAGTCTCTGATGGAGAAAAATTTGCACATAAAGCGCCCTTTGAATTGATCAAGACTATCATAGAAAAAACACGGGTAGCATTTCTCAGAAGCCATACTACAGATGATCACCTAGCTTTTATTATGGTGGAGTTAGCTCGCTATTTTCCTGAGTTTGGAAAAAGAGTGGCAGTATATATGCCACAGTATGAAGCAGTGAAAAAAGGTACACTTACTCCAGAGCAAGAAGCAGAACTACTCACACAGCTCATGAAGGAGCTCTCACAATTCAACTCTGAAGGTAGAGCGCAAATGCAGCATGATGTGCAATCATTTGTGGTCTCCAGACACTAGGTGTATACTCTGGCTATGATCCCAGAAGATTTAAACTCAATTTTTAGCAGAATAGAGCAGTACAAGCAGTTGGTCTGTACCGCAGATGAAGTAGTCATAACGCTGGGGTGTTCTGATAGCAGAGTCCGTTTTCCTTTAGAGCTTGTCCCTGTGCACAGGCGCGATGGTACCACACTCAATGTGGCGTTTATTTTTCTCAGTACCATCGGAGGTGGTACCCCAAGTCGCAGCCGATTGCGAAAAGTATGCACAGACATTATGAACTGGGGAGTGAATAAAGAACGACTAAAGATACTTGTGACCCAGCATGGTGATACATCAGAAATAGTAGCGCAAAAAGGTCATCTTGGTTTTTCAAAAGAAGCACCCAAATTAGTGAGTTGTGGACTCCGCGCTTTTTTTGCAACTTATGCTGATCAATTAACTCAATTGCATATCCTTATTACGGCATGGGCAGATCGTGTAAAGCAACAAACCAATCAACCATCCTTTTTGGCCGATGGCGTGTCTTTTGATCAACTAGAAGCTGATTGTCCAGAAATAGTTCGTATCATAGATGCTGTATCGAATCAGGCTTCAAGTGGAGAGTTTGTACTTCCCAGGCGCTTAATTTTGCGTGCGGCTTATCGCACTACAACCTTTGATATCGAAGAAAACGGAGAAGCTGTGCGATCTCGCATAGCTGAGTTCTTACGTGAAGCAGAGTTCGGGGATATTTTCACTACCTGCACTGTTGGCTTAGCAGATTATGATCACAACAAAAAGTGTTTGCATTTTGGGCAGAGCTATACTACTCTTGGATGGGCAGAACAAGAACTGTGTTTGCCCGGTGTGCCAGAAAGAACTGTCGCATATCAGGATCCGCTTTCTATTGCGTATACATTTAGTAAAACACTCCTCCCAGTTCCTGATGCAGTCTTGCTGCCCAGTTTATGTACAACGCCAGATGCTACATTCCGAGTTGCCACATCCACTCCTACACCAGAAATTTTCTTCTGCGGTCTTGCAGAAGCAAGCTATGCATTGCTGCATCACGTAGCAGGACATGATGATAACTTCAGGCATCTGGCGCACATGTACATCTTCTGTGATGACCCACAGTATTACGCAGTTGTTCAAGAATCACTTAATCATGCAGAGTACAAGCGAGACTTTTCTCGACTCATGCATGCAGCACTCCCTCAAGGTAGTACGATCATCCTGATGGATGGCAAGGAGGTAACATGTCAGAACGTGCTTTAGTTCATACTGCACTTCCACATATTCACGTCTTTGCTGACCAACACGAGACTGCTACCGCAGTAGCTGCTTCCATCCGTGAGCTTGTTACTCGTGTGCCTTGGGCACGGATCAGCTATGCCACCGGTAATACCATGATCCCTGTGTATGAGGCAGTCAAAAAACTAGTTGATGATAATAGTGTTTCGCTCACCGAAACTACCGCTTTTCATTTGGATGAATACTATCCCTGTTCACCAGAAGAAGTATACAGCTTTGTGAAATTCCTACGCAGTAAAGTTTTTGAGCCATTTAAACTTAAATCTGATCATATCTTTGAACTTCGTGGCGATGGTACTAACCCAGAAGAGAGTGCGAGTGCGTATGAGGCAGCTGTGATCAAAGAGGGAGTAGACCTTGCTATTCTGGGCATTGGTCCTGGGTGTCATATTGGCTTCAATGAGCGAGGAACACCCTTTACAGCTCGTACCCACTTGGCTCAGTTGAGTCAAGAAACCATTCGTCGTGACCATGAGGAGAGGCGATTGCCAACACCTGGACAGGCACTTACTCAAGGAATTGGGACAATTTTGGATGCACGAGAAGTGATACTTGTAGCGTATGGGCGAGAGAAAGGTCAGTATCTCAAAGAAATGTTGGATGGGATAGTGAGTGAAGACTGTCCTGCATCTGCATTACGCACTGTTCCAGACAAAGTTCATCTGTTTATTGATGAAGCAGCAGCACGAATCATAGAAGGATAACGTGTGATTAAACGATGGTTTGCTGTAATCTCAATGATTATCATAAGTACACTGTGTACACTTCTAGTACTTGAGTTTCTGTTACGTATGGCTGGTTATAAACCACCACAAACTATGTGGAAATGGGCACAGGATGGATTTGTGCAGAGACTAGATCCAGATTTGATTTATGTTCCGCAGCAAAACATACGTGCAGATGAAACTGGGTTTACTACCAACTCGCTTGGGATGCGAATTGACCATGAAGACTATAATGAAACGAAATTCCATGATAACTCAGTAAAAAAAATTATGTTGATTGGTGATTCCTTTGTATGGGGCAACACAGAAGATACTCAGACCTATGCTCATCATCTGCAAAATATGCTGGCAGCTGATTCTTCTCAAACCTTAGTTCTCAATGCTGGTGTGTCTGGGTACGGCACTGATCAAGAATATGTGTATCTACTAGAAAAAATAGTACCTGTTTTTAAGCCAGATAGTATTGTATGGAATATTAATAACAACGATGTAACAGATATCTATGATAGGCCACTTTTTACGTTGCGAAATGGAGAACTCGTAAGAATACCAGGCTGGCGCAACAGGATATATGTGCAAGGTTGGTTGCAGCAAAAGATTGTGGGAACCTTTCTAGAAAAATCAGTGATTATCCAATCATTGATTGCTGAGGCTGGACACATCAATCTCTATGATCTTGGTGTGCCAGAACCAGAACGTGATGCATGGTCACTCACTAAGATGCAACTTCTTTTTACAGATCTCCAAAAACGCTGCGCACATGAGGGCATTAAGCTTGTTTTTACGCTCATGCCATCACAGGCCAATGTACAGAAGTTGGATGGTTGGGAGTGGGAGGAGTCTATGCGCACACGTATCCTGGAAACGGTAGGAAAAGATACCCCAGTGATAGATATGAATACATATTTTTCTGAAGCATATGCAGCAACCACTGTGTCAGCTAGTTCATCAGCACAGATACTGGGATCACAGAGTGAGACTGAATCATTGTTTCTTGATGAGACCGGTCATTTTGCGAAAGGTACGTGGCATCCAAGTGGGGCTGGTAATTTTCTATTGGCAAAATCTCTATTGCCGTATCTGCAATAGCAGCTGAGACTGCAACTAGTTGCTGGTTGAGGGTAAAGAAGTTACAATACACAGCGAGTGGAGAGGTCGCATAGTGGCCGAGTGCAGAGGTTTACTAAACCTCCGTGTCGCAAGATACCGTGGGTTCGAATCCCACCCTCTCCGCACTAATTACGTACTATCCAAGACCATCTATATATTCTTTTTTTTATCATTTACTATAGAGCTATGTTATTTTCTAAAGTTACTTCGCATTTATTTGTAGGTAGCATTATTGCTCTTTACCTTTTGACTGTAACGCTTCGATTACTGGCTATTCACAACGGAAACTTCCCATACTGGTTTGATAGTGGCCGCGATGCTCGTGTCAGTCGCGACATTCTTGAAAAAGGTGATTTAAAAATCCAAGGTCCTAATGCGAGTGGAACCAAAGACACGGTTTATCATGGTGTACTTTACTATTACATCATTGGTCCTCTTTATACATGGACTGGTGGTGATCCACAGAGTGTTTTAAACGTCCTCGCTTTCTTAAGCAGTTTGACGGTTGTCATCGTGGTGATGTTAGGTACACATCTAACGCAATCTCGCGCCATTGGGCTAGTATCGGGCGTATTGTATGCAACTTCGTATGATGCAATCAGAAGTGGTACTTGGTTTTCTAATCCTATTATCTCCTCACTCACTATTCCACTTTTTTTCTATTTAATTTGGTTGGTCTTTTTTGAAAAAAGAACTCAGTTATTTCCTGTGCTGACGTTTGTTTTGGCACTCTGTCAACAAGCATTGTTTTTTTCAGTCTTATTGTGGGGAGTTGTGGCACTGGCAGCCTACTTGAATTACTGGGAAGAAGTTAAACGAGTTGGATACCGAGTCGCATCGTTTCCTATGACACTCCGTCTTCTTTTGGCTGGATTCATCACGTATGGCATTGGGACAGCCACAATGGTTCTGGCTCAACTCAAAGCCTGGAACGACGGCATTTTTTCACTGGGAAAGCTTATGGAATTTAGTGGTGGGGGCAGTCACGACTTTCTAAGCATTTTAACTTTAGGTGAGATGATTATTACTAAAACTTCACAAAGCTTTCTCCCCAGTTTGCCAGTGGCTTCAATCTTGTTAGCTCTGTGGTGTACTACATGGTGGTTAAAAACTCACAATAAATCTCAAAAGCAGTTTGTCTTGCTAGCTTTAACCTCACCACTTTGGTTGCTTTCCTGGCATTTTCGTCAGATGTATCATGTCTTTATTGGATTGGAAATTTTTGGTGCCATTCTACTTGCCACCTGGTTATGGGAAAATGTTCGTGTTAAACCATTTGGGACTGTTTTTATTGGAGTCATTAGTATCATCTACCTCACAAGTAATTTCATGATGTGGCGCGATGAAACCAGTCGTGGTGATTCACTTTATTTTGTTCCTCGTGGTGCTTATTATCGCGACCAGTTAGCACTGATTGACTACACCTACCAACAAGCCAATGGCCAACCATTCTCCATTTCTAGTTTTACTAACCCATATGGGTACAACACCTTGTGGTCATATTTATATAGTTGGTATGGTCAAAAGAAATATGGTTATTTACCAACTTGGTACGGTCCTGATCAAACCGGATTGTTTGGCGAAGGTTTATTGGTTGAAAATAAACAGCCTCAGTCACTCCATTTTAGTATTTGGGAGCCAGGACCTGGTTTGCCAGAGAATCTCCAGGCTGACTTTAATTCAAGTCAAACGAGACTTGTGGCAACACCATCCGCACTCATTTATTTTGGCACACTACGTTTAGATGTTCGCCCTTCTACGGTAAAGACAAGATAACTGGTTAACCTTAACAGTTTGAAATGTTTATACTCCCGCTTGAACAAGTGACTTTATATAACCCTTCACTTCCTGGATACCACTTCTTCCAATCTGTTGAATAACCGCACTCCCCACCACCGCTATATCTGCAAAACCAATTAAAGCCGTAATATGCTCAGGTTGCGAAATGCCAAATCCCACCGCCAAAGGCTTATTTGTAGCCTGCTTCATTCGCACTAAAAATTGTTGAGTCTCACGATCAATCTTGTTGCGTGTACCAGTTGTTCCTGATACGGCTGTACAATACACAAAACCTTGAGCAATTCTGAGATTGGCCGCAATTCGTTGGTCTGTGCTAGTTGGTGATAAAACACAAATGCGAGCCAAATGATATCTTTCGCAATAAAGAGAGAAGTGTTCGTGTGATTCTTCATCCAGTGGCATATCAGGAATTATCAAACCTTGCGTTCCTGCTTCTTTAGCATCTTGGCAAAATCTCTCCGTACCATACTGAAACACGGAATTGTAGTAACCCATAAAGAGTAGTGGAATGTTTATCTTGTCCTTTAACCGCTGCATAAGTTCTAGTGCATCGTTGATAGTTGTGTGGTTTTCAAGTGCTTTGTCATTTGCCATCATTATTGTTGGGCCGTCTGCAATGGGGTCAGAAAAGGGAATTTGAATTTCAACAATATCTGCTCCCGCTTCTTCCATTTGTAACACAAGCTGCTCGGTTTCTTTAAGAGATGGATAGCCAGCAACAACGTGGGTCATCAGTCCTATCTTCTTATTTTTTTTAATGAGCTTGATTTGTTCAGTAAGTGATTTCATGCATACCTCGCAATTTCTTCTTCTAAAAATTGTTTAAACGTCTGGTCTTTTAATGATCTTGTTACCAAAAAAAGATCTTTATCACCTCTCCCTGAAATATTAACCACAATAGTTTGTGTTGGTTTCATCTGGGGAGCTCTCTTGATAACTTCTGCTACGGCATGAGCAGATTCTAAAGCAGGTAAAATACCCTCTGTTTTGGCAAGAAGTTGATATGCATCTAATGCCTCTTTATCTGTAGCCGAGGTAAAGGTAATTCTTTTAGTATCATGCAACAAAGCTAGTTCTGGCCCTATCCCCGGATAATCAAGGCCAGCGGAGATGCTATGAGTAGGAGCTATTTGGCCGTCTTCCGTTTGGAGAAAATATGATTTGTATCCTTCAACGATGCCTACTTTACCACCGTTAAATCGTGAAGCATGGTGGCCAAGATATGTTCCTGTCCCACCAGCCTCAACTCCAACCAGTTGGACTTCTGTGTGTTCAAGAAACGGCTGAAATAACCCCATAGCATTGCTGCCCCCACCAACACATGCAATGAGTGTATCCGGCAATCGTTGCTTCTTCTTCCTAAATGCGCTCAAAACTTCCTGACCAATGATTGACTGAAAATCTCGATTCATCTCTGGGTATGGATCTGGCCCAAGAACAGAACCAATCACATAGTGTGTATCTTTACTATGAGCAATCCAGTCTTTAATAGCAGCGTTAACCGCGTCTTTGAGAGTTCTGCTGCCAAATGAAACGGGTAGTACCTCTGCACCTAGCTGTTGCATGTAAAAAACATTGGGACGCTGACGAGCAATATCTATTTCGCCCATGTAAATAGTACACTGCATGCCAAACTTAGCAGCAACAGTAGCTGTAGCTAAACCATGCTGTCCAGCTCCTGTTTCAGCAATGACTCTTTTTTTACCCATACGTTTAGCAACTAGTATCTGACCCAAGCAGTGATTAATCTTGTGTGCACCAGTATGGTTCATACCTTCGTTTTTTAAATAAATTTTTGCACCACCAAGAAGTATAGTGAGATTTTGAGCATAGGTGAGTGGGGTGGGTCGTCCGCTGAAAGTGTTGTACAACTCACTGAGTTCTTGTTTAAACTTTTTATCCTTTTTGCATTGTATATATACTTTCTTGAGTTCTTCCAAAGTAGGGATGAGCATTTCTGGAACATATCGACCGCCGTATGGACCAAAGTGAGTAGTTTTTTTCATTTTTCCCTTTCCCTAAACCCCACAATACGTTTATGAATTACTTGTTCCATGCCTTCTAAAGTAAGAACATTCACAAGTATTTCTTCAAAGAGCGGTTCAAATTCTTTTATTGATTGGTCAGCTTCAGCAAGCTTTGTGGATTCAATTGAGCCGTCAATAAGTGATAGACGATTCAAGTATTCTTTTTTCATTTTTTCTCCCTTAATTATTTTGGAAAACTAAAAAATCATTTTTCATGACTGATTAGTGTATTTCTACTCAAACAGCTCCCTTCCGGGAGCTGTGAAGTGTGTTTTATACAGGTGCTAAAGCACGTTACCAGCTCCATTACTTATTGGAGTTCCGCCATGATCCTACCCTCAAGTCATAACTGTGCTTACACATACACTATCTTAATCTTATTGTGTATCAATGTACTAGTACGCTAGTATATAGTAAAAACAACAACTGTCAACACTACCTTGTTTTGTGCTTTGCAGGATTGAATGGTGAATTCACAATATGCTTACAAAAAAACCATCGTGCTTGTAGCAGCAGATTTGTATCCAGCCTCAAGAATCTGTACACATTCTGAGGCGCTTTCCAGGTTGGAGATAAGCTCTTCTTTATGACGTAGAGCACAGAGTAGATTCCTAAGAGGAGCGGCCTTATCAGTTAGTGAGATTGCCTGAGTAGTTTTTCTTACCAAGGAGCCATCTATGGTATAGTGTTCCACTTCAAGATGAAGGTCTTCGCCTCTTTTGCTACGCGAAATGAGAATCCAACCCAAGGAGCCTACTATTTGCACTCTTTCAATTGCAGTTGTCTGTGGTAGCCCTCGACTCACGTTGAGCGTAATAACGCAACCTGAAGTAGTCTTCACAGAAAGTGTGGCAAAAGCATCACTGAGGTGATCGCCGTTATTGCTCATCATGACCACTGAGGTAGTTGTACCATTACCAATCATATATAAGATACTATCGAGAATGTGATAACCACTATCAATCATAATGCCACCACCCGCTAAATCCGGGTTAGAACGCCAACTTCCGTGGAAATCATCGAAGAGTTGTTGGCCAAACTCTCCTTGTACAAAGTGAATATTTCCTAGTTTCCCTGTCATTATTTGTTGTTTGGCATATATATATTCTTCATAAAATCGTCGCTGTGTGTGCACATTAACCTGTATAGTGTTTTTCTTGGCCAAGGTAATTAGTTCTTTGACTTGTTCAAAATGTAGAGCAGGTGGTTTATCAACGTGTACATGTAAACCGTGTTGTAAGCTCAATTTGATTTGTTCATAATGAAACGCATGGGGTGTAGTAATAACAACAAGCGATAGCTCTTCTTTGTCAATCATCTCTCGCCAGTCATCATAAAATCGTGCAAAGCCAAAAACTTCTACTAATTCTTGTCCTCTCTTTTGACTCGATACACCAGAAACGGCAACTAATTCAACGTCTTGTTCTTTTTGTAAGAGAGGCAGATATGTTTGTTGAGCCCACCTTCCACATCCAATAAAACCAATTTTAATTTTCATATATGTAAGTGTACTGCACTTTAGAAGAACTGGGTCGTTTATTCCACTGTTATTGTATGGCCCGAATCTGCATGGTCATTTTTATAATATTGCTCTCTACCAGAGATAAAGCGACTTGCACGTGAATCTACAATTTGTGATGAATAATACGCTGCTTCTTTCAATGTAAGTGCAAAGTCTTGACCTGATAATATTCCTGACAGAAAAACACCTGCAGCTGTATCACCAGCTCCAGAGGTGTTAATAGGACGTTTGTGAAGAAATGAACGCTGGAACTTAGGCTTGTTATGATCAAATCCTAGTAAACCCCTACTGCCAAGAGTCACTAGCACATAGGGAGCAAGCTTTCCTACACCAAGTTGCAGTGCATGTTCTAGTGAAACAATAGGATCAGAGCTAACAAGTAGTCCAATTTCTTCGGCATTTCCCATGAGATAGGTGACTTTTCTCTCTGCCAAATATTCCTTGATAGTTTCTTTCAACTGTCCTTGTAAAATAGATGGATTGCTCAGACTAAGAGCAACAGGAAGGCGTCCTTCTTTAATCAGTTTGCCTAGTGTAGAAAACGCAGGTGGTCTTAGTAAGTCATGTGCATCAATGTGGACAATACGAGATGTCTTAACAGCTCGTGGTAGTAATTCAACTTGAGCAGCGACCCCGGGATGCATGGCAGTAACTTTTTTTGGTTCATCACGATGGGAAAAAACTAACGCAACTGGAGTGCAGCCTTGTGTGGGTAGCGTGTACTGATAGATGCTCGCCCTACCTGCATCGTGTGCGAACATGGTGGCTAGGGTATCAGGGGTACCTGAACTATTGGTCCCAACAGCAGACACCATTGCTGAGTTCTCTCGTTGCGAGCGTGAAAGAGCTGAAAGCAAATTTAAGCCCGTTGAGCCAGCCTCAATTCGAACGTCGGGGATTGAACCCAGAGCGTCTACGTCTTCATCCAGATTAAACATGAAAGTACCAGCTACCAAACCTAGTAACTCCTCAAACATTTTTCTGTCATCAACAGATATCCATTCACCAGGGCCACTGTGTAAAAGGGTGCGTAGTTCGGTATAGACCTTCTCACGTTTAGTCAAATCACAAGCTACATCAATGATTGCAGGTGTTATAGAAACTACTTCATGTTTTGGCATGAGTTTTACTTTTGAGCATCAACAAGTTGCTTAGCTTTGATTATAAATCTATAGAGTGCTGGATCAACTAACTCCTCAACTTCCCGTACTTTTTCAAAGTCGAACCAGTTAAAGTTGGCTGATTCGTCTTCACGTTCTTTAAATAAGTCTTCAGGCCTGTCTGTTACTAACACATATCGAAAATCAAGATGAGGATGCTCTGGCTCACCTTTGCGCTCAGGAATAATGTGCACATCTATATCAAGAGGTTTGACTTGGTAAGAAGTGGGGAAGAAGTGAAGATCTGTTAATCCAGTCTCTTCAATGCATTCTCTCAAAGCAATTTGAGAAATGTCTGTTTCATAATCTGGATGACCACCAAATTGAAACCAGCGATTAAGTTTCTTGTGCAAGTGCAGGAGGAAGCGTCCCTTTGTCAGATCAATCACCAATCCAGAACCAGTGAAATGTCCATTCTCGCAGTTCTTATTCAGAAGGTTGGGATTTTGCTCAATAAGGCCTCTTATAAGTTGAATATCCTGTGCTTCTTTTTCATCTGCAGGCACATGATCATCGAGAATAGTTTTAATTGTTGTCATGGGAGTTTGTAAGGTATAAACATACAAATCCATAAGCATTTTTCTTAAGACATCAATCTGTTGTTCAGGCACTTTGTCCCCCCACAGAGGTAATTTTGCGTGTTCTGCTGTTGACATAATGTTACCCTTCAAAGGTAATTTCTTTTTGTTTGCAATTTTGATAAATGGGGGGCAAAACTTCAATGAGAGCTTTGGAAAAAGGCTGCATTGCAGGACAAGTTTGAGTGACAAAACTGTCTAAGAACACGTTGCCACTGCCATCCTGGCTGGTATGAAATTCTCCAATAAAAGTCTGGAATAGCAAGAGATCTTTGGCCGTTTGAGCTCCTTGGGCAATATGGGTACCATCTAGTTCAGTTGCTTGCTCTTGTAAATACGAGCGTGCAATGGCAGGCATGACATTACGAGAAATAACCTTTAGGAGTTTGGGGTTGGGTAATAGACGTACATACTGCTCAGCATTTTCTGCAGTCAGAAAAATTTCCGTGAGATGTTCGGTAGTATGAGCAAGTCTTTCTGGGTGCTTTGCTAAGTACATGGCAATAAAATTCATGAGCTGATAATGAAATATAATGAGTGCTGCTCGTAAGTATGGGTCTGTATCAAGCAACTCTTGTCCTACCAATAACTCTTCTTTAGTAAATGGTCTCTCTGCTAGGTGATACGCAGTCATAAGCTGCTCAAAATCACTTTCAAACATCTCAAGTATACCACCTTCTTTTGCTACACGTATTGGTTCGTTTTCTTTCAATAAATAGTTAAAGGCTTGGTTAATCTTCGCACCAGCATCAACCTCTGACTTCAGATCAGTAAAGTGCTGATGTATGGATTCAGAGTTCAAAAAATCTAAAAAAACTAAACGGGTAACGAGTCTTTTGTCCAAGTCCCGTGTCAGATGGATCTGACGAGCTCTTTCCATCAATGAAGGAAGATGTTTCCGAACTAACCGTGTGGTAAAACGCACTGCTTCCCACGGCTCAATTTTAAAGTTCGCTAAATATCTATCTGCGATCTGCAAAAAACTTACTGCAACACTCTGAGATTCACTTTTTGTTATAATTTCATCTCTCACTAGTTGGTAATATCGGCTAATGCCAGCATCAAAATACGCACGCACATCTGCATTGGGAATTGTGCCATATTCTGCCGGAACCAATCTCATGTCCCGGTCGTAGAGTGCAAGTACTTGTAGCGCATACTCAGCACCGAAATCACAGGTATATCCACTTGAAAAGTTGCCATAGATAGCCTTGTGATCCTGTGCCATCAGGCGTTGAATCCCAATGGCAAGGTCGAGAGGAGGACAGTTCTTCTGTTCTTCTGAAGCATATTTTGTTGGTGTTATACCAATATAATCTTGAACATATGCATCAATTTTACGAAGATTTGAATCAGTTGCTTCACCGTGTGGAATAGCTGGAATTCTTTCGCTGCTCATCATAGTTGTTTGTATTTTAGCATGAGATACATATTTAAAACACATCAAAACCTTTCTTTTTGCATACTTTGGTATACAATTGCCAAGGCAGAAAATAAAATTGCAGTTCTATGAGTATGTCAACGTGAGAGCCGTCAGGTTGATGTCTCTGAAATACTTGTGCGCAAGCAACGCAACTTTGATCGCTTATGTACAAAAACTCTTAGCTCTGGGGCATTCTGAACTTCCTTTTGCGGTCCCAGCAATGAGCGAAATAAACTGTACACTTAGTAAGTTGATAGCATGCGTGTAAAAAATTGACATAGTGATCAAAAAGAGAGTATCCTTAAGTGATGGAAGTAGAACAACTAGACCCTGCTGCTCAACACGCCACTGTTCAACCATCAAACCTCTGGGCTTCATACATACGCCGGCATGCGCTGCTCTTTGTTTCAGCGATCATTTTGGTTTGTTTTATTATACTTGCGCCACGGTTTCACAATGCACGACAGTCTAGTATCGGTTTACCTGTGCAAGACTACTTGGGTAATGTTCTGGTGGTTGTAGATGCACGTCTTGATTCTACAGTTGCTCCTTCTACACTTACGCTTGAATTTAATCATCCGGTGGAAGCACACGCAGTATCTCATGCCTTTACGCTCATTCCAGCGATAGCTGGTGAATGGGTTGGAGACAGTGAGAAAAACACTATCGTTCACTATGCATTTGCTGCTCCCTACAAAGGTGAATATCTTTCACTATATCTCACCGAAGGACTCACTAGTGAGAATCACAAAACTCTCTTGGAGACGTATCAAAATTTCTTTGTTCTCAGCAAACCCACTGCAGTAGGCAACGAATATACCCCTTTGGGAAGAGTTGAAAGTTATGCAGCGGGGGTACCAATTCCGTTCTTTAGCGATCCCGCCACTGCAACTGTGTATACATCAAACGCGCAACAGTTGCTGGAGTTTTTACAGTATTCTTTGCCACAAGATGTAGGACGTGGCAGTGTGTATGAAGGCACCTATCTAACCAACACTCAGCAACACTCAAGTGGTGAAAAAGTACAAAATGTGCATGCTGACCCACAGAAAAAAACCATCTCACTGGATCCCGGTGTCTACTATGTTGAACCAGTAACTGGCGATGCTTACTTTATTGTCGTGAGTAACTTTGGTGCTGTGTTGCGCCAAGATGACAAAAAAATTGCACTGGCTGCTTTTAAATACCAAGATGGTACAGCGATTACCGAGCCAGTAACCTATGGTTTTTATAACCTTAATAAAGGAGTAAAGTTACTCAGAGATGTTACGCAAACAACTCCTGTCCTCTTGCAAGATATGGCCTATCCCACCCGTCTTGATGCTGTAATTAGTATCTACAAAAACGAAGTAGCATTTATCCCTGTTGAGACACCAAGCTCACTCGCTGAGATCCAGGTGTACTCTGATTTAGATACCGATACCAAAATTTTTGTCTACACAGACCGCCCCATTTATAAGCCGGGTGATACACTGTTTGTTCGTGGTATAGTTCGTCAAGATTCTGATGCACAGTATAAAATTCCACCAGCAGGTAAAACGATGTACCTTGCTTTGCAAGATGACAGCAAGACCGCATTAACAACGACTGCTCTTGTAGATGAGTTTGGTACTTTTTCTGCCCAGTTTGTGTTGCCCAAAGAATACGCGCCTTCCTACTCATACGTGAAGGCTAGCCTCCAACCACTTGAAACAGATAACTACCGTTATGAAAGTACGTCTTTTGAAGTCATGCAGTATGTGAAACCTGAATTTGAAATAAAGACAGTGGTGGAGAAACCAGAATACTTACGTTCTGACAAACTAAAGTTCACCATCACTGGTAATTACTTTGACGGTCAACCACTCAAAGGAAAAGAAATTGCATACAGTTTATACACAGACAATTACTACGAAGTGGAAAAAGCAGTTTTCAATAAAAACTTTAGTATCAATAGCCCAGGTGGCATGTGTGGCGGTGGAGGTGCAGAAGATTATTTAGGTGAAGAATATCAAGCAGGTAAAGTAACTTTGAATGAAAAGGGTGAAGCAGTGCTAGAAATTACTCCCAGCGCTACGTCTCTATTAAGTCAAAAAGTGACATTGCTCGCAAAAGTGACGGACAGTAAAAGCAATGAACTTGTATCAGCTGTGACCACTGTTGTACATGATGCTCAGTTCAACATTTTCTTTATGCCATCTGCAGACCGTTACCATGCTGGACAAGAAGTGGTCGCTCCATTTTATGTAGAGAGTTTGACTGGTGAGAAAGTGCGCGCGCACTCCTTTATCTATGAACTCGTTTCTTATGAGTATGGTTCCAGTAGTAGCAAGCCTACTCAAACACGTGTACTTTCTGGCATAACAAGCACTGATGATTCAGGAAAAGGTATTGTACAGTTTAAGCTTCCTGATGATATGTCTGATGGGTATCATCAATTGATTATTTCAACCCAAGACGCTAACCAAAACACCGCTGAAAATCAAAAGTCCATCAACATCATCAAACCACAGCAAGACACCGAGCAGTATGCATCTAAATGGGGAGGTAGTTATAACCAAACTTTCTTAAAAATAGCGAGCTCACAAAACTCTTTTAAAGTGGGTGACACAATTGTACTGACTATAGACTCGCCAGCTGATATCGATGCGCTCCTCACTTTTGAACGTGGTCGCATCTACGATCCGCAAGTAGTCCATTTAGGCAAGGGCAGCAATACAGTGCAATTTAAGGTGGATGAAAAGCTCAGTCCTTCAATCAGTCTGGTATTCAGTTTCTTTAGCCAAGGAAGGTACTACACTGAGGGGCTGTCACTCAATGTGCCAGCTATGCATAAACTATTGCAAGTAGACATGCACACTGATAAAGCAGTGTATACACCAAACGAAACAGCAGAATTACTTATAACTACTCGAGACGCACAGGGTGCACCAGTGCCTGCACAACTGTCGGTGGGCATTGTCGATAAAGCAATCTATGCGCTTCGCAAGAGTGCTACTCCACCACTCCATTCTTCGTTCTATTATTTTAGGCCAAGACGCACTAACGCATCTTCTTCTCTAACTGGAATGGGAGACTGGGGAGGACGTGGTGGGGGCGGAGGTGGTATGGGTGGCAGCGGACCCGGTAGTGCAGTAGACGTGTTGTACTGGAACCTAACGGTGAGAACAGATGCGAGCGGAGAAGTACGATTACCTATTCCACTCCTTGGCTACCAAACTATCTGGAAAGCACAAGCGTTGGGAAGTACGTTGCAATCAGAAATGGGACAAAATGACGTGGAGTTTACGGTAAAGGCGACTCCATAGTGTCACTAGATTCGTTATCTACTTCTTGGTATGTCTACATGATTCGCTGTGTCGATGGGTCACTTTACACAGGCACCGCTCGTGATCCTCAAGCACGGTTTATACAGCATATTAAAGGTACGGGCGCCCGGTATACACGTAGTCACCGTCCCCATGCTCTAGTTTATACAGAAGCATACACAGATCGTTCCAGTGCATGTAAAAGAGAAGCAGAGCTTAAACGATATACTAAGCTTGAAAAAGAAAAAGTAGTGAGTGTCTATATATACACATCAGCCTCTCGAAAAACTCGAGAGGCTGAGTGAGGAACATGGGTGTGATGCGTACTATACGTGTTATCTCACACCACCATTCATTCTTTGCATGTGGGGAGCACCACCATGCATCTGTCCAGGTAAGAATGAAGGGTCAATTTTGTTGTCTTCTGCCCATTTGACTAGTTCCGCATGCTTTTGCATGCGCTGCTGCATGAAGGCTTCATGGTCCTTTTGCAACTCAGCATGTTTGGCTAGAAGTGCATCTTTTTGTTGAGCGGTCAGTTTGCCTGCTTTTACAGCCTCTTCAAGTCGAGTGGTAAATTCTTGCTGCTGTTGTGCTTGATGTTCTGTTCGTTCCGCCGAAAATACAGCTGCAACGTCCGCCTCTGACAAGTTGAAACGCGTTGCTATACGTTTGGCAATAGGTTGAATAAAACTGTCTCCCGTAGCTTTGACACTGCTACTGTAAAAGAGTCCAGCCCCAACTATGGTAAGTGCTACCAGAGGAATGGTGATACTTCTTTTCATACTGACCTTTCTTTATAGGTTCTACTATCTGTGATAGTACTTGGGTCAGCTGAAAAAAAGCTTAAGAAATTGATTCTACTCGCGCAAAGCCTGGTGCTCTTCTCGCACGGCAGTCATAAGTGTGGCGAAAAATGTAACTAGTTCTGATGGAAGTCCACGAACGGTGATTTCTCGTTGCGTGGCAAGAAGAATGGCATCTTCGCGCTGTTGATCAAGCACTGGTAATGAGTGCTCGGCTTTAAGTGCACCCACTTTACGTGTTGCCCAGAATCGTATTTCTAATGCATGAAGAAGTATGGTCAAACCAGTCTCAAGTTGTTCTTCACTCCCGGTGAGCGAGAGTTTATCAAGTATCTGGACAATAGCTTCAACAACGACATGTGGGACACCATGAACCTCAAAGTTATCGGTCCAGCCATCAAGAATTTCAGTGTTTCGCCTTTGAGCAAGTGTGGGTGCTGTCTGACCTTCTTCAGGTGTGCTAAGACAAAGAGTAAAGGCAGTTAAGATGAGTGAGTTCGCATGGTCAATAGGCGCACGTAACTCAGGAAGTGTGACAGAAGTGGTTGGTTGCTCTAATGTGTTTTTTGACATACTACGACCTATTATAGCAAAAACAACTCTGCAATGAACTTTCAATTAGTTATGTCATTTTGAGAAGTGAACTGTTACCTTGACATATGTATCAACGTACTAGTATGATAGTACATGTTATCATATAGTGCATAACGGGTTTGTACAAAGGTATTCAGCTTGACTTTTGTGTAAATAACGAGCAGTCTACTCATGTAGAATAGAAAATGAAAGGAGCTATGTCCATGGCTGGCGTAGAGCGTTCTGTCCTTTTTGAAAATGTTCTGGATCATACACAGATTCCTCCTGAGATAGTGCAAGGCATTATTTTGTGTGTCAGAAGTGCCTTTGAAGGTGGAGTTACTGATGAAGACACCTTGCATCACATACAAGGCGACGTTGTTTCAGTTCATATTACAGACAATGGTGAAGTTGCGGCATTTAGTAGCACGGTCATTGGCTCTCCAAAAGATATTCTCAAGCTCCCTGACGCTCCATCAGAACAAGGATGCTATCTTGCGGGTGCAACAGTTGCAAAGGAACACCAAAGCTCGGGATTATATAAAAATATGAATAGGGAACGCATTGAACTGGCGGTAGCCAAAAAACTACCGTTGGTGTTCACTCGTACACAAAATCCCCGCGTGCAGGCTGGGGTTGAGTCTGTTTTGGAGAAGATGAAGACTGATGGACGAATTGTGGACTTTTCTTTCCAGAGAATAAAAATACCTGGGTACTACGGGAGCATGCTTACCAAGACAAAACCAACTCATCATGGTATTGAGTACACAGATTTAGATTACACGGTGGGGGATGCCTACGCACTTATCTACACCCTCACATATCCACAGACAGAAAGTACCCATGCGATTTGAACGACTTGAAGCTCGTTATATAGTGCCAAGGATGCAACATACGTTTTCCTTGGGTGATGTTGATGGACTTCCTAGAGTGATTGGACCAGAGAGAGACATGGTGGTCCTTCAGGGAGTCACTGATGCTGGTATAGAGGCATGGAGTGCCATTGATACAACCAAGTTACCCATTTACGGATCAGAGTCCACAGTGGAAGCTTGGGCATTGGTACAAGAACTAGGCGAGTCGTTTATTGGTAAGTCGTTTGATACTGCACGGGAAGCAGTACGGTCATTGGGATATCTGATAGATCATCCGATATTTCAAGCAGGTTTCGCCAATCTGTTTATAGACGCGCAAGCGCTTGAAAAAGGGTTGCCGCTCTATGCGCTTTTGGGTGGAACTAAGGGTGAAGTAGAAGTTGGTGTAAGCATGTCCAAGACATCATCACTGGCTGATATAGAACAAAAAATAGTAGCCGATAAATATCGGCGCATCAAGGTCAAAGTAGGTCCCAGTTATGAGGATTATCAAAAGATCGCTCAGATTCGCTCAGCGTTCCCTACTGTTATGACTATGATAGATGCCAACTCTTCTTTTGATTGGCGCAACAGTGACCATATGAAATTATTGGAACTATATGGCAAGCTGGATCTGCTTATGATTGAGCAGCCACTTGACCACACAGATATTGAACACCATGTTGCTTTGCAACAGTTCTTTATCAGGGAAGGTATCCCAGGTCGCATTTGTCTTGATGAAAGTATCCATACCTTACAAGATGCAGACCGAGCGATTTCTGGTGGTATACCTATTATTAATATTAAAGTAACGAGAGTGGGTGGATTAGATATAGCGCAAGAGATGGTAGAACGCTGTTATAAAGCGGGGGTTGATACCTGGGTAGGAGGAATGATGGAACTTACGGCTCCAGGTAAAGCTCACTCACTGGCTATGGCGGCTCACCCTGGTGTTACGTTACCTTCTGATATTTCTGGTACCAGAGCGTACTTTGCCGAAGGACAAGATCCTTGCGTTACTCCAATGGAGCGCGATGGTGCAATAATAGCTGTACCTCAAACAGTTGGAAGAGGGTGGGAAGTTGATGGAAGAAAAATGGAAAGTATTACGAAAGAAAAAGTCATCTTTACATCAAAGTAATAAGTAGACAACCTAAGTATGAATAAACAGAAAAGTATTGGTATTCTTGGAGGGATGGGCCCAGATGCTTCGGCGGCGCTCTATACTTTACTTATTGAGAAGGCTCGGACAGATTTTGGTGCCACACGCAATGAAGACTATCCAGATATCTTGTTGCACTCTATCCCTGTGCCCGATTTTATTACCAACAAGGATAATGTCCCTGCTGCCCTGACCATGCTTCAAGCAAGTGTGCGAGGCCTAACTCCCTTGTGTTCCTGTTTTGGTATAGCGTGCAACACTGCACATTTACTCTTGCCAGAGCTAGAACAAGAAACCTCTGTCCCTTTTGTTTCTATGATTGAAGCAGTTGCAGCTGAAGTAAGGAAGAGAGGCTACAAAAAAGTAGGACTTATGGCTACTCCTACTACATTCCGTTCACGATTGTATCAAGAAAGTCTACAAACAGATTGTGCGGTTATTACTCCATCAGAGACACAAGTAGATGAGCTGGGGAATATCGTTAATGAAATTTTGGCTGGAGGTTTTGCAACAACAAGAAATCGCTTAATTGAGATAGCAGATGATTTACGATCTCAAGGAAGTGAAGCAATAGTCTTGGGATGCACAGAACTGCCACTGGTTTTCCCGCACACATATATGTTGCCTGTTCTCAGTTCATTAGATGCGCTGTCTACTGCTTTGTTGCGTGTTTTTTACCCACGTCACTAGAGGTTCTCGACAAAAAAGGAAAAACAGGAGATACTACCACTACATATGCAGTGGTTGTTGTTTGCTGTTCTGGCTGCGGTGCTCAACGCGCTCATGGATTTTTTCGTTAAACTATCAAGCAATAAGATAGACAATGCTCTGGGAGGCGTTCTACTGACTGCTTGTGCAACCATTGTAATGGTTGTTCCTGTGTTGTTCGCAAAAATAAAAGGTGAAACATTGCTTATTACTCGAGAAGGTGTCTTTTTCAGCATTGCAGCGGGACTTTCAGTTGGCCTGGCAACATTCTTTATTTTTAAGATGTTCGCTACTCGCGTTGAACTTTCTCTAGCTGTCCCTACGCTCCGTGTTGGAATTATCGTGTGTGCAACGCTATTGGGTATGTTCTTCTTAGGTGAAAAGATGAGCGCACGATTGCTATTTGGGATGCTACTTGCACTTGCTGGTGTATATTTTGTGGTTACCGCTCCACGATAGTTTGCAATAATTCTTCCTTAGTAAAAAAGGGATTGAAGTACTCATCTTGGGTATAGGGAATAATCTCTCCAGTTTGAGGATCAAACCCTTTGACAGGTCCATACTGAGTCACATAGTTGGACTGTGCTTCTGTTGTTGATCCTTGGACAATTGCGGCAGAGAGATCACCCCAAGAGGCATGCCAATTTTCATACGGATACAGACGTAACCCTGCAAGTTCCATACTCACACTAAAAAGTTGCCGAGTACTCCATTCAGCTTGCGTGACATAGGGGTATACCAGTGCAACTTTTGGTCCACCTTCAGGGTATGCATTTCCCAGGGGGAGCGATGCACCTTCTAGAGTTCGCAGCGTAATGTCGACAGCTGCACCAGATTTATGACCAGCCATCCAAGGAGAGATAGCTGTTTTGCTACGAGCCTCTTGCCACACTTTATCCCACTGAGTTATCCATTCGGGATGTTCAGAAAGTATCAGTTGCACTCTTCTTTTGAAAAGACCTTCCTGTACTCCCAATGGTCTAAAACAATCCTCCAAATGGATCATGAATCCTTGTTGTTGCAATGCCTGTGCAACCCTCAGCACCTTGTGTGCAACCTGTTCACGCACCCAAAAAACACGAGGCTTGCCTCCCCAGTCTCCACAAGCCATATGGAACGGAAGTGTGCTGAGCGAGATCGGGAGGTTATGTTGTAAAAATAGGTTGGGTAAATCGACCATCCTTTCTCCCGATTCAGCAATAGTCACTCCCATTAATGCATCTTGAAGGCGCAAGGCTGCTTGGACATAGCTGTCTTGTAAGTGCTGTGCAATGGTGGCATCCTGCTCTTTTGTCGGTGCGTGAGCCAAAAATTTTTCTGGTGCAACTACCCTTGGGATGTCTGCTCCAAGAGAAGTAGCAATAGCTGCAAGTGTATCCTGCAATTGATGAAGTAACTGCTGGTTACTACCAACCCACTCCAGAGACAGTGCTGCTTCAGCTTCACGAGATAGCCGTGCCTGCTTGGTGTCGTCTTGTTGTATCCAATCAAAGCGTAGTTCGGGACTTCTTGCCATATGTGCGCGCATTATTGCACACCTTTTTTTGATGGGCAAGCAAACAATATGGCTCTGTATCAGTGTACTAGTTCGCTGTTTACAAATGTCACCTTCCCCTGTATAGTTAGTGGTTTGTTACGGTATAATGGAGGATGTATGCAGCGTGTGTTATCAGGGATTCGAGCTACTGGTCGTCTGCACTTGGGCAATTATCTGGGTGCTGTCAAAGGCATGCTGGAGCTTCAAAGTAATCCTAAATACCAAACCCTCTACATGGTTGCGGATACGCATACCCTTACGACGCCGTATGTTATAGATGAACTGCGGGTGAATAGAAGACAAGTTATCATTGACTATCTTGCTGCAGGTCTAGATCCAGAAAAAAGTATTCTCTTTTTGCAATCTCTGGTGCCACAGCATATCGAGCTTGCTTTTTACTTCTCATCTGTTACGACAATTGCACGCATGCAGCACTTACCTACCTTTAAAGATAAAGTAAAACAGCATCCTGACCACGCCACCATGGCTCTCTTAAACTATCCAATTTTAATGGCAGCAGATATTCTGATTTACAACGCCGAGCTGGTTCCTGTAGGCATAGATCAAGAACCCCATCTGGAGATTGCTCGTGAAATTGCCCGCAAGATGAATGCTGAATATGGCACATCGTTCCCCGAACCGCAGCGATTTGCTACCAAAGGTGAGTATGTACCTTCATTGCAGGGAACAGGGAAAATGAGCAAGTCAGTTGAAGGTAGTTATATCACTCTCACCGATGACCTCGCCACAATACAAAAACGCCTTGCCACTGCACCAACAGATAGTGGTAAAGGTCCGGTTGTTCCCACAGAAGGTGGAGTAGCAAACTTATTAACGTTTGTAGAGTTGTTCCAAGGGTCTGCGCGTAAAGCTGAATACGAACAAGAGTACCGTACAAAAGGTCTATCTTATAAAACTCTCAAAGCAGACCTTGCGCAAGCCATAGCAGCAGAACTGGCACCACTGCAGGAAAAACGTGCCAAGCTCGTTGCTGATACAAAATATGTAGATTCAGTAATTGAAGAAGGATCAGCTCGCGCTCGCGCGTTGGCTGAAGAGACGCTCGTCCAAGTCCGAGCACAGTTAGGCTTGGGATAGGATGGCCGTATGAGAGATCCACATCTGACAGAACTCGCAGAACAATTTGCTAAGTTTCAAACGACTCAAGAAGTCGCTTCGTTTCTGGAAGCTCTCCTGACACCAAAAGAACTCAGTGAAATACCCAAACGTCTGCAAATTATCAAGCTTCTTAAACGAGGAGTGTCTCAACGTGATGTATCTGACCAACTAAAAGTTGGCATCGCGACTGTTTCGCGAGGGTCTCGTGAACTTGTTAAAGGTAATTTCAAAGATATTGGTTAGCGATAGGGTACAAAAACCCTTTGAAACGAAAAACAATCTGCAAGAGAGTGCTAGGCGAAGGTCTTTTATCCTTGACGAGCTTTGCGTCGTGGGTTGCGTTTGTTGATGCGATAGAGTCTGCCTTTACGACGAACCAAAATATCGCCTTTTTTAATGTCAGCCTTAAGTGAGTTTTTAACTTTCATACATCCTTTGCAACACAGATGCTATATGGTACAGCAAAACAACAAAAAATGCCACCACTAACTCTGTTACTTGATAATGGTAAACATTTCTTTGGGCAGACGATGTTGTGCAATGATGGCTTGATGTTCAGGAATATTACGAACAAAGATGAGAGCAAACGCATCAGCATATACTGGTACCCATTCTGGATCAGACAGACGGGTAATGAGAAATTTTTGTCCCCATTCTGTGTTCTCCAATCTATAAAAACCGATACTACCAAACTTGTAGTGACCATCAAGTTCTTTCCACACAGTATCATCTTCTTGTGCAGTTTTGTATATTCTCAAGAAATTGCTGGAATATGCCTCAGCTCGATTATCAACAAATACCTGTCGGTTGGGATACAAAAAGTAGGTAAAGTAACTTCCTGAATCAAAATTATTGAAGAGTGGCCCTTTGATCGTGAGAGACTTCATAAAAAGACCGGCATCTGCTGAGCCAGCAAACAATCCCAATCCAGTTCTTGATAATGGCTGAGTGAATACACCACTTCCCACTACTAGTGCGCACAAACCCAATGCAATCAAAGAAGCACTCATAATGGCTACGGGATGTTCAAAAAAGTGCTCAATTTTGCGTTGATAGCGAGTGAACATATCTGAGAGCAAAATAATGAGAAGAGGCAGACTAAAGATACCAAAAAAGTTTTGAAAACGTATGAGTTTAAGCGTAGCAATCGCAAAGAAAAACGTCAGGATCACAAGCGCCGTGTGTCTTTTAACAAGTGCATAATGTTTCGTTGCAGCATACAGAATAACCCCCAGCACTACGCATATCCCAACGGCAGTGTACCAATAGCCGGGGGTAGGAAAACGAGATAACAAAAAAAAGAGTGTTTGATTTTCTGCGACTTGGTAGCCATATTCAGAAAAAATCATAAATGGGTACAAAGCACCACGCAGTCCCAAAGGATTACACAGTGCTGCAGTGAGTGCAGTTGCTGTTAGCAATACAAACTCTTTCCACGACGGCCGCGGTGTGCTCAAAAAAAGCTGGAGGCCAAAGGAACCAAGGAGCGGGAGAATTAAAATAAAAAAGATATGGCTGTTGGTCCATACCACCATCATGAGGAACAGAAGTAACGCAGCGAGCTTAATTTTAATGTGACCTTTCATCCAGCTCTCCAAAAGGAGATAGACGCAAACCGTGCAGAGTACACTGATTGCTTCGGGGCGAATCTCGGTGCGGGAGGTGGCAATGGGAAGGAGGAGCAGAGCTGTGGAAATACCAATCCAGGATGAGCGGGTGCGCATACTGTGTAGTAGTAGCAAGGCTACTCCTACGGTGTAAACTATGGTGGAGAAAACAGAAAGCACTGCAAAGCCACCTGTACGCTCGCCTAGTGCAACAAAAACGCCAAATAACCAATGATGATTGGGAACATATCGTTCTTGTTCTGTGTAGGAGTATCTATTATTTGAAAACACCTTGTGCTCGCTCAAAATAAGCCGGCCGTTCATAATATGCCTACCAAGGTCACTGGCCATAAGGTTGGTTTTTTCGGTAAAAAACAGAGCGTAGATAGCTATAATACAAACGATGCTTAGTGTACGAAACGAAAAAAGCTGATCAAGACGCATAGAGTCGGTACTTTTCTTTTCAGTTCATCTAGTATATATCGTTAGGTATGTCTCAGGTTCAGACAATCAAAGACGCCCACAACATTATAGAGGTTGTTGGTGCGCACGTACAATTACAACGCTCGGGAGGTAACTTCCGCGGTTTGTGTCCGTTTCACACGGAAAAATCGCCTTCTTTTTTTGTGAGTGAAACAATGCAGCGCTACAAGTGCTTCGGTTGTGGTAAGACAGGAGATGTCTTTACCTTTTTGCAAGATTACGAAGGTTTAACGTTTTATGAGGCACTGGAAACATTGGCTCAAAAAGCGGGAATCACGCTGGAAGCATCGGTGCAACCCACGCAAGAAGATACCCAGAAAAAAGATATGCTGGCCGCTTTGGATCAAGCTCGTGCCTACTATCATTACCTGCTCACTGAGCACGAAGTGGGTACGGCGGCGCGTGCGTATCTCAAGGAACGTGGCATCACTACCGAATCCATCAAACAGTTTCAGCTGGGGTATGCCTTACCCCGCTGGGACGGTCTTTCTATGTACCTCACCGACAAGAAACGCTTTTCCCCTGAAGTCCTCGTGCAAGCGGGTATTGCTCTTCCAGGCAAACATGGTGTGTATGACCGTTTCCGACATCGCATAATTTTTCCTCTCAAAAATGCTCGCGGTCAAGTAGTGGGGTTTTCGGGGAGGGTTTTTGATCCTGAGACATCCAAAGAAGAGCCCAAGTACATCAATACTCCTGAGACCTTGTTGTATCACAAGGGGAAGATGCTGTACGGATTCTATGAAAATGGGCCTGCTATTCGTAAAGAACAACGCATTGTGATTGTTGAAGGTGAGTTTGACATGATTTCCTCGGTGCAGGCACATGTTAGTGCGGTAGCGGCTATTAAGGGATCTGCTGTAACCAGTGACCATGTCCAACTATTATCGCGGTCAGTAAATCAAATTATTTTGGCTCTCGATACTGACGCAGCAGGAGTGGCTGCAACAGAAAAAGCTATCGCGGTGGTGGCGAGTGCACAGACCTCACGTGAACAACCGTTGTCCCTCCTGGTGGTGCGGGTGCCAGAAGGAAAAGATCCCGACGAGCTGAGTCGTACCTCACCAAAAGTGTGGCGGGAGGCAGCCAAATACCCCATTACTCCCTACGAATTTTTACTAGAAGTGGCCTGTGAAAAGCATGACTCCACAACATTGATGGGTAAGCAACAGATTATGCAGCAACTGACGCCTATCTTTTCTCAAATTACTCATGCTGTTCAGTTTGAACACTTCACAAAACTACTTGCTGAGCGTCTTGGAGTCTCTTTGAGTAGTGTCCAAAAGGATATTAAGGCACATACCACAAAGCGCTCGTCTTCGGCTCATCCTCCCATCAAGACCGCTGAGACACATAAGATCAGTAAACGCGAGCGACTTGAGCGATACTTGCTGTTTCTCTTGTTCCACAGTACAAAGGAAACAGCAGCAGTGCATCTCAATGACTTGGCGGATCTTCCTTTGCAAACAAGTGGATTAGGTACTGCACTCCAAGCACTGAAAGCATCATCGGAGCCACCCGCACAGGCCGTCAAACGACTAGCACGTGATCAGCAAGAGTTGTTATTTGAACTAGCTACTCATCCTGAGTTGGAAGAAGTGGTTCAACAACTTGACATTGCTTCTGAGTGGAAAACACGTCTAGGTGAACTCAAAAAAGAGGTACAAAGCTCTCGCGCAAAAGAAATTGGTGCACGTCTAGAAGAACTGGATGCTAAATCGACTCATTCCCATGAAGAAAAGACTGAATACAGCTTGCTTTTACAAGAACTTGCCTTATTAGGGCGAAAGTAAGTTATTTGCTCGTTATATCTTACGCTAGAAGAGCTTGATCTTTTTAAGCATAGTAAAAGTCCATTTTACAGCAGGATTAGAAAAATGATTGATTATTGGAGCTTGAAAGTGTGCAACTCTGTAGACTGCTGTTCCAAATATCCCAAGATCATAGTATGGTGCCTCATATTGCCAATAGCGATTAAGTGAAATAATTTTCCTATCAATAAAAAAGTATGCATATCAAAAACATACTGTAGACTACTGTGCGGCCTTTAATGAGAGATAATAGCATAATCAACGTTTCGTGCTAGTACACTATACTTAATATGGTCATTAGCAAGTTGCAGTAGAATGTTTCTAGGCGCGATAATAACATTTTCTTCGTCTGTTACTTTTAGCAATTGTATAAGTGTTTGATAGCTGTTTGGGTCAAGTAAAAGATACTCTACTCTAGTATCAGAGTAATAAACTGCTAATGGGTAAAACGTGTCGAGCAAGTAAACGTGCGAATAGTTACGTGCTTGCAATGAGATATCTTTTTGTGTGGAGTATTCAATACTATCTTTATAAAAGATACTAGCAGATTGTGAGAACTGGTAGCTAGAGATAAGTAGCACTATACCAGCGCTGCAGTATCCAATAATCGGACTAAAAAAACGACCGAAGTGGTCAGTAAAAGTAAGAGAGATTATAAGAGCTATTCCTGGATATGATGGTATGAGGTGCCACACTTCAGTTTCTTGTGATAACAAAAAGGGCAACAATAGTGAGCTGGTAAAAAGCAGAAGTCCTATTTTTTGTTTTTTATTTTTTTGATTTGTCCACAGCAGCGCGAATTGGACAAAAACAGTCAGAAAAAAAGGCTTATACCACTTTCCAATTCCTGCTCGTAGATAGCCCAGTGTTGTTTGAAGTGATGATATACTCACTGTATTATTCTCTGCTCTCATGCCAATATCTATAAAATGGTGATATAGAAAGTTTCGATTTATTAAATACATATACAAATACCAAGGAGCGGTAATCAGGAAAAAAAGAATTGCACCGGTAAGATAGGTGAGTATTGACGTTTTGTCTCTATTAATCCACAAAAAGTAACAAAATGTAGGTAGAAGACCAATCCCAATTATCGTTTTAGTAAGAACAGCAGCCGCAATACATGCAACAGTGGCAAGAAATATCCAACCTTTCTTGTGCATATGCATCATGAAGAAGAAAGAAGTAATAACCCAGAAAGTTAATGAGCTATCTAGGTTCCCAGACCGTGCTCTCAGAGTAAACCATAAGAAAGAAATGAGTATACCTGTTGCACTCAGTCCAGTTATCGAGTTTTTGAGTGATGTACCAACTAAGTAGATACTAATGCAGCTTGCAACGGCAAATAGTGCTGATGAAGTTCGTATGCTTGTTTCTGATTCTCCAAATAGCCACATTGGTATAGACATAAAAATAAAACCAAGTGGGGGATGATCTGTAAATAATGTCCCATTAAACTGTAAATTCAATGGATTATGTGTTCGAATAATGTTCCTACTTATTGCCGCATACCATGCTTCATCGTAACTTTCTAACCATGCATTTCCTAATTTATGAAAAAATAAAAATGTTGCAACAAGAGCTATAAAAAAAATATGTATAAGTTTGATATGCTTAATAAGCATATCTGATACAGTTGATTTCATGCACTTTTCAGCCAAAAAGGCAGTCCTTAATTCATTAATATAACGATGTGTCTAACGTGCAAAGACGTGGAGGAATCTGCTCATCAGCTTCTTTTTCCAGTACTTGGTGTATTATTTACTTATGGTACCTGTTCTTGGTCGGCTATACAAGATTATCGTTGTATCTGCAACTTTTTGAACTTTGAGAAGCTCTCGTGCACCAAAGTACTCTGTGTGCCAGTCACTCCAGTCTTTCCATGCAAATGTCGGATCCTCTACAATGACTGCTAGGTAAGAGGCAATGGGATATTCTGGTATTGACACAGCACTAAACCCTGCAGTTCTCAAGAAAAAACGGTAATCATCTGCTTGAGGACCAGAGTTCTTGTAATCAAGCACCGAGACAAGCGCAATCGTATCATCTGGGGTAAAGGAATGCATTTGTATAAGGGTTGTAGCGGTATGTTGAATCTGATCAATGGGTCGAGTTGGAGAAGGCAATGGATGTCTCAGCATCCAGAGTATCGCAGTACACGTGAGGGCACCAAGAAAGAACGTGCCGCTACGTGTGCGTACCAAGGTGACACCCCACACAAATGAACATGCCGTAAGCATTCCGTAGTAGTAATAATCTTGAATGTGTGTGGTGGCAGAGAAAAAAAGAAGTGGCAGAAGTGCCAACACCATCCACCAGCGCATCCGCCTTGTACCTTGGATAAAAGTAAGTACAACCAACATGAGCAGCAGCGCTCCTGGCAGAGAACTGTGTTGTACAGCATCTGCCAGTGCATGGATGTTAAGGTGTATCTGCAAACCATCTGTGTGTGTCGATGAGTGCCATTGGCGGAATAGGTAGCCGCGGGTGATAACCTCAAAAGCCAGTAGAGGCAGCCACGGCACAAAACTCACTGTTGCTGAGCTTGCAAGGGTAAGACGTGAAGCTTTTCTTCGTACGTACTCATAGATCCAGAGAGGAGCAATCACTGCTGCTGCAGGATGCAAAGCCACTGCACAACTTAAAAGTAGTGCGGCCGTGACCATATTTTTCTCAAGCCATAAGAACGTTAAGGTGGTGAAAACCACTGGTACATAGATATAACCATTCCATGCAGCTGATGCAGCTATGGTCTACCAAGGAGTACACGCTATGCTGGCCAAAAAAATAAGTGTTCGCCAGCTGATGGTTGGTTTGCTTAGATAGGCATACAATCCCATTACTGCTGTGGTAGTAAGTACCTGAGTAAGTATGAGTGTGTATGCGGAGCCACGTGTAGCCCAGAGCATAGGTAGCTGTATATAAAAGTAAAAAGGTGATGTCGGGAAGCCAGATCTCAATTGTGGTCCTAGCCACACGATTCGGTGTAGCCAGAGCTCAGAAAGTGCTGTCAAATCGCGGGCATAATCCAGATGTAATGTGCTAAAAAATAATCCTCTATAAAACCAATAAAAAGATGCTAAACCAATAAAAAATGCTATGAATATTGCAATGGTTTTTTGTACGTTGTGCATACGCAGATTGTGCTTGACAATATACCCCCAGGGGGTATATGCTGACCTCCATGGAATCAACCACACAAGACCAGCTTATCAAACAGCTGAAGCGAATCAATGGACAAATTGCCGGAGTCATCAAAATGTATGAAGATGAGCGCGCTTGTGTAGATATTGTCCATCAAATTGTGGCAGCCCGAGCGGGTTTGGGTAGTGTTGCGCGTGAGCTCCTCACAAGTGAAGCAAGCCGGTGTTCACAAGAACGTAAAATTGATGATTTAAACGCAGTGCTCAAAGAGCTCCTGCGCTAGTACAAGAGTTTGTAAAGGAGGTAGTATGTCAGATACTGCACAAACACAACCAGCGGTACAACACTGGGATCAGGTACAATTTGAGGCCAGTCTCAAAGACGCCAAAGTACCTGTGGTGCTCGTAGATTTTTATGCGGAGTGGTGTGGCCCTTGCCGTTTGGCTGCACCTATCATTGCTGATATTGCCGAAGAATACAAAGGTCGTGCCTCTGTGGGCAAAGTCAACGTCGATGAAGTAGCTCGTGAGTTCATGATGGCACAACAAGTAATGAGTATCCCTACGGTCAAGTTCTATGTGAGTGGTGTGGAACAAAAAGACCTTACGGTCATTGGTTTTCCTGGCAAAGAAGGGTATGTCTCCAAGCTTGAAGAAGCACTCAAACGTGTAGCACCAAGTGCAAAGGTTGCGTAACTATATGTCACATCATCGCGTTGCTATCATAGGTTCAGGTCCTTCAGGATACACTGCAGCCATCTACACAGGTCGTGCACAACTGGCGCCGCTGGTTTTTGCTGGTCAAAAGGCAGGTGGACAACTCATGTGGACCACAGAAATAGAAAACTTTCCCGGTTTTCAAAAAGGGATCAAAGGTCCAGACCTCATGATGGAAATGATGGCACAAGCACAACGCTTTGGTGCCGTTATTAAATATGACTATGTTACCGCTGTTGATTTCTCTGCTCGACCATTCAAAATCTGGACACATATTCCTGCTGGTTTACTTGCTGAACAAGTGGTCAGTGAACTACCAGAAACAGAATACCTCAAGGTACGTGCAGAGATTATGAAAGCAGAGCCCGCTGCCACTGCTGATGCCGTAATTGTAGCTACTGGTGCAACCTCAGTGAGTATTGGTGCTCCGGGAGAAAAAGAGTTCCTGGGCAGAGGGGTCAGTACCTGTGCTGTGTGTGACGCAGCTTTCTACCGGGAGAGAGATACCATTGTGGTTGGTGGAGGTGACAGTGCTATGGAGGACACCTTGGCGCTTACCAAGTTTGCCAAATCAGTTACGTTGGTGCACCGCAGAGATAGCTTTAAAGCAAGTAAAATCATGCAAGAGCGCGTGCTCAATCATCCCAAGGTAACGGTTTTATGGAATACTACCGTCAAAAAAGTGCTTGGCGAACAGATGGTAACTGCTGTTGAACTAGAAACAAATGGCAAGACAACGACCAAAACCACAGATGGATTGTTTGTGGCCATTGGACACAAGCCAATCTCTGGATTTTTGCGAGGTCAGATTGCACTGGATGAGCACGGATATGTGGTCACCCGGCAGAGTGTCACTGCTGCAGGAGTAACTGCTGCACAAGCCGCACTCACAGCAGAAGGTCTAGTGGCATTTCCTACAATGACTTCAGTTTCTGGAGTATTTGCTGGAGGAGATGGGGTGGATGTGCGGTATCGCCAAGCAATAACTGCCTCTGGCCAAGGGTGCGCCGCAGCACTTGATGCCGAACGATGGCTGGAATCACAAACAGAGTAACTCAAGAAAGGTTCTATGAATCCGTATACACAAGCAGTAACGCAATTGCATGCCGTAGCCGCAGTGCTCAAGGATGCCTACGTTAATACTGAACAGTTTGAAAAAGCATTAAAAAAACTTGAACAACCTGATGCGGTGCATACCGCACAGCTTGAGATTGAGATGGACTCTGGAGAGAAAAAACAGTTTACTGCTTTTCGTTCTCAACATAACAATGCCCGCGGACCCTACAAAGGTGGTATCCGATTTCATCAGAATGTCTCTGAAGATGAAGTCAAAGCACTCTCAATTTGGATGACGTGGAAATGTGCCGTCACCGGTATCCCGTATGGTGGTGGTAAGGGCGGCATTATCGTACATCCCAAAGAGCTCAGTACCGCCGAACTTGAACGGCTCAGTCGCGCCTACGCACGCTTTTTGGGAGATAGAGTAGGGCCATGGACGGACATTCCTGCTCCAGATGTTAACACCAATGGCCAGATCATGGCATGGATGGCAGATGAGTGGCAAAAAATCACGCAAGAAAAATATGGGTTGGTCATGACGAATCCACTTGCTACATTTACCGGTAAGCCACTAGCTTTGGGTGGTTCAGAAGGAAGAGACGAAGCAACCGGTTTGGGTGGTGTGTATGTGCTTGAAGAGCTTGCAAAGGCCAAGGGCTGGCAGCGCAAAAAAGACATTAAGATTGCTATTCAAGGATTTGGGAACGTAGGATACTGGTTTGCGCATCACGCTGATGCGCTTGGCTATACAGTTGTTGCAGTCTCAGATTCCAGAGGTGGGGTGTACGTGGTCGGTGGTCTGAATCCAGCACACACGCTTAAGTGTAAAAAAGAAACTGGTTCACTGAACGCCTGTATGTGCACTACAGACAAGTGTGATGCAACACAAGGTGCCCAAATCACCAACGAAGAACTCCTAGAGCTTGATGTAGATGTGCTGGTTCCCGCCGCACTCGAAAACGTGATTACCGCAGAGAATGCTGCCCGCATTACTGCTCCTGTCATTATCGAGATGGCCAATGGACCTGTTACACCAGACGGTGAAGACATACTTATTAAAAAAGGAAGTGTTGTTGTCCCAGACGTGTTAGCAAATGCTGGTGGCGTGACCACGTCATACTTTGAGTGGGTACAAAATTTACAGGGTTATGCGTGGAGTAAACCAGAAGTGTTAGCCAAACTGCAGCCACTCATGCAAAATTCATTTGTGGAGATTTGGGCTATGGCTCAAGAAAAGCAGCTGTCCATGCGTATGGCCACGTATGCTCGCGCCGTCAAGCGCGTTATCGATGCAATGATACTGCGGGGTACTATATAAAGAAAAAAGTGTATAATACGTCATCCCGATATGACAAAGCTCCCTGCCTCAATCCAGCAAGACGTTGAAGCCCTGTTCAAACAGGGGCAACAACAAGGTTATGTAGTTCAAGAAGACATTCTTCGTGTGTTCGTTGAGCCAGAAGAATATCTTGAGGAACTTGATAACTTCTATGACAAGGTCATGAAGTCTGGTCTTGATATCTTTGAGTCAGTTGCTGAAGAACGCCCAGAGGAAGAAGTAGATACTCTGCAGCAAGAGCTTGATACTATTTCCACCCTTGGTACCACTGGTGCGTCCGATCCGGTGCGCATGTACCTCAAGGAAATTGGCCGCATTCCTCTTTTGAACCGTGAAGAAGAAATAAGACTTGCCCAAAAAGTTGAAGCTGGAGACGAAAAAGCCAAGAAAAAACTCACCGATGCCAATCTTCGGTTGGTGGTATCCATTGCCAAGAAATACATTGGTCGTGGTATGACTTTCCTGGACCTTATTCAAGAGGGCAACAAAGGTCTTATCCGTGCCGTCGAAAAATTCGACTGGACCAAAGGCTTTAAGTTTTCTACCTATGCCACTTGGTGGATTCGTCAAGCTATTACCCGTTCTATTGCCGACCAAGCTCGTACCATTCGTATCCCTGTCCACATGGTGGAAACCATCAACAAGCTCATGCGTACCAGCCGCCGGCTGATGCAGGAGTTGGGACGTGAGCCATTACCAGAAGAAATTGGTAAGGAGATGGAAATGGATCCAGACAAGGTCCGTGAGATTCTCAAAATTTCACAAAACACCACCTCGCTTGAAGCTCCTGTGGGTAGTGGCGAAGATGAAAGTGTACTGGGTGACTTCATTGCTGATGAAAAACAAGTTTCACCTTATGAGGCAACCAGCCAGCAGATGCTGCGCGAAAATATTGATGAAGTACTGGGCACTCTCTCTGACCGAGAAGCTCGTGTGCTTAAGATGCGCTTTGGCCTTGCCGGAAACAAAATGATGACGCTTGAAGAAGTTGGTCGTAAGTTTGGGGTAACTCGTGAGCGTATTCGTCAAATTGAAGCCAAGGCTCTCCGTAAACTCAAGCACCCCAGCAAGCGCAAAAAACTCCAGGATTTCTTGGAATAGTTTTCCTTTTATACATAAAAATGATTCATTGATGGCACTATATGTGGTGTTATAATGTGAGTTTTCTTGTCAAAAAGTACTGATTGTTCAATGAAAACAACCACCTAGCACTTTTTGCCAAGGAAGTTCTTTCACAAGTTAAGATGAATACAAAAATCACAGGCAAGTTTTTGGGGAAATAGCAATAAAGTAGTTTTATTGCTCTTAATAACCTCTAGGAGAAGTTCGGCAAAAACGTAAGCTACTTTCTTTTGAATCAAAATTTTTCTCTAAAGTTGTTGCATTTTCGGATAGCTCACAGTAAATGCGATTTGAATCAATAAATAAAATAATACTAACACTTTTATAATTATCTTTCGAAAGATACTGTAGAGGGGAAAGCTTGACTCTGTCAATGAAAGAATAGTTCTCTATCTTATAGAGTTCTGGTGGGTAATTTTGATGGACTAGCTTGTATTCATATAAATCATGAATTAGTTCAGGCAACATTTGTTTGGCAAGGTTGTAACGGAACGCTGCTGAAAATGGATGAATTATGGTATAAACAAAAAAACCCAGGCATGTTCCTAAAACAAAAATAGAAACTGCTTTCACTAGCTTGAATGTATGAAAAGAAAGCATCCTCCTTTTCAAAAGTAAGAAAGAAATCCCCGAGATAATTGCTACAAGAATTAAGAATACTATACTTATTAAGTAGATTATTAAATTGAACCTGTAATAAAATATATCAGTACCAAGATTGTACGTTGCATAAATAAACACACAACTTAAACAGGACAAAAATAGTGCGGCAAAAAATATTTTGCTAAGTTTCACATTTCTAAGCATATCATTAAAGAATAATACTTTCCCCAGCAACTTGCCTGTGATTTAGCTTAAAAGGCAAGAATTGTATCGTGTTTTTTGTTCTAGGTGGAAATAGTAAGAAAAATTTTATCCATTATACTTTTAAGATAAGTGAAATCTTGATTTTGTTCTCTGCATCATAAAGTTGTAAGGTTTGACCTTTAATCACATACTGATAAGTTTTAAAATCACCAGGATTCTTCGAAGAGAAAAGATCTCTAAACTTCTTTTCCACAGCATTTACTGATGGTGTACAACTTTTGTATGTTGACGACGACAGTGCAATTTTAATAGTATTTTTATCTTTGATATATCTTCCAAAATGGTTATTGCACACACTTCCTAGCAGTTCCCCATTACTCTTAAAATGAATATTGGGTCTAATATCAGTAAAACTTTGAAGTTCAAAACGGCTAAAGCTAATTGGGAAGATTGAATCACGATAGGTAAGAACTATCCAATTATTTTCAATTGATGAATCATATTTTAGATAGTTTTCAAGAAACAGTAATGTGTATGGTGGAAAAAAAAACTGATGAAATAGTAAGCCAATCAGAGCGACAACACTTATTAATATTTTTTTCTTTTTAATTTTTATCATACGACGATCAAGAAAATAATCTTTTTTTCTTTCTATTTCCGCCTAGAACAGTTTAGCTGCCACTGTCTATTCTAGTCGGTTCCAAGTTTTTGTCTATTGTGTTTCAGTTCATCTTTCAAAAAAGGAAGGCATGTAATGTTTACAAAGTGCATTTCAAGCTTGTATATGCTTATTGCTTCTCTGCTTATTGCAACGGCTGTGTTTTACCCACAATCAATTTTTGCTCAACTGGATGCCAACGATGCAGCTACTAGAACGAGTATCAAAGTTCCGAGTATCATTGGTGGAAGCGAAGTGCAACCGGTTGGCAAGTATCCCTTTATGGTTGCAATTAGCAGAAAGGGTTTGATTGATTTTCACAACACCTACCAAGGGCATGAATGTGGTGGTTCCCTTATTCACCCAATGTGGGTTTTGACTGCTGCACACTGTTTTTATGAAAAAGGAACTAACAAGCAGGTTCTTTTTGAGTCAAACACTCGTGTTACCATTAATCGGCATAACCTAAAGTCTAGCGATGGTGAAGAATTCTCAGTTAGTAAAATTATCATTCACCCGTTATACAGTAACCTCAATAAAGATGGTGTGGATGATATTGCTCTTGTGCAACTCGCGAAGTCATCAT
>CAZYNM010000009.1:6699-57789 GCA_964648715.1 uncultured Pseudomonadales bacterium | reverse complement strand
AGGATGTGGGGGATCGGGCTTTTTCCAGTCTTGACCACCATTACCAATTTTTACTGTTCCGCTCTTATTTTCTTTACCAGATTTAGACAGTGCTTTTGCGTACAGCTCATGTTGCCCTGCAGAGAGCTTCACTGTTCCTTTGTATTCTCGTGAAGTAATCGTTTCACGTAGAGAACCATCTACCCACAATTCCAGCTTATCAATGCCATCTCCCGCATCTGCAACGATCTCAACTTCAATCTCCTCACCGTCATACTTTCTTTCGTTTTCTGGTTTTCTTAAAGACACGAATACCTCTGATTGATCACCACAAAACTCAGTGGGCGGCTTAAATTTGACGTCAGTTTGTCCAGCAATCCACGCATCAATCCCTTGCTGCCAACGATTAGTGCCATCTTTGGTAACAGGGTCCTCTTCTTGCATCACTATGAACTCCTTTTCCTCATAGTCACCGGCAGCTATCTTGGCATCAGTTGCCTTTTTATTTTCACCTTTACAGACTTTCATCTTCTGATGCACAAGATCGGGGAGTGAAGGAAGTGTACCTTTTATGACGAACTCAGTTCGCTTAGGGTACTCATCATGGGCTGGATATCCAGAAACTTGATCAACCTCAACCTCTTCTATCCCTTCTGGCTTCTTCCAAGCTGGTGCAGTGAATTTCTTGCTTTCAAGTGCGGCCAGCATCACATTACGCCAAATAGGTGTAGCACCTGAGACACCAGAAGCGACACGTTTCATGGGGCTGTTATCGTTGTTACCTACCCAGGCTCCCACCATTACATCCTGAGACCAACCAATTGCCCAGTTATCGCGCTGGTCATTGGTAGTACCAGTTTTTACCGCAATGTTTGGATTGATGTTAAGCAACGACCGCGTACCAAAAGCAATGGAGCGTGCAGAGTTATCTGACAGGATACTATTAATAAGAAACGCTTCTTCTTCACTAACTACTTGCGCACCCTTCACATACTTTTCTTCATACACAACTCTACCATTTCGGTCCTCTACTTTAAGAACTGAGACTGGCTCCACTTTGAGTCCACCATTGGCAAAGGCGCTATAGGCGGTCACCGTGTCAATCAAGTGCACTTCTGCACCACCCAAGGTGACTGCAAGACCAAACCTGCGCTGATTTTGTGCATTGGGAGCCAAAGTAGGAAAACCCATCTGATGTGAGAGACTGAGGAAGTTATCAACACCCACAATTGCTAGTGCTTTCACAGCAGGAATGTTGAGTGAGCTACCCAAACTATTCCGTAGATTGACTGGGCCTCGAAACTTACCATCGTAGTTTTTTGGTTCATAGGGCTTTTGATTGGCCATCTCCACGAATGTTGTAGGAACATCCGCCAGCATACTTGCAGGTGTGTAACCACGCCGGAGAAGAGCCAGATACGTCACTGGCTTAATAGAGGACCCTGGTTGACGCAACCCCGTCACCGCTACGTTAAATTGACCATCGATATCTTTGCTGTTGTAGTCTTTGCTCCCAACCATTGCAATAATTTCACCTGTTTTTGGATTGACAACCATCACAGAACCATTGGTAATATTAACGTCTTTGACTTTTTCAATCTCATCAAACACAATTTTTTGTGCTTTATCTTGAAGCTCAAGATCAAGCGAGGTAGTGACTTTGAAACCTGCCGTTTCAATGAGCTCCTCACCAAACAAATTGGATAACACGTCTTTGACGTACATCACAAAATGCGGAGCCTTCATGCCAGTATTCCCACTGGAAAACTGTACTTTATCTAAATCTCCTAAGGCTTGATTGTAGGAAAGATCCGTCAAATAACCATCTTCTTTCATACGACGCAAGACACCTTTGGCGCGAATCTTCCACAAAAACTCTCCGGAATCATCTGTTCTGCCTGCAGTGGGTGAATAGCGAGTGGGGGACTGTGGTAATCCGGCTAATATAGCACCTTCTACCAGACTCACATCTTGAATTGGTTTATTGAAGTATACTTCAGCTGCAGTGCCGATACCCCACGCAGTGCCGCCATACGGCGCTTCATTCAGATACATCTCTAAGATTTGATCTTTAGTAAAGGTGCGTTCAATTTGCAAGGAAAGCACTAATTCTTTAAATTTACGAATCACACTGCGTTCATTAGTCAAAAACACGTTTTTTACCAGCTGTTGAGTAAGGGTTGATCCACCCACTACGCGCTGACGCATTAGGACGTTGTACGGAATACGCACAATGGTTAAGACGTCAAACCCTTTATGCTTATAAAAATCTTTATCTTCAGTTGCCACAGTAGCTTGTCGCACATATTCGGGAACTTTATCAATAGTAATAGGGGTACGGCGCTCTTGATCAAATAGGTCGTATAAGAGCACCCCATTTCTATCATACAGCTTAGTGCTAAAACCAGAGCGACGCACAATTTCTCCAGGCTTGGGGAGTTGGCGGGAGAACCAGGCGAATAAACCAAAAAATGCAATAATCCCCAGCACCGAAAACGTCACACCTGCCAAAGCAGCATAGCGCAACACTGTTACCATGCGCAATTTTCGCCTAGCTTGCGACAAACGCTCAGGTGCTAACCGTGATCGCCCATGGCTGTGCTGCTGCCACCGGTGCACAAGTGAACGAATAGTGTGGGTAACTTTATCAAATACTGGTGTGGTCACAGGTCCTATTGTATCATCGTCTTGCTATCTTTTTTCAAAAAACTGGCAGACAAAACAATCACTCATTGCTATTTTCCCTGAAGAACCAGTAAGAGAGTAGGTGAGGTCATCTTGCGTAGCAGTCTGCAGATGAGACAATCCCATAGCATCTCCCACCCATTGTAAAAACTCTGCATTCATATCTACAGTGACATCAAGCCAAGGTGGTTTATAGGTGGCAATATTAGAAAAGATGTCATTCCAACCACCAACACCCTGCACACGTAAGAATTCAGTATCTTTCTTACTCATTACTGGGACATAATCAGCATTAATTAATGTTCCACCATGCTTAAGGACACGTGTTGCCTCTACCATATATGCGAGTGAACCGCCATTCACTACCAGGTAATCTTTTTTTAGTTCCCTCGAATAAGGAATGGCTGCACGTTCTTCTCTTACATAGGCCATCTTTAAATCAAGCATTTTTTGTGCTGTAGCATCCACTGGTTTAGTTGAGAAGTTGAACGTGCCATGCGTGTGATCATAGCCAATGTAGAGTTCCTCAAAATTATCTTTATCATGATCTGCAACAAATACTTTACAGGGCAGAACATCATGTAATTCGTTAGAAAAAATAACATCAGCTGAGTTGCGAGCAAATGGTAAATCAAACGCCGAACCAGCAATAAGCGTGCTGGCACTTGAAGTAAAAAAAGGCGCGATGTATTTAAATGCTTCCATATTATCTACAAAAAAGCCATACACATCTTGACTGGCATGGTGTTTAAAGTAGGGAAGAATATGTTCAAAATAATATCGTCTATACTCGTCTTCACTAATAAGCTTCCCTGTACACTCATAGCATTTACACACAGAAAAAAGTAATTCAAATGGTATTCTCAGTGACCCGTTTACCAAGAGTGCGTCTTCTTCTGTAGGTAGCCGACTGCGTAATGCAGCGTATTGTGCAACTGTGCGATCTTTTTGTTGCTTATCCAGGTTTTTTTCCGAAATATCTACAGAAATAAGCTGGGTATCTCCGGGAAGTGAGTATTCGGGGTCTGCTGTTGATGCATACCTATGGATTTGAGAAAAGAGTTGTTCAAAGTTTCCGGCTCCAGAGGCCACAGAAAGTACACGACAATCATCAACATCAATGTGCCTTTCAAGTATATGGTCTGCAATAGCGAAATAAAAAGCTGCCACATGCCCTGGATCACTTGCAACTGTCATGAAGTCGCCTGAATTTATCTTACATCTCCCGCTTGTATAGTAGCCTTCTGGACCATAGAGGACACTGTTCATCCATACATCAAATGGGATGCTGCCTCTTTCATCAATGAGCTGTATAACATCGGTATCAAATGACCATGCTTTCTGTGTTTCTCTAAAAGCCGTAACTGCTTCAGCAAGCATACGGCGCTTTTCACTTTTGCTCATTACTTCTCTTGGTTGTTCGCCAGCAATTTTTAGCCGTTCTTGGCGGCGAAACTCAAATGCTGATGTTTCTGTATTTTGATTCATGGTTGGTCTGTCTATCCCACGTTTTCTTCATACCATTGTAGTGTAGAATACAAACCATATGCAACTTGAAGAGATTCTAAACCGTGGAGTAGAGGCAGTAGTGCCAGCCAGAGGAACACTGCTTGAAGTCATGAAGCAGAAAAAAATTCGCGTCTACTTAGGCATTGATCCCACGGGATCTTTGCTGACGCTTGGACATAGTGTTGTTTTACGCAAGCTGCAACAGTTCGCTGATGCTGGTCATCAAGTGATACTCCTTATCGGCAACGGAACCGTGCGCATTGGGGACCCGACAGGTCGTGACAGCACGCGTCCACAACTCACCGATGAACAGATCATTGAAAACTTCAAAACCTGGAAGGAGCAGGCCAGCAAAATTCTCAACTTTTCTCAGATAGAGATCCGCTACAACGGAGACTGGCTTGATAAGCTTACATATACAGATCTGGTAAAGCTCATGGCACAGACAACCGTACAGCAGCTGGTTGAGCGTGATATGTTTCAAGACCGCATGAAAAAAGGGCTCCCTATCCATGGCCACGAGCTCATGTACCCACTTCTCCAAGGCTACGACAGTGTTGCAATGGATGTTGATCTTGAAATTGGTGGATCAGATCAGCTTTTCAATATGCTCATGGGCAGACACCTTCAAAAAGTAATGAATGGACATGAAAAATGGGTTCTCACTACCCCTATCATAAACGGTACAGATGGTCGTAAAATGAGCAAATCGTATGGCAACTTTGTAGCTTTGACCGATACACCACAGGATATGTACGGGAAGCTTATGTCTATTGCCGATGAACAGATTATTGGCTACTTTACGTTGCTTACCGATGTACCTTTGTCTGATATACAGGCCATGGATGGTGCTATGAAAAACGGTGAAAACCCTATGCGCTTCAAGAAACTACTTGCCGAGACCATTACCACTTTTTACCACTCTGCTGAAGCGGCCCAAGAAGCACAAAACTACTTTCAAAAAACGGTGCAAGACAAAGATATTCCCGATGATATCCCCACTATCAAATGCACTACTACTACGCTTCAGGCGTTAGAATTACTCACAATAGCTTTTACTGACATAAGTAAGAGTGAGCTTAAGCGCCTCATTGAACAAGGCGCTGTTTCTTTGCTACCCAGTCAGGAAAAATTGACTGATCCCTATACACTGGTACCGCTTACTGATGGCACTGTTGTCAAAGTAGGTAAGAGGCGGTACGCTAAGATACAGATATGACCAAAACAACCAGAGAACGACTCGTGAAAATTTTCGCACTTTTTGCACTCATTTCTACCATTGTAGGCCTGGTAGGGGGTAACATTTTCTTACTCCTTAACTAGGAGTACACTATGTACACGCTTACCACACCACTCAGCTCCGTCAAGGGAGTTGGACCGCAGTTGTGTAGCAAGTTTTCTGATCAAGGACTTATTACACTCCATGATCTGTTGCTGTATTTGCCACTCAAGTATCTTGATTTTTCTCAGTTTGTTGACATTGCGGATCTTGCACCAGGGGCAGCAGTTACTCTACAAGCTACTGTAGTTAGTGTGCGGTCGTTCTACAAAAATAGAAGACCTATTACATCGGTAGTGGTGGCAGATGCTACGGGCAAAACCACCTTGTGGTGGTTTAACAACAAATTTATTGCCAGAACACTCAAAAAAGATGAAGAATATTACTTTAGTGGGACTGTAAGCGATAAAAAAACACTCATCAATCCCAGCAGCGAGAAAATCCAGTCAGACACCACCCATACCGGGAGAGTCGTACCCAGTTACTCTCAGTCTATGGGTATTCCACAAGGCACACTCAGACGAATTCTCAAGGAGTGTATTACCGGCCTTGCAGATCAACCTGATATTCTCAGTTCTCTTGCTCACACCAAAGGCCTTGCTATCCCATCACTTGTTGATACACTCCAGACCCTCCATTTTCCTCATGAACCAGAAGCAGTCATCCAGGCACGTGAGCGCCTGGCTTTAGAAGAGCTCATTCAGCTCATGAAGCACTCAAATGTACTCAAAAAAGCCTGGGCAGAGCTTGGTAACGCACCAAAAATAGTATTCAGTGAACCGCTGCTGCCAGCCACTATCCCCTTTACTCTCACTCGCGCACAACTGCGCTGTATAGACGAAATTACTACAGACATGCGGACCACACAGCCCATGAACCGCATGTTGGTGGGTGACGTTGGATCCGGAAAAACCATTGTGGCTGGTGTTGCTGCACTGCAGTGTGTACGAGCTGGGCAGTCAGTTGCGTTGGTGGCTCCCACCAGGATCCTGGCTGAACAGCACTTCCAGACCCTACAAAAAATGCTTCCCGAACTTACCTGCGAGCTCCTGGTTGGTGGAGGAGCAAAGCGTACTCAGAACAGCCATGTTGGACCTAAACTGGTGGTTGGTACCCATGCTGTATTGAGGATTCTGCCAGAGCTGAGCCCTGGTTTGGTTATTTTTGATGAACAACACAGGTTTGGTGTGCTTCAAAGAAGTATTCTGCAAACATTGGACACAAAACCACATCTACTTACCATGACGGCCACACCTATCCCTCGATCACTTCTTTTGACGTTATTTGCGCACATGCAGTACTCAATCATAGATGAATTACCCAGAAATCGTGTGCCTACCAAAACTTGGCTGGTACCAGAGGATAGGCGTACCAAAAGCTATGAGTGGCTACGCGAAAACATTGTTGAAAGTAATCGCACTTTTCAAGCATTAATAGTGTGTCCATTCATCAACCCTTCTGAAGCAGAGAGCACTGAGAATGTTGCTTCAGCTCAAGAGATGTTCGCATCAGTGAATACGTACTTTAATGAAACACTGCGCATAGGACTTCTGCATGGTCGGCAAAAGGCACCAGAAAAAACACACATTATCGAGCAGCTTTCCAAGGGAGAGCTCGATATCGTGGTAACAACTTCCATTGTTGAAGTGGGTATCGATCTTCCCCAGGTGAGTGCGATGATCATTGAAGGTGCAGAACGGTATGGACTTTCAAGTTTGCATCAGCTACGCGGCCGTGTGGGACGGGCCGGCCAACAAGGCTACTGCTTGCTGTTCACTACAGCACCACAAAAAGGGGAGAGCAAAAAGCGGCTTCAACAGTTCACTGAGATTGCCAGTGGACAGAAACTTGCTGAACTTGATTTGGAGCGCCGTGGAGCAGGTGATTTGTTTGGAACCGCACAACATGGTTTTGGCACCCTCAAATATGCTACCTGGACCAATCTACAGCTTGTTGCCCAGGCACAACAACTGTGCGGCGATCTTCCAGAGGATTGGCAAGGCATTATACCTGCTATCCAAAGCGGAGAAGTAGTACCGTTGGGGAATTAATTTCCTTGCTCTATAATCCCATAATATTGACTTATTACGTCTAAAAAGCTATACTATTTTGTATCAAATCGATAGTACACAAAGGTACCACCGCAGCGGTGGCTGTTTTTGTGTTCTATCCCGCTTTGAGCACATTCACAGTCTTTCTTCTTTTCTCCTTATTAGAGGCTGAGAGTGATGAAATGTGCTGCATATCTTCCCAGATGTGCACACATCAACATCACTTTCAGTTCCTATTTCAATGAACGAAAACCGTTCGAGGAGAAGTTAGTATGATTTACACAATTGGCAGTGCATGGCTCTTGATTTACGCACTCGCAGCGATCGCATGCATCGTTGGCGGCGCAATCTGGATTATGATCGCCATCAGCGATCGGGATCGCCCTGTGGGCGGTAGTATCACGATGGCTGCTGGACTTGTATTTGTGTACTTTGCGATCTTCGCTGGTACGCACTTTCAGGTTCCAATCAATCAGCGTGCATTGCTCGTCAACACCATTCAACAAACGGTGATCGGCACCCGCGAAAGTGGAATTCAGAGCAAGCCGCTCTTCGGCGTTGACTACACTACATGGCCGGCCAACCGGGAGTTTAAGGTCTTCATCGACCTTAAACCCGGTACGCAGTCAGCTACGTCAAAAAACAGTGCGCCGCTGTTTGTTGATACAACTTTTTACCTTGACCTGCGCGAAATGGATATTCAGGCGGCGTTCCAGGCTTTCAACGGCGATTGGGATAAGTTTGTGGAAAGCTACTTGACGCCTCAGTTTGCCAATCTCAACCGCACGGTGGCGCAGCGATACACAACCAAAGAGCACGAAACAAAGCGGGATGCGTGGGAAACAGACTTTGAGAATGAAGCCAAAGCCCTCTTGGAAACCAACGGCTATGGCATTACATTTGTGTCTGGCCGCACCATCATGGCTTGGGACTTCGTCTCCGACGAGGACGCCCGTGCCTATGACACGGCGAACCGCGCCTCCTACTTGGTTGATCAGCGCGAAAATGAACGCCAGGCACTCATGGTTGAAGTCCAAATGTCCCAGATACGTGCGGGCATGATCATCTCGACTACCCAGGCCACAACCGGTTCACTGCGCGAAGTTGCCAACTTTCTCGCATCACAGCCCGCAGAAATGCGCCCTATGTTGATGGAGTACCTCAGCACACAGGTGAATCTTGAATACCTGCGGCTGGTGGCTCAGCAGCAACCTGCTACGATCTTCCCGCCGAACGGCGGGCCGCACATCACGTACCCTGTGGCGCCGCCAGTCAGTTCGTCAGAAGTCATTACCCAATCTGGAGGATAAAAAACCCATGTTACCCTTATCAGGAAACACTATCGGCCTGATCATCATCGTCGTTGTCGTTGGCCTTATTCTGGCTGCGCGTATGCGCGGCAAACAAGCCAACACAAATGACAAAGACGATCTGCACTACTAGTAGACCAATAAGCAAGAAAGACTGACAACTACATAATGTGAAAAGCCCGCGCTCAAACGCGGGCTTTTTCCTTTTCTCATCCACACTCCTTGAAACCAGGTAGAATGTGCGATACAATCACGCCTTGTCTTATCAGACGAGGATTACTATACTAGTTCTACTAAAAGGAATCACATGGCAGCACATCCAAAAAATAAGATCACTCGAGCCGAGCAAGGTAAGCGCAGAGCAGGCAACACCCCAAAGCTCATGCGTGACACCAAAGTCACCAAAGTGCCTTTGCACAAAAAAACATTGGTATCTCGCATCATGAGTGCAATTGGTCTTACCAAAACTGCCCCTGTTGCTGCTGAACCAGCTAAACACCACACAGAGCCCAAAGCTGTTGCAGCTCAAGCACCAGTGCAGGCCAAAGCAGCACCAAAAAAGCAAGCAGCCGTCAAGACCGTACGTAAAACACAACATAAAGGCTAACGCGCATGGGCGATCCACGTCACGAGCATCGTTTACAGTTATTTCAGCGATTGTTTGCTGCAACTTTTACTTCCGACGCCATTACACGCATTCAGCAGGATGAGCAGAGTGGGGAAATAGTTGACATTCTTAACGAGCTGAGTATTCTTGATACTGATATTCAACGCGTCGCGCCCGAACGCCCACTGAGTGAGATCAATAAAGTTGACCTTGCAATTATGCGGCTCATTGTGTTTGAATCAAAACATAGTGAGACGCCCAAGCTCGTGTTACTCAACGAAGCAATTGAGCTTGCAAAACAGTTTGGAAGTGAAAACTCTTCAAAGTTTGTGAATGGCGCGCTTGCACATCTTCTCCTAGAGGAGAAAAATCAGTAAGTAGTGAGTCCAACATGATGAAAGCAGCGGCTATGCAACAACCAGCAGCCAAAGAAACGGTAACTGTATTTGATCTCGTGCGCGAGATTATCTCTGATGTGACCTTTATTGAACAAAACGATATCACGCCACTTTCTGATTTGGTCATTGATCTTGAAATTACGCCCGAGGCTGGTAATCTTAACGAGATTGTTACCAGAATTAACAAAACCTTCCATATCATCCTTAACCCTAAGCGCGTAGCGCTTGAGAGTGAGACCGTAGGTGACATTGTGGACCTCATTAATGAGGAGATTGAGTACTAAGCGTATGATTCCATCCTTTACCAATCCAGACCTGCTTTCAACTGCTTTGACACATCGCAGCGCACTTAATGAAAAAGATACGCAAGCTACAGAGTCAAATGAGCGCCTTGAGTTTTTAGGCGATGCAGTTCTTGAACTTGCAGCTACTCGGTTTCTCTTTGAACGTTTCCCCACCGAACAAGAAGGAGTACTCACAGCCTATCGCAGCGCATTAGTCAAAACGACCAGCCTTGCCACCGTGGCACTGACATTGGGTCTAGGTGAACAACTCAGGATGAGCAGAGGAGAAGAAGCTACCGGAGGCAGAGCCAATCCAAGTCTTCTTGCAGATACGCTTGAGGCAGTGATTGGGGCTCTGTATTTAGATCAAGGCTTCCAGGCAGCAGAAGAGTTCTTGCACCAGCATTTGTTCATTACTGTTGATACCATTCTCAAGGAGCGTCTGTATAAAGACCCCAAAAGTGAACTTCAAGAGCGTGTCCAAGCACAAGGTAAAGAAACCCCTACCTATACCGTTCTCGCAGAGAAAGGTCCAGATCATAATAAAGAATTCACCGTGAGTGTTTCTGTGGGTGAAACTATGATCGCGCAAGGTACGGGCAAAAGCAAACAACAAGCGCAACAAGCTGCTGCTCAGGAGGCGCTCAAGCAATTTCCAGAGTAGAACGACACCCCCTCTTGAGACTCCGCGCAGTTTCTAGTATAATCCCTCAAGTCAGAAAGAAACAGCAAACTTGAATATAGAGAATTCAGTATGTTAAAAATCAAACTCGCCAGATTTGGCAAACGTAATCAACCTCATTATCGCTTCGTTGTGGTAGAAGGAAAATCCAAACGCGATGGTGCGTATGCGGCCAATCTTGGTCACTATGCTCCTACCGCAGAACCCAAGATTCTCAGTATCGATATTGCAGAGTACAAGAAATGGCTCAAAAATGGTGCCCAACCCACCGAGACTGTGGCAGCGCTTGCTCGTCGTTTTGAATCTGGAACACCCTTCCCCGCAAAAGCCAAAAAACCATCAAAAAAAGTTCGTGCCAAAGCAGAAGCTGAAAAAGCTGCTGCAGCCGAAGCAGCTCAAGTAGCAGCTGAAGCCCCAACAGCGCCCGTAGAAGAAGTTGCCAAAGCAGAGTAGTACAAGTAGTAAAGATAGGTATCACATGAAAAATTTACTCGAGTACATCATCATTCACTTAGTTGAACACCCAGAAGATGTCGTTATAGACGAAGTCCAAGACGCACAAGGTGTTGTCTACACCATTCACGTCCACGCAGAGGATGTGGGTCGCATCATTGGTAAGGGTGGTTCAGTTATCCACGCTATTCGCAGTATCGGCCGCATTCGTGCCATCAAAGAAGGCATTCGTGCACGTATCAACGTTGCAGACGGCCAACCAGCTCCTCAAGAAACTGCTGCATCTACAGAAGAAGCAGCTCCTGAAGCATCTGAGACTGAAACCGAAGCTACTGAGTAAGCTGTCAAAAAGTGCTATAATACATGCACTATGACAATCTTTTTTATTCTTGCGGGTATTTCTTTTGTTTTGATGATCCTCTTCGTTTATCTGTTGTCCACGTACAACATGCTCATTAAAGTGAGGAATAGAGTGCGCACGGATTTTTCTGATATCGATGTTCAGCTAAAACGCAGAGCTTCTTTGATTCAGAACCTTGTGGACATTGTTCGTGAGTACGCCAAGCATGAAAAGGATACATTTACCCAAGTATCTCAGGCTCGTTCAGCGCTTGATAACTCCAAATCTGCCAGTGAGACAGCACAAGCTGACACCATGCTTACACAAAGTCTTCGGTCACTGTTTATGGTTACTGAGGCATATCCTGAGCTCAAGGCAGACAAGAATTTCCAGGACCTGCGCACTGAGATTGCTATTACCGAAAACGACATAGCCCGCTATAGAGAAGAATATAATCAGACGGTCGAACGCTATAATAACGCGTTGCAGACCTTCCCAAACTTGCTTGTTGCAGGTCTATTTGCTTTTGAAGCAGCACAGCTTTTCGCTCCCGGCAGCACAACAGATTTTACCGTACAAAAGTCAGCCTAAGAGGAGACCTATGCGTTCGCCATTTGTCCACGCTGATCGTTCAGTACAGCGAGCAAGCATCATTCTAACTACACTATGGTTGACCAGTACAGCTTGTACGGGTACTACGCTGGCACACGGCATACAGTCTGGTGCATTTTTGAAGCTTTCAGAAACCCCTCAACGCATCATTCTTGAGAAAGTAGGGGAGTATCAGACCTATTTTGAAGAGAAAGTTGCCGAGCAACAAGCACGAGAAGCAGCACATGAAGAAATGCTTACCAAACAGCGTTCTGGGACAACGATACAAGTGAACTCCACAACAACTATCAATAACGGTAGCACCAACGGAGGAACTACCAAAAAAACCACACGATCCAAAGTTCTCGTGGCTACACCTATCCCTACAGCTACAGCAGTTCCTTTTGATTCTGAAGCCTGGCTCAGAGATGCAGAGGCACGGAATAAAGCATGGAGTGATCAAAAGAGTGCAGAGAGCAAAGCACAGCTTGAAGCATTCCAAAAATCAAGTCAAGAACGCATGAAAGCATTTGATGCCGAGGCACAAAAAGGCCTTGAAGAATTTAGAGCACAAAACGGTCAATAACTATTATTCCTTACAACGCAGGACTTGCAGATGGACGCGGTGTAGCGCTTGGTGTTGCGGTAGCGGCGGGGACAACCTGGAACTTACCACCCACCTGTTGTAGTGTGAGAGGTGATTGCATTACTTGATCAATGCCACCCAACTTGCCTGCACCACCCAAGCCTGGTACACCAAATAAGTCCTCAAGCCCACCACCCTGAATCTCTTTTTGCTCAGGTAATATATTGGGGATGAATGAAGCCAAAGTAGCCAACACGTTTTGTTCTTTTACAGCTAAAACAGGCAATGGCGTCTCAACACGGACGCTAATAGGCTGCGTAAAGAAATAGGTTTTGGTAGTCAAATCAGCCTGAAATACACGCGTTTGCTTGTCGGCTGGATTCTTTCCGGATAATTCACCCGTAATATCCATTTCAGTAACCGTGGTAAAGGGTGATGCTTTTTCTACCTGTACCAAGAACTCTTGTATTTGCTTAAAGGTGCCAGTCACGTTCATGCTCACTACCATAGAATCGTAGACACCTTGTTGTCGCGCCCCAGGTTGATTCGCCAAAGAAGCAGCATCACTGGCTACCAAGCCGGGGGATAGCTGGAACTGCTGGATAAGAATGCCCGTTTGAGAAGAGACGCTGTATAAACTCATCAGTAACTCCAACAGTGGCTTTTTAGATGGCAATGCATCGTCTACAATTTGAATTTGAGCATACTCCGCTGTGTTTACCACACTCTCCAGAGCAGCCAACTTTTTTTTGAGAAGATCCGTTTTGGGGAGCTCTGCATTAAGTTTGCCATAGAGTGCAATAGTCTCTTGTATTTGAGGGATCATGATAGCAGCAATGAGGATAAAGGCGGTTATACCAATACCCAACGAAAACAGGAATGGTTTTCTTGTTGCCAGTAGTATGCGAAGAGTTGCTTGATCAAATTTCATTGGACACCTCCCCCCGTTCCTCCTGCTTGGGGAATGTCACTGGCACTTCCGGCTGGTATAGTGTCCAGCTTGGGAGAACCCAGCGTAATTTTTACATTCATTGAGTACTTTGCTGTATTTGCACGTATCAGTGATTCATTCACGATAGTTGGATACTTTGTTTTTACTTCCTGACTACTCATTTTGCTAAAAACTTCTTCCAAGACAAATACATTTTTTGATTCCAAAGTAAAGTGCAGTACTTCATCGCTTTCGTTATACGAAAGCTGGCGAATTATCACATCAGGACCAAACAGCGAACTAAAATATTCTAACGCTTCTTGCTTTTCTTTTCGCTTACCAAAGAGATCAGTAAGTGCCTTGAGTTTGTAGGTAAAAACGGTAAATGACTTTTCAATAGTTTCTTTGCTTTCAATGCCTTTACGCAGGGTTTGTTGGTCCGTGCTAGTCTTGGTTACCCTGTATACAAAAAAGAAACGTATACCCACGGTAACAACTACAGCAACCACTACTCCAATGAACACCATCACTACCCACCTAAGGAGTGCCCTATCACGAATCTCAAGCTGGGTAAGCCTGCGTTGACGTTCGCGGACAAAATTAATACTCCTTGGCATATTTTTTCTTCTTTACACTCCATCTCTCATCAACAACCCCATACACACTGCATGTGCTGGTTGATTTACATCTGGCGGAATGTCACCCTTTGCGTTCGCAAATGGCGCGATCACGAGAACTTCCACTCCCAGTTCATCAGTAATGAACTGCACAAGCCCAGGCATCACAGCAGTTCCACCAGACAGAACCAACCGTTTGACTGATTCTTGTGGATTCTGATTAACAAAGAATTGGATAGCTTTGCGAATTTCTGTGGTAAGTACGCGCACGGCAGGAAGGAGAGCATCTCTCACTTTACCTTGGAATTGCGATTCATCCAAACCATAGGTGCGTTTGTATTGTTCACTCTGTGTTGCATCAAGCCCCAATGTTTGCTCAAGTGCTTTACTGAGCAACTGTCCGCCATTAAGATGAGAAAGCACGAAGCGCAGTTCTCCCTGGTGTACCAATGTCATATACATGCTTGAGGCGCCAATGTGCACAACAATTGTGGTGGGATCCACCGGTTCAAATTGCAATGAACGCAAAATCGATACCATATGCGTCTCTACCACTGTAGGTTCAATGCCAATTTGGTTAAACATGTTCACATAGCGTTCAACCAGTTGTTTACGGATACCCACCAAAAGCACACGCATGGGTTGTTTATCATTTTTCTGTGGACGGAAAAGCACTTGATACTCAAGAGTCAGTTCTTCGGGAGGAATGGGGATGTGCTGTTCTGCCTGCCAGCTAATGGCAGATGCCAGTTCAGCATCAGAAAGTGGAGGTATAGCGATGACCTTGGTTGAAACCACAGTCTCCGGTAATGCAAGTCTTATATCTGTTCTTGGGAGTGCGTAATCGTTGAAGGTAGCATCAATAACTCGTACTAATTTTTCTTGTGTCGCATCATCAATAGGAAGCGCTATTCCAGTAGGATTAAACACCTCAGCAACACGCTTGATAGAGGCAGGATTCCCAGCGTCTCCACTAACTACTTTAATACTGTACGTACCAATATCTAGGGCAACGGCAGGCATAGTGTCCTTTATTATTTAGTCAAACTTCCCCCACTGTATAACGCATAGTCAAAAAGTACTGGTGGGGCAGGTTTCGTTCTGGTTACTTCTATTGCTCTACGTTCGTGAGAGCCACTTGCATTGACCGTGTCAGTCGCAGAGGCGTTGATGGTGTCTTTGTGTGAGGGAAGTGCAATGCCGCCACCAATAAGGAAACGAGTATTGGCATACAGTGCTTTGATTCTCAGCATTTTTGGCTTATTGGTACTTACTAATACCCAGGGGGCAGCGTCCATTTTCAATGTGTACTTGTAGTTGTACGTACCTACATCGTTTGTGCCTTCGGTAAAACCAACAGCTTTATTGGCATCTGAGTAGCATCCTTTGGGTTTAAGCGCAACGTGTTTGACAGTCACAGGGCTATTTGCTGTACCATCATCTGCATAGTACAAACTAAGAATAAGTGAGGCATCACTGTTGCAATCAGCAGCTGTACCCCAATGAATTTCCATTCCATCGTAGTAGTTTGTTGAGTCAAGAAATACGGTTGCACTCATACCCTGGGTGATATCACCTTCTAGGGAATTGCTTGCCTGAAGCATATAGGTAGCGGAGGTGTTACTAGGCAGGCTACCAGCGTCCACGGTAACTGGAGACCCATTAGCTATTGTTTCTCCTTTGGATAACTTGGATAACGCTTCCTCAACAGCAGTTTCTGCAGCATTAAATACACGGGTTGTATCTTCTTCTTGCGACGAAATAAGTGCTTCTTGTGTAGTTTGCGAAGCAAGAGAAAGCCCTAGCACCAACAAAACTGCCATAATAAGCAAGACGACAACCGCCACTTGGCCAGACTGTGATGCTGAGTGCTTTTTTTTGGGCACAAACATAGCTACCTCTACGTGTATTCATAATACCGTATATGAAGAGTTGAACGCAACAGAGGAATGAAGGAGAAAAATAAGATACATATCTAGCACGTGTCTTTCGCTCTCTATGAGAGCTGATGAATCATTTTTATGTATTGCAAAGAGAGAGACTGTAAGTATGATTCTAGAAAAAGGAAGCATTATGAAAGTATTTTTTGGTTTATCTCTAAGAGCTGCTGACAAACTTGGTGAAGAATACAAAGCAATTTACGACACCATTAATAAGTTGGGTCACGAACACATGAGCGATATTGCTGTTTCGGCTGACAGCAAGGAATTCTACGGAATGACTAAAGATGAAATTAAGCAGATGAATCTTGATCTTGCAAGAAAAATACACTCGTCTGAAGTAATGATTATAGAAGTGACGACACATAGTCTGACAATGGGCTATTACTTGAAGATGGCATTGGATCTCAATAAGCCAGTCATTTTGCTTCACCTGCCGGAAAAAGAACCATTTTATTTTTCTGGTCTACAAAACGAAAGATTACAAATTGTTGAGTACACCTTGACTACTTTGGATATTGAGCTAAGAAAAGCTCTTAGGTATGCGAGTGAGAAAATTGACATTCGCTTTAACTTACTGTTATCTCCTGAAATGAATAATTATCTTAAATGGGTAAGCAGAAAATATGATATCCAAAAGTCAAACTTCATAAGGATGCTCATCCTTGAGCATAAAGAAAAACACACAAAAGAGTTTGAACAAGAAATACTTAAAAAGTAAGTTTAGATGTCTTCGAATTCAGTATTTTCTCTCATATCGCGTTCAATCAACGCGCGAAGGTAAACCGAGCGAGGTATTTTCTTAACCTTAGAAATCCAATCTAGATACCTACCGATAGCAGGAGAAATAAAAAAGTTGAATCTGACTTCTTGTTGATTAATAGCATATTCAAAAGCTTTTTGAATTACTGATTCTGCAGTTCCGACACTGTACTCAAGAATTTGCAATCTATCATCTTCAATACCTGAAAAGAAAAACGGAGGTGCTCCAACACGATGCACAACGACAACTGGTTTATTCATGCTCAATGCTTTCTCAACTAGATAACCCATTGACATACTCTGCATTGAGGTTTCAGCAACTACAACGTCAGCCTTCTTAACACATTCAATGGTGTTGTTATAGTGCTTAAGGACGTCGTCTTGGTTTGCTCTATAAAAAACATCTGGGTCAGCATTTATGACTAATCTAGAAAGATGAGTGGCACCAATTTTCTCTATAGCTTTGTAAATAGCTTCATGCTCTGCTCTCATTTGAGTGTCTTTTAACGCTCTCGGTGAACCTGTAAAGAAAACTTTCATTTGACCCTTCTGAACAGTAAGTAACTTGTTAGTGCAAGGTGCGATTTTATCATTTTTTTAAGCTTAATGATATAGCCCTCATTAGCTATATTTCTACTTAGCTCTTGATCAGTGTCATTTAACAAATCTTGAACTTTCTTCATAATAACAAACAGTAATCTAGGTCTTGCATTGCTTCTTGTCAATCTAAAGTCATAATTAATTACCTGGAATCCATGTTTCTGTATTAGACTGATGTAAGAACGAAAACTTAACCACATTTTATGTGTAACATCACCATCATCATCAATTGCCCATTTTGGGAGATCATTGAGTAAAAATTTCCTTATGAATCTTGCAAAAATTGAATGTGTAGACTTAACTGGTACATGAATGAATAAGTACCCATTCGGTTTTATGTATCTGGAAAGATAAGTCAAAATATCTTCATCAACTTCTGCAAGAGGGAAATGTTCTATTACAGATTCCATAACGATACAATCGAATTCTTCTTCGCTGAATGGTAGATCAAGAATATCTGCTTTAATAAAAGCTGCTTTTTTGTCACCAAGTCTTTTCCTTGCTTCTTCAAGCATCTCATCAAACAAGTCAACACAAGTAACATTTAAATCTTGATCTGCCATTTCTTTTGCTAAAAATCCATAGCCGGAACCTAAATCTACAACTTTTCCCTTAGGACCAATATGCTTTCTTATTATGGCAGCGTATAACTTTTCTCTACTCAGATCATTTGCCTTTATTTTAGGTAAATAATACTCTTTCCAATAATTGCTGTTATTGAACCTGAAATACTTTGTATATCGGTGACTAACTGCTTCGTCATGGCTTTTAGATATCATTATTTTGTTTTTCATATTTATCATATTCTGTATTATACATATTTTTTGCGTATTATCTCACATTAAACTAGTATGCTAGTACATTGTTTATGTTAACATGCAATGATCCTATACATAAAATATATGTATTTACCAACTCATATCCAGTGATATACTGCTCTTCATGGTTGAAAAGTAGGGATATTTCAATGCGAAATTGTACTTTGCTTCTCAATCTCAGTTCCTTAACAAGTAAATACTACGAACTACACGCAGACACGTGTAGGTGGAAGAAAGAATATATCTGATGTATACTAGCATTTATGAAAACAACCGTGGTGAATAAAGGTGTTCTTATAGCTGGATTAGTTCTAGCTGTTTCTCTTGCCATGTTTGCTATCAAGACTCGATATGCGTCTCAAACAAATAATCTGCTAAGTACTCCAACACCCACTACCTCAACTGCAGTGGAGCCATCACCAGGCTCAAATACAAATCTCAGAAAACGCCCCGCTGGCACAGAAAATTGGCTCCAATATGTTGATGAAAAAAATAATGTGGCCTTTTTGTATCCACAAGATTGGTACACCAATTCAGAAAAATTTTCACAAAAAGGAGATGAGGTTGAATCACAGCTTGGATTTTCGCCACAGAAACTAAGAGAAGATTTTGCTGGCACTATAACTTTATTGAACCTGTCGCAATCTGAAGCACTTGCAAGAACAGAAAGACTTTTTTCTGAGTCATTTCAAGAAAAAGTTAAATTTCAGTCAACTTCAATTCTTGAAATAAACGGATACAGATTTAACTTGTACACACCTTTCGATAAAAAACATGATGGAAAGTCATTTTTTTTAGCAGAGATAAACAGCAAGAGATCAGTCCAACTCTCTTTTGATATGTCCAATGATACAGCAAGATCTATCGTACAGACGTTACTTTTTGATGGCACTCGTTTTGAAGACTAGATTTACTGTTTAGATATATATTTTTTCTTCCACCTACACAGATGTATTTGTGTTGTAGTGGGTTTTTGTTTTTCAACATTCCTGGCACACGCCAGAAAGGACGGTATGACATATGGGTTACTTAACTCATGGTTTCGTTCGAAGAATGACAATCATTTTGATCATTCTAGGTAGTCTCGTTGCTAGTTTGTACGTGGTCTTTGTTCATGCAGAAGTGCAGAACATTGCATTTGAGTTCAAAATGCCGATCAACAACGATCACTATGGTTGGGGGTACATGGAATGCAACTCTAACGAGAGTACCACCAGCTTTCCTGACAGTGATGGAAAATGCAATAACGGTGGTGTACTCCATCCAGGTATTGATCTGAATGGTCAAGGAAGTGGAAATTCTGACCGATATCAACTAGTTTTTGCCACTGCGAATGGCACTGTGACATATGCTGGAAATTCTGGCAACGGATATGGCAATCTTGTTGTCATCAAACACACCCTTCCTGATGGATCAAATGTGTGGTCAGTATATGCACACCTCGAGGACTATTCTGTTTCAAGTACCCAATCTGTGAACATTGGCCAACAAATTGGTCGTGTTGGCAAAAGCGGTGGTCAAGACTACGCCCATCTTCACTTTGAGATCAGAATTGTGCCCATGTCTCCCGATCAGTGGACAAATGCTACCGACACACCCAACAGCTTGTACGGTAAGTATGTTGATCCGCTCGTCTTCATCAACAACTTCAACTTCTACACCTCAGCAAGCAGGGCAGGGTATGTCAGCCTCTTCACCGACTCCTTCTTCCGTGGTGGCGCTCTTGGGTACTTACACCCAGGTAGTTACAACCTCGATACAGTTGGTTTTGGTAACATCGTCTCCTCTGTTGGTATGGGAGGTCTTACTGCTACTGCATATGACTCCAACACCCTCTCGGGTGATTGGCTCTCTTTGTATACTAGTGATGTCAACCTCGCCAACAACGGCTTTACCGATGGTGTGAGCTCCAAAGGTTCAGCAGACAATGCCATCTCTTCACTTACGGTATATGCTGGCGATTGTTCATCCCAGCTCATCGCTGCCTCCGCTCAAGCAGCCACCATCGGCTCATCCTGCAATCCCAACCCTGCACCAGCTCCTGGCAGTGAACCACTCCCGCCATATACTGGTTCAGATACCACACCGCCGCGCATCTCTGCCTTCAATGTCACGATCAGTGGGGCACAGGCATTTCTGTCTGTCTCCGCCTCCGACCTTGGTGGTTCTGGCATTGCTGACATCTCGTACAGCGCCAAAGTAAACGGTACCTGGCGAGGTGTTGCCACTGTGACTCAAGCTCCATATATTTTTTCGTAGTCTCTACTTGTCATTTATACATAAAATATATGTATTTACCATTCCATTTTCGATGATATACTAGCCTTCTTGATCAAATATCACTGATGTTTCAATGCGAAACTTCTTTTGTGATTCCTGATCATCGTTCCTTAACAAGTAAATACTACGAAAAAATATAGACCTCACGCTTGAGAAAAAAGAAAAAGCGGAGGATCAAAGAGTATTATTCATGACGTGTGCTAAAATATACGCTATGACATCTAAAACAAAGGTACTGGTAGTCGTTGCTTTCTTTGCAGTGATTTTGTTAAGTACTGGTGCATATCTACAAAAGTTGCAAACAGGTATACAGACTGACACAACACATCAAGGTGAATCTGTAGTTCAAAGCTCACCAATGCCTACAGCTACGCCACCAACTTCAACCAAAGAACACTACAACTGGAAAACATACAAAAATGACAAAATTGGTGTAAGTTTTGAGTATCCTGATTATTTTGAGATTGAAGAACAAGAGTTTGACCAAAGAGCTGTGCCTGAAAACTATCCACAACCTCCATATCCTGCTTATGAAGCTAAATATTCATTTTATGTAGATTTTTCTTCAGAAGATTCTAGGAATTTAAAGCCATACCCACTCGACGAGCTCAGTTTTATAATAGATACTGAAGCTCTCTATAGGTTTGAGAGGATGGCGACTTTCACAAAGAAAATAGGTAACAATAATTGGAAGAGATATGCACCTATAAATTGTACAAATAAACCAAAAGATGGAAAAATTTGCACTGATATAGGGGGTGGTTCTTATATGTCGTATGAAACTAAAAAAGATGATTTCCATTATGGATTCATACTTCAAAATGAATCTTTAGAGAACTCACCCGACTTCGTGCACATGCTTGAAACAATGGTCATCTCACCACCACAACTTGATACCCCTTAATACTTTTTGATCCTCCGCTTTACATCAAACGTTAAGCTGAGGGCACACTTTGCTGTTTTTCTCTGTTTAGTCTCTAGCTTCTTGCTAGAGAAGGAGCATATGGTATATGTTGCGTATCAAACGCCGTTCTGTTCAAGCAAGTTACCTTGGCTTGCTCGTCATCCTGTTTTCGTGTCTGTTTCTGCTTACGCTTTCACATGGTCAAGCAAGTACTATTGCCACCTCATTTCGTTACCCCATTGATGAAGGTCAGTACTGGTACCAAGGAGGTGGGTACAATACCCATGTTAAGCGTAATGACAAATCACCGTGCTTCAACAACGATTGGATCGACAACAACCACGCAGGTAAGGACTTCTTTACCAATCCTCTGGCACTCGTCCCCGTCAAAGCTGTGGCTAACGGTGTCGTCAAAAATCTCCATCAAACCGGTGGATATCCTGGTGATGCCATTCTTCTTCAACATGCACTTCCTGATGGGACTGTCGTCTACTCAATGTATGGTCATGTCAAACATGGCAGCTATTCTTTAAGCGTGGGACAGAACGTGAGCAGTGGTGATTTCTTGGGTTTCGTACATGCAGATGGATCAAACACCCATCTTCACTTCGAGATTCGCCAATATGAAGTGCCACCAGGTCAGCCAAATTGCGCGCCCATTGGTGCAGGATATACAGCACCATCTGTGCATCCTGATTCAGTTGGCTACCTCAACCCTACGAAGTTCATTGATGACTTCAACTTCTACTCACACTTTAGTGATGGTGTGGCTCTGTTCTCTGACACTCACTTCAGGGGAGAGTACAAGATTGCTCATATCGGCTTTACCTCTTTGCAAGGGAGTTCTTTAGACAACAACAGTGAATCCATTGTTGTTCCTCCTGGACTCACCGCGAACATATATGACAGAGCTGATGGAAAGCTCAGTGCTACAGAAGGATATGCACAGATCAGGAGTAGCACAACGAACCTGAGTACTGTTGAGTTCACCTCGGGTGAGAATGCCAGCAATGGTATCTCTGCTTTGTTTGTGGATATCCAGCAATGCTCCCTCCCTTCCGTCTCTGCTGCCTCCGCTCAAGCAGCCACCATCGGCTCATCCTGCAATCCCAACCCTGCACCAGCTCCTGGCAGTGAACCACTCCCGCCATATACTGGTTCAGATACCACACCGCCGCGCATCTCTGCCTTCAATGTCACGATCAGTGGGGCACAGGCATTTCTGTCTGTCTCCGCCTCCGACCTTGGTGGTTCTGGCATTGCTGACATCTCGTACAGCGCCAAAGTAAACGGTACCTGGCGAGGTGTTGCCACTGTGACTCAAGCTCCCTTCAGCTTTACCTGGAACCTCTGCGACGCAGGCGTCCCCGATGGCGACATCGAGTTTGGCGCTGTGGCACATGACAAGAAAGGCAATTACTACAACTGGAGTGAGCACTTCACCAACCCTCACCGCACCAAGGCACACAACTGTGCCAGTGGTGGTGGGACAAGTCCTACCCCAGTGCGTAGTTGCAGCAACTTGGGAGACTGGGACAAATCATTTGCATATCTTTTTGACGCCGAAGGCTGTCTGGGGAACATCTCCTGGTTCTCGGCACACCCTGCCGATGGCCCGGGGAAAAGCGGACAATTGTCTGCATATGTTCCTACTGGCGCCATTCTCAAGATCTCCAGTGACAACTGGAATCAAGGAGAGAAGGGGTGTTTAACCGGATCCACTCAGAGTTTAGCGAGCATTGGCTGGCAGAACAAAATTGAGTGGGCCGAATTGGTCTACGGTGGCACCTGTGCCATCGAACAACCTAGTAGGGGAGTCACGTTCTTTAGCGACAAAAACTACACTGGCAGCTCATGGAAAAAGACTGTCGGCTTTGGTGGTGGTATGACCGACAACTTCAACTCAGTCCGCATGGACGATGGTGATATGTCGTTTGTGCTCACCAATACCTACGGCGAGAGTACTTGTTTCGACAAGTACCGCTTCGACAATCTATCACTCCAGCACCACAGCATGATTGATCATGGTGATTGGTGGGACAACACGGTGTGGGTCTTTGTGGACAACAAACCCTGCCGCCCGCTCCCGCCATATGTCACTGATGGAGTACAGTGGAAAGGCGAGTACCCGTACGGGACAAACCTCACCATTACCTACCGTCCACAGCGAGGCAGCGGCACCACACTGGGTGAGCTCACGTCTTCAAGTGGAGACAAGCTCTACCTCAGCGCACCAGAATCACAGACCACTTGGGTCACCGGCCCGCTCAACCCGGGCTGGTACACGGGGTATCTCTACTCTGTGAGCGATCATGGTCTCTCAGACCGCGTCTACCTAGAGTTCACCATCAAAGATCCCACGTGCTTTTTCCTCGGGAACAATGCCATGCTCTTTGATGGGGCTACGTGTACAGGAGACTCCGTCACCCTCACCGAAGACGGCTGGTACACCCTCCAGCAGTTTGATAACCGTACCTCATCCATCTTTCTCCCCCCTGGCAAAAGCCTTGAAGTCTTTGATGGCACCAACTCATCAGATGGCTACGCTACCTGCTTTGAATGGAGTAAATTTGATCTTTCCAAAGATCCCTTTTACCCCGACTCAGCAGTGGCGGACAACCGCATCACCACAGTGCGACTGTGGAGTGGATCGAGTTGTGGCCGTCAAACGCCACACAGGATCTGTCCCGATATATCACACGACTTCGTGGTGCTCTACGACTACGCATACTGCCTAGGTGAAGATCGCATCTTCACTGAGGCTGGGTTTTACAACCTGTATGACTTTGACAACCGAGCGTCTGCCATCTACATACCTCCAGGGCAGAGTGTACGAGTCTACAGTGAAAATACCAAACAAGGTTACTTTGTATGCTTTGAAGGCGCCAAGTGGATTCTGTCCCTTGATCGCTTCTGGCACACACTGCAAACCACCGGTAATGTGATCACCAGCATTGAGGTCTTTCACACTTCTCGGTGTGGCTGGCCACAGCAACCCCAGGTCTACGATCCTGAAAACCAGCTCTTCGACGACAGTACTTTCTCACTCAACTGGGAAGATATCAAAGCCGAAGTGTACTGGGGCGAGTTGTGGGGTCCGGGTGGATTGTTCTTGTCTTCTGGCGAGCTCTCTGAGCCACGCTGGGAACTGAGTAATCTCCCTGCTGGACAGTACGTCTGGCGGATGCGCGCTGCAGTCCTCGGACAACTCAATGATGTCTCTGAAGACCATTACTTTACCGTTCTGGCCTCAGGGCAAACACTGCCACTCACTGCTACGTACAGCGTAAGCACTACCTCACCACTTGTAGTAAACTTTGTGGCGCTTCACTGCACCAGTGACATTTCGTTCACCTTTGGTGATGGTGCGACAAGCACCGAGATGTGCGCTAACGGTGTAGCGACTGCACATCACACCTACCCACAGGCTGGCATCTATGCCGCCTTGGTACAAGATATTCCAGTCTCTGTCGTCATTGAGCCACCGGTACAGCCTGGCTGCCCTGGGAAAACCCCACCAGCTGGGACTCGTCTCTTTGCAGACGCAGAGTGTGGTGGAGATGTGCGCGAGTTCACCACTCCCGGGTTGTACACCCTCGCTGATTTCAATGACCAAACCGCTGCCATTTTGTTGGCTCCTGGCTGGTCAGTTGAAGTCTTTGAGCACAGTAGTTCCAGTGACGGGCACGCCTACTGCGTGACCCGAGATATCTGGGATGTTTCCTTCCAGTCGTACTACGCCACCCAAGGCATTACGCTCGATGGAACCATCAGCAACATCTGGCTTCATGCCAACAGTACGTGTGGCAAGACCTTTCCTCAGTATGGCGGGTGTGGGAACAATATCCCGCTGGCCAATGGGATTGTCCTCTTTGACTACCTTCACTGTGGAGGAGAAGAGCATATCTTCACCTCCACCGAGAAAAAAGATCTGAGTTGGGGCACACCGATCGACAACAAAACCAGCTCAGTCAGGGTAGCACCAGGATGGAGTATCAAGCTCTACACCGACAGAGGGTGGAGTGGCGCCAGTATCTGTATTGCCGAAGATGCATGGGAGCTCCCTGTGCCTTTTACCAATGCAGTTTCTGGAGTTGAGGTATTTCACGACAGCGTGTGTGGTGTCACACCAGCACCCGTGGTGACACAACTCTCTGCGCCCACCGGGCTGACACCCGCACGGACCACAATCACTCCTACACAAACACTCATCCTGTCTTGGCAACCAGTGCCACAAAGCTTTGGCTACCAAGTAGAGTTCACGAGCTCTCCACAGTACATGCGTTCTACCAAGGTAGTGCAACCACAACTGGTTATCTCACAACCAGTGACCGGTGTGTACACCTGGAGAGTCAAAGCCATCCCAGCAGACACTTCTCTCAAAGAAAGTGAGTGGACCGCCGGTAGTTTTGTCCTCATGGAAAAACTGCCAGAAAATCAGCCCACTCCGCTTAGCCAACGGGTGTACTTGCCCCTCATCACGCGTTAGTAGCAATCACTCTAAGCCTGCACATTCGTAGTATCTACTTTTCCCTGTAGCCTTGTCATTCCCGACTCGGCTACAGGTTTCTTTTCCTCCTCCTTGATCTCTTCTTAAGATGTGTTTAGAATTATACACATTCATTACTCATTGAAATATTATGAGACGTATGAAAAAATATGATAATCACTGAAAAAGGGGAGAGAAACATACATATCAGTGAATTATTGCAAAAACTATGAGACAGTGTTACACTGTACTAGTGTACTATCACAGTAGTATGCAGTAAAATTGACAGTGTACGTTGTCTATAGGACCAACAAGGAATATTATGTCTGGAATCGAGCACGGCTTACACAACAGAGAAGCAGTTTCTTTAATGAGAATCAATGAACGTGTTGGAGAGACATTCCGTGGTCAAGCTAGCAGGCCTTCTACAAGACGTGAGCTCCTTAAGAATTGGGCTAAACTTTATAGTGGTTTTGAAGTATCTCCCGCCGCTGTTGAGACACCAGCTCAACTTGCTGTAATTCTTCCTGAGCAATTAAACGCTAGACTAGAACAAGTAGATCATCACATTACTGCTGCAGGATTATCTGAGGCACAGGTAGCACAAGCAGCAGAGGCTGCTCAGCAAGCCTTGCTTTGGAGCACAAAGCCAGAAAATTCTGGCCGTCAATTCAACTTTGGATTCTTGCGGATAGAGGCCATGAGGCATGTAGCCTCACTCTTGTTTGCTGTGCTTTTCATGCTGACAACAGGTATGACCGCTTTGGCAGCAGGAGACGTTACCGCCCAGGATGGAGCCAATGCCGCGGGTGTACCTGCTACGGGCATTGAATCTGGCACAGATACAGTACAGGGTGGGGGAAGCGAGAACGAACCAGTTTATCAAACTTTTGCTGTTTTTAATAAAGATGCCAATGTCCGAAAAGATGCTGGCACAAATTTCAGTGTGTCATATAAGGCTACGCAAGGTGAAATGTTACCAGTTACTGGTAAAACGAAAAAAGATAAGACCGGATATGTGTGGAGAGAAGTTGTCATTATTACCGAAAATGGAAACCCAAAAGTAACAGGTTGGGTGCGTGAAGATTTAGTAAAACTATCTGAGCAGATAGTAGAAGCACCAAGTGGGGGTATTGGAAATCCCGAGCTCACACCTGAACAAGTAGCAGAAACGATAACTGCAATCAACGCAATTAGTACTACAACTGGTATTGGACTCGTAGAGTTTATGCATCCAGCTGTAGAAACCGTAGCTATTACTACTGCCACTGGCATCACTACCGAAGGACAAATCGCGTATTACCTCACAAGAAAAACTTTAGATGAAACCAATCAGGAGCTTGTAGCTGCCATTGTTATTCTAAACAACAATGGTGGTGATGTGCTACTAGTTCCAGCTTCTCAAGACCCCAACCCTGGTAACGGGGGAAGGACACTTATTGGCCCAGTTGTAGCGAGTGTAGATATTGAGGGGGCCTGGGTGCCAGTAGTGCCAGAAAATAGCCAAGAAAATAATGGTGGGCAAGAGCAAAATGAAGCGATGCCAGCTATGCAAGCTAAGTTGCTTGATGTGATGGAAAAGAATACTGATGTTTTTCCTAAAGAGCTCACAGAACAGGTAAAACAACTCCCATTTGATGAAAACAGAGGGTGTTTTGTGGTTCAAGGCAAAGGATGTTACTTTCCTTTCAAGACATCACCTCATTATGAGAATACGACGCTCGAGGAAGGCCTTGTTGACATGAGTGAAACTAGTTACATGGAAGATGAGGGAACAGGGGCAAGAATATATTTTGGTACTGCTCAAGGATCACTTGTTGAGAACTTGAGATGGAATAGCACTAAAGAAAAAGCCACCAAATTCGTCCAAATATATTCAAGAGAACTAGGGCTAGCTCAAAATTATAAGTTGCGAATTATTAATGTTGATGATGTCACAGGTGAGAGCGAGGGGGAGCATTTACCACTTAGTGGAAGAAGAAACATCGAAGCTATGCTAGTGCAGATCGATACCGCTGAAAACGCTCAACTTATTCTAGTAAGAAATGAAGCCGGTGAAATTTCAGAGGTCACAGCAATTATTAGTATTGCTGATGAACTAGTAACTGAGGCTAAAGATGCTAAAGGAAATATAAGAGGTAGAGATGCTTATGCGTTATTTGTTGCAAGAGAAATCTCTGGTGAAACGTTTATCAATATTGATGCTGTTGTAAACAAAAGAGGCCCAAGAGATCAGTACGACTCCCTAGGAGTGGGCAAAAAATTTTCTGATGCCTACAAGAATCTCTACGACTTTGGTCCAGACGGCAAAGTCTTAGCAGGTCAACTCCCACTGTTTGCTGGTGATGCTGTAAATTAATACCTTGTACTGCAGTCCTTTATTTACTATACTGTTTTAGAGATGAATTTACTTCATGGGTTCAGTGGCTTAAAGATTAGAAATCGTTTCCTATTGGTCAGCGGCGCGGTGTTCGCTTTGGTGGCTTGTTGTTCGTTTACACTTAATTATTTTGGCTATATTAATGTGCCGTATTTGCCGCGTCCGTCTTTTGATGGTTTACCTGAAATTGTTTTAAAAAATGGGAGCTCTAATTTTAAAATAGGTATCAATGAGGTTTTATACTATAAGTTCATAGAAAAGATAGATCTTCCTAATATCAAAACTATTCAGATTGAAACTTCCGATGTTATACAAGATGAAAGAAATTCCTGGAATAATGCAAATAATATTTTTTCTTCGGTTTCAATTAGAACTAATGGAACTACGAGAGTTATCATTGTTCACTTAGATATGAACTTGCTGCGTGAAGCTGGGTGGAGTGATCGAATGATTGCAAGAGAAATCAGCACATTAATATTACAAGGCACTATTTTGAACAGGAACCTCTACACATCAGCGGCTGATGTTGTATCCGCAAAGGACAAAGCCATAAATTTGGTAAAAGATAACACTTATAACTCATTTGTTACGATAAAATGAAAAAAATATTTTTTTCTGTTGCTTTTCTTTTTTTGTTTTTCTTTTTTGGAACACTTGAAGTGAAGGCTAGTACTTGTAGTGGGTCAGTTACTTGCGAGTCTGATTGCGTTTCAATCCGTGTGCCCGGCAGCTGTTCCCCGTCTGGTTGTGATCCGCTAGATAGCTACTGTCAAGAATGTACCGGTTACGAAAGGAATTGTAACTACCATCAGGAAGCATGCGGATTTGCTCACGTATGGAATGGCACTTGTGCTGCAGACTGTTCATCGGTAGGTGGGAGCTACTCAAGCGGAAGTTGTAGTTCTAGTACTACTGGGGGCACTAGCACGCCTACGCCCACTGCTACACCCATGTGTACAGTGGCAAGTAGTTGGTCTGCATGGGGAGCTTGTAGCGTATCCTGTGGTGGAGGTGTACAGACTAGATACAATACGTGTTCTGGAGCAACTGAGTCTACGGTGTGTAATACTCAAGCGTGTCCGCCACCCAGCTGTGACACTCATCCACAAGATTACTGGAGTTCATGGAGCAACTGTAGCGCTTCTTGTGGGCCCGGTACCCAAACCCGTTCCAACTCCTGTACTAAAGCCACCGAAACCCAGAATTGTAACCTTCGTACGTGTGAGCCTCAGTGCACTTGGGGGGGGTGGAGCAGCTGTGATAACAGTTGTGGCAATGGAAAACAATATAGACATGATAACTGTAACAATACTGACGAAAAATCATGTTATAGCGATGTGGGCTGCGTGAGCTGCACAGCGGCGTGGACTTCATGGTCTATATGCAGCACTGCCTGCAACGGCACTCAATATCGCAACTCCGTCTGTGGTGGAGCAGTTGTTGCTACAGAGTCACGTGCTTGTAATGTAAACGCGCCAGCATGCAATGTGCCCACTGTCACAAATACCCAAACACCAGCTGTGTGTAACAACATGACTGTTACCGACTACAACAAGAACGTCTATATTTCCGTTGAGCCAGGACCCGGTGGGAGAACCTATCTCATCCCCAATAAATCTTTTGAGGATGGCACAACTAGTTTGTGGGTAACCTCAAACCAATTGTCATTTGCCAATGCGTTTGATTGTTTTAGTAACCCCGCATTTTCATGTCCTTTTGATGGCTCATGGTTTATGGCCATGAAGCGAGATGCGTCTGTGCATGACGATCCATACCTGGCTTCAGGATGGTTTAACGCTGGACTCGGAGATCTTAGTGGCAAAACCTTTGAGTTTTCGTTTGATGCACGCGGCGAGTTTGTGAACTATCCAATCACCTATATTGGACTTCAAACAAGAGCACGGGACGACGACTGGACCAATGGCACCAGTGTGTATACTAGTTTACCCGCGGTAAACGTTACTCCTCAGGTTTGGCAGCGGTACACATATACTGTTACCTTCCCTTCAGCGCCAGCAGGATCTTCAACTGCTGAGATGAGAATTGTGTTACGTACTCCACAAAATGACTACACCGCATATTACGACAATATCCAGATTAAGAATGTCACTGCGGTGAGTCAGGTGCGGTTTTTCTACACACCATATCAGCAATACAACCCCAACTATTGTAATGTGCAATGGACTGAGATCCAGAATGTTACTTCTTGGGGTCCTCCTATGACAGCTACTGAGACATGGTATGCCACTTGGGATACCACTGGCCTTCCCAATGGAAATGCGTATTACATTGCTGCCAATGTGGTAGACAACGGCGGCAATTCCTGCACTGGCAACCCATCCGGCACTTGTGGTACAGGATACACAGGTCAGTGTGGTGGATGTCGTGCTGTTTACACCATCTGTACTGAGTCCTGTACACCAGCATGTGGGCAAGCTAACGGCTGTGGTGGTACTTGTCCTACTACAGATGCTGGAGTGCCTACGGCACCAACTATTACTTCACCGGCAAATAACGCCAACGTTTCAATGACCAGTACCACAATTATCATTAACTTCAACCAAAGCAGTACTGCACATACCAACAAATACGAACTCCTGCTCTTCAACAAGGGCTTCTATGACAGTATTATTAATGCTCCAGATGGTGGTTTTGATGTAAACGGAGATGGGGTAATCAACTACGACGATCTCAAAGCATATGCCATTGCCTACCCAGAAGATGAGCGTGTTAAGTATTCACAGCAAACCGGCAACTACTATCAAACGCCTGGAGCCTACTCAGACAGTTTCTGGATGACCGCCAATGTAGACATGAACCGCAACCTAGTTGCAGCAGTTCGGGCAGTTAATACTACTTGTTCTACACAGCAACCTTCTGCATGGGGTGTGAGCCAGTTCAACTTGGTGGGCTCGGTGACTGGAGGGCTTTATGAGGTGACTTCAGTCAATGACTGTAGCACAACATCAAAGCCAGCTACGATGACTATGCCATCTGTAGTTTCCATCACCGACACCTTTGGTGTGAATCACACAATAAATAGTTGGTTGGTAAACTACAACTTGTTTAGGATCACCAACTTGCCATATGCACCTACCAACTGGCCAGCAACATGGTCTAGCGCACGGCTTGCTGTCAACAACGATCCTGCACACCCAGAAAATACCTATATCTGTGCTACTTGCAACAGGAACCCTGTGGGGACCGTGCTTGACTGTGTATACCCACCACAAACGGGTGGAACCACCACAGTACCTATGAGTGGCGCAAACTTCTTCCTCATAAGTTACAACCTATCCAATGGACCCTGGTGGCAAACTTGGGGAGGATTGGTATTAGCCAATGGCAACATGTCATCACTTGGACCGACTGATACTATTTCCAACCAGACATGTCTCCTTAATACTCAATGCGACCCGAGCATTATTCAAACTAGCAGCGGTCCTGCCGGCAACACTGATCCAGCCAGCAATCTGACTGCTGGTATACCAATAGTAACTGGTACAAACACCATTTCTGCAGGTAAAGCCCCTGGAGGGTACTTCAACCGTAACCCCAGCAATGCACGCGTGACTGCTTCAACAACTGGCCACAGTCAAGCCAACGTAAAACTTGAGAACTATGCATACTTTGCCAACACCACAGCCATCAGTGTCCCTCTCAACCCAAGTGGTTCACAGAGCATTACCCAGCTGAGCGATCTAGGTACCGGTACAGACCTAAGCACTGGGGTAGGAGAGAAAGGGTATACAGTTTCTGGTGACCTCACTATTAATCTGGATAAAGACAATAAATGGACAATACCAACAGGTACCAAAGCAGTGATCTTTGTCCCCGGCAACCTTACTATTCAAGCTTCAAATGCAGATGCCAATGTTGCTGCACAGATGCAGAAACTTATAGCTGTTGAAAATGGAGGGTTCCTTGCGTTCATCGTAAAAGGGGATATCACCATTGCCGCAAACTTGGGCTACAACGGAGATAAAACAACTATTGCTGGCTTGACCACCCCTATCCTAGAGGGAGTCTATTTGGCTACAGGTACATTACGTGTTGCAAGTTTTAATCCAAATACACCGTCAGACTACAAGTTTGTGGGAGCGGGCACGTTTGTGGGCTTGGCTGGTGTTGATCTCCAGAGAGACTTTGAAGATTCAGGCACACGCAAAGAGCTTCATAATACCTCACCCACAGAGATCTTTCAGTTCCGTCCAGATTTCTTAGTTAATACTCCCAATGTCCTGAAAAAATCCCTTGTGCAATGGAAAGAAGTGAACTAATCAATGAATACAAAACCCAACGGTTTTACCCTTTTAGAGCTGCTTGTAGCCACCTCATTGACCATTGTTTTGTTGTTGGGTGTATCAAGTGTGTTTATGACTTTTATGCTTGGAGAAGCGCGTACAAACTTGCGTAGACAAGTACAGTCAGAAGGGGCAGAAGTCATTAGCAGAGTAGAGTTTTTACTCAGAAACTCACGCACACTGTCTACATGTAGTTCCAGTTCAAATACTGTTAGTTTTAACACAATGGATGGTGATGGAACCAATACAGTAGTTATTGAACAAATTAGTGATGACATAGTGTATCGATTGGATAAAATAGACCCCAGTAATGGGACCACCATTACAGGTACACCCGAGACTATTAACCCCTCTGATACAGCAATAAGTAGTCTTGCTTTTCAATGTACCCAAGATGTGACCACCCAAAAGAGGGTAGTGGTAGTATCATTTACTGCAACTAAGACAAAAAGTGGCGTACAGGCAAGCGAAAATTTTAAGAGCTACGTACAGTTACGCAACAGTTAACATGAGGCATGCATATGTCCAGTACAATCACCTTGTGTAGCTCAATGCAGTTCAAGCAAGAAATCCTAGCAGTCAAAGCAGAGTTGGAAAACCTGGGATATGAGGTACTGATACCTGAGCTATCTGAAAAGTCGGCAGAGTATCATAGTTTGCCTCCTGATGGTCAGAAAGCTGCAAAAGCTACATTCATCAAAAATCACTTTGATCGCATTGCGGCTGCCGATGCAATTTTGGTACTGAATTACGAAAAAAAAGGTATTGAGGGCTATGTGGGATCAAATACACTTATGGAAATAGGTGTAGCATTTAACTTGGGGAAAAAAATATACCTTTTATATCCCTTGGCTGAGCAAGGATGCAAAGAAGAAGTTGAAGCTTTGTGCACTGAGGTGCTTAATGGAATAGTGAAAAAGCTTCCATAAGCTACTGCACTACTTCACGGAAAGTTTGATCTAACACAACATCACGAGTATAAGGGCCATCCTTCCAAGCAACTCTTACACGTACCTTAACACCTTCGCCAAAGATACTCAGTTGAATACCACGGTAAAACGAAGTGGGGGGAGTGGACAAAGTAATTGCTGGACAAGCAGTAATATTTGGCTTTGGTAAAGAATAAGCCAGGCTTTCTGTACTCATGCATTGCCATGCAGAATCGAGAGCAGGAATATTGCTAGTAGAACTCTTAAAATCTGTCCAGGTTTTGATATACTTTTCTTTTCTTACTATTTCCAGACCTTCTTGCGCAAGCCGTGTTGCAATTTTACGATACTCAGCCTCCGAGCTATTTTTGATAGAACTGGTGAGTGAAGCTGCTACAGCAGTAAGAATAGTACCCACTACGAGAGTTGCAATAAGAACTTCTAGAATAGTGCTGCCTTGGCGCTTATTCAACATCACTCAGTACTCCTGCTTTGGATACGGTAAAGTGTTTGTCTTGGCCACTTACACCATTACTTACCGTAATCGTTACATCATTTGAAAGGCTGGTGTAGACCAAAGTATCAGCAGTTTCAGCGGGGATAGAGTAAAAATCCACTGTAGTTTGAGGGGAGACAGTTACGCCATTGGGGAAAGCGAGAGTATCTATACCTCCTACACCGGTGTTAGCTGCACCCACGTAACATAAAGCCTGCATGGTAGCAGTGGTACCTGTAATTCCCACTCTGTACCCTCTAAAGTTGTCACAGCCGCTCTGTGGGGTTTCTCGCACTTTTGCCTTTGCCTGGGCTGTTACAAACCAGTTCTGCAACTGTTGGGCAAAACTGGTCACAGAACGCCGCTGCCTAAAATTAAGAAATCCAGCAATGGCACCACCCACCAAAATAGCAGTTATACCCACCACAACCATGAGTTCAATAAGAGTAAAACCGTGGGCAGATGTTTGCTTCATAGAGTCTATGGATTACGTACACAATAGTAGGCACCAGATGTACCAGCACAATTTGTGTTTGATGCATTACCATTAGTGGAATTCTCTACCTGCGCACACGCACAGAAAGTTGATGCGGTACCACCGTATGTGTATGAATAGGTAGACTTGGGATCAGAGGGAGCTGGGTTACTCAAAAAACCGCTACCAGTGAGAGTTCCCGTAACACTACTATAACCTGCTGCATCATATCCACTGTTAACAAGGTAAGTTGAGTTTTCTGCTTTGTAGAGCACCAGTGATTGCCGGACCGTCTCAAGATCACTTTTTCTTCTGCCATCGCGTGCAGATTTGCCGGCAGAGCTGAAACTCACAAAGGCACCTACAGCCAGTACTGCAATAATTGTAGTCACAACTAAGAGTTCAATGATGGTAAATCCGTTTCGTTTTTTGTGCATAAGTAATTCCTATTATTGTAGGTTTGTTACACAGAAGTATGAACCAGTACCAAAGCTACAAGAGGTATTCGTACTATTGCCTCCGTTGCTGCCCTCTAGGGTTGCGCAAATACAATATCCAGTATCAGTACTTGAATTACATGTGTAATTTCCAGATTTTGGGTCACCAGGGAATCTAAAACTCTCACTCCCCATAGTTATGCTACTTCCACTAGTACAAGTGGTTGTAGAGTAAGCTGTGCCGTTATTAGCAGCATACGACTGTTCAAGTGCGTTCTGTACAGCCTTAATATCTCCAATTCTGCGGGCATCTCGCCCTTTCTTCTGCGCATTCGAGTAGGCCACAAAACCCATAGCCATAAGGATGCCAATAATAGAAATGACCACCAGCAATTCAAGAAGCGTGAATCCGCGTTTTTGTTTCATAGCTTTTAGTATGGCCAAAGCCATCTCCTCTTTGCAAGTACTACTGTACACTCACTGTCACCGTACTCACCGGTGAAGCAAATGACTCAATATTCCATTTATCAATAAGTTTAAGCTTGGCCATGTATGTGCACGGTCTATTAAAGCAGTTATACACATGGCTCAAACTGCCATCCGAGCCATTCATAGCTCCAGGTTGTGTACCGTCACCAAAATCTAGCACTGCTTGAATGCCATCGGCTTCATCCCCGTCAGAAATATAGGAGAATTCAACACCGCCGCCACTACTTATCACTACTTGCCGTGCCCGCATGTCTAATACAGGATTGGTGGTGAAGGAGAGAATAACAGGACGATTCACGCAGGCACTAAAACAGGTATCTCTGCAGTCTTGCAGGCCCGTAATTTGTTCACCCATGCCTTTTTCTGAGCTTTCGTTACAACAGTAATATCCATATCCCTGACAACTAGTTACTGGTCCAGATGCAAAGACTTCCCCTGTACGTGGAGACCTACTTACCACCTTGAGGTTCTCAAGTCCAACTACTTTGGCACGTTCCACAAATGATGCTGGTAAAGGCAGGATTTTCTGGACCGCATGTGCTTCTTTTTCAAAGATGACAAGCTCAACCAAACTACTCTCTGCACCTAAGATCACCCCAGAGGAACCTGGGCGTTTGGTAACAAAAGCAGGCAGCTCACCTGTACTTATTAGGATAGGGGCATTCACAAATTGCTCACATGCCGCTTCAATGACATACTGTTTTGATGTGAGGAAACGGAGCTGCAATGTGGCTGTCAGACCAGTAGTCCCAAGTCTTTGTTGACACTGCCCATCATACGTACCTTGCGAAGCAATCTGTAGGGTTCTCAAAGAAGTTTTAAAGGAGTAAACCGCCCACCAAAGCATGAGCTCTCTCCCCACATAGAAAACAACAGCACCAGTTATACAAAAAAAGAAAAAAATACTAAAAATATACGAGACAATACGCATGACTTAGCCCGTGCTAGTACACTACACTATCAGTGTAACATACAGACGAAAAATCTCATCACCCCAGATTAACGCCACCAGCGTACCGAATATGAGAAAAGGACCAAAAGGAATGGGTTGTTTCATCCGTGCTTTACCAAATGTGAGCAACAGTAATCCCACCACAGCTCCTACACAAAAACTAGTAAAGATCCACACCAGTGTGCCTGGCCATCCTAGCAAAAGACCCAGCGGTAAGGCCAGCTTCACATCTCCAAAACCCATGCCACGCCCTTTGGTAAGGTACCAAAGTATCCAAAAAAAGAGCACAGCAGCAGCCATAGTACACATAGACAAAACAAAGTCACTCAGTTGCATCACCCCAGTGGCTACTAGAGATAAACGATAGACAACAACTAAGATGCTCAGCATCAGTACTGCCGCATCTGGAATATACAGGTGTTGCAGGTCAGTGACAAAAATAGTGAGTAAGATAATGCCTACGCACAACCAAAAAACTGGCTGCAAAATGGCAAACGGCTGCTCAGTAAGTTTAAAAAAGAAGAAACCCACCACATACCACCACACAAAGAGGAGTCCCATCAATGTCTCGATCACAAGATGACCTGGCGAGAGCTGAGTATGGCAATGCCGGCATTGAGCTTTGAGCAGGAGATAGGAAACGATGGGAATATTGTCATACCACGCCAGCTGTTTTCCACAATTCTCGCAGTGCGAGCGTCCCCAAACCCATGATTCACCACGTTCTGAACGATACACCACTACATTAAGGAAGCTGCCAATACAGCTACCCACAAAAAATAGCAAAAGAAACGGCAATGCCACAACAAGAACATCCATGATGGTAGTATAAAGCGCACCCGCAGACTAGAGTAGGGGCGGAGTAGGAAAAGGTTAGACACAAAAACACCCTTGGTTTCCCAAGGGCGTCTTTCGTTTCAAAACTTGAGCTATCAGATTATGGTAAACAGGTGTAGACAACTTTACTAGTATCACCATAGCCTGAACAGACCTTTGTTATAGCAGCAGCACTGAGATCATTGGGCATACCAGCTCCAGCGGCGCTGCCACATCTCTTCTCAGCTTCAGTTCTGAAAGCTTTGGATTGAGGCTCCCAGCAGACATAGGTACTGGATCCGGAGGTACCGGAATTGAAGATGAAAAGCGGGCGAGATGAAGTGGTATTACTGATACGAAGCACAAATGTCTGCTTTAATTCTTCAGTTCCCTGATCTGTAGGACAATTTGGACTGAGCACGTTATAAACTGACAACTTATTGAGGAAGTGACAGCTGGTCCATGTAGTTGGACTGGCACTACCACCGTGATCCAATGGAAGTGCGTTTGTCAATGCTGTCAAATCACCAGTAGCTGTGTTGTCACTGGAAAGTGCTTTGACTGAGTCTCCAGCTCCCCATTGCCATGGATAGTATCCTTTGAAGGCATTATAACGATCAATAGCACTAATAAGTTGTTCTGCGTCAGAGCGAGTACCAGTGTCACGACCTCTATTGATTTGTTCTACAGGGTTAATGGCAGAAAGCACTGCGGTAGCCAAGATGCCTAAGATCGCAATCACGATAAGCAACTCGATCATGGTAAAACCTGATCTTGCTTTATGTGCGATATTTGTAAGGGATGAAAATTTCATCATAGTACGCTTCCTTTTCCTCTTATTATTAATAATAGAGCTTTTCTTCCGTGGAATGCAAGCCCTAGTTTCCTCTAGAATTGGCTGGTCAAATTATAAATTGGCATAATCACTGCGATCACCATGGCTCCCACACCCAAGCCAAGCACAATCATAATCAAGGGTTCTATGGCCGTGGTCATGTTCTTAACTGCTTGCTCACTTTCCTGCTCAAAATACTGTGCTAATTTACCCAGCACCTCATCCAACTTACCGGTCTCTTCACCTACAGCCATCATTTGAAAAAGAATGGGGGGGAATTCTTCATGAGCTCCCACCGCTTTTGAGAGAGAGACACCTTTCTCAATCTGTTTTGTGGCTTGCTCTAGTGCTTCTCGGTACACAGTGTTATTAACGCCTTTGGTTACAATTTCCATAGCCTGTAGCAGTGAAATACCCGCACCTAAAAGCAAGGACAGTGTGCGTGCAAACTCAGTGAGTGCAATTTTTTGAATAAGAACACCTAAGATGGGTATTTTGAGCAAAAATCTGTCATACGTTCGCCGACCAGCTTTGGTAGCTACCCATTTGCGGAACAGCATGTAGCCACCAAAAGCAGCAGCCAAAACCACCCACCAGAATGTCACCATAAAGTTAGAGATACCCATGAGCATTCTGGTTGCAGTAGGTAGTTCTGCACCAAAGTCAGAATACATAGCAGTCAGCTTGGGTATCACAAAGATCATCATGATAAACGCTACGATCACCATGGCGATAATCACAATAACCGGATAGATCATGGCACCCCTCGTCTTGGAGCGAAAGTCTTTACTTTTTTCAAGATTAACAGCCAAGCGATTCAAGATCTCGTCAAGTACACCACCCACTTCACCAGCACGCACAAGTTGAACATAGATACTGTTGAATACATCCGGTCGTTTGGCAAGTGCGTCACCAAAGTTGGTACCTCCTTCAATCTCTTGCAAAATACCAGCTACTAAACGTGACATTTCACTTTTGCTTTGCTGCACCAATATTGACAGAGAAGTGGCAAGTGGCAAGCCAGCGGAGATCATGGTAGACAATTGACGTGTAAAGTTCACGATATCCGTAAACTTAATACCAAAAAGTGCGGTATGTAAAAAAGCAAAGGAGTCTTCGGTGAGAGGTCGTACATCAATCACCAACAGCTTACGAGACGACAATTCAGCTGCTGCTTGTCGAGCATTGGGAGCCTCAACTTTGCCCTTAACACCTTCCCCGAACTGGTTTTTCGCTATGTATTTGTAGTACGGCATAGTGCGTATTCCAGAATATTACTTTCCTAATAGACGCTGCATTTCTTGCTGTCTAAATGCACGCTCCAAAGCTGTCTCCACACTGATTGCACCTCGTTGGACCAACGACTGCAGATTGTTCTCAAAAAGAGTCATACCCATTTCGGCAGATGTTTGAATAACGGTATCTATTTGATGCGTCTTTGCTTCACGGATGAGATTACGAATAGCAGCATTGGCCACCATGATTTCGAATGCCGCAACTCGTTTTCCATTTACAGCAGGTAAGAGACGCTGCGAAGCAACTACTTTGATAGTAGCTGCTAGTTGTTGACGAACTTGCCCTTGTTGATATGCGGGAAAGACGTCGATAATACGATCAATTGTCTCTGCCGCCGTGGATGTATGTAGAGTGGCAAACACCAAATGTCCTGTTTCTGCAATTGTAATTGCAGATGCTATAGTCTCGTAATCACGCATTTCTCCAATGAGCACCACATCAGGATCTTCACGCAGTACAGAGCGTAAGGCAATCTCCCAAGAATTGGTGTCATGGTTTAATTCGCGCTGTGTGATGATACTGCGTTTGGGCGTGTATACAAATTCCACAGGGTCTTCAATGGTCACAATATGATCTGCACGGCTGGTGTTTATAAGATCAATGAGCGCAGCGAGTGTTGTTGATTTGCCTTCTCCAGTTGGACCAGTCAGCAACACAAGTCCTTGGGGATACTGAGCAAAATCAGCCAGAATGGATGGTAGTTGCAGTTCTTCAAGAGTCTTGATTCTGCTAGGAATAAGACGCATTGCTGCAGCGATGCTGCCTTTGGAGTGGTAGACGTTCACTCTGAAACGACCCTTATCTTGAAATTGATACCCAAAGTCCAGCTCTTTGTTGACAGCAACATAATCTTTCTGCTCTTGGGTCATGAGTGGGAAGATCAAACCTTCTGCTTCTTCTTGCGTAAGTGGTCCCGCCCCTTCCACTGCCAAAATGTTCCCATCCACGCGAAGCACAGGGGGTGAACCGACAATAAGGTGAATATCTGATCCCTCAAGCGCGACCAATTGATCCATTAAGTCTTGAATGTTCATATTTTGTACTCTTTTGTTATAGTTTAATATATTTTTAGTACTCAATTCACTTATATTTGCGCAACACGTAAGACTTCTTCAATAGTGGTCACGCCTTCAAGCACCTTCATATACCCATCTTGTTTCATAAACAGCATACCATCTCTCAAAGCAAGTTTCTCCATTTCTGGAGCTGGACGGCGTTCCAGGATGAGTTTTGCAATTTCCTCAGTAATCCTCATGACTTCAAAGATAGCGACTCTACCTTTGAACTCTGGTTCGTTATCGGGACGTTCTTTTTTACCTCGCCACAAGGTGAGCGTTTGAGCGGTCTTGTTATTCCGCTTGCACCAGGCATCAAACCGTTCTTGGCCAAGTACCTTAATGATGTCTTCCACCACAGCAGGTTCAGGCGTGTATTCTTCTTTGTAGTTGCTATTAATTTTACGAAGCACACGTTGTGCCATCACTAATGTCATTGATGAGGCAAGCAAGAATGGCTCTGCGCCCATGTCCATGAGACGGGGAAGAGCACCAGCAGCGGATGATGTGTGTAACGTTGAGAACACTAAGTGTCCAGTTAGTGATGCCTGGATGGCTAGTTCAGCAGTTTCACTGTCACGAATCTCTCCCACCATGATAATGTTGGGATCCTGACGCAAGAATGACCGGAGTCCAGAAGCAAACGTCAATCCTGCTTGCGGATTGATCTGCACTTGGTTCACCCCAGGCATTTGATACTCAACTGGATCCTCCAGAGTCATAATATTTACTTTAGGGGTGTTAACATCATGCAAAATTGAGTAGAGTGTTGTGGTTTTTCCAGAACCTGTAGGTCCGGTGATCAAGATTATACCGTGAGGAACCTTAATTGCATCTTGTACATTATGTAGAGACAAACCAGATAGACCTAATTCTGGAAGGGTTGGGACCGTGGTGTCTTTCTTGAGCAAACGCATCACGATCTTCTCACCATTAATGGTAGGGAGTGTAGACACACGTAAATCAACCTCTTCATCGGTTATCTGGAAATTGAACCGTCCATCTTGTGGGAGGCGTTTTTCGTCGATTTTGAGTCCTGAAAGAATTTTGATGCGAGACACAACTGCATCGTGCACATTTTTGGGAAGGATGAGCTTTTCGGACAAAATACCATCAATGCGATAACGCACACGAGTACGGTCCTCAAGCGGCTCAATATGAATATCTGACGCACGAGCTTTCATGGCAAAGGTAAGAAGTGTTTCGACAATCTTAGTAATAGGAGCTTGACGAATAGTTTCCGTTTCTCGAGAAAGGGATGAAAGATTCTGACGCTGCTTGCGCGCTTCTGCCATTTGCGTTGTCTGCTCCAAAGCAGCTGTCACTTCACTGGAAAGCGTTTGTGAGTAGTATTCCGCGATCATGCGATCAAGTTCTGAAGGTACCGCGTAATATGCAATGATCCTAAAACCAGTCTTTTGTTGGGCAAAATCAATAGCAGAAAGGTCTAGTGGATCTTTCATCGCCACAGAGAGCGTGCCCATGGACTTATCAAAAGTAAAAGGTAACATAGCGTAGTGACGTGCAGCGCCTTCAGGCAGTTGGTTAATTGCCTCAGGAAAAACTCCGACTTCAGATAGTCGAATAAAAGGCACATTGTTAAACGCTGATTTAGCACGCGTCAGCTGTTCTTCGTTTACCAGACTACTGTCAACCACAAGTGTTTCAATGGTTTTGCCAGTCGTTATTTGATCAACTTGGAGCTTATTTGCTAGATCTTGCGCCAAGTAACCTTCACCTACCAAGGCGTCAGCCAATGAGATGTAACCTTTATTCTGCTGATTGGCGAGAGGCACTTGAAAGGGCTGCTGTTGGACAGGTGTTGTCGCGGGCATAAGCCCCTGTGATTGCACCTGTGGGGCAGGGGTATCTGAAGCTGGAGCAACTGTTTGGCCAAGATCTGGTAAAGCAGCAGTCTCAGTTCCCACGGTTGCCTGCGCTTCCGGTGGACTTTGCTCCAAAGCCTGTACGGCCATGTTGAGTGAGTCGGCAATCTGGGCAGCATTTACTTCTGATGTATCAGAGCTAGCCGCTATTGGAGTACTGGTTCCACCAGCTTCGCCCAAACGAATAGGTTCATTGGGCGGAACAATGACACCACTTTGTGCTGGATCTTGGGCAGATACTGGCATAAAAAACAAATCTCTATACACTATAAAAGAAAAGAGAACCTGGATCAATGATGAATACCATGAACAATGACACACCACTGCTCTTTATTGGTAGTTGCTTTAGCAGTCGAGATCAAAGACTGCTAAGTCAAATAGCAGAGCAAAATACGCCTATCCATCAATTAATATGTCAAAATACATATGAATATATAGAACTCAATCAATCATATACATCAGTAACAATAGAGCAAGTGCGAGACTTACAAAAACAGCTCAGTTATGGAGCTCATTCGGCAACTCCTCGTATAGTTATCATCCATGGCCTTGATACTGCATCTCTACCAGCTCAGAATGCACTGCTCAAACTTCTTGAGGAGCCTCCTGCACACACCTATTTGTGCGCGACTGCGTTCAGTTCACATTCAGTGCTCCCAACTATTCTATCAAGGGTACGGTGCATTGAAAGTGCTGCGAGTACTGCGGTAGCCTCCACAGTAGGTGATGAAGGAAACCTCCAGCGCGATGCCGCACGCTTGGGGCACATATCTCACCGAGAATTGTGCGAACTCGCTGATACTTATAGTGAACATTCAGCTGCCCTTGCTTTTATTACAGCTGCAATGACATATTGGCATCAACAGATAACTGAATCAAAAGATATAAAAAGAGCACAAAGAATCCTCTTTCTTCTACAAAAAGCCTATGAGCAGATTAAAAAAAATGCCAACTCTAAATTGGCACTGGAGCACGCCTTGTTTGAAATGAAAGCACTTTTCTCCTAAATTCACTCTAGCCACATCACACATGGTATGATATAAAAATTCGTCACGATAATATGTCAAACTCCCCAGCTAGTACACACTACAATGCAGCCGAAATTAAAGTCTTAGAAGGGCTTGAACCAGTACGCAAACGTCCTGGCATGTATATTGGATCGACTGATCAACGTGGTTTACATCATTTAGCTAAAGAACTCTTAGATAACGCAGTAGATGAGGCAATTGCAGGTTTTGGTAAGACGATTCAGCTCTTTAGAACCGCTACCACAGACCGAGAGCGAGCAGTAGTAAACAATGCTCTCATGGGAGACGAAACCATCACGATTGTAGACAATGGCCGTGGTATCCCAGTAGATATGCACAGTTCAGGTGTTTCTGCGCTTGAAGTAGTACTCACCAAGCTGCATGCGGGTGGAAAATTTGAAGAAACTGCATACCAAGCTTCTGGTGGATTACATGGTGTAGGTTCGTCGGCAGTAAATGCACTTTCAACGCTGCTTGAAGTTGTAGTAAAACGCGACGGGAAACTACACTACCAAGCCTACTCACAAGGAAAACCGCTGTTTCCTGTCAAAACTGTTTCAGAGGCTGAGGTACGTGAGCTGTTACCTGTGCAGATTGCACGATTTATGCAGTATGAAACGGGCACAGCTATCAAGTTCACCCCAGATCCCAGCATTTTTTCTACAACCGCCTTTAGTCTTAAAACAATTCGTCAAATTATTAAGGATAGAGCATATCTTATGGCCGGCATCTACTTCCAGATGCACGATACTATTTCTGCCGTAGAAGAGCACTTTTATTTTGAAGGTGGTGTCCGCTCACTGGTTGAACACCTCAACATGGATAAGAAAGCACTTCATGAAGTGTTTTATGCTTCAGAGTTCTGGACAGATGAAACGACCAACAAGCGTATTGGGGTAGAGGTGGCACTTCAGTATAACGATTCATTTGTGGAGAAACTTGAGTCGTACGTTAACGTTATTCACACCCCTGACGGTGGTGCCCACGTCAATGGCTTCCGCATGGCACTTGGTAAAGTACTGCGTGACTACGCAGACAAGAACGGTCTCATTAAAGAAAACGAAAACTTTACTGCAGAGGATATGAAGGAAGGGCTGGCTGGCGTAGTATTCGTCAAAATGCCGTCCAATGATCTACAATTTGAATCACAAACCAAAACGAAACTCAACAACTCTGAAGCGCAGAGCGCTGTTTATGCAATTTTCAAAGCAAACTTTGAGACATTCCTTGAAGAGAACCCCCGGGCAGGCAGAGCGATTGTAGACAAAGTTATGTTGTCTGCACGAGCACGCCTTGCCGCTAGAGCTGCCAAAGACGCAGTTATTCGTAAAGGTGTCTTTGAAGGCAGCTCCCTTCCGGGTAAGCTTGCAGACTGTCAGAGTAAAAATGCAGAAGATTGTGAGATCTACATCGTTGAGGGTGATTCAGCAGGTGGTACAGCCAAGCAGGGGAGAGATCGTAAATTCCAGGCTATCTTTCCACTCAGAGGTAAGATTCTCAACACCGAGCGTGCTCGTCTTGATAAGATCATTGATTTTGAAGAACTTAAAAACCTTGTTGTAGCCTTGGGTGCTGGGATCGGTGAGACTTTCAATCCAGGTAAATTGCGGTATCATCGCATTATTCTTATGAACGATGCTGACGTAGATGGTGAACACATTACCACTCTGGGTTTAACGTTCTTTTTCCGTCACTTACCGGCTGTGGTGCAACAAGGGTACCTGTACATTGCCATGCCACCGCTTTTCAAGGTTTGGTCTGGTAAAGATTCTGACAGATATGTTTTTTCAGATGAGGAACGCGATCAAGCTATTGCTGACTTCAAGACGAAGAATGCCAAAGCGACCGTCAATGTACAGCGCTATAAAGGTTTGGGAGAAATGAATGCTGAGCAATTGTGGGAAACCACTATGAATCCCAAGACTCGTATTCTCAAGAAAGTGACTATTGAAGATGCGGCGGCAGCAGAAAAAACCTTTACGGTTTTGATGGGGGATGAAGTTGGACCGAGGAAAAAATTTATTCAAACTCATGCCCAGCTAGCACAGTTAGATATATAGTATAAATAGATCAAAATATATAATAATGAGTACAAAAAGTACTAAAAGGAGCACTATGGCAGACACCATTAAAGTTCTCATTGAGATCCCACAAGGATCACGCGTGAAATACGAACTGGATGAAGAAACAGGTGAGATGGTCGTGGACCGTATCGTACCTGTGGCAATGGGTTACCCAGTAAACTACGGCCTTATTGATGAGACCGCAGGCGAAGACGGAGATGCACTTGATGCATTTGTTTTCTTGTCTCAAGACGTCGTCCCGGGTGTTGTCGTGAAGTGCAAAGTTATTGGCATGCTCGAAATGGAAGATGAAGAGGGGGTTGATCACAAGATTGTGTGTGTTCCTGCCAAAACAAAGATTGATCCTATTTGCGGCGCTTGGACTTCCCTTGATGATATTCCTGCCCCTACCAAAGCACAAATTAAACATTTCTTTGAGCACTACAAAGATCTTGAAGAAGGCAAGTGGGTCAAACTCAAAGATTGGAAGGATGCAGCTGCTGCAGAAGCAGTACTCAAAGCGGGTCAAGATCGCTTTACAGCTGAAGCAACAGACAATGATTGTTGCGGAGGCGACTGTGACTGCTGTAAGCAAGGATAAAACGTATGGCAGATGAGCACACTGAGACATCACTCGAAGAAACACAAGCAGATGGCGAAACAACTACCGCTGACACAGACCTCACGGCTAAGATTGGCACGATAGAGGAAGGTAAGTACGGCAAGTTGAAGTACATCTCGATTGTTTCGGAAATGCGCAAGAGTTACCTTGATTACGCAATGAGCGTGATCGTTGCTCGCGCACTGCCCGATGTCCGTGACGGTCTCAAGCCAGTTCATAGACGTATCTTATACTCCATGTACCGCTCGGGTATTCATCACACTAGTGGCTACAAAAAGAGTGCCCGTATTGTGGGAGACGTCTTAGGGCGCTACCATCCTCATGGTGATGCTCCAGTGTATATGGCACTTGTGCGTCTCGCGCAAGACTTTAGCATGCGTTATCAGCTCATCGATGGTCAAGGAAACTTTGGTTCCATTGATGGCGATAGTCCAGCAGCTATGCGTTATACCGAAGCTCGCTTGGCAAAAATTACGGCAGAGCTCCTCAGTGACATCGATAAAGACACCGTTCCATTTATCGACAACTTCGACGGTTCATTACAAGAACCAACCGTGCTCCCTGCCAAGTTACCCAATTTACTCCTGATGGGTTCAGAAGGTATTGCGGTGGGTATGGCAACCAAGATTCCTCCCCATAACCTCACAGAGGTGTGTCAAGCTATTATCTCGCTCATCGAGAAGGGTGGTGCACGTGCCACTGCCAATTTAGAGTTTCCTCCTGAGCCAAACACAGCAGATCTTGAGAAGAACATAACTACAGCGATCAAACAACAAAATGCACTGATTGATATGCTCGTGGCAACCGAACCAGTGATACTGGCGGGTGATTTTGAGACCGAGAGTAGCATTGATGACATTATGGAGATTGTCAAAGGTCCCGATTTTCCTACGGGTGCCATCATGTACGATTTTGCTGCAATCAAAGAAGCCTACCGAACAGGCAAAGGAAAAGTAGTTATTCGTGCCAAAGCTACCATTGAAGATAACAAAATCCTCATTACTGAGCTACCTTACCAAGTCAACAAAGCACGGTTGCTCATGAAGATTGCAGACTTAGTTAAAGACAAGAAGATTGAGGGCATTCGTGACCTTAACGACGACTCAGACCGCACTGGTATGCAGATTACGGTGGAGCTTAAGCGTGACGCACGCCCCAAGGTTGTACTTAACTCACTGTTTAAGTACACAGAACTGCAAAGCAGTTTCCCCATCAACATGGTGGCACTTACCAGCCAGGGCAGTCCACAGCTTTTGAATATTCGTCAAATCCTCATGGAGTACATCGCACACCGGCAGATTATCATAGTCAAACGCAGCCAGCATGAACTAGTCGAAGCACGCAACCGCGCCCATATTCTGGAAGGTTTGCTTATTGCGCTCAATAATCTTGATGATGTTATTGAAACGATTCGTCGTTCTCCGGATACTGAAACTGCTCGTGCGCGTTTAATGGAAAAATTTGGTCTCTCAGAGATTCAAGCTACGGCTATTCTTGAAATGCAACTTAAGCGACTTGCTGCACTTGAGCGACAAAAGATTGAGGATGAGTATAAAGAAGTTGTCAAACAAATTAAGTCATATATTAGCCTTTTAAAGAATCCCGGCAAAATCGTCAGCGTCATTAAGGAAGAAGTTGAAGAACTTATCACACTGTATGGTGATGAACGCAAAACCAAGTTGGTTAAAGGCAAAATTGGTGAGTTTAGTGAAGAAGACCTAGTTCCCAATGAAACTACTGTCATCACACTCACAGAGACTGGTTATGTGAAACGCATGAGTCCATCATCATTCCGCGCACAGTCTCGAGGTGGCAAAGGGACCATTGGTCTTAAAATGAAAGCAGAAGACATGGTGCAATCTATCGTCACCACCAACACCCATGATACGTTATTGTTCTTTACCAACCAGGGAAGAGTATTCCGTATGAAGGCATTTGAGATTCCTGAAGCCTCCAAACAAGCCAAAGGTACAGCAATGGTGAACTTGCTCAACCTCAAAGCAGAGGAGCGTGTCCAAGCAATCTTGAGTGTTGATGAAGAAAAAGATGCTGATAAATTTATTATGTTGGCAACCAAGCAGGGATTGGTCAAGAAAACAGCAGTCAAATTGTTTGATAACATTCGTCAGAATGGCATTATTGCTATTTTGCTCAATGACGATGATCAGCTGGTATGGGGCAAGATCACCAGTGGCAGTGATGACATTATCCTCATCAGTAGACAAGGCAAATCCATTCGTTTCTCAGAGGTAGAAGTTAAATCTTCACAACGCGATACCAAAGGTGTCAAGGGTATTACTCTCCTTGAAAGCGATGAAGTGATTGGTGTGGAAATTATTAGTGCAGCCGAAAACAAAGACGAAACCAAACAACTTTTGGTTATTACCACCAATGGTATGGGGAAGAGAACAGTACTCAGTCAATATCCACTGCAGAAACGTTCCGGCATGGGAGTGAAAGTTGCTGATATTACCAAGCGTACTGGTCAAGTTGCTGATGCACGTAAGGTAGGACCTGAGGACACAGCGGTCGTTATTTCTACCAAGAACGGTCAAACCATCAAGTTACCGTTGCAAGCCGACTCTATACCTGTGCTCACTCGGCCTACGCAAGGCGTAATCCTCATGAGATTGAATGACGGCGATAGTGTAGTTGCGGTTGCACTTACCTCCAAAGACGAAGTACCACAAGAATAGCCTGCTGCATTTTTATCCAGAGTGTGCTTGAATAGAATTGATGTCAATTTTTGTGCGCTCAACTTTCTTGAGTGTTGTTGTTTTTTTCTTGTTGATGACTCAAGGGGTCACGTCTGTCGTGCATGCAGCAGATCAAGTCATTCCTGCATCTGAAGATACGAGTGTCTATGGTGCCTTCCCTGATCATGTTGATGGCAGTTTTCCCTGGTTATGGGTGGGGTATGGACCGGAAGCCAAGAAAGAACAAGCAGTCATACAATTTCCCCTGTCTGTGAATGGAACTCCAGTATCGTTGAGCACTGTTACTGGGGCCAAATTGCGCGTGTATATCATTGATGAAGATAACCATCTAGACTCAACCTTGTACTCAGTACTGCAACGCTCACATGAGCTGTCTGTTCAAGCAGCACAAACAGGAACATGGTCTGAATCCTCGCTTACCGGTAAACAAGTAGATGGCTGGTCATTGGCACAACCACCACAGTACACCACAGTAGCTCAAAGTACTGCCCGCAAGACCTGGGTAGAACTTGATGTAACAAACGTTATTCAGAAACAGGCAGCGAGTAATCCCAGTCAGGTGACGCTTATCATTAAAGACGACCAAGCATCTGCTGGTGCAATAGGGGACATTGCATTTGCGTCCAAGAACTATACCCAAGCGGGCGATGTCTATCCCGCTTCCTACGCTCCGCAGCTTGTACTCACAACAGGAGGCGCCCAAAGCGGCCTACAGAGTGACCTTGATAACGATGGAGATGTGGACATTTTTGATTACAACAGCTTGCTTGGTGATTTCGGGAAAACTGGTGCGGTGGGTTTTATAAAAGCAGATATTGTTCGCAATGGTGCAATTGATATCTTTGACTACAACGTTTTACTTGGTGATTTTGGAAAAAGAATGTGAGTAAATGAGTAGATAGATACTTTTATATGAATATACACATACCTGGCAAACATACTTTGGTGTATACATCATTTGTCATTGTTGGTCTTTTACTGTTGGGAGCTGGGCTACTCACTTCACTCAGTGTGAACCGTACATCTCAAGACATACGTTCTTCTGCCACCGCGGGTGTAGCTACATTTGCGGTTGGAGCTGATCCAGTCAGACTCACGGCCAATCAAGAAACAACGTTCCCCATTACGGTAGAAACTGGTGGTATGAGTGTATCGGCTGCCGTTGTTGCACTGAGAGTGAATCCCGCATTAGTCACCATAACGAGACTGGAAGCAGGTGACAAATTGTCTACTGTCCTCCAACCGGCTGCTATTGATAACGCTGCTGGGACAGCACGTATTACCCTTGGTGCACCACCCAACCAAGCATTCGCCGGAACAGGCAAGGTGGCATCTATTACCATCAAAGCCAAAACAGCCACCGGTGTAAGTAAAATTGAGTTTGATACGTCACAACTCCAAGCGGCTGCATTGAATAGTCAAGCAAATGTAGCACAAGCAGGCGGCATTAGCAGTGTTTCAGTTGGTGCAGTTCCCTCTGGTGAAGTGAGTATAGGAGCTGCCACCTGTGGTGCTACATATAAAGCTGGTACCCCAATTCCCCTTACTGCAACTGTGACGGGTGGCACACCCACAACCAGCACCCTTCTCATTGCTAAACTCACGCCGGATGGTAAAGATCTAGTTGATTTCGCTGCTGGCTGTCCAGTAGGTCAGCCGGCCGGCGCGGGTGCAGTTAAACCGTTTTGTACCCTGGCGACAGGAGGCTCTCCACTGGCATTCACCTGGACTCCCACTGAGCAACAAGTTGGTAAGTACGTAGTGCTCATGAATGCTATTGATCAAACACATGGAGTACAATGCTCGGCAAATCCCAAATGTGGATATAGTAGCGACAGTCCACTTACCAAGTATGCCACTGGTTCTTGTCAGGGATGGGTAGATTGTTCAGCAAAAGATTTTATCTTTTTTGAAATTGTTGCGGCAAATTCGTGCCCCGCAACCGGGCCACAACTCACCTGTGGAGATCGCTTTACTGGTACTGCAGGAGAGGCCTGTGCTTCTGGGTTAGAACGAGTTGATACTGGACTGCGTGGATCATACTGCGCCAAACCAGAGTTCAAGGATCAGTGTAAAAACATGAGCGTACTTGATAATGCCAAGCAAATGTGTTGCACAGTTCCTCCCACCAAAGAACCACTTGCTTGCGGAGCCATAGGATGTAATGAACTTAATCCTTGTGGTACAGGAATGACCTGTGTGCAAAGCACAGGCT
>CAZYNM010000009.1:0-6689 GCA_964648715.1 uncultured Pseudomonadales bacterium | reverse complement strand
AATTTGGGTGTCTGTGCAAAAAATGAGTACATAACAGCATGCCAAAATGCTTCATTTTTATCACTGGGCACTGCTTGTTGTACTGCACCCACTGCTGCACCTACGGCACCTCCCACGGCAGCTCCTACCGCACCTCCTACTGCTCCACCCACTGCCGTTCCTACTGCAACCCCACCTGTTTCTGCGTACATCAAAGCCACGTTTAAGTTGCAAGGCTTACATAAGGCTGACGTTGCTATCCCAACAGATTTTGTACTTAAGTACACAATCCCTGGTCAAACCACTCCCAAAACCATTGCTTCCTCGCAAACAATAACAAGCGGGGCAGATGGTGTACTTACTTCAGACATTATCAGTCTCAGTGAGCCAGCCTTTGCAACCATTGCAGATGCCACCCTCCCAAACGTTGAGGTATATGCCAAGACTAGCTATAGTTTAACCAAGAAAATCGCCACACTAGCAGTGGTACTAGGCCAAACTAAGACCTTTGAGAGTACAGTGGAATTGCCAGTGGGTGATTTTAATCAAGAAGGTACACAAAAGAATGTCTTCAATATTCTCGACATCTCTAAGATGCAAGGTGCCTATCTTGAGCTCACCAATCAGCTAACTGACGCCAACCGCCCATTTGATGTGAACTACGATGGCGTATATGACTTGCTGGATTTATCATTGGTGATTGGCAACTTCCAACGACTTGAGCTACCAGGAGATCAACCATGACCTTTGTGCCTGCCCTTAAAAAAAGTGCTTTGCTTATTTCTGTGTTTGTCCTGTGTATGGTAATTGTGTTTGCTGGTGCCTGGAACATTAAAAAGCACATTGCACCAAGCATTCCGGCACATCCTTCACCAGCACATACTGACACACTACCAGTACAGCCAAGAAAAACAAAATCCATCTTTCTTACCAAGACTACCAAGCCTCACACCTATACACTCCATGTAGACTCAGAAGGTGAAGCACTCTCTGCAATTAGCATACGATTCAAGGCAGATGCAAAAAGTACACAAAAAATGGATGTTTCTTTAAGAGAACAGTTCTCAAAAAATGGCTGGCAAACAATACTCAACACCAGGCAAGCACTCACTGGCGACACACATACAGCTGCTTTTGAAGTAGCATTTCTCACCCTTGAGCCGTTAGGTGGAAGCGTGTTCACTCAGCAAGACACACTCGCCGAGATTAAACTAGATGCAACTACAATTGTTCTTGATGAAGATGCATCAACTGCCACTACTCGAGAAGGGAAAGAATTTGGACTTCAGCTGCACGTGCAGTAAAAGGTTATGGGATCACTGCTACACAATAAACTTCTAGTTTGGTCTGTGCTTGGTGTGCTTATTGTTGGGTTTGGAGTCCTCGTAGGCATCCAGCTCATGCAACAACCTCAGGATAATCGTCAAAAAGCTGCTGTTGCTGAAGGCACAGCAAAGCTAACCATTAAACCTACGTCAATGGGCCTTAATCTTAATGAGACAAAAACAGTGACGGTTAGTGTATCAACTGAAGGCACCACCATTGATGGTATTACTGTCCGACTGGTGTACCCATTTTCAGGCACCGAAGCACCACTCAAGCCAGATGCAATACGACTCAGCCCCACACTTGAAGGTCAACAAGTTTTTAACTGTTTGGTAAAAAAGGCTGCTGCAGTGGGAACACAGATGCAGATTGATTTTGGCTGTGTAGCGGCAAATGGGTTTACCTCAGCTACTTACACCGATTTATTTACTTTTACTGTCAGCGCAGTGAGGGATTTCTCTGTGCAACCTATCACCATTAGTTTTGATGCTACAGCCACCAAGATTAGCAAATCAGGCCAAGACATTGCTGCAATACCAACTGGGACGTTAGTGGTAAGTATGAACGCACCAGCAGCAACAGCAACGCCCAACCCCACAGCTACTGCAACTCCTGTACCTACTGCGACTCCCACTGCAAGCCCTACAGCTACACCAACGCCCACTCCAACGCCAGCACTTCTTGCATGTGAGGGTGTATGCCAAGCAAATCGTGATTGTGCAAACGACCTTATTTGCAGTAGTGGCAAATGCCGAAATCATCGCTGCCCAACAGATAGCACGTGCGGCTGTAGCACAGTTAACGTTGCAAGCCAGAGTGGCACAACCAAACTTCCACAGACTGGCTTTGATCAGACTGCACTATTCTTCAGTTTGGGAATGCTTTTTATTCTTGGTGGAACGCAACTTTTGTTGGTATTTGCACGCCAACCAGATGGTACAGATACTCAGACAGACAGGTAGACCTTTTGATTGAAAATTGACTTAATTTCTTCAAAGTGAAATAAAGAGAGAAGAGAAGAAGTGGGTGGACCGGAGGGGAGTCGAACCCCTGACCTCTTGCATGCCATGCAAGCGCTCTAGCCAACTGAGCTACCGGCCCAAAAAGATAGTATGATTATAGCACCAGTATGAAAAAAACAGTGGCGTGTATTCTATCGTTTTTTGCATGTACCGTTAGTATGGTAGAGTGGGGCACAACAACCATCTTTGCCGCAGCTGCAAGTGCGTCTCAACCAGGACAGGTAGTTATCATTAATCAAGTAAGGGGAGGAGAATGTTGTGATCCGGGTGCAGTTAAGGCACTTGAAGAGCAACTCACTAGCACACTTACACTCAAGCTACCCACTCAGTATGCTGTCCGTTATGACGCAATAACAGATCCCAGTTTCATGGCACCACTTATTAAAGCCGCTCAAACCAATCCCCACTTGGTTCGCCTTGGTATCTTGATTGAAGTGACACCCACCTTAGCCACTGCAGCTCACGTCAACTATACAGGCAAAACAGAGGATTGGTACGAGGCACAACACGTGTTTCCTCTGGGTTACAGTGATGAAGATAGAAGGAAACTTGTTGACACACTCGTTGCGACATTCATACGCATAACGGGCACAGCTCCACAGTTTTCTACAGGTTGGATTGTGGACACACCAACACTTATGTACCTGCATACTGCACACGGTATTAACGTCCACCAAATTACCCGTGAACAGTTTGGTGTTGACAGCTACACACTGATTGGCGGTCCACCACATTATCCGTATCCCGCTAGCCCTCAGTGGGCATTTATGCCGGAATACGGCCAAGAGAAACCCCTTTGGATTCTCCGGCAGACTATAACTGACCCGCTGTATAACTATGGCGATACCTCAAGTAGCTATACCTCACAACCCAATGATTATGCACGTTCACAGCGTCCATTTGAATACTTTGAGAAGTTGGTCACGCAAGCCCTTACTCAGCAACCAGGACAAGTGGGTTTCTCTTTGTTGGGCCTTGAGAACTCTATGAGTGATGAGTTCCAAACTGCATACCACAAGCAACTACAGTACATACGGCAGCTAGTTGATAGAGGAGCCGCCACTGTATCCTTCGCTGATCAAGCCGTGCAGCTGTACGCTCAACCAGCAGTACAACTATACAATGGTTCCGATCTTGTAACGGGTAATACAAATGCTCGGGCATACTTTATATCAACTCCGCGCTATCGCGCTCGTTTGCGAGTAGAAGGAAATAGGGTATTTATTTCTGATCTGCGTTTATACAGCCCTGCATTATCTGATTACTATACCACCGTTCCTGGTGTTAAACACGGCTATTGGATTACTCCAGCGCTCCTTGATGCTTCTACAAGTCCCACCGATGTAAAAGAAACAAAAACCTTTTTGCAGCGTTGGCTGGGACCGCCTACTGTAGAGCAACTTATTTCACAGCCTCATCCCGATACACCAGCCAGTACTGATATCATCGTGCTTCCCGATAAGTCAGACCAGGCAGTATCTGTAGAAGCAACACCGGAACGTGTGACGATAACTATCCCTACTTCAAGCGGGCGACCGTATACGCTCACTTTTGCTCACACGGATATTACTATGGCTGATATACCAGCACAACCTCGCTACCAAGCACCACAACGAGAAAAGACGCCCATTGTGTATACAGCAACTAAAGATGGCTTTAATTTAGCTTTTGCAGGACTCAGCAAGCAAGCTGCGCAGATGCACTGTACTCAAGCCCATACGTGCATTTGGAGTTTCGAGGTGCCTACCTCGACGGAGTTCCAAGAGCTACACGCTCCTGGTATCCCTACTTTTTGCCAGAATCTAAAAGTCGTCCTTTAAGTCCAGAAAAAACAGTGTTGTATGCGCACAATAGTCATGCACTGGCCGGTAGGAATCCTGTTCGTCTCGTCCTTTTTCCCTTTGACGAGCACGGATTTCCTGCGCTTCACCAGACCATCAGTGTGGTCGCTCATCCACCAGTTGCGTATACTTCCGTAGAATCAGATGGACATAAGAGCACAACACAGTTTATTGACATTGTGCACCCAGATCCGCTTGCTACCACCATTACGGTCACGGTAAATGAGAGTATCACTAAGCAGATGACTGTCTATTTTGCACCAAATTGCAAAGAAGACTGGCGGTACTGCATGAAACATCCCATTGAGGCGTGGTGGTATGTACAGACGATCTTTTCAGACAAAGTTCGCTCATTTGTATTCAAAGAAAAGCAGTAGTTAGCTCTTTGATCTTTTTTGATAGCTTTTTTAGACACACACACCAATAGTTTATAGCTTTATATATATATAGCCACTCATCTATATAGTTAAGTAGCAATTGATCTAGATTGAAAAAAAGAGGGGAGAGGAAACTATTTTGAGAGATGATCAGAGTAAAAAGGAGCCATTAATCAATATTTTATTTTTCAATGAATCGCTAGCAGACACAGAAACATACTGCTAATCTAGTCAAAATCAGAATGATAGGAATCGTGTACTTTTTTAAGTTGTGGACGAGTGACATGAGTATAAATCTGCGTCGTTGCAATGCTCTTATGCCCCAACATTTCTTGTACATCACGTAGGCCAGCACCATTCATTAAGAGGTCAGTGGCAAAACTATGACGGAGTCCATGGGGGCTCAATTTAACGGGTAAGTGGGCTTTTCTACAATAGAAATCTACGATACGCTGGACACTTCTGGTAGTGAGTCGCATCTCATCGCCATCGCTGGTGGGGTCAGCTTTTTGTTTAGCAAAACGAACAAAGACAGGCCGCCAATGATCAGTACGAGTAGCCAGCCACTTTTCTAACCAGTGAGCAGCACGATGGCTCAAAAACACCACCCGCACTCGTCGTCCTTTTCCAATCACACCGAACTCACGCGTCTCTAAATTGACTTGATCTCTATTGAGAGATACGAGTTCACTTACACGAAGGCCAGTAGAGAAGAGCACTTCCAAAATTGCTTTATCCCGTAATCCAGATGGGGCAGAGATACTTGGTTGATCCATAAGCTGAAGCACTTTTTCTGGCATGAGGAACTGCATGTGTTGCGACTCCCCTTTCGGTAAATCAATTTTCTCGGGGTGTAAGACTGGAGCATCTTGTTTTACCAACCACTTAAGCCAAGAGCGCAAGGCAATAATGTAGTAACTCTGTGTCTTTTTGGATAGCGTTCTGCCCAAATTATCGCTATAGCGTGTTAGGTACACACGATAACTGCGTACCATGTCTTGGTCTAGTTGAGTCAAATCAGAGACACCCTGGGTCTCGAGCCACTCAATAAACCGCCGCAAGTAATGAGAATAGTTACGGATAGTAAGTCTACTGACATTACGTTCAACTTCTAAATGTTCCAAAAAATGCATGAATGCTGGTGCAACTTGTGTACTGGTGGCCATAGTTTGTTTATTATCCCAAGATTAGCACTATTGTTTATTTTTTGCTAACAGTGACAAAATGCAACTTTTGTTGATTGATCAACACAGATGAAATATTTGTACGCGTGATGATCATTTTCGCATCTGGTAAGCGTATTTTGACCAGATATGTCTCAACTATAGCATGCCACAACCAGCATCGTGTATCAGGAACACTGCGACATGCGGTCACCAGGCTAAAATGCAAGGCTCTTAAAGCCTCAAAAACGGCTTTTTATGGCATATAACGACTACTTATACCTGTGTATGCCAGTGCTTACTATCTAGCAACCAATCAAACAGCTGCACAAAAGATTGTTCATACAAATGTATAAAATAATTAGAGAGAGCATGTTGTAATACGGCAAATACATAAGGGCAGATATATCCCAGATACAAAAAGAAATGAAAGATCGAAAAAGCACGCAAACATATGACTGTTTCTTACAATCAGTATGCTATGTCGTAAAAGTAATATTGTGCGACATAATACAACTAAAAAACCCCTCTACTTTGGCGGAGCAGAGTTCATAACTGGGCAAGTAGGCACAAACAAACAATGTAGTACCCTAGAATGGGTTACACAACTTCTTGTCTTCCTCTCTTTAGGGACAGCTGTTGGACCCCATGCAATGGTCTCTCGAAAGCCCTCAAAAACAGCTACAAATCGTTCGTGAAAAATGACGTTCGGGTTTTTTATTTTTCACCCCACTACCAGGTTAGAAGGTGTCGAGTAGCTGTGTTTTTTTTACACTCACTAACGCGTGTATATTACACATTCAGTTCTGTTCTACTGTTATTTTAGCCTGGAAAATGGTTCTTTGCGTCCTATAATTTTTAAAGTTATCCACATCTTCAGTTGTATCAAACTGTATCATTATGCCTATATCAAACTATATCAACTCCCCCGTCCACCAGATATACATCCCCTGTTCTATTCCCGCATATTGCTGCAGTCTC
>CAZYNM010000008.1:0-57944 GCA_964648715.1 uncultured Pseudomonadales bacterium | reverse complement strand
ATCCTCATGCAGGCCAAAACCTTGAAAAACTGAGTGAATTCTTGCTTGGAATTGGCTTTGAGCTACACTATTCACAGGATGGTAAAGAGAATGATCTAGAACAGATAAATCCTCGTAGACTCATCAGTCTATCGGGTAGTAGATGAGTGTTTTTAAAACTGCCTGTTATACTTAAGTATGAGTGAAAAGCTTGCCATAGTTCATAGATCTTATATGGAAAGCTGGGGCCAAAGCGATAAGCCACCCTTGCCTAGACAGCACATTACTGCAGCATTGCAAAGAATAGATCAATTAACGGAAACCTTCGCGCCAGAAAATGTTATCCACATTGAAGAACCACCCAGTACTGGCTTTCCCACATTAAAAGAAAATGTTGACGCTGGTGACACTGTTGTACTTGTTGGAACTAGAGCCGCATACTGCTTAAGACTAGCACGACAAGTGCTTGAAGGTATTGGAGCTACAGTCGAGTTAGACTCAAAAGGCTCGCTGCCGTAATGCACCCAGTGCGCTCTACCCCTTAAAGAGAGGAAATGTACTCGCCATCGCTTTAACTTCACGGGCAATCTGCAAAAGCACTTTGTCTTTAGCGGCTTTGAGCCGGAATGCTTTCAAAAATGCTTGACGCTCTTTGGCATCTGTAGGAAGCTGCTCTTGTGCCACATGTTTGGCAACTTGCGCTATCCATCGTGCAATAGCACGCATTTCTTTTTCTTTCATGCCACGGGTTGTCACCAGAGGTGTACCCACACGTAATCCTGATGGATAAAATGGCGAACCTTTTTCTGTAGGCACGGTATTTCTGTTGGCATAGATACCAGCCACATCAAGGGCAAATGCTACTTGGGTACCAAGCCCAATGCCAAACGGCGTGAGATCAACCACCATAAGGTGGGTCTCTGTACCATCACCTACCAATGTAAGTCCTTGCTTCTTCAGTTCATCTGCCAGTGCATCGGCATTGAGCCGAATCTGGTGTACGTACTTCTTAAACTTGGGTGTTGCGGCTTCTGCTGCTGCAATAGCAATACCGGCACTGGTGGCATTGTGTGGCCCACCTTGTAAGCCCGGTATAATAGCAGCATCAATTTTCTTTCCCAGATCTGGATCTTTTTTAAGTCCACGTTCAGTGACCAGAATCATGGCGCCACGTGGGCCACGGAATGTCTTGTGGGTAGTTGACATGATGACATCAGCATACGGCACAGGACTCACATGCTCTCCCCCAATCACCAAGCCAGTTACGTGAGAGATGTCAGCAACTAACCACGCACCCACAGCATCAGCAATTTTACGGAACTTTTTGAAATCTAGTTCAAAAGGATAAGCCGTGTTTCCTGCCACAATCACTTTTGGTTTGTGTTTTTTTGCCAGCTCTTCTACCTGGTCAAAGTCAATACGAGCGTCTTCCCGTACACCATACTGGACCGAGGTGTAAAAACGACCTGATGCTGTCACATCAGGGTGCCCATGGGTTAAATGACCACCCATAGACAACTTGAGGCCCATGAGTGTTTCACCTGGTTTCATTAAGGCAAAATAAATAGCAAAATTTGCTGGACTGCCAGAGTACGGCTGGACGTTAACGTACGGGACCCCAAACAATTTCTTGACGCGCTCAATAGCTGCTATTTCTACTTCATCAACAAATTGGTTGCCTTCATAGTAACGTCTGCCTGGATAGCCTTCTGCATATTTATTAGAAAGGCATGATGACAACACTGCTGAGACTGCAGGTGATGTGTTATTTTCTGAAGGAATCAGCCCAATTTTATTAATCTGACGCTGTTCTTCTTTACGTATTATTGAAAAAATACTATCTGACATGAATAATTCTCCTCTGGATTGTTCTACTACATGAAATACTTCATGTCTAGAACAACGTGGAGAACGAAAGCTGGAACGCGTTGGGTGACTTAATCATGCATCTACTATACCACAGGAGCGGTTATTCTATGAACGATGCATTCACGGCAACTGCATTAGCCTGCAACACATCTTCTTTGTTAATTACATTATGCTCCAATAATTGTGCTATTTGCTGTCGGAGCGAAAGGCCTAAAGTAGCTGGCCAGTCAGTATTAATTGTGTAGGGAACACCATGTTTCTTAATCTGGACAAACACATCTCTTACCGCATCATAATCTTGCAGTACTTTAGTGTGGATGTTCGAGCTTGGACACAATTCAAGAACAATATTTTTCTCACGAAGCTCTACCATGAGTGATTCATCTTTTACACAGGCAATACCATGCCCTATTCTGTCTGGTTGTACTTCTTTGACTACCTCCCACATCTCATCGACACCTGTTACTTCGCCAGTATGAAATGTTACTCCTAATCCTGCCGCTCGTGCTTCTGCCGCCAAGTGTGCAATATCACGTGGTCGGAATGTTTGACTTTGTTCGCTGCGAAGAACAGGACCAGCCAAATCAATGCCTACCACACCGCGGTCTTTGTACTTAATTGCTTTTTTTACGATGGCAGTATTTTTTTCTAATGATAGCCGACGATCCATACATAAAATAAGTCCGGCCCGCACACCATACTTGAGCTGTGCTCGCTCCATGCCTTGAAGTGCAAATACTAAAATATGATCCATATCACGTTCACCGTCTTGGCAACGAAAAATGGGATTAAATCGTAGCTCCAGAGTTGTAATATTATTTTTTCTGTATGCTTCAGAAATCACATGCTGCAGTGCATGGAACATAGCCTCTGGTGATGATTGTATTTTTTCCGTCAAATCAAATATCTTTAATTGCTCTTCAAAATCCTTGGCCTCATAAACATTCACTAATCGTTCAAACTGCCGATAATCTTTTGTTGGTAGTTTCAAACCCTGGTCATGCGCCATCTCCCACAATTCGGTCGCCGAAAGTGCCGCCCCCAGGTGAGCATGTAGTTCTGTAAGTTCAACACTTTCCAAAAAAGAAATATTTTCTGAACTAACTGGTAGATGTGCTGTCATATGATTTTTTCTAGTGGGATATACCTACACCTTTTTTGGACTACTCCCATTCTGTAGTGCCAGGTGGCTTTGACGTAAGATCGTATAATACTCGAGATATTCCTGGTGTCTGAGCTTCCACCTCTGTTACCATCTCTTTGAGTGCTTCAAGTGGCAATTCTTTACCTGGTGTTGCAGGTATCCCAGTCATAAAGTCATTGGTAATAAATGTACGAATAGTAATACAACGTCCACCTTGATGATTCGGTGCTTCACAGTCCACAGGCACAAGTATCACCGGTACTTGACTCAAAACAGTGCCCAGATTGTGACGTATGATTGCTTGAGAAACAATAGCATCTGGTATTTGTAGTTGAGCAACGGTATCAGGAGTGAGGAGCGTTGGCGTAATACTGGTAACTGACACTGACACTGGTGCTCCGAACATCCAGACAACTCTATTAATTTGATGCACATACTTAGGCAGTTCTCGAGCTAAATTAATAATCTCTTCCCACTCTACTGGTGCAAAGCTCAGTGCATCACGCTCACAGCTAAGTGCTGCAACATAGCTATATGTTCTACCATCTCCTTGTACACCCACAGTCCGTACCGGAAGTACAGTAACAGCATATTTCTTAGGGACGTGCACTTGTAAATTCTTAAGGATAGCTGAGTATTCTGAAGTAAGATAGGGCTCAGTGGCACACAAGATTCTAATACCCAAACCAGGGCCAGGAAATGGTTGTCTCCACACCATTTCATGAGGTAGTCCCAACTCTTCACCTAATACCCTGACCTCATCTTTGTGATACTCTGCAAGTGGCTCAATGACGCGTCCTCGCGCACGCAATGCTCTGACAATTTCAGTGTCATTATGATGTGTCTTGATAACACTGGCTGTGCTACTTATGTGTGTGGATGCACTTTCAATAAGGTCTGGACGTAGCGTGCCCTGCGCCAAAAATACGGTGTCCAAATCCAAGTTGAGTTCCTGCAAGTAGTTCTCAACTACTTTGATAAACGTGTCACCAATAATTTGACGTTTATGTTGTGGCTCTAAGACTGTATGCAATGGACCAATCACTTTCCCATGCATGACAGTCGTTGCAGCAAAAAAGTCTGCTGCAGCATTTATCACCGTGAGTGGAACACCCTGAGCACGCAAGGCCGCTGCAACCTGTGCGCTTTCACCTTTACGCATCATGCCACTGTCAATATGGACAGCAATGATCTGTTCTGGAGGCAATGCTTTTCGGATAAGCGCAGCGCATACACTTGAGTCTACGCCACCACTTACTAGAAGTAAGACTTTTCCTGTTCCTACTGTTGATTGTATGTATTCAAGTGCCTTTGCTTGCCGATCATGCACTGTGTAGGTTCTGGGCAGAGCGGCAATACTACATATGAAGTTTTCAATGATACGATTACCATTTACAGTCAGATCAACTTCTGGGTGAAATTGAACCCCATAACGTTGAGTTGCAGCACACTCAATGGCTGCAATAATTCCTTGTGACTCTGCAGTAACTACATATCCCTCAGGAAGCTTACTCACACTGTCACCATGGCTCATAAGAACCATTTGCTCAGGAATAAGTCCGCGAAAAAGCGCACTTTCCGGTTGTACAGAAATATTGCATGGTCCATCTTCGCGACGTGCTTTTTTTTCAACTACACCACCACTTGCATGAACCATGAGCTGCATACCATAACAAATACCTAAAAATGGAACTTTGAGTTGCAGCATGGCACGATCATAGGCAGGTGCATCAACGGAGTAGACACTCTGTGGTCCTCCAGAGATGATGATTGCACCATATCCAGCCAGCTGTGCTGCTGGCGTATTTAGAGGGAGCAGGACTGACTCAACACCAAGCTCCCGTACCCGCCGATCTATGACTTTGGCATACTGAGCACCGGCATCAAGAATAGCAACTTTGGAAGTGTTTGCGTGCATATTAATAATTTTTTCCAGCATTTGTAATAACTAGGCTGTGTGGATGACTTTCCTTAAGAGAAGCATCGGTAATACGTAAGAACTGTGCAGTCTCTTGAAGCTCTGCAATTGTTCTTCCTCCTACATAATACATACCGGATTTAATTCCACCAAGTGCCTGATCAACTAGCTCTGCGACAGTACCCTTGATAGGTACTAACGCTTCCACACCTTCGGCCACAAGCACACGATCCTTACCATACTGCTTACCGTGAAACTCATCTTCTGACTTTATTTCGGCTCCCTTCTTCATTGCCGCTTCAGATCCCATGCCACGATATGTTTTAAAGTGATATTCATTTTGTCCTGGTTTAATTAAATGTTTAAATTTCTCAGGAAGCTCATGTGCTTTCAACGTTACCAACTCTCCTGGTGACTCGACACTAGAAGCAAAGTAACTACCCATCATAACTGTCTCTGCACCAACAGCTAATGCTTTAACCATGTCTCCAGAATACTTGATGCCACCATCAGCAATAATTGGCACATTGTGCTCTCTACCTGCTCGAACAGTATCAACTAGTGCTGAAAGCTGTGGCACCCCCATGCCAGAAATAATGCGTGTTGTGCATATTGCGCCTGGACCCATCCCTACACGAATTGCATCGGCACCTGCTTCAATAAGAACCCGTGCGCCCTCATAGGTAGCTACGTTTCCAGCAATAATATCAATATGTGGATAGTTTTTTTTGAGTTCTCGAATAGCATTTACCATAGGAGTACATGCACCATGGGCTGAATCAATGAGTAACACAGTTACATTAGCTTGTACTAATGCTAATGCTCGCTCAAGATATCCTTCTGTGTACCCTACTGCCGCGCCTACTTGCAGGTTCTGACTGCTGACTTGTTGTACCTGACTAGCTTGATCTGCAATAGACATATTGCGATGCATGATGCCAATGCCGCCCTTCTGAGCAAGCGCACTTGCTAATCGTGCCTCAACGACGGTATCCATTGGCGCTGCGACCAAAGGAAGATCAAGAAATACGTTTTTAGAAAGACGTGTTTTAGTAGTTATGTCTTGACGTGAGAAGTCAGAAAAACCGGGCTTAAGCAAAACATCGTCATAGGTAAGATAAATGGGGATCTGTGCTAAATCTGAAATAGAATGAATCATAAATGTACCTTTTTACTTTATACAAAATACGAATAAACGTTTTCTGAAAAATTGAGAAAAACAACACAAGGAATGGATTGATTATTTAGTCATATTATACAAAAACACCTCCCTTACTTTCTGCTCTACTTGGTTTCCCTATTCATGTTGAGGTTACATGAATAGTTTTGTTACTTGGGAGCGAAAGCAACGAAGGTGCTCTCGCATATTTTCTATAGGATATATTGTATACGCATCATATATGCTTGTCAACCTCCTTTTGATACTTACTAATCCACTGCTCTGCTATCCCCAACCTTAGGAGATAGTCACGCTGTGTCTCTTCTGGAATACCTAGTTTTGCCCATCGCTGGCTGAGTTGCTGGCACGTCTCAAACACTTCAAAGGGAAAGATCACCCAATCGGTTGTTTCTGCACAGTAGTGATCTGGCTTCACCACAGACCGTGGTTTGTAATAAATCACGACTGAAACAACCTTGCTTGCTCCCAACGAAAGTAGATGTGATGTCGCAAAACGGAGTGAATGACCAGAGTCGGCAATATCATCAAAGAGGAGCACTGTCTTGCCCGCAATGAGAATAGGATCAATATCTTGATACACCACAGGAGCAACTGCTTGCTCATCAATGCCAGTGTAGAACTTCACACCCAGGCTATAGAGCTCTCTCACACCTGCACAATCTGCATACATCCGAGAAAGTGGCCAACCTCCTTTGGCGAGACTGACCACGACATCACATGTACTACCCTCTAGCGAGTCAGTTAGCGCGCAACAATACGTGGTCAGGTCATCCCAACTTGGACACAAATAGGTAATGGGATCTTGGGGAAAGGAGAATCTGCGTGATTTTTGCTCCATACTCTATGCTACACAACTCATGCGCAAAAAAAAAGTAGCGAGTTATGTTTTGATAAGTGAACCAAGAGCAGTTTCGAGATCTGCCCAGAGGGGTGCTTCAAAGGTCAGCACTACACCTGTGCGTGGGTGGGTACACCGCAGGGTTGCTGCATGGAGAAACTGACGTGGACACCACAACATATCAAGAGGGACTTTTCTCCCACCGTACATGTAATCTGACACCAACGGATGTTGCAAATAGGCACAGTGGACTCTAATTTGGTGTGTTCTTCCAGTTTTTGGATGACAGCGTACCAAGGTGAACTGGCCATAGGTACTGTACTCTTTTTCGAGCTGTGCATCGCTTCTTCCTCTTCGCATTCCTCTTGCATCTAAGGCTGGAAGCAACTCTTCAAACGACATACAGTATTCCCCAACCCGAGTGATCTCTGTTTCTGCAGGACGTCCTTGCACAGTCACTTGAAACCGCTGCCTATTCTCCCCCGTAGCACGACCAATGGGCAGCTTCACTACTTCGTGATCTGTCTGAAAAGTACCATGAGTCAAAGCAAGATATTCTTTGTGAACTGTACGATCACGGAACTGTGCAAGCAGGTTGACTAAACTGCCAGGATTTTTGGCAAAAAGAATGGCACCACTGGTATCTTTATCCAGTCTATGCACCATACCTGCTCGTTCAGCGAAAATTTCTTCTGGCGTACCATAGTCAAGTGAGAAATTCTGTGGCACTAGAGGGAACCAGTCTTCTGCAGGTTGCAAAAAGTCCAGGACAGTTCTCTGCCAAGCTTGCAGGGTTTCCCCGTGTGTTGATTCAGCTTCATTGACCACACAACCCGGTGGTTTATTGAAAACAATAAGATCTTCATCTTCGTAAATAACAGGAACCATCATGAGCGTATTGTACGATACTCCTTCACACAAAGCCAAACCAGGCACAGGCAAATCACCCAATCGGCCAGATTATTGGTGATCGATGTATAGGGTAACGGTAGCCAATCTTGAACAGCATGATACATACTACGATCAAACAGGTTGCTTACTGCAGCACCACCAAGTGCACCCCACCACCAAGCTGGAAGCTTCTGTGACCGCAAAATCGCCCACGTACCGCAAAGTACACTCGCCACAACAAAGACGTGTACTACAGGTGAACCATTAGAAAGAAAACCAAAGGAAACTCCTGGATTCAAAACTATCCAACCCTGAGAATCAGCCCACTTTTTACTAGCCTGATCAACAAAAAAAACGATGAAAACACTGAAAAGCAAATAAGTGCTATACGCTAGCTTCATATGTGGGTATTTTCTTTTTTTGCATGCCGCGTCCAGATCGAGTGAACAACATCCATGAACCAACACAAAAAAGAATTCCTGCCAGAAGAGAATCAAGACCTATTCCCGCCACTGAGTATACAGCAGAACGGAAAAAGCTAACTATAAAAAGCGCACTACCGCTGGAAAGTAGGAACAATGACACAAGAAAGCCAGTCTGCGCAGTTTTTTTACCTGCTCGATACCATTCATAGGTGCGGTACCGATACTCTACTCTAGCTAGTACTCTGGCTATGATGAGAAAAACTACAGCTAGATAGAGTTGTACAGGATGATGGGCACCCTGTACTCCGGGAAACACAATTCCTACGGGAAGCTGGGTAGCAGTGCCCATCCCACTTCCATCAAAAAACTGTCCAAGAAATACAATACTCAAGCCATGAGCAATGGCAAGACTAAAGAAATCTAACACTTCATATGCATCCCATTCTTGAGCGTGTGCTTGCCAGAAGAGGTACAGTCCTGCTACAAGCAGGCATATGAGACCGTGAACACCTGGATATGTGACAATGTCAAACCACTTACCCACACTGAGACCAAATATATCTTGATGAAGTGCCACATACGTACCTCGTGCTACTAGGAAACCTAAAAACCAGGCTACGAAATAGCTGTCAAATAGTTCGGCAAGTTCATAGTGTTCTTCTCTTCCTTTACGCCAAAATAAGAAGCTAATGACACAAAATGCAAGGCCAGTAGCCACACTCAGTGTACGCACAACGAAGGGACCCGCGTGTAGAAGTTCTGGAAACATAAAGTCTATTGTATACTATGTTTTTGTATGCTTTCTATACCACATGCCCTAACGGGGGCATTCATCGCAAGCAAAATCCCCACGCCCTTGGTGTATATACCCTTGGCACTTGGGTTTCATTACCTTCAGGATTGGATGCCACACTGGGATGTGGGTACAGGTCTTTCTGCGGGCACCCGGACACGCCGGACAGCATTTATTTTGGAATTATTTGATTTAGCACTCACTGCAGTGCTGGTGTATTGGTTCTGGAAAGATACCTTGGGTACAACACTCATATACCACATTTGTATAGGTGCTTTCTGTGGGCTGTTGCCCGATTTTCTAGAAGCACCACGTAATTTTCTCAAATGGGAACCATGGTTTTTGAAACCTGTTAACCAATTCCATCACAACTTTCACCACTCAATTCCCACCATGTGGTTGGGGTTATTGCCTCAGATAATCATTGTTGGGGTGATTTATTTTTTAAAGTAAAACTGCACGTGCCACTGGTCGGAATCGAACCGACACGAGTTTTAAGGCTCATGGGTTTTTGAGACCCACGCGTCTACCAGTTCCGCCACAGTGGCTCCGGATACAGGACGTAGTATACCTCATCATCCACAAATCTGACATTGCGTGTTTGCAACGCATGCTATACTACCCCCATCAGCAGCGCTATATAGCTGTAAAAAGCACACATGCGGAAATCTCCGGAGCAAGAACCTCAAACATCATTGCCAGAATTCCAATGGATAAACTCTGCGGTGTTGGCTACGAATGTATTTATAAATAAAGGAAGCACACCATTTTTTGCTTCTCGCGAAGCACTCCAGCAGCTCTACAATCCTGCTCGTGTTGCAGCACAGATTACCGCAGCACATCAGAAAGATCTCTATTGGTCAAAGATGCCTGATGAAACCACCCAAGCCGTGACAACATGGCTTAGTGCAGCTCAAGAAACACTTGAAGCACACTATGACCAACTAACAACCTATTTTTCACACCTGTCTCAGCCCGAAGAACGCCAGCTACTCTGCTTTCTCACCCTCATGTATACCCCACAAGAACTTGGTCTGGAACGTATCATTGATCGCGCTACTGCACACATGGTGCTTCGCCAAGTTGTCACCACCTTCAGAAATGAATCATACATACGATCAATGCCAGACTATATGATGCATTTTTTGATCTGCGACATGAGTGGTAACAAACAGTCTATTGATGGCAATGACCAGTGGTACTACAAGCGTACGCTGCAATCATTCCTTGATGATGTCCGCCAAAAATTACAGGGAATCCTGGGCAAACCAACTCGAAGAGACACCTACCACACCTACACATCTTTCTATAGTGGTGCGGTGCCTTCACACCGAGGGAAACGGTTCCTCGAAACGTTAGAACAAGAATCATTTGTTACCCCAGGACTTAGCCAATGGTTGACTACTCCCAATCAATTTGAGGTAACACTCCAGGCTTTCCTGGCACCACTCATCACTGAACAAGAACGAGTTCGTGCACCACAGCTCACTCTCCCTACTCACCTGACCATCACTTCCCTCCAGGGAGACGGCATTCATATCATAGTACCCTGTGCTCTAGAGCAAAAAGATCAGAGTGCACTCAAACTGTCTCGCCAAGGTTCCCAACGCGCTGCCCTAGAACACATACGTGTAGCGGCACAAGAGGCCCCTCCTCGTGTAGAAGTTATTACCACTTCAACAGGCGAACAATACGGACTCCTCGTATTTGCACCGGTCTATTCTGTAGGTTTGTTGAGACTGCTGCATGCTGTAGCACCCAGTACTGGAACTTCCTATGGGAATCTAGCGGATATCCCTACATTCACCAAGGCTGATTGGGTTGATGAAAAAACTGAAATACTCGAGCTGCATGATCAGATACCCGGCTGGTCGGAGTTTCAACATGAAAAGCGTGATTGGTTGACTGCCCTCAATGATGCACAGAGTGCTTATTCAAAGTCGATTAGCGTCGAGTACAGTTTATTTCAACTTATCAGTTATTTAGCAGCTTGCCATACCCCCGCAAACACAGTGACATACACACATGCGCAAACGTATGGAGAAGGTCTTGAACGCAAGGCATTCACCGCGCACCTTGCACAGGTAGCCGGCTCAACAATTTTAGAAAAACTGATCACTGTCCTTCATCAACCCCCAATAACGCCAGGCGTGCATTGGGCACAAATAGAGTGTGTTGAAACGCAAGATGGTCTGGAGGTAAAAGCGTATTATACGGAACCTCAAGATGTTCCCACCATTCTGCTCAGGGCCGCCGATGCCGCCCACAATAGAATACAGGTTCGATTCCCTGATGGCTCAGATGGCTCCTATCAACTGACACCAGAACTTGAGTTCAGTGGTGACAGACTCAAAAACCTCAAACCACACCCTCTTACCACTACAGAAACAAGTGAACGATGCATCACTCCCCTACTCTGTTGGAAACTGGGAAGTTCCCAACCAGCACCCCTCTTCAAAGAAGCAATCTTACCCGCCAATCCCCGTTTTGCCGACACCGCACTACCTTCAGAAGTACTATCCCGTATTCAGGAAAAATACGGAGATCACTGGAGCATTCTCATGGGCGGGCTTGCTGCTGCTGCTCTCCATCCCGGTATCCTGAGTGAATGGGCTGCCCACCCTAGCCTTGGTGCCAAAGGCAAAGAACAAAAAATGGGTGAACCACAGGTCCCCCTATTTTCAGCTTGGTTCCGAGGACACTTTTCACCTCTTCTGAGTGCTGTAGAAAATGGTCTTCGCCTCTAGCAAACTTGCATTTTCTTCTCAATTCATGCATAGTGGTATACATGGCTTGGCTTGAGAGCATTATTCGCGGTATATTTGATGTGAGCAGTATCTGGTCTATCGTAGCTCGTGGCGTAGTATGGTTTGTGATAGCAGGTGTCATTATTGCCAGTACCGACACCCCGCACCCAGAAGAAAGCACCGGTAAACTCAAACAGAATCTGGGGTTTTTGCTTATTTTTTTAGTTCTTTCGGGCACACTACTGTATCTGCTTTTTGGCTACAGTTCACACGCGTAAATTCAACACCTTGAACACACTTTAACCGCCACCTGGTTTTCTTGTTTCCATACCATAGAATTTAATACGATCACCCTTAAAGTACAGATCAATATCACCAACAGATCCATTACGATGTTTTGCAATCTTAAGACTCACCGCTTCACGAATATCTTCATCTTTGCGATACAAGAATAGCACCACGTCTGCATCCTGTTCTATGGAACCCGATTCACGTAGATCTGAAAGCTGTGGAATGCGCTCTCCTCTGCTTTCAACGGCACGTGACAACTGTGAAAGTGCTAGCACCGGGATCTTGAGTTCACGCGCAATATTTTTGAGTCCCTGTGATATTTCTGCAACTTCTTGCACACGATTATCTTTGGTACGACCTTGGGCAAGCTGTAGGTAGTCCACTACCAGGAGGTCAATGTGATGTTCTGTCATTAAGCGACGCGCTCGCGTACGCATTTCAAAAATGGTCAAACCAGGAGTATCATCAATAAAGATGTGCGCATCGGCCAGCACACCCATTGCATCGGAAATCTTCAAGAAATCTTGCTGATCCAATCTGCCTGTTTTGAGCCGCCACGCATCAATGTCAGCTTGTGACACCAACAAACGATCAACCAACTCTTCTCGACTCATTTCCAACGAAAAAATACCCACTCGCTGCTTGGCCACCACGGCAGCATGATGCGCTATGTTAAGGGCAAAGGCAGTCTTTCCCATACCAGGGCGAGCCGCTAAGATAAGTAGATTGGAGCGCTGCATACCCGCCAGCATTCTGTCTACGTCAAGGAAACCCGTGGGAACCCCACGAATGTCTCCTCCATTTTTCTGCAGTTCATCAAGCCGTTCAAAACTTTCTACCAACGTATCTTTAATGGCACTAAAAGACTGGCTTCCAGAGTCTTGAGAAATTGCAAAAACATGTTGTTCAGCAAGATCCATCACATCACTGGCTTCCACACTTGGGTCAAAGGCTTTCTCGCTCATCTCACCTGCTATGGTAATAAGACGGCGTTTAATCGCAGCATCAGAGACAACTTTGGCGTATTCCACCACATTGGCAGCGGTTGAAAGTACACTGGAAAGATCAGCCAACCTGGCAGCACCTCCAATTTCTTGGAGTTTCTTCATTTTCTTGAGCTGATTGGTAAGTGTGATTGCATCAACCGGTTGGCGCTTTTCATAGAGCGCTTCTATGGCTGCATACACGGTTTTATTGGCAGGATCATAAAAACTCTCTGGAGCAATAGTATCCGCAATCTTTATAATTGCATCTGGATCAATAAGTAGTGCGCTGAGAAGAGATGCCTCTGCATCCAAATCGTGCGGAGGTAGTTTGACATTTGACATTGTTCTGCTTTTACCACTGTTCAGTGAGTACTACCACTTCTGTTTCTTCAGGTAATGCCTCTTTTTCCACTTCAAGTTTAGCTTCGGCTTGCACCTCTACACCGTATTCTTTAAGGAAGACCCCCACTGGTTGTACATCAGCAAAGATTTTGGCATCATGCCTATCTGTGCGATAATGCATGGGAATAACAATACTTGGTTCAAGAGTTCGGATTACCTTGATGGCTGTTTGTGCATCTAGAGTAAAACTACCACCAACAGGGCATAACAATACGTCAACACCACCTATAAACTCTCGTTGTTCATCGGTTAATTCATGTCCAAGGTCACCAAGGTGACACACCCGCACATCATCAAGCAGAATGGTAAATATAGTGTTGTTTCCTCGCTCAGTACCTTGTGAAGCGTCGTGAAAGGACTGTACACCAAAGACAGAAATACCGCCTAGTTCATATTCACCTGGTTGAGTAATAAGGAAGGGATGTTCTCTACGAGCGGTACCACGGACAGACTGTGCAGCATTGTGATCAAAATGGTCATGGGACACTGTCACGATGTCTGCACTCAGTGATGGCAGCTCAAATCCCACAGCAGCTGTATAAGGGTCGGTAACAACTGTTCCGCGTTTTCCCTTGAGTTTAAAGGCAGAATGGCCATGATATGTTACTGTCATACGTATACTCCCCCAGTTTGGTAGGCTTACTATACCACTCGTCTCTTGTTGACTCCATAGTATAATGTGGGCATAACATGAAAAAGGAAACCGCAGTCGCTGTCTTTATTGGACTTACCTTGGGTCTAATTATCACCTACGGCGTATACCAAGCACGCAGCGCGCTACAGAAGAAGCCAGTCAAGCCAGGAACAAGTGCGCAGGTAGTATCGGGATCCGCAGTGGAAAGTGCCACAACGATGGTACATGGAATTACACTCCATAATCCTCAACAGGGTACTGTTCAAAAGGAAAAGAAAACAACCGTAACTGGAACTACCAATCCTCTGCAACCAGTTGTTCTTTTTGTCAATGATACTGAGTACATCCGGGAGTCAGATGATGCGGGGACATTTAGTTTTGACGTCCCGCTCAGTTCTGGTGGCAATATTCTCACAGTAGTAACGAACGATAGTGACAACACCATGCGTAGTCTTGAACGCACCGTGATTGTAGCAGACCTCGCTGCCCCCGAACCTACCCCTACACCCACACCACCACCCAAAAAAGCATCTCCTACCCCTACCCCTAAGCCCAAAACATCTGCTTCACCACTTCCCTCACTCACGCCAACTCCATCCGCATCAGGAACTGCCAATCTTAACCAACGTATAGAAAAAGCACTTGAAACGCTTGCATCACAAGATACAGCACTCACCGGATTTGTTGGTGAAGTGACCAGAATCGCTCAGAGCAGTATCACGGTAAAACATGATGACACCAGTACTATATTAAAGATCAATGACACCGTATCTTTTAGAAAGAAAGATAAAAAGGTTGCACTGCCTGATGTATCTGTTTCCAACTGGGTAACTGTAGTAGGTGAAAAATCTGAAGATACCCTGGTGCCTAAGCTTATTCTTATTTCTGATACCTCTTTACGTCCAAAACCAAAGCTGGTGAGTATCGCCACCGTGCAGGACATCAAAAAACAGCAACTCGTTTTTGTGCCCCGTGACAAAACCCAAGGTGAGCAACTCAGCTTTGCCAGCACCAAACAAACCAAGTTTGAAGCATTAGATGGCACCCCACTTAAATTGACTGACATACAGAAAGACTTTACAGTCGTGGTAGTGGCTCAAAAACAAAAAGAAGATGATGCAGAGTATGTGCTTACTACTGTTCGCTCACTAGCCACAAAAACCAAGAAATGAGGAACGTGCTTGAACGCATTAGGCAATTGCAAAAACAGATTCCTTCCCACCATGCAGTGCTGCTCAGTGCTCCTCATCATATCTATAAACTTACCAGTTGTCCTTGTTCACAACTAGAGCGAGAAGCATTACTTCTACTGTCTTCTACTCAGGCACTACTTGTGCACTCCCCCCTCCTTACTCCATCACAAATTCCCGGCATTCAGTATGCTGTATTTGGCCAGGGCAGCCAGAGTCCTGTTCGTACTTTTTTTGAAGAAACAAAATCCAGCAGTGTGTGGTACGACTCGCACACACTCACTTGTGCAGAACTTGAGGGTCTACAGATGCGCAGTCCGCACATCAAGTACGCTCCATTACCCCAAACACTACTGGAGACACTTTCATTTCCTACAACAGAGACCGAGCGTGCAGCCATGCTGCAAGCTGGAAAAATTACCAGTGAGGCTTGGCGGCTGATTCACCAGACTCTCAAGCCTGGTGTGACAGAAGCTCATCTCATATCTGTGCTCAAGCAGCACTTTCTACACAATGGTGCAGAGTGGGCATTTGAGCCCATTGTCGCGTTTGGAGCACACACCGCAATTCCTCATCACCATTCAGACGATACTCCCCTTACCCTCAATGTACCCGTCCTTATAGATCTTGGGGCACGCTACAAGCATCAGTGCGCTGATATGACTCGTACAGTCTGGTATGGATCCAGGCCATCATCACTTTTCACCACAGTGGAAAAAATCGTGCGCACCAGCTACCAAGCTGCTCGTGCACAGCTTACGGCTGCACCACTTAGCGCTGCCCAGATTGATGCGGCTGCTCGCGACGTCATCAAGCAGGCTGGATACGGAGAACACTTCATACATAGCACGGGCCATGGAGTGGGCTACCTCATTCATGAATCACCCCATCTGCACGCAGGTAGTACTGAACAGGTTCTTCCCTACCAGGCTATTACCATCGAACCTGGCATCTATGTTCCTGATCAATTTGGGTATCGACATGAGAATACGCTCTATATAGATGCGGCTGCCCAGATTCAAGACCTCACCTATGATTGAATCGTTACGTTGCCTGCCAACGGCCCCACACTCCCGTAGAAAGCTGCCGTTCACCCTGCTTTGTCTGTAAACACAGTTCACCAGTAGTCACAACTCCTGTCCGCTGAGGTTGCACCTGTTGCAGTGCAGCTCCCATTTGCTTTGGGGACAGGCCTCCTGTGTATATATTGATGAGCACAAATAACGGAGCATCGCTGAGGACTTCTTTGCACAATGACAAGAGCTCCGGCAGCGAGCGCTGCAACTGCCAACGTTCACCTCGTGGTCCATGACCAAACGCAGGTGGATCAAGGATGATACCATCATACCGCACACCTCTGCGCACTTCTCTACCTACAAACGTTGTCACATCATCCAGAATCCAGCGGATAGATCGCTCTGACAAACCAGAACTTGCCTGGTTTTTCTTGGCCATACCAATTACTGCACGAGAGCTATCCACATGAGTCACTCGAGCCCCCGTATGCGCAGCCACCACGCTTGCACAGCCAGTATATGCAAATAGATTAAGTACGTGAGGTGGTTCAGATGGTGTTTTGTACTGCATAAGAACATCACGCATCCACTGCCAGTGCGCACTCTGTTCCGGAAATATACCCATGTGTTTGTACGGTGCACACTCTGCAGTAAATGTGAGGTCCTGCCAGTGCACTGGCCAAGTTTGAGGAACATGCCTCAGAAACTGCCAATTTTTATTTTCTTCCACAAAGCGAGCGTGTGGTTGCCATAGGTGAAGGTCTTTAATCGGTGCACCAGTTGTCCCTGGCGCAGGACGCTCTACAACAATGTCGCCATATCGTTCAAGTTTTTTCCCATTGCCTACATCAAGTAGTTCGTAATCAAGCCATCCTGTTTGGAAAATGCGCATATATGTTTCAAGGTGTTGTTCCACATACTGAGTGGACCCGATCGGACTCGAACCGACCGCCTCTGCAATGCGAATGCAGCGCTCTACCAGATGAGCTACGGGCCCTCAATGTGCATCTTGTATTGTAACACCCCTTTCGTATTTGGCTAAGTGTTCTGGCGATGGTATACTACACCTATGTTTAGTAAGTGTACTGCAGCACATCATCATACTCTCGCCTGAGGGATGGTTTTGTGTGCTCAAAAAGTACGTCACCATCCCGCACATAGGCGGGATTTTTTGTAAAAAAAACAGGAGAACTAATAAAGGAATCTATGCAAACACCAGTACAAACACTTAAAGGATTTAGAGATTTTTTACCCCAGAAGAAACGTGCGCGTGATTTTGTGATGGCCACTATGCGCTCAGTATATGAGCGGTTTGGTTTTGAGCCACTGGAAACACCCACCCTGGAGTATGCAGAACTGCTTATGGGTAAATATGGCGACGAAGCAGACAAGCTTGTGTATTCATTCCAAGATCGAGGTGATCGCGCAATTGCACTTCGCTACGACCAAACGGTACCCACGGCACGTATTCTCTACCAGTATCAAAGTGAGCTCCCTCGCTACTTCCGCCGCTACCAAATCCAAAATGTATTCCGCGCCGACAAACCACAAAAAGGACGGTATCGCGAATTTACCCAAAGTGACTGTGATATTTTTGGCAGCACCAGCGCACAAGCAGACGCTGAAGTGTTGGCAGTTTTTTATGCTGTGTACCGTGAGCTTGGTCTCAAATCTGTCGTGATTGAAATCAACGATCGTGAGACACTATTTTCGGTTCTTACCCCCTTTGCTACTACCCAAACACCTGTTTTGTCTTTGACCCAAACGATAGACAAATTAGACAAACAGAGCCCTGCGGAAGTAGCGGCAGAGTTGGTAGAGAAAGGCCTTACTTCAGCTGCTGCTGATGAACTTTTAAGCAAACTTAAAAATGCTCCTATATCAAATCAATTACAACAAATTGTAGACATTGCTATTGAGTTGGGTGTGCCACGTGAAGCACTCAAAAGAAACCCCAATCTAGCTCGCGGCTTGGATTACTACACTGGTCTCATTTTTGAGAGTCGCGTACCCGAATATCCGAGTGGATCACTGGGTGGTGGCGGTAGATACGACAACCTCATAGAACAACTCTCAGGCTACACTATGCCCGCAGTTGGTTTTGCAGTGGGCTTTGATAGAACAGTTGAAGTGCTTGAAGAACTGGGACTGTTACAACAAAAAGGCCAGGGTACTCAAGTGCTCGTGAGTGTTTTTTCTGAGGAAAGTGCAGCAGCAGCATATGCAGCTACAGCTCAGCTCCGTCAAGCAGGCATCAAGACTGAACTCTACCCTGCTGTTGACAAGTTGGGTAAGCAGTTCAAGCTGGCTGACCAAAAAAAAATACCGTACGTCGTTGTAATTGGTGAAGATGAGGCTGCAAATGGCACAGTATCACTCAAGAATATGCAGACAGGCCAACAAGACCGTCTTTCTCTCTCACAAGTCATTGCACAACTTTCTTTGGGAGAGTAGCATTTGAGCAAGAACAAGAAGTACAAAGACTTTTTTCTGCTTTGCTATAAGGTATGTGATCTGATATAATGGGCAGTCTCAACTTGCTAATAAGGACAGTATGAAAACAGGCATTCACCCCACACTTCACCCAGTCGTCTTTATCGACGTATCTACTGGTGACAAAATTATTAGTGCTTCAACAATCAAAAGTAACGAAACCATGGATATCGATGGTGTGACTCACTATGTCATAAAAACCGATATCACCTCAAAATCACATCCCTTCTTCACTGGAGAGATGCGCTTCGTTGACCTCAAGGGTCGTGTTGATGGCTTCAAGAAGAAACAGCTTTTTGCTGCTGAACAGAAGAAACTGAGAGAAGAACGCACAAACAAGAAACAAAAAACTGAAGTTCCTGCAGGTCCCAGCAAATCATACCGCGAACTTCTCCGAGAACAACAATCCGCTCTTCGCGCTGCCACCAAAGCAAGTACACCCGCACAATAGTGTTATTGGCGTGCACCTAGCTCCCAGTATCGTTTGGTATACTGGAGTGAGCATTGTATGAATCCCTACGAACACAGCATCAAAGAATTAGAAGATAAAATTGCAGAGGCCGAACTCTTGTTGAGTGATCCTAGCATGCGTGAGCTTGCAACAGATGAAGTTGAGAGCCTACGCGCACAAAAAGCGACTCTTGAAGAAGCTGCTGCTCAGCTTACCAGTCACGAAACGAGTACGCCAGATGCAACCGAAACAGGAAAACGTGGCAACTGCACCATTGAAATCCGTGGTGGAGCTGGTGGAGATGAAGCAAAAATTTGGGCAGGTGAAATTTTGCGTATGTATATGCGCTTTGCAGAAGCACATGGCCTCAAATGTGGCATGATTGATGATCTCATTGTCAAAGTGATGGGTATTTCACGAACCGATGGCATTCCACTCACTCCTTTTGAACTTCTCAAGTATGAAACCGGTGTACACCGCGTACAACGTGTACCAGTGACCGAATCACAAGGTCGTATCCATACCTCTACTGCAAGCGTAGCAGTGCTTCCAGAAATACCCCCTACTGCCATTACTATCCGTGAAGAAGATCTTGAATGGTCCTTTATGCGAGCTGGTGGTGCGGGAGGACAGAACGTAAATAAAGTGAATAGCGCTGTCCGCTTGGTGCATCTCCCTACTGGGGTGGTAGTTAATGCTCGTCAAGAAAAAAAACAAGATCAAAACAGAAAGATAGCATTGGAACTTTTGCGCTCTCAGCTCTGGGAACTAGAAGAAGAAAAGCGTCAACGTGAGTTGGGTAATGCTCGCAGCCTCATTGGTCGTGCACAGCGTGCTGAGAAAATACGTACGTACAACTTTCCTCAAAACAGAGTGACCGATCATCGCACCAAACAGTCATGGTTCAGTCTAGAGACCATCCTCGAGGGAGATATCATGTCTATACTCACCGAAACCAAGGCTGCCTTGGAAAACCCAGACTATGATCCCCAAGCTACGGGTGATGAGAGCGATCAAGACTAATCTGTTACGTCCCAGCCTTCAAAGTTACGGTCACTGTCTTCTCTGCCGTATCTCTCCAATACGTAATACTCAGAGTATCACCCACTTTTTTCTTACTCATAAACTTGGCTAGTGTATCTTTGCCCTTGAGTGCAGTCCCATCAAGTTTGGTAACAATATCACCACGCTGCAAACCAACTTGCGCGGCGGTACTTCCTTCAACAATGCTCACCACATACGCTCCCTGAGGTACTTCATTTGCTAATGCAGCTGCCTCACTGATCATCTGATACTTCACACCAAGGAGTGGTCGTTCAAATTGGCCAGTCTTGTTGAAGTTTTCCAAAGAATCTTTGACAATATTGATGGGTAGTGCAAAACCCACATTTTGCGCGTTGGCAGATACCGCCACATTGACAGCAATCACTTCACCACGAGCGTTGAGAAGTGGTCCTCCTGAGTTGCCAGGGTTAATAGCGGCATCGGTTTGAATAACGTTCTCAAGCTCCTCAAACTGGGCAAAACCTGTACCAGCTGTGATACTCCTACCAATCCCCGAGATTACACCAGTCGTGACCGTATGACGGAATTCACCCAGTGCGGTACCAATAGCAATTACCGTCTCACCTACACGTAAAGTATCGGATGCACCCAAAGCAAGTGCTGGAAGTTGTGCCCCTTCCACTTTGAGGATAGCCAGGTCATTAACAGGATCGCGATAAATTTTGGTAACTGCGAATTCTTTATTATCCTTACTAATCACCTTGTATTCAGCTGCGCTGTCTAACACAACATGTTTATTGGTCACAACCAAACCATTGGTATCTATGACGAAACCTGTCCCAATATCTCTCTGTACTGCTTCGCCTTGACCTTCAGTTTGGCCATTAAAAAATGGTGTGAGTATAGAGGGAATCTGTACCACTTGTTGTTTCTTGATAGCAACAGTAACCACAGAAGCAGAAGTCTTCTCTGCTACATCTGCGACGCTCATATTGGCACTGTGATCAATGAACGCACTGAGGGGTGAGGAGGGCGTTCCCACACTGGGCTGTGCGCCTATTCCAGAACGTTGTGCTAGATAGTCAAGTGGTTTGATGACAAATACTCTATCTGCCAAGCCACCGGCAAAAAACGCCACGAGCACGACTAGCGAGACTCCTGTTCCTAATAGAAATGATTTGTGTGAACTGGTGAAGGGTGGCATACGGCGCCTCCTCTCTTACAATGTTTCTATAGCTTTTTGGAGCATTTCATCTATCTCTGTTTTAGGGTCATCTGTCACGGTTACGTCAACAGGAATACCTTGTTCATGAATCCATTGACCACTGGGTAGCATCCAACGCGCAATGGTAACGTGGATACCACCACCGTTTTTTAGTTCTTTTCTGTCTTGCACAGTGCCTTTTCCAAATGTTTTTTGACCTACCAACTTGACACCCAAGCGGTCACGGAGAGCTCCAGCCACTATTTCTGAGGCAGAAGCACTGCCTCCGTTTACTAAGAGGACTAGAGGAATACCTTTGAGTCGTGCTGATCCATTAGATGAGTATTCCTTGGAAGTGTAACGACCTTTTTGGCTTACCAAGACACCATCTGGAACAAAGTCACTTGCAATATTAATTGCTTCATCAAAGAAGCCACCTGGATCGTTGCGCATATCAAGCACAATACCCTTAATTGCTTTGCGCTCTTTCTGAATTTGCTGTACGGCCTCTGTCCACTCATTCTGAGTACGCTCGCCAAAGCGCGACAGTTTAATATGTGCTACTTTACTACCTGCTTGATTCACAAAAGAAAGCTGTACAGATTTAACAATGATTTCATCGCGAACGAGTGTTACTTGGAATGGCTCGTTGCCGTTGTTTTTGCGCAGCAGCGTGAGGACTACTGGACTGCCTTTGGGACCACGGATTGTGTCAACTGCTTTTGTAAGCGACCACCCATTAGTTGATTCATCAACTTTTTTAGCTTCATCTGTTACTTTTATGATTAAGTCACCAGCTTGAACATTCGCTTTAGCGGCTGGTGAACCATCAAGTGGTGACATAACGGCCAAGACTCCTTCTACATACCCCAACTCAATTCCAACACCATAAAATGCTCCTGCCAAATCTTGCCCGCTGCGAACCTTGTCTTCTGGAGGAAGATACATAGTGTACGGATCACCCAAAGCGGCAACCATCCCAGCTACTGCACCATCCACCATTTTTTCTGGCTGCATTTTGTCTGGCTCGTGGAACTCATCTTCCAGAACATCCCATGCTTGCCAGAACACACTAAAATCAATGGAACTATGCTTGGAAGGCACCTCTGTTCGGAATAGATGAGCAATGCTCTCACCTGATACATCATTCGATGTGATAGAGTTTGACAACAGGCTGAGCGGAAAGCGCTCAACAAACGCGTAGCGATTCTCGAGAATGCCACCCAACACACACAGCAAAGCTGCAATAATTACTGTTCTCACTAGAGGCAATAATTTCATGAGTTTTCAGTGTACTATGAAATCAGCGCAATGGAAATAGCTGGCTTGGACTGTTTACAGTGTTTGAGTAAATGGAAGCAAAGCCAGATGACGTGCACGCTTCACTTCTGTACCCAAGATGCGCTGTTGTTTCTGGGTAAGACCTGTCTCAGCTCGAGACATAATCATACCAAGCTCGTTCATAAAACGAGTCAAGGTACTCACGTCTTTGTACGTGAACACCAAATCTGGGTTATTGAGTTTTTTTACTGAACGCTTTTTAGGCTTAAGTTTCATTGGCATATAGTATCCTTTTTATTTTTAATGCTTCTATTAAAATGGGATGTCGTCAGCAACCTCTTCACTGGTTGGAGCATCGTCATCCTCTTGTTTTTCTACCTTTTTTTTCTTTGCAGCAGGCTTAGCGACGGGTGTAGAGAAAGAATCTGTATTATCACCACCCATGTCATCACTGGCATATGAGCCAGATGCACCAGTGGTTGAACGTAGCAAGATCATGTTTTCGATAACGATTTCAGTGATACGACGATCACTGCCGTCATCTGCTTTCCAGTCACGCGTTTGCAGTCTGCCTTCAACATAGATCTTGTCACCTTTGTGAAGGAGTTGACCACAGATATCAGCAAGCTTTGACCAAGCAACAATGTTGTGGTACTCAACTTTTTCTTGCTTTTCTCCACCGTCGGTGGGCGTCCATGAACGGTTGGTAGCAAGTCCAAATGAACAAACTGCTGCACCACCGGGGGTATAGCGAACATTAGGGTCTCTGGTGAGATTACCAATAAGCATTACTTTGTTGAGTGATCGTGCTGACATACGTTCCTTTCTCTCTTGCCTCAGTGTATGCAGTATTCTTGCATAAACTGTATAACCACGTGTTAGCGTACTCTAAGCTTTTTTCTCTTCCTCTGCAACAACGAATAAGTAACGGATCACCCGTTGGTTAAGACGTAAGTCTTTCTCAAACGCAAATGCATTATGCGTTTCAAACTGCACCACGAGATGTTTAAATACTGCCTCGGTGTGGCGTTTGCTCAAGTGTTTGATGGTGTATGCGAGTGCTTTCTTACCCCAATCATCTTGAGACACAATAGTGCCTTCAGACTTCTTAATAGATTTTTCTACAGCTGCAGTAATTTCGCGAGCTTCGTCGCTTGTCAGCTGAGATGAAGTTAAATAGGTCAATTCATACTTCTTGACCCGAGTATCATGCGGTATTTGCATGGGTTATGCTCCTTTCGTCATACGTTTGTTGAGCTACTGGATGCTGCTTGGTACTTCACTACCTACAGCACAAACGTGACAAGGCGTAGTATACCACATTAAGGGACTTGGCGTACTTTTTGATCAAAGTCGGTGAAAATGGTATTGGCAATATCTTGAATAACCTGTGGGAGAACATCAGCATTCCTTCCCTTGGTCATAATACACAAAAGAAATGGTCGCTGAGGATAGTAGACAATTCCACAATCATGGAGCTGATAAATAATAGTGTTGTCCACTGCGCGAGTACTTCTTTCACCAAATTTATGCGAAATGAGCGTACCAGGGGGAAGCCCCTTGCGCAAACCCTCTGTATACTCTGAAGAACTTAGCGCTTTTAGTACAGCCTCTGAATCGTCCTTGTTGAGGTATGAGCCATTGAATAACAGTCTATAGATGCCACTGTAGTTTTTCACGGTAATTACGTAGCCAAGACTCCCAGCAGTCTGTGTTAAGCCGAGGTCTGTGAAAATAGTGGATACATACTCGGGTCCAAGAAACTCAAATAACGTAGCAGCAGAATTGTTATCCGAGTACTTGATCATAAAGTCACTCAGTTCGGCGATTGTATACTCCGCCCCCACTTTTGCAGCAGTCTCTGGCTTGATTGCCTGGATTTCGTCGGTGTCTTCACGCACTAGAAGTTTTTTTTGAAATATTGTTGGATCCATTTCTCTTTTCTTGTACAGAGCTACCAGCAGCGGCAACTTAAATAAACTTGCAGGTTCAAACAGTGATTCTTCATTGATGCTATACCAAGGGCCATTATTAAGATCTCTAAAGTACACCGCAAGATCTGTAACGGTTCCATTTGCTTTATATACATCTACCTTTGTTTGCACATCATCAAATGATGCCCGGTAGTAGCCATATCCTACGCTCTCAGCCTGTTCGCACTCCAAAAGAGGATTGATAAATGAATATTTTCCCTGTTTACGAGACTCTTCAAACAAAGTCTGTTTTGGAACAGACGTAGTACCTGCCATGAACCAATACATAAGGGCAGCACCTATCACCAAGCCGCCACTCAACATAATACTCGCTTCATACCGAGCCCAGAGAGTATGTAGTGATTCGCTCAAGTTGCGGAGTATATGCACGATGTATTATTTTCCTAGTAAGAATTCCACTATATCACCTTCTTGCATGTGATACTCTCTTCCTTCAGTTCTCAGCTTACCAGCTTCTTTGACACCTTTCCAGCCCGCATACTGCACAAAGTCTGCATAGGAAGCTACTTTGGCAGAAATCATAAGTCGCTCAAAGTCCGTATGGATAGCACCCGCAGCTCTGCGAGCAGTACTACCCTGTGTGATAGTCCACGCCCGGACTTCAATTTCCCCTGCAGTGAGGAAGCTCTGAAGATGCAAAGTATTATATGCAGCGGTAATAAGGCGGTCTAAACCGCTGTTTTCTAATCCCAGTTCATGCAAGTAGGCAGTGCGGTCTTCATCGGATAGGGTGGCTAGCTCGCTCTCTATTTTGTTGCACATCACAATGATCTGTGATGCTGGAACAACAAGTTCTTCTGCAAAACGAGTCGTCAAATTTTGTATACCTTCGGCAAGCTGTGTTTCACTCACATTTACCACAAAGAGCTCTTTTTTGAAGGTAAGCAGTGATAGTTCTTTACAGACTTGCATCACCTGCTCTTCTGGTAAAGAGGTAAGTGCAAAAGTAGTGTCTTGAGCATCAAGTACAGAGCGTATTGTTTTGCCTGCGGCCAAGACTGTTTTCAGTGCAGTTACTACTTCCCAACGTTCTTTGGCAGTTTTATCAACACTACCCTTGGGTTGCTGTTGTTTGTCTACGGTAGCTTGATCGGCAAAAACCAACTCAAGACGGATGATTCCCAGGTCTAGCTGTGGAGTTTCTGAACCTTCACGAATAATATCCGTGTCTTCAAAAGCACGCAGCACATGACAAATGGCTGCTGTTTCACGGATGTGTGATAAGAATTGATTGCCCAGTCCCTCGCCTTTGCTGGCACCTTTGACAAGCCCTGCAATGTCTACAAACTCTACTGTGGCGGGCTTGATAGTGGTGGTGTTGACGATCTTGGCGAGCTTGGCGAGGCGTGCATCTGGGACGGGCACGATCCCCACGTTGGGCTCGATGGTGGCAAAGGGATAGTTGGCAGCCAGCGCCTGTTGCTCCTTGAGGAGCGCGTTGAAGAGTGTACTTTTGCCTACGTTGGGAAGACCAACAATTCCAATGGAAAGTGACATATGGGGAGTATTATATCAGGAGAAATTCATTAGTATTTATAAAATTGATTAATGTTTACCTTCAAATTCTTTTTTTATTGCTGCAACTACATCACCAAAACTTTCTCTAATATTTTTTTTTGAAAATCTAATTTGATTTATACCAAAAATGTTAGAAAATTCATTGACACCATCCTCTTTTAAAACTAATGCTTTTTGAAAGCCCAACCTACCTTGAAATAAACCAATTTCGTGAATAACGTTCTCTCTGGCGTGTATATTTCCCACATTATCTAAATCTTCACCAGTCATTACAAGTAAAGCAAAACTAGAAGAATTTAACATTGACTCTAAAACTTCTTTAACAGTAGTTCCTGCCCTAGGACCAATTTCATAATGTTCTATTTTATAACCATGCTGTTCATGCAAATGATCTTTGAGTAATTTCCATTGTTGATCTCTACCATGTCCAATAAATATTTTAACCACTTCTTCAGCTTCAATTACCTTACTTGCTACGGCATTCTCTTCAAAAATATGAAAAGTTTTTTCAACCTTCGCTCTTTCATCAGATTCAACCTCAACTCTGATATAATTCTTATTATCCCCCATTAGTGATAGTGATAACCTTTTTTGTTTACTTGAGACGAACAAAGTAAAACTATTAGCTTTGTAGTAATTAGAAAAAAATTCATCTATTGAATCGAAATTCCACGTTTCATTAGTATCTTCAATTTCCAGAATTTTATAAGAGTCCACATTAGACAATTGATTGGTAAACATAAAATCTTCATATGCTTTCTTGATCGTAACTAATTGAAAATGTGTTTTATAAAAATGTTTTGTCTTTTTCATATATTTACACCCTCACCCGCTCCCCACTTCGCATCTGCGTATCCCACACCACAAAGCCAGCCTCACCAGTGATATAGCCCTGAATCTCACCTGGATTCACAAGAGAGCACTCGCCCACCTTGGTTTGAATATACTCATGCGTATGTCCAAAAATGCACAGATCAAACTCACCAAATTGTGAGGCGAGCTCCACGATCCGTGGATAGTGATTCATGAAAATGCGCACTCCACCAAGCACACCCTCAAATACATCTCCGCACAGCTCAATCTTCTCACTCTTCGCGCACTTGAGTGCAATGCCTACCTTTTCACCCTCGTTGTTTCCCCATACTAGCTTGACGTTGCCATTAAATTTTTCAAGTACAGCAAGACCAGGTGGCGCAATCAAGTCACCTGCAAAAAGCAAAACTTCACAGCCCTGTTCATTGGCTAGCTGAATTGCGGTTTCTAGATGTGCCCAGTTATCATGAGCGTCAGACATGATGGCGAGTTTCATATTTTTTCACTCAATGCTTGTTGTATCAGAAAAAGCTGGTTGCGTGCAATAAGTGGCAGTGTCTCCATGGTAAAAAAACCATACTCTGATACTTCACTGGATGGCGTAAACTCTCCCCCCATAAATCGTCCCACCAGCACGATATCTAGACGGGATGTTTCTCTGTCTGTCCGCACTTTTAATTGTTCATCTATGCTCACCACAAACCCCGATTCTTCTGCTATCTCTCGTTCCATACCTTCAAAGGGATGTTCTTTGGACTGCAAGTACCCACCCGGAAGGCTCCAGGGAGTTTGCCGGTATGTGTGCTTAAAAAGCAGTACTTCATTTTTTTCATTAAAAATGATGCCGGTAACACCCACCAAAAATTGTGACTGTACCAAACGCATTATGCTCAACTGAAGTAACTTGGGAAATGAAAGGGCTTTCCAGATTTTAGCAAGCATTTTTTTCACAATGACTTTTCATCTTCTGGTTCATTGTAACGTTCTTTTAGCTTTGCATTTTCTAGCTCTAGTTGATGCACGCGCTTCACAAGCTCGGCGTTTTCTCTCTTAAAATCAGTGATCTTTGTATCTTTTTTTCGCATCACAAAACCAGTTGTAATGTTATTGATAAGATTGATACTCCACGACAAGAAAAGCCCCAGCAAAAATGCTCCCACTACTACGACATATTTAGGAACTTCGGTTATTTGATATATGAAAAACTGCAATGATATAGGATCGGTATTTTGCGTAGCAAAAAACGAAATTACCAAGCCAATGAGTACGATAAGCAAAAGTGTAGTCATACTCTACTCACCATCAAATGCTTTTTGGAGTGTGGCAATGTCAAATTTTTTCATCTGCATGAATGCAGCGGTGACACGCTGTTGTTGTTCTGGTGTGCCCTTGCCCATCATCTCATTCATCTGCACAGGCACAATCTGCCAAGACACACCGTACTTGTCTTTGAGCCAGCCGCACTGTTCTGATTCTGGAACTGCACTGAGTTTTTCCCAGAGAAAGTCAATTTCTGCTTGGGTCTCACAGTAAACCATGAGTGAAACAGCTTCATTGAAACCAAACTTATGGTCGTGCGCGCTATCCATTGCTACAAATTTTTGTCCAGCCAGTTTGAAGACTGCATGCTTAATAGTGCCTGGTTTATCTACTGGAGACTCACCTGCTTCATACCGTGCAGTAAAATCAATCACACCATCTTTGAAGAGACTGGTATAGAACTGCATTGCTTCTTCGGCTTTGCCAGCTACCGCACCTGTGTACATGAGTGCTGGCATGATTTTTTGTGTTACTTCACTACCTTCCATGTAGCCAATTTGCCATGACACACCAAATCTATCCTGCACCCATCCATATTTTTTGGCAAAGGGATACTCGCTCAGTTCCATGAGGACCTTACCATCCTTGGAAAGCTCAGCCCAGTATGTATCTACTTCTGCTTCGTTTTCGCAGACCACCATGAGAGAAATGCTTGGATTAATTTTAAAAAGTGGCCCAGCTGACATAAACATACAGTCTTGTCCTGCCATCTGCAGCGAGACAATTTCTACGGTGCCAGATGGTGTATCAGAGATAGAATTGACACTGATGATACGAGAGTTGGCGAATAGCTTGGTATACACTTCTGCCGCTGCTTTTGCTTGGGTATCAAACCAAAAATGTAGGGCGATTTTCTGCATGATGTTCCTTTTCAAAATTTATTCGTACGAACTACTCTTACGTATGTTTTTTATTCCAGCGTGGTGCGAATCCTGCCATAAAGGCAAAAATCCAAGCCTTCAACCTACTTTCACCACGTGCCACGATCGCAGCAACCATTGCTTTCCTAAATTCTCCCAAATCATTCCCGGGATAACAGAGCTTTCCATTGGTAAAACAATAGGAACAGTACTTTTCACTTTCTCGTGCAGCACCTTTGGGATCTTTGGAAAACGGCATGAGGCAACTCTCACAATTGCCGGATAGTGTGTGCAGCATAGCCATTAGGTTCCTTTCTCAACATATTTTTTGAAGTTATCAAGAATTGCTTGCCATCCTGTTTGTTGTTGTTCAAGTGAGTTTTCTGATTCTGCTTGAAACGACGCTGCAACTTGCACTTGTGAGCCATGATCAGAGAAACTGACACGTACTTTGCGCCCATCATCTATGGTGTACTCAATACGTTCTTGAGGCTTTACTGCTGTGTAGACACCAGTAAAGTCAAATTGGGCACTCTTGTCTTTGGCAGCCATCACTGTTTTAAATCTCCCGCCTACACGTAGATCATTTTCTGCTGCTGGCGCCTCCCAATCATCACTAGCAAAACCCCATTGCACAATGTGCTCTGGCTTAGTGTAGTACTCCCAAACTTTACTGAGTGGTGCAGCAATAAAGGTACCAATATCAATCCATGTACTTTTACCGGTTTCTACTACCTCTTTAAGACGCTCAAGCGCATGTGGCCACATCTGCATAAACATGTCATAGAAATTATCAGCCACATCCATATCCAAGGTAAACTCTGTACCGCTTGGAGTTGATGTGAAAGTATAGTTTTCAAAAGATGGCGTCCATTCTTTGACTGCAGGGCTGGTGGTATCCACCACTCCACTAGTGATTAAACCCAAGTGTTTAATAGAGATAAATTCATTTTTTCGTGCTTCAGCAATCATGCTGAACATACCATCTCTGGCGCCAGTTTCGCCAGGGCCTAGAAACCGCATTTCTGATCCTTGCTCCCACGTGCCTTCAAAAGTCGAACCAGGCATAAAAGCCGCGGTCCACTGTTCATAAAGGTCTTTGGAGACAACTGCATTCCAGACTTTTTCCACTGGAGCATTAATACTTGTGGTGAGATGGAGTTTACGCATAATTTTGATTGTACCAGAAACTACTTACTACTAAAGTTCCCAAGCAACAGCTTGGGAACTTTGAAAAGCATGAGTGCATGTTACTCGTCATAAGATTACTGAGGCATGAGTACCGTATCAATAACGTGGGTCACACCGTTGGATGATACAACATCTGAAATTTCAATCTGTGCGGAATTATTGATCCACCATGTGCCGTCTTTCATAGTAAACTTAAGCGTCTGTCCATTAACTGTTTTGAGGGTCATGCCATCTTTAATATCTGAAGATTTGTACGTTCCAGGCACAACATGGTAAGTAAGCACTCCAGTTAACTTAGACTTATTCTCTGGTTTCATAAGGGCATCTACGGTGCCAGCTGACAGTTTGTCAAAGGCTGCATTGGTAGGAGCAAAAACGGTGAAAGGACCTTTACCTTTGAGGGTCTCAGCTAGTCCTGCTGCCTTTACCGCTGCAACAACCGTAGTGTGATCTTTGGAGTTCATTGCGTTATCAACGATATCTTTGGAAGGCACCATTAATGCTCCACCCACCATCACTCCATCTTCCATTTTTGCCATATCATCATTTTCTGTTAGTGATGATCCCTGCCTCATTGGCTGTTCTTCCATTAGTGGTGTTGGTGAAGGGGTCATGGTAGTACTTGAATTAGTTGTACAGCCAGATAAAAGAATTCCTGCCGCTGGCAGGATGAGGAGATATTTTTTCATACTGTTCCTTTCTAGAACATACCTATTACTCTTTCAATCTGAATAACTGTACCATTGCATACCTAAGGCACAATGATAGTTGTGTAAGAAAGGTGTAAGAACCGTAGAGTTTGCAGCACAGCTCGCTTTCACCTTTGGGGAAAGTGTGGTACCGTGTGACTAATGCAGTCATCATCATCTATTCCCACCATTCTCATCGTTTTAGGAGCAACTGGCGACTTAATGGCCAAAAAAATTGCACCAGCTTTATATCAGCTGTATAAAGGTGGACATCTCCCTAAACTCTTCGCGATTTACGGCTTTGCCCGCCGTGAAATGAGCCATGATGAGTTCCGTCACCTCATCAAACGTGAACTGGTTCATAAAGGTATCCACGCAGTCGATGACGCGTTTTTGTCTCTGTGCTACTACCATACGGGCAACTTTGAACACAAGGTAGACTACCACGCACTTGCTACAACATTGGGATTGGTAGATGAACAGTGGCAAGCATGTTCCAACAAATTGTTCTATCTCGCTGTGCCACCTACGTACTATGCCAGTATTTTCAAAAAACTAGCCGACTCAAAACTCTCCGAGCCATGTAGCGACAAGACCGGATGGACGAGAATTATTGTAGAGAAACCATTTGGCAAGGATCTGCAAACTGCCCAAGAACTAGATTTAATGCTGGGAAAACTGTTTGAAGAAGAACAAATTTATAGGATAGATCACTACCTTGCCAAAGAAATGCTGCAAAACATTTTGGTATTCCGTTTCCATAATAATTTATTGGAAGAAATGTGGAGCAAAAGCCACATTGAATCTATATCCATAAAACTGTACGAAAAAATTGGAGTGGAACACCGCGGTTCATTCTACGATGGAGTTGGTGCACTGCGTGATGTGGGTCAAAATCATATGCTACAAATGGTTGCACTTTCTCTTATGGATAGACCTCGCAGTTTTAGTGCAAAGGATGTACGCAGTAAGCGAGCCAAACTATTGGCTACATTACCACATCTTTCACCACGCAGTATTCGCATGAATACCAAACGAGCACAGTATGCGGGATACCATGGTATTGCGGGCGTTGCACCGAATTCTGATACAGAGACCTATTTCAAAATGACATTTTCACTTACGCACCCTCGCTGGCGCGGAGTTCCGATTACCTTGGAAAGTGGTAAACGCATGGGTGAAGCACGAAAAGAAGTAATCATAACTTTCAAGCACCCCAAGCGCTGTTTGTGCCCAACAGACAAGCACTACAAAAATACAGTCATCTTCCGTATGGAGCCCAAAGAGGAAATTAAGATGAGTTTTTGGGCAAAAAAACCCGGTCTCACACTGGAACCACGTGAGGCAGATTTTCAGTTTGTCTACTCCGATAGCACAGAAGTCAAACAACAATACACACACGAATATGAACGCTTACTCCTAGACTGTATTTTGGGAAACCAGCTTTTGTTCCTCAGCACACAAGAAGTTGCTGCAATGTGGAAGTTCATAGACCCTATTAGCACAGCCTGGGATGACAACAAAGTACCGCTCCAAACTTACCCTCCAGACGAACACCCTGAAAATCTCTAAAGTTATGCAGTTTTCTTGACGGCATGACCGCCAAACTTACCGCGCTGTGCCGAAACCACTTTATTTCTATACCCTTCTGGTGAACTTTCGGCAACACTACTTGATTCAGTGCGTACTTGCACTGACGCGGTAATAACTGGAGCTGCAATATGTAGTTCTTGCGCAGTTACGGCGGTCCATGCGCCTTCACCAAGTGCCCCGATAGTGGCAGCTGTTTGAGTGAGTTCGGGATCTTCTACGAGTGCTTCTTGTGTCCAACCCACTAGCCTTGATTCAATCACAGTCTTAATGTTGTATACACGAAAGACCTCTGCCATGTCATAGGAAAATGGCCCATGCTTGAGCAGAGCAGCCCCTTCCGCAATAGCTTGCATCATGCCGTACTCAATGCCGTTGTGAATCATTTTGGCGTAATGACCACTCCCCACACTACCGAAAAAACCAAGAGCTTGTGGTGCTGTTAATGCAGAAAAAAGTGGCATTAAATCGTGCACTGCTGTTGCAGTGCTGCCCACCAACATACAGGCACCTGTCCGTGCGCCACCGGGACCACCAGAAATAGGTGCATCAATAAAACGAATGCCTTTCTCCGTCATCACCTGTGCGCGTCTGAGCGTATCTTTGTAGAAAGAGTTTGCACCATCAATAAGTGTGTCACCCGTGGTTAAGTGCGCAGCAACTTCAGTTATCATGGCATCTGTCACGTCTCCAGCAGGGAGCATTAACCATACAACTTTGGGAGACGGAAGCTCCGCCACCAATTCTGCCACACTCTCAGTAACACGAGCACCTGCTGAAGCAACTTCTGCACGTGGTTCAGGAGACCTATTCCACGCCACCACCGGCACACCCTGTTCCAGGAGTCGAAGCACCATATTCTTACCCATTTTTCCCAAACCTATAAAACCAACTGTCATAGCTATCCTTTCAATGTATATACCCGCTTTGCTGTACAAACTGTTCACAGATTTCTGAATCTGTAAAATCATACAGCAGTGTTCCATCATTTTTCATGACACGCATTCCCTGAAGTTCTACAGGGGGCACAAGAAGGTACCCACCAGTCTCACGGGCCATCTTGGTGGGTTTACCAGATTCTGCATCAAAACCAGCAACGTGTGTTCTATCCACCGTGTAGTATTTTTCTTCCAAAGGAACAGGAAGTTGAACAAAAAAGTCTTCCAGTTCAACAGGAAATTCTTGGTTTTCATTGCTGTAGTTTTGTCTCATGAGTGTGCAGTTTTTGGTTATGAGATGTGCGTAGAATTGAGAGCAAGAAAAGAAACCATAGAGGCTTGTATACGCATCCTCTACTTCACCAAACAACCTCACATATTCTTGCCATGTGTGTGCACTCTTGAGTTGCTCAATATAAGGCTCAATACTCTTAAACACACCCAGACGTTCAAAAAACCTCTCTGCGGATGCACTTTCCGCTACTTCCAGACCCTCACTGCGAGCAATTTTTTCCAGTACCGCAAAATCTACATCTGCGGTCATGTCGTACTGCCCTGGTGCAGCATAGTTTGCTAAAGCATCGCTTACCGCTGCGCCACGTATGGAGTGAGTAGCATCTTTGCCATAATAACGAACTGCCAGGTAGCTTCCTGTAGCTCTCTTACCTTGACCACCATAATCGACAGTAAAAATTGCGCCTGCTTGCAGTGCCGCCTGCATTTTCTGTTGCCAGACAACACTTGGGAGGTTGATAGCTGTCTCGTTTTCTTCTTCAATAGTGAGTGCAAACTTCTCAATAAACTGTGTAACTTCTGGTGTGGGCTCACTCCATACCTCAACCCACATACCATTTTCGATGGTGATGTACTTTTGCCTAACTCTCCTATTGATTCGTGCGACTCGCTCCACCGGAAATGCATCAGGCAGTTCATTGGAGATGAACGCACCCACGGTGGTAGGAAGTTCAATTTCGGTGGCCGAACCAATAAGCCAAGTTACTTTATCACTGTAGCTGGCAAGTCTCTCTTTTTGACGCACCGCCAAAGGATGACTCACTTCAACCAGTGTGTATGAGAGTGCTGCAAAAAAATTGGGGAATAGCTCGCGTGTATAGTGTAAGAGATTGGCAGCGAGAACACCTTGTCCAGGGCCTTGCTCAACTACTTGAAACTGTTCAGGTTTACCTAATGATATCCATACGTCATGCAGCACGCTTGCGCAGTATGCACCAAAAAATGGATGCTGTTCGGGGATGGTGGTGAAGTCTTCTTTCTGATCAAAACGCACAACACCCGAGCCATAAAAATGCTCAGTACATGCCACCTGCATAAAGCGACTGTAGGGAATGGTACCAGCTGCTTCTATTTCTGCTTTGAGTCTTTGCGACACAACATCTGTCCCCACAGCAACACCTGTGTGGAAATCTTTGGCAGAAAATAGTGGGTTTTCTTGCTCCTCGCGATAAGGATGTTCATATGTTGGCATACCTACTTCTTCCCTGTTGCAAGCTTGCGCGTTACTTCTCTTACCGCAATTTTTGGCAAACTGGAACTGTTTGTTTTCAGGTAACTGGTGAGATGTGCTGTATGTAACAAAACCATGCTCCGCAGCGTCCACGAAATTGCTTTGGTAATTAGACTATCTTTTTCCTTTTTGAGCTGGTCAACAGTCGCACAGGCAAGTTCAGCAAGTTCGGGAGAACTGCTTTCTCTCAGTGGCTTTACCAGCAGCACTAAACTGGCACGTCGCAACTGGATCTTATGACTTGTAGATAGATGGGTAATAAGATCAACAAACTCTTGCCAGCGGTTTGAAACTTCTGAAGCTGTCATGAGCGATTGGCACGTGGTGTCTATTTCTGCCCATCCAGTCTGCGCGCCAATCCAGGGGACAAGTCGCTGCAGTGGTAAACCAGTACGCATAGTTTTACACTGCGTGAGGAGATAGCCAGCCAATGCTCGCTCTTCATACGTGGGACTTGCGTACAACATATCAAGAATGTCCACCATAAATGGTGTGTCATTTCCTTTTTCTTTGGCTAGTCGACTGGCCAGCTGACGAATATATGCTGTTTTCACTCCACGCACTTCTCGTGGTGTTCCAAGGTATCGGCGAATAAAATCTTGATCCTTGGGTGGTTGTGCTAATGTCGCCATTGATGCACGTATCTCTGCAAGAGTAGCCATTACCTTCATTTATCTCTCCTTGCACTGTACATAGCGATACCTTTAAGTAAGCTCTTAACTGCCATGGGAAGTTCTAGCTGATCTATTTGCGTCAAGATTTCTGCAACGTACTGCTCAAGCAGTACATCTACCTCTTTACTACTACCAGTAGTGGTAAGCGCTTCTTTAAACCATGCACAGTCCTGTTCTGACGCATTTTTGCTAGCAAAGATGCGCTGGGCACGCTCTTTCATCTCCCCTCTGGCACAAGCAAAGAAAGTTGCTGCATATAGAGTCTTCTTTCCTTCACGAATATCACTGGTGGTATTTTTTCCTGTCACCTGCGCATCTCCAAAAAGACCCAAATAATCATCACGCATTTGGTACACCACACCTATAGACTCACCCACTGCCTCCAATGCATGTTGGATTTCTGGAGTGACATCAGACACAAGCCCAGCAAGGGCAAGCGGCCACCGAGCTGTATAGCGTCCTGTTTTACCCACAAACATATCCAGTATTTCTTGATGGGATGGAATGCCGGGCGCACCGGCTTGCCGCAAGTCTTCTGCTTGCGCCATACCTAAGAGGGCAAGTTCACGGAAAGAATACGTTTGTAGTTTTTGTACATGTGATTGATCAAGTTGTGCAGTTGTCAGGCATTCTCCTGCCACAAAAAACAAAGTGTCAGCAAAACACGTTGCCACACTTTCTCCCCACCGTTGTGCATCACGAATGCTGTGCTTCTGTGCATATTCCACAAGCCATGTGTGAACTGTTTTGTTTCCTCTACGCAGTCCATCTTGGTCCATCACATCGTCCTGAATCAGGATGCCAGATCCATACAACTCTAGTGCTACAGCAACTGGCATCAACCTATCAAGAGTAAACTCATTCTCCTTTTTAAGGAGTTCACACATAGCCAAAAAAAGTGAACCACGGAACAGCTTTCCTGACACACAGTACGTACTTAAATAAGAAAACACTTCTGCATCAAGAGGATAACGACTATTTATACGCGAGAAATCTGTAAGCACTGCAGTAATACGTGCGGCTAGTTCAGGTCCAATTTGCCTCAAATGCTGGACTGCACCAGCAACTTCACTGCTGTCATGAAGACTCTGAGTGGCTGTGGTTTTATTTTTTTCTTCCATACGACCTGAGGGTTTTTTTGTATTTGTGTCACTGTCCAATCATACATTTCTGTAGCTGTTGCTACCGGTATGCGCAGTTCCCAGGGAAGTTTTTGTATCCCAAGGTGCGCACGAGAACTCCATTCAGCATAGCGCACACACGCACGTGAGTATACCGCATCAAGTGTGTCACTTTCAGCAGACAAATAAGAACGTCCAAGCTGTTTGTCTTCGGCAATGTCACGTAAAAAGTTGGCATATTGCATGGTACGTCCCAGCATACGAGCCGCTGGGTACAGCGAAGCTGGTGTTCCAAAAATGGCACACAGCATACAGCCAATCACTTCAGCAGAGCCATACATATAGTGCTCTAGCTCTTGTTCTGTGCGATATACCTTTTTGTACAAATCCAGCTCCATTGCGGTCAAAAATGCATCTACCCAAACTTGTTTGAATCGATACTGTTGCTGTAAATGTATAAAGCTGTGAATGATGGCGTTGCCCGATTGCCGTTTACCATGAAGCTGTTGGTAGTATGCCTTTACAAACGCATAAAAGCCTTTTGCATCTTGTGGCGTGGCATCTACAAAATCATCAACAGTACGCACAAATGCATACAAGGTAAACACCAATTGTTGAACATCCTGAGGGAAAAAAAGTGAAGCAGTATAGTACGTAACGCTTGCTCTTTTAAAGATAGCTCTCTGCCAATCCACCGTTGCCATGGTGGGGATAGTATACAGTAGAATACGTAAAATGCAGAGTTCATCTCTTACCACGATCCTTGCAATCAGTCGTCCACGCTTTTGGCTCTATCTTGTTGGTCCGGCGCTGATAGGATTTGCAGCCACTGGCCTTGGCATACATGTATTGCAAGATATTAAAAATGTACTCTTTTTGTTTTTTTTATCTTTTCCCATGAATTTTTTCTTGTACGGAATAAACGATTATTATGATAGAGATACAGATCTTCTTAATCCAAAGAAAACATCTCACGAGCATCTGCTTAAACAGACCGAAGACAAACACGTATTACTTGGATCTTTCCTAGTCTTTGTTTGCGCCGTGTGGATCTTCTTTCTGCTAGCACAGCCAGTAGCACGACTCTTTTTTGCCTTTTTTGTTGCTCTCAGTTTTTGGTATAGTGCTCCCCCTTTCCGCTTTAAAGCCCAACCATTGTGGGATGCGTACTCCAATGTTTTGTATGCACTTCCTGGTTTTGTCGCATATATTGAGAGTACGGGTATGCTTCCTTCCACCCTGGTGGTTGTTGCTGCTGTCTGTTGGACAGCAGCTTTGCATACATTTTCTGCTCTGCCCGACATTAAAAGTGACGAACATGCGGGCATACAAACTACTGCGGTAGTACTGGGACATCACAAATCCCTCGTGTTTGTGGGTGCTAATTGGCTTATATCTGCACTACTTTTCTGGTATATACTTGGATGGGTTGGCATGGTATTTTTGGTCTATCCAACGATCATTTTTATGCTTCGCGCTGCGCCACTCTCTGTTATTGAACGGTGGTACTGGAGACTTCCCTTTATTAATGCAGTACTTGGATTCATGGGGTTTTGGTATCTTGTTCTCTCTCTATGAAACCGTCCTACAGTATTTGCATACCTACTCTCAATGAGGCGCGACTGCTCGGAAAGTTGCTTAAATCACTGTGCAGACAGACGCACCTTCCCCATGCTGTGTTTATTATTGATGGCAGTTCCACAGATGATACACGAAAGATTGCCTTATCATACTCTGATCAATTACCAGTCACAGTTATAACCACAAAACCAGGTGTGGGGGCACAACGTCAGTTGGGTGCTGATACGGTACAGACACAGTACATCCTTTTTTTGGATGCTGATGTATGGCTCGACCCTCACTTTGCAGAACAAAGCCTCCGTGAGATAACACACACAGCAGTTGGCTGTGCTTGTCCACGGTATGTGCCCGACACAACTTCAGTGTGTATTAAGTATATCTATACATTTTTCAATGCAGTTTTTTGGTGTGGGCAGCACTATTACCCAGCTGGTGCAGGCTCAGCATTCTGGATTACTCGCTCGTCTTTGAGGTCTATTGGGGGGTTTACAACAACTATCCTCACAGATGACCTTGACTGTATTTTCCGTGCGGGAAAAGCCGCTGGATTTAGGCAACTTTCTACAGTAGCACATGTGTCAGATAGGCGATTTAGACAGGATGGGATCCTATCAACACTGGCCACATATCTGTATATTAGTTACCTTTTTGTGACACAGCAGCTGCACCAAACAAGCAACATTCGTTATACCTTTGCCCATTATGGCAAACGGCAGGAACGCACACGTTCACGAGCCAAATGACCCGATATCACCGCCGGTGGCACCCCAATTCCTGGTACAGTGTTTGCCCCAGCAAAAAAGAGGTTTTTAATATTGGCATGAGCATTTGGTGGACGGAAAGGTCCTGTTTGAAACAATGTATGCGCAAGCCCGCCCAAGGCATTGCCGCGCAAACTGTTATAGACCTTCTCAAAATCTGTCACAGAGAAAAGGGTTTTACTCACAATACGATCCTTCAAATTGAGCTTAAGTGCTTTGTCCAAATATGAAATAATGAAATCTCCATAGGTTTCTTTCCACAACTCTGTCTCAGATAGACCACTAGCTATGGGTACCAAGACCATGACGCCGGTATGTCCTTTGGGAGCCATGCCGGGATCGGTGATACTAGGTACATTAAGGTAAACTGCGGGTTCTTGTGGCCAGTGTGGTGCTTCAAATAGTGCTCTAAAATGTTCTTGCCAATCTTTGCCGTAATAAATGGAGTGATGCGCCAACTGTGGCACTTTACCTTGAATACCTAGATACATAAGGAATGCCGATGGTGCGACAGTTTTTTTCTGCCAATAGACATCACTGTACATACGCTGGGCTGGATCACTGAACAAGGACTCAACGTGGGCATAGTCTGCATTGGCCACTACAACATCTGCTATGTATGTTTTTTTCTGGGTGATAACTTCTGTGATCATGCCATCTTTGGTAACAAGCTGAAGAACGGGGGTATTGGTCACATACTCTACTCCATATTCGCTGCCAAGCTTTTTGAGTGCAAGAATGAGTGCATACATACCACCTTTGGGATAAAAGGTATGCAACTTAAAATCAACATAGGAAATCAAACTGTACAGCGCTGGCATGTTGTGGGGTGCACCTCCCAAAAAGACAAGCGTAAATTGAATAATTTGTTGGAGTTTTTCTGAAACAAAAAAACGACTAATATAGGTTTGCATTGATGTGAGCGGTTCAAGCAAACGACTATTCTTAAGTAAATCCCAGCTAAAAAAGTCAAAAATCGTATCACAATTTTTATACAAAACGGTTCGCAGTGATAACTCATATTTTTGCTTCGCTTCTGCAAGATATGCATCAAGCTTAATCCCCGAGCCACGTTCAATGTTTTCAAACACTGCTTTGTTCTTTCTCATATCCAGATGCATGTCTACCTTGGTGCCATCAGCAAAGTGCACACGATACTGTGGATCAAGGGCAAGTAATGTAAGATAGTCCTCTGGTTTTTTACCAAACTCTGCAAAAAAACGCTCAAACACATCAGGCATCATGTACCAGGATGGTCCCATATCAAACGTGAACCCATCTTTTGTGAGCACTTGCGCTCTTCCACCAAGCTGTTTGTTTTTTTCAAGCACGGTAACAGCGTATCCATCCTTAGCTAGTAGCGCAGCCGTGGCAAGTCCACCAACTCCGCCACCTACCACAACTACTCGTGTGCGTGCTTTTTTATCAATCATGTTTGACTTACTCCTCATCAGGAATCAATGCCCAACACACCAAATATGGTATGAGACCGGGTAGTCCCCCCGGGACCAGTAAAAGTACCCATACTATGCGAACAATAGTAACATCAATTCCAAAGAAATGTGCCCAAGCGGCACACACACCTGCGCATTTTTTGCCTTTTTTGGGGATACGCAGTGTTCGTATGTTGAGTGGATCGTGCTTTGCCATATACAGATAGTATACCTTATGCAGGGTTCGTGTTTTCAGTGAGCCGAACGACAAGCTGTTCTTCACTTGTTTTATCAATAACACGGTACCCGTGGGCGATGAGTGCATCTCTCTTTTCGTCTGACTGATTCCAATCTCGTGCAGTCCTGGCTGCAGCACGTTCTGCCAAAAGTTGGCGGACTGCTGCTGGAAGCTGTGTATCAGTGGCTGCAAAAGTCGTAGCTGTTTGTTGTGATGTGATCTCTGTCAAATATTTTTCGGCAGTACGCACACCCAACCCCAGCACTTCATCAAACTCTACGATAAGGTCGTATTTATCACCTCCAGGAATATTAGACTTCATCACTTCCCACACAATAGGTACTGCTTCAGCTGTGTTAAGATCATGTTCTAACGCTGCATAAAAGCGTGCTCTATAGGTATCTACTTTTTCTAATTTTTCTGTACTTAAGACTGTTCTTCCCGCTTCATTTTTGCACGAAACAACTTGCTGGAGAAAACGTATATACGTCTTTTGCATACCTTCCAGGGTATCCCAAGTAAAGTTCATTTGGCTTCGATAGTGAGTGGTAAGGAACAACAAACGGAGCGCACGAGGGCTAAAACCTTTTTTTATAACATCATCAATGGTAAAGAAATTACCCAGTGATTTGCTCATTTTTTCACCGTCTACTCTCAAGAAGTTGTGGTGTACCCAGTACTTTACAAAGGGTTTTTTACCACTGGCTGCTTCAGCCTGCGCAATCTCATTGGTATGGTGAACTGGAATGTGATCTATTCCTCCGGTATGGATCTCAAACTGTGCGCCAAGGTACTGCATAGCCATTGCACTACACTCAATGTGCCACCCAGGAAAACTGCGCGTGTGCCAGGGACTTTCCCAGACCATTGCTCTGTGTTCTCCAGGACGCTCAAACTTCCATAACGCAAAATCACTTTTATTGCGTTTTCCTGCAACAGGCTCCACCCGTGCGCCCTCTTGCAAGGCATCGGGATCAAACCCAGCCAATTTACCATAATCGTCTAACTTACTTGTGTCAAAGTACACACCATCACCACCAATTACATAAGTGAAGCCTTTTTTTTCAAGCTCTATCACCATTGCCAGTTGTGCCTGTATATGCTCAGTGGCACGGCAGCTGACATCTGGCTTGAGGTTGCCCATCAACTCCATGCTGTACCAAAAGTAGTCTTCAAATTCTTGGGCAATATCCCACACACTTTTACCATATTTTTTAGCACCCTTTTCTAATTTGTCTTCGCCCGTGTCTGCATCTGAAGCCAGGTGACCAACATCAGTGACGTTTTGCACAAACTTGACATTAAAGCCTGCATGACGTAGTACACGCACCAAGATGTCATCAAAAGTATATTTACGTAAATGCCCCAAATGGGTGTAATCATAAACTGTTAGTCCACATGCATACAAACCCAAATGGTTTGAGGAATAGCCTGTCACCTTCTCTATGGTGCGTGAAAGAGTGTTGTATAACTGCATGCGCTTATTGTATACCAGCTGCTAGTCTTTTTATTCAGGAAGTAAGAGTTCAATGATACTGCGAACTTCTTGCATCTTCACTTTAGTAGAGAGCGATTCTTCCATTTCAATCTGCTTGGTAATGGCAGCTGAAGCAATCTGAAGACTCTGTGTGACTGTTACAGGACTACCCATGTTTGTCTGCCAAAACTGTTTCATCATCCTTTTAACAAAACGCTTTCTTCTAGAAGCACGGGCAAATCTTTCTTCACTGGCCACGGCACCAAATGCAGCATACATTTCATCAATATGCTGGGAGAGTGCAAGGTCTTCGCCATGAGTTGTATACCTACGTTCAGAAAAACTGTGGAGCGCCAGATCAACAATTCGCGCTGCTTCTTCCTGGGATGGCACAACGCTTCCTTTTTGAAAGTCAAACCAGCGATATGCAGCACCTTCATAATTCATCGCTTTTCCAGGTTTAAAGTTGACAGGGCGAGGAGCTACATGAGAGCCGCGATAGATAGAATTAAGTGGACTTTGAATGGTACAGGCAAAAATAATTCTCCATGCTGCAGTGAGTACTTCAGGAGGATTCTCTTTGAGTTTTTTAGACAAACGATCAAACCTGTTTGAGTACGCTTCATCTCTCTGATCCTGTTTGTAGGAACGGTACCTGCGTACCCCATAGAAAGCCATCCCACTTATTGCCAAGAATGCACCCAAGCCTGCAAGGCAGTTCACTGCAAGATGCATATTTTGTTCTGTTCTTGCTTCATTTAGAAGCGGGTCTTCTTCTGTCTGCGTATCAATAACATCTTGTGGTTCCTGCAATAGTGGCTCCGTCAGTGACGGAAGTGTCGCTTCAAAAAATGCATATGCATCACCTGGCTTCTCGCGAAACAAAAGGAAGCGATGTCTTCTGGCTTTATATCCACCATTTATGTCATCTGTAAGCTGCATTGCTCCATTGGCGATACGGACATCAAGTCCTGCTTCTCGTGCAAGTATATAGAGTGCATGAGAAAATTGCGTACAGATCCATTCTTTCTTAGTTGGTTTTCCCTGGCTATCAAATGCAAATAGGTCTATGAGTTCCTCTTCTGGGACATCTGCAGTTGATAGATACTCTTCATATCCATATGATATGCCAAGATGGCTGATACCATCTTTTAGATGATCCAATATCTGTCTAGCTGTAGCACCATTTTTACGTAATTTACGCGCTTCTTCCTCAAGTGGTTGCAACCACTTGAGTGCACCTTTTTGCCAATTTTGATCTGGAATAAGATCAGTGTCAGGAAGGTCTACAAAGGACTGTGGCTGTGTCATTCCACTAGGATCTTCTTCATACACAAGTGCTGTTCTTCCACTTCTGCCTGAAGAAAAACTAACCGCAAGACCAATCTCTGATGAAGTCGTCTGCACAACATCACTTCGTGTGGAGAGAATCATACTGGGTCGATATCCTTGAGGAATACCATATGCTGCGTTCTCTTTATCAAGATTAAGGCGAACTATCCTGCCTTGTTGTGCCTGGCTGAGTACTTCTGAACGCAGTGCCGTTACCGAATCAAGTAGCATGACTGGCAACTTACTTTCTTCCTCTAGTCTAATAGGCTGATAAGATGCGCTCTCTGGCTTCAGGTAACCAGTCTCGTCGATCCACGTGAGGTCACTATGGGAACCATAGGTCGTAAACTGTGCATCCTCCATTTTGTTGTTTTTTTCATTATTTGTCAGTTTCTCAGATGGAGATGTTTCTTGTGTTGGAAGCAGTGCAATCAAGTAATCTGTAAGGTAACTAGCAAGCTCACCAACATCTGAAAAGAATGCGGCAGCGGCTCCAACTCCTACCCTGCTGGCAGCACTGACACCCTGGGAAACCTGAGTGCGTAAGGTATCTAGGCTACCTGGCATTGATATGTCCAGCTGCAGCATGAGTAAGATCGCCAGGGTTGCAGCAGAAACACTCGCAAGCTTGCGTAATCCTTTTTTATCTTTGCGCGGCATATCTTCCAGCGCATACTCAAGTGAGTTAAGTTGTACTGGAGATATGGTAAGCAGCGAACGGACGCTTCCATATCTCGCAATAAGACGTTGCCGCCTATAGGTATTGAGCAAGTAAAAAGAAGGGAGAAATGCTGCAGCAATCACGGCTAGTACCCTATACTGCAACAAAAGATAGTCACTCTTAATATCAAGTTGCCACAGGAAAATACTACCGCCCACTGCACTTGTCAGCAGAGCAAGCGCAGCTATCAGCTTTTTTCTTTCAGCTGGGTAGGCTTTTTGTAGCTCAATAAGTGTCGTGAGTTTATCTGTGCTTGGTGCAAGTTGCGTTATAGCACTATCAAATAATTGTTTAAATTCCTCTGCTTCTTCATTGCGGATGCAGTCTTTTGACTCGAGCAGTGCAACGTTGTTTTGCCAACGGTCACGTGCTCTTTGGTATCCCTTCTCGTACTTTTTTTCCCTAAAGTCGTAGAGTGGTCCTGTGCCAGTTCTTTTTTCTTGGTACGGTGGGCTTGTATCCTTATACTCAGTCAAATGGGGTCGAATAAACTGTTCCCATTGTTGAATAAGTGGCCGGGCATTGCCAAAACTAAAACCATTTTGCCCCATGCACACATAGAATAATAGTGTAAGGCGAACAATGGGTGGGTTTTTGGAAATATGCTCATTTCCAAAAAGATGTTGTAACATCTCTATACCAAAAAGTGCTTCTGCGGTTTCAGTCATATAAAGAATATCAAATGAACTGAGTTGCTGTTTATCTCGAGTACGAGTGGCAATCTCAAAACGCAGTGTATTGATAAAGGTGTCAATGGCACTCTTTGAAAAAACTGTCCGCAACTCATGGAGTGCAGGAAACCTGTCATAATATTCCATAATTGCCAAGTTAGCTGCTTTCTGAAGTTGCTGCTTTTGACCAGCATATTGCGACTCAAGCAATGAATCAGCACGATCTACTTCTTGATGTGAACGCTGATCAATAAAATTACGTATATTTGGCCCTACTTTACGTGTTGCTGCTTCTGCCGAACTTCTTCCTAAAGGGTGGACAGTAAGCTCTTTGCGGGCAGCAACTTCCAAAAAAAGAGAAAAAACATTTTTCCAGATCCCCTTGAGCTTCATGAGTTTTTCTGTTTCTGTTGCTTCCAAAAGGTCTTTATTTTCATTGAACACATACCGACAGATTGGTTGCATAGGAAAAACACTGCGCATCTCTCTCACCAGGAAAGTGAGCCTTGATAAACCCTCCGGTTCATCTCTTTCAAGCTGCGAAAAAAGGAAAGCATTTTGTACAGTATGCTCCATGTCTGCGGTAGAGATGCTCGCACCATTTTCTAATGTTTGGATACGAAGGAGTGTCAGTTGATATCGTATCGCAGAAAGCTCACGTTCACTGGTGAGCATAATGTCTACACCATCAATGCTCGTTGTACGCCGTCGTTCTTGCATGTCGTTGACAAACATTGCTGAAGATAAGTCTCGCTGTGTAAACAGCTTATTTTTTTCGAGAAAACTATCAATACACAGGCATGCTCCTTCCCACACATCACCTGTTATTTCTTTGACAACTTCATCACTGAGTGCTGAGAAACGAATCAAGTCTTCACTCCACCACTCTCCCAGTGCTTTTTCAAACTGCCCGGTCACAACTTCAAAGAAGGATTTATCAATGTGACTTGCAAGATAGTGTGCTTTGGCTTTTTTGTCCGGAAGTTTTTCCAGTTGTGCCTTATGAATTTGGCAACATTTTTCATACAGTATGCTTCGGCGAATAGGATCATCATCAAAGCGTGGACGTTCTTGCTTTTGGGTAACTTGTGGCCGTGATTCGCTAAATGCCATACATATTAGTGTATAACATGATGACTACCTTTGTCTGTTGTATAATGTGCTCACACAAAGGAGGTCTATGTCTCACCGTACCGCGCAAGAAAGTGCTCAACACCCCGAACGACTTGAAAGATTAGAGCCTGAAAAAAGTCTTCGCTTTATTGAGTACACTCCTATCATTGATGGCCATGAGCATGGCTATCATGTTGCCACAATAGATCTCGGTAATACGGAAATGTCGCACCAGTACGATGTGCGCAGAGGTGAAGGATCATTAGACTATCGTATGGCTGTGCTTGCACAAGCTATTGAAGTAACTAAGACACTTTTTCAAACTCGAGGTGGGACTATCTCACTGATTAAAGATGTTGATACTCTGGAAAATACAGCTGCCAGTGCACAGACTGGACTTTCCAGAAGTTGCATCCGTGTCTACATTATTGGATCATTTGGAAGCACGACAAGTGCACGTCACCCTCGCAAGCTGTTATAGAGTTTCACCATAAGGATCGTTATTTCAGCTCAAAAACTACGGTTGCTGTGGCGCCAACTGTTGAGGTTCCTGGTTCAACTGGACCACCACCGCCACCTTGGTTGCGGGCAAAGTCATACATAACTGGCCCGTTTCCTACGCCTTCTGAGATAGATAAGACTTTACCTAGTTTCTTCTTATTTGCCTCAGCAACGTGGGTTGCTTTTTCTTTTGCTTTTTCCACAGCTTGTTGAAGTAATTCAGCACGCCCATCATCACTGGAGTCAAGAGAAAAGTTTGGCCCTGATATATCGGTTAAGCCACTCTCACCCAATAACGATAAAAGCTCACTGGCGCGTGCTCCATCTCTTAGCTTAATTTGGATTGAGTTGTTAACTCGCCAGTTCCCAGCTTGATAGCGCTGACGACCGCCTTCGGTCACTTGCTCCTGATCCTGGTACACACTCAAGCTTTGCGTTTTGACATCTGCACCTGCTATGCCAAACCCTTTAACTTTTTCTATTACTTGCGCCATTTGCTTATTTACCTCATCAATAGCAACCTGCTTATCAACGTTTGTAGCAGTCACACCAGCGTAAAACTGAGCGACTTCATTTTTCTCTTCTCGCTCTGCATAGCCACTCACAGTAATTGTTTGTGGTGGTTGTACAATCACTGACCCCCAACGTACCAAGGGAAACACCAAGCCAAAAAAAATCATGGCTATACCTACTACCACTACTTTCTCTTTCATATCTTTCCTTTCACCTAGCCAGCACTCTGTGGACCAGATAAGGTCTTTCTGTCCTGTTGTAATTTTGATAACATCTGCTGCTTTTTAGACCGCTGCCCGCCAGGCCCTTGAGCTCCAGATTGAGGTTTACTTTGTGCTTGAAGAGGTGCTTCGTCTTTTTGTGCTTCAAATTGACGTCGCCGCTCCTCTTCTTGCTGGAGCATTTGTTCACGACGTAAACGCTGTTGGTAGCGAGTACGAGCCACAGCCTGTTGTTCATCGTCTAATTGGTTGTACCTTCGCAGTAGTGTCTGTTTTTTTGCTCTTTCCTCTGGTGTTTGCGGAGCACTGGTATCTATTCCCAGCAGCTTATCAAGACCCAGCAAAGATAAGAACGTTTTACCAATAGCCTCCATTGGTGCGGTAATGAGCGTATCAAAAAGGCTTGGTCCTCCAGCAGATTGAGGTTCGGGAGCAGCTGTGTCGGTAGGATTCTGAGCTACCGGAGTTTGTGAAACGGAACTAGACTGTTGTGACAACGCTTTTTGCTGTGCTGCTTGTAGGAGTGCTTGCTCATCAAGATGCTCTCCAAACTGACCTAAGCCTTGATTAAATCCCCCACCAGGCCGAGGTCTGAAGCTGGGTTGTTGCATAGGCTGCATTCCTAGATTTTTGTGTTTGTAATCTGGCGGATTTCGTATCCTTCCATTTGCTCTGACTGAGCTTGTTTCTCTGCCTTCTTTTGTTCATCTTGCTGTCTGCGAGCTTTATCTTGAGGAGAATCACTGAGTCCATGCATTTGCTCACGGACTTGCTCTAGTGCCACTGTGCGATGAGCTTCGGCCTCCGCTTCCTGCTGCTTGAGGGCTTGTTCGGCTTGAGCTTTTTGTTCTGCTGCAATTTCTTCTGGTGTGGGACCAGAAGGGGGTGCTGTCACAGCATCAGTTTGACCTCGCTGCCCTTTTGCCTTCGCCAGAAGTTCTTCAAGTTGAGCTAGAGGATCTTGTTGCGCCATACTGCCTAGCTTACCTTGTTTTTGCTAGAAACTCAATGTGAACGCTGTTTTTCTACCGCTTTTTGCACCTGGCGCACCGCACCTTCTGCAGCCGAAATAATAGCTTCGTACATATCAACCGCTTTTTTAGTAATAGTGGCATCTTTGCCTGGCATCTCAATATGAAATGTTGCCGTGTTTGCTGACGGATCATTGTGCTTTTTCGCAACTGTTTCAAGATAGACACGCACAACAGAAATAAGGTGCGATACTTTACCAAGTTTTTGGGCTTGCTTCTCTGCATGTAGCCGCAGTGCCTCGGTAACGAGTACGTTTTTGCCTTCAACAATCACCTGCATGTGATGCCTCCTTCCGGACAAAAAAAACACCTCCTGCTCTCACAAGCAAACTGAGGTGTGTACTTTCTTCATTAAGCCTTATAATACGCCCGTTAGTGTGAAAAGCAAGCCTGTATATGCTGATGACAAAGGATCTACCCTCTACCATGCTCCCCAAAGAGCGAATGGCCAGCATATTTATCCAACATCAACAAGAGTTCATGCTTTTCATTCGCAAACTCATGCCTTTTGATTTTCCCGATACCTCCGCAGAAGATGTCTATCAAACATCAGTTAAACGTGCATTGCAAGCACATGGCTACGACCATGAGCCTTCAGATCAAGGGTTTAAAAATTACGCCTATACGGTAATACGTTCAGTGGTATACAACACTTACCGTTATCATAAATATAGGAGATTCACTTCTCTTGATGCGGGAGGGGGATCGTCTGATGATCCAACAAGTATTGATCTCCCAGACACGGCACTCACTCCGCTTGGTTTTGTTCTGGCCCTTGAAGAGAGCGCTGTACTCACTGCTGCAGTAACCCAACTTACTACTGACGAGCAAGCACTTCTATACTACAAATTGGAAATCGGGCTTAGTAATCTTGAGATTGGTCAGGAGCTCAATAGATCTGAATCTGCCATCAAGTCTTTTTATTTTCGGACGCTCGCAAAACTTCGCGCCATCCTTGAAGGTAAAAAAATTAGTTAAGTTGACGTCGACCTTCAAGCGCACGCTTGAGCGTAATCCCGTCAGCATACTCAATGTCTGCTCCTACAGGTAATCCATGCCCTATGCGGGTAAAACTTGGCAGCGTACTTTGACCTGCAGCCCGCTGTTTGAGAAACTCTCGTATATACAAGGCAGTTGCCTCACCTTCCATAGTTGGATTAGTAGCCAAAATGATCTCTTCCACTCCACTCAATCGGTCTGCTATGTCATGCAGAAACAATTCGTTTGGACCAATATTATTGAGCGGGGCAATGGCTCCGTGCAGAACGTGGTATTTCCCGGTGTAGATGCTTGCTTTCTCCAAAGCCAGCACATCGAGCGGTTGTTCCACAATACACAACTGACGAACATCTCGTCCATGATCAGTACATAGATCACAAGGATCATTTTCGCTCACATTGTGACACTGTGAACACAACACTACTCCTGTTTTAAGAGCGCGAAGGCGCTGCGCAAATTCTTCAATTCTTGGGGCTGGGTAGTGCAATAAATGAAACACAAGTCGTTGTGCAGATTTTGGTCCAACTCCTGGTAAACGCTCAAAGGTCTCAGTAAGTTCTCTGAGAGCGCGTGGTAACTTCATCATACAGTGGCTAGCCTACACGCAGGTGACCAGTGAACACAAGATGGGAATTAGGTATGTCGGCGAACCTGAGGTAGGTTTCGTAGAATTTCCACCCAAGGTTGGTCTTCATATAGTTCTGATTCTGGAGCAAAATGGACATCTTCTTTACTTAACCATTGAGGGAAGCGTTGTGTAGTGACCAACGAATGGAGTAGCGATTGCCACAAAGGCTGCCATTGATCCAATGTCTCTTGAATGGAAACCCCCATACGATCAAACCAATGCGGCACTTCACTAATGAGTTGCTGCTCAAGCAAGTAGTACAGTGCAGCACCATTTTTACTTAAGATGGACAACCATAGCTTTTGCTGTTCTAATCTGTTTTCTGGAACACTATCATAGCCAAGCATGGAAAATAACATGTACTGTAAACCACTATCTGCTTTACGCAATTGAGGCTTGCCGTTTGGTGTGTCGTACGGTGCATTTTCATCATCAGACTTGCAATACATGTCGGCTACCCACTCAATGATTTGTTGGAGCTGTTGTTGAGGAAGCGCAAGCTCGTGGTGGGTACTTACAGGCAAGACACGGGGATGGATCTGTCCTTCTACGGGCCAGTATTTTGGCAAGACGCCAGCTTTGTAAAAAATATAGGGCAGCAATTTATCGTGCGCTTTTCGATTATGTGTAATTGCTCGACCAGCTTCATGAGTAAAGAGGTCCCACAGCACCTGATTCTCATCAATAAGTTTGCGACCATTTTGTTCATTCAGTTTCGTTGCTAAGGTGTACCCCACCATACCTGCCACCCAGCTGTGGGTAATAAAGTTGGAAAAAATCTTGGCGTACTGTTCATCTTGAGTAAAGCGTTTTGTATCGAATGCTTCATACTTCCAGCATGCTCCAGAGGCATCGGGAACTTGAGGAATACAGTTAATAATCCAGTGAAAACCTTTCACCGCATCTGAGAATGTTAGTTCTTTTGTGGCATCTACCAGTGCTGTCTCCTGTATTTGGGCACGCAATCTTTCTGCTGCCCAATCTGCACGCTGTAGAATTCTTTCACATGACTCAGGATGCTCTGCATATAGCGAGCCAAAGAGTGACTCTGGAGTAAATGAAGTATCCTCAGGAAGCATCTCTTCTTGAGGAATCTGCGTACTCCACGTTGTCTCTCGCGTCCATACGCTCAGAAGATAAGAAAAGAGTGCTACCTCGTTTGGAGGTAAAATTGGGGATGTTTGTTTTTCTTGATGTATGTGCATCAAGATTAGCAGTATATCACACTCATTCAGAAATGTATAGTGGGTGTGTATTTTTTAGGCACTATAACTATAGTACTTCTGAAATGATCTTCCAGACTGCTTCCTCAACTACCTCAATTGGAGCGTTTGCGTCAACCACATGCCACCGCTTTCGTGTATCTTCTTTGGCTAGCTCCAGATATGCTGCACGGACCTTGTCATGAAAACTAGTGCCTTCCATCTCCAGTCGATTAGCAGTGCCTGCTTCGTTCACTCTTTGCAAACCAGTTTTAACTAGAACATCAAGGAGAATAGTTGTATCTGGATACGTGTTCTTGGTCGATATCTCATTGAGACTCTCAATCATATCTTTCCCGAAACCTCGCACCATACCTTGATACACCACACTACTATCTCGCGACCTATCCATAAGCACTACTTTACCCGCTGCCAACGAAGGTAGGACAATTTCACGATAAATTTGCGCACGTGCAGCCTGGAAGAGAAGAACTTCAGTAGTGTAGGCAATTCCAACATTTTTGGCAGAAAGAACTACTTCTCTAATTTGCTCACTAATCGTGGTTCCGCCTGGTTCACGTAGTACTACGACATCTTTTCCTGTCTTAAGCAGTCTGTCACGTAAACGCACTATTTGCGTCGTTTTTCCTCCGCCTTCTCCCCCTTCAAATGTAATGAGTGTACCCTTTAATTGCGGCATATCACGGCTCCTCTTCTTCTCTGTTCAATTCTGCAAACACTGCATGTATCATGGCAGGCATTCCCATAATTTGGAAGATGATCACATACGGCCAGAGCTCTGGACTATGTGACTCTAAGTGGCTTTTCATTTCTGTCGGTTCCAGGTCTAACCAGGCATGTGGGTTTTCCTGCGCCAAGAGGTCTATGAACTGCTGAAATACTCCGCCACCACCCATATCCATGCAGATTTCTACCTGTGCCAACATCCAATCCTGGATTTCAACACTCAGCGAGAACTCACGAGTAACACGCTTTGTGCCCCGCTCGGCCACAACGCCAGTAATGTGGGTATCTATGAGTGGCTCCCCATCACTGACTTCATAATATCTTTTCTTGTATAACTCTCTAAAACTCTCTTGCACTTGTTCAGCATCTATCCCAAGATACCTACCTTTCTCAAGCATCTCTTTGTACATGCGGGAGTTTTCTGGCTTTCCTAGCTTCTCGTGCCCTGCGGTGCGAATATGTTGTACAGCATCCGAGCTAATAAGGACCACATCTCTTCCTATAAAATGCTCACGCGCATGATCTATTTTGTTTTGAGCTTCCAAGACGGGATCCTCGTTGGCATGTGTCTCACCATCTGTTGGGCAGAGTATAACGGGAACGCCATCGGGTAAGCATCCAATCACAAACGGCTCACGCACGGTACCATCACCGTTATGGATATGTTCTTCAAAATACCTGTGTACGGATAATGCAGTGGTGATTTCCTCTGGAATATAGGGAATGTGCGCAGCAAAAGCTGGCCATGAAGAGAGATCATATTGACACACAAGCTCCCAATACAGCAAGACTGCCTTGCGCATGCTGTTTGAAGTAAAGACAACTGCTTCTGGAAGACGCGTGCCAAAAGGTGAACGATATTCAGGATGCACCTGGTGCTGCGCAGTCAGCTCTCGTGCGCGAGTGAAGGTGTCATGTAGTCTTGCTCGTATAACTTCTGCGTTAAGTGCTTGTGCCATATCAAAGCATAAGCTAACCACAATATGTTGTAGTAATGCAAGTATTGAAAATACAACATGAAGTATTTAACTGTGGGTCCCGGTCGTTCCAAAACCACCTCTATCTGGACCAGTAAAACGTGTCTTTTCCGTCAAAGTAATCTTCTGTCTTGTGAGTATAAGCAACTGCACGATGCGTTCACCACGCTCTATAGTAACAGGCTCATCAGAGAAGTTGTAAAGTGCTGCCCGATACTCATCACTGTCACCACAGTAGTCGGAATCACCCACTCCTATACCATTGGCCATCATCAGGTTTTTTTTGTGCAAACTGCTTCGAGCTGCCAACAGTACCCAGGCATCTGGTGGTAACTCTAGAGCTATATTGAGGGGCACATACCCAACTTGCCTCGCTGCTATGATGGTAGTAACTCGAGAGTAAAGATCAAGTGCAGCTGCACCAGACGACTTGTATTCCGGCAGTGGTAAGGTGGTGTCAAACCGCTTAATAGCTACGTTCACGTCCTGGTTCTTTCGTACGTACACAGCATGGTGCCTGCATCATTTAATGTTTTTTGTTCTGTGCAGCAAAACTTCATAGGTGCAGTAGCATGAACATCCCAGAGTTTATTGCCATAGCCAAACAAAACCGGCTCTGTGGTAATGAAGGCCGTGTCAACTAAGTCAGCCTGCAAAAACTGGGAATAAACTTGCGTGCCTCCACAGACAGCAAACGACTGCACTCCTCTTTTGTCTAAAAGTGAAATAAGCTGCTGCGGGCTTGCAGCAATATACGTTACTGCAGAATCTGGAATATGGGCATATTGTGATGGTTTTGATTGTGCAGAAAGTACGATGATAGTGCGGTGTGGCAGTGCTCTACCAATTGTTTCAAAGGTTCTTCTGCCCATCACCAACGTACCAATTTCTTTCGTTTTCTCACTAAAAAATTGTGCATCTTCACTACTAGTCCAACTTGTAGACGGCACAGTGGGGTCTTGTGCTATGTACCCATCAATACTTTGAGCTGCCAAAAGATAAATATGCATTAAGTCCCTTACTTCCATTCAAACAATGGTTTTTGTGTTTGCTGTTGGAGTGATTGCAAGGATTCTGAAACAGTAGTAAGTGTGCTCAGCACTGGTTGCACATACGGCCACGCATAGACCATAAAAAGATTCGCGACAATGACAAGAAACAAAATCTGAAAAATGAGTCCGCCAAGAGCACGAGCTACACCGGCCACGAAGTTGCGCCAAAAGATCTGGGAATAGCTTACTCCATAGATCGTTTTGTCTTGCGTTATTGTATCTGGATCTATTGTCATGTATCCGTGCTCCTCCACTTTATATCATACAGAAGTTACGCTACACTACAACTCCTATGCCAGATACCAAACGTCCTTTCCTTCTTCTTACTGGTGATGATTCTGTGCGAGCACCAGGAATCATTTTGGTAAAGCGACTTGTCGAGTCCTATGCCGATTTCGCCATTGTAGCAACCAAACATCAACAATCGGCAACTGGCTCTCGCATCACCTGGCATGGAGGGAACTGGGGAACCGAATTGGTAGATGGTACAGAGGCGGTATGGGTAGATGGCACGCCAAGCGACGCTGTCTATTTTGCTTTTTCGCATCTGCCTCGCAAACCGGACTTGGTAATCAGCGGAATGAACATGGGTTCCAATGTAGGGAACATGATTCATCGCTCTGGCACTGTATCTGCTGTGGTCACCGCAACCCAGTGGAGAGATACTCCCGGCATTGCAGTATCATTTGATGCTCAAGACGACGTGATTTTCAAAGAACACGATGGCTCATTTGATGAGTCACTGTTGGACTACCCAGGAGTTATGCTCAAGAACATTATTGACCAAGCACTCAGGTACTCGTTTCCCAAAGAGACATTCTGGAATGTTAACTTCCCCCTACAACCCACCAACACCGTTGTTGTTAAAAAAGCTGGACAACCAGATTACTACTATAATAGTGTTGTGGTTAACCACACTACCCAGCGCTTTGCCTACGAAGATGTACGGACTCCAATTCGGGGCAGCGATCATGATATTAGTGCACTAGAAGCTGGACATATTTGCATCACACCTTGTCGAGTTGAGTTTACTGACCATGAACAACTACCTCAACTTCGTACTTTGTTTGAGTCAAAAAAAGATGTATAAAGAATAGTACCTATGTCTTCAAAAGATACGATTATCAGCTCATATAGCGCTATTCCTGCTCTTGTAGAAAAGTATAGAAAAGCTGGCAAGAAAATTGTCCTTACCCAAGGTAGTTTTGACATGCTCCATATTGGGCATGGTCGCTACTTGCGCGAAGCGAGAAGCCGAGGTGATGTGTTGATTGTGGGAGTGGATAGCGACGAAAAAATACGAGCACGCAAAGGCCCTGAGCGACCAGTAGTTCCAGAAGAAGAACGTATTGAGATGCTTTCCTATCTCTCATCTGTTGATCATGTGGTTTTAAAGCCACTTTCCACACCCAAATGGGAACTTATCAAGCTGATACACCCAGATATCCTTATTGCCACCCAAGAGACATATTCACCCGAAGAGCTCAAGGAACTACACATATTGTGTGGCTCAGTAGTTGTTTTGGAACCACAAGCCACTACCTCTACAAGTGCTAAAATACGGCGGGTACAAATAGGCGCTGCAAAAAAAATGAGTGCTGCTCTGTCCACCAAGCTTATCAAAGCAATTGAAGATGCACTGGAGGAACTGAAGTGACACACTGTATCGTGGCCTATGTTCCAGTACTCCACGAGGGATACTATCGTTTCTTTACCCAATACCCCCAGCTGTCCCGTTTGTACCTAGTCCCACCAGAGCTTGCTGCTCGTTACACACCCGTTCAAAAAGAAGTCAGGGCGCTAGATAGCCTTCACATACAACGAGCCATAGAGAGTTGGCAGCTCTTCCCATTTGTTTGCCATGCCACTGAAGAAACATTAAGTGAACTCAATACGCCTACTCATACCATATACATTCCCGCAGAAGAAGTAACTCAGCGATTGGCTAGTGACGTCTTCCCACTTGCGAAAATTGTGCCTACCAGCATTTTTTTACGCTGGGACAGAGCATCTGCCACAGCTCTATACACACCCCATGCAAAACAGACTACACTTGACCCTTCGGCTTACCCATGGATGCACGAGGCATACTGTGAAGGTGCTCTGAGTAGTGATTGGTGGAGGCAGGTAGGCGCAGTAGCAGTTCGTGCTACTGAGCTACTTTTAAAAGCACACAACACACATCTTCCTCATGAACAACAGCCATATAGTGAGGGTGACCCACGAGCACACTTTCACCAAGGTGATCACATTGAGCTCACTACAGCAATTCATGCTGAAGCATTACTCATAGCACGCGCAGCGCGCACGGGGATCTCACTGGAAGGTGCAGATCTTTACGTGACCGACTTTCCCTGCCCACCCTGTGCTAAGTTGATTGCACAAGCAGGTATTGCCAACCTCTTCTACCACAAGGGCTATGCCGTCTTAGATGGCGAGCGAATATTGAAGACTGCTGGGGTGCAGCTGCATCATTGGACTCTTCCTTAGCACTTCGCTGCAGGAGCTTTTCCAATTTTAATGCGAACAGGCTGATACTGTGGGTCAGCAAGATTGGGCACCACAAACTGTACATGCAGATGGGCAACTGTGCCTGCAGAATAGCTGCTATCACCAAAGCGCAAAGCTACACCTCCACCAGGGACAGTATAGGTGCGTTCAATCCACTGAATCTGTTCTATGAGCTCAGCACCTGCTGCAGGATCCAGGTCTTGCAACGATACTGCATGTTGGCGATAAATGATGAGCAAATGAAGTTGGGTATGTTCATATGGCCACTGATTGGCAGTAATGAACCAAAACGTGCCTTCTTTAAGCAGAGGCTGCTTGTGATAGAGCGCAATATTTTCGGGGCAAAAGGGACAATGTCCCTGCGCCACTATTTCTTGCATCACTTGTCGCTGCTCGTCAATTCGAGCATTATCAATATCAACTAACTTGAGAGCCGGAGTATCTGACATACGTTAAATAGCCACTGGGATATTCTTGATACCAGGATGCGGTGTATAGTCGCTCAACATAAAATCGGTATGACGGAAAGCAAAAAGATCAGTAGTCTTACTGGTAAGCTGCATGCTAGGAAATGCGCGCGGCTCTCGCTCCAGCATTTGTTTGACAGCATCAAGTTGATCAACATAAATATGTGCATCAGAAATCGTGTGTATATATTCATAGGGTTCAAGTCCAGTCGCTTGGGCAATCATCATAAGGAGCGCTGCATACTGAACCATATTTGATGGCACACCCACCGGAACGTCACCAGAACGCTGCATCATATGCAATGTCAACTTGTTTCCCACTACGCGCAAGTGTACCCACCCATGACATGGACACACAACTACTTTTTGGGTTCTACCTTTTACCCGAGCTGTGTATTGTGGCACCCACGGTGTAATGAAATGAGTACGTAGCTGCGGCTCTTCTTTGATTTGCTGGACAATGGTCTGGAACTGGTTGTATGACTCCCCTTCACTGGTAGGGAAATCATGGAAAGCTGCCCCATATGACCCAGGCCCGAGGTCACCAGTCTGTAGGCCACGTTTGACACACTTTTCTTCAGTTCCCCAAGGAGCCCACCAGGAACAGCCAAAACTTTCTAGCTGCTTGAGCGTGCGTGCCCCATTGATAAAACCAATAATTTCCGCGATTGCCTGTCGCCAAATAGTAACAGGTAGCCGCTCGCTTTCTTTGGGGGCCATGGTGCGCTCAGTGATCATGGGAAAACCATTCTCCAACTTAAAATGCATCGAGCCTGGCCCAATATACATCAGTGCGTC
>CAZYNM010000007.1:0-66769 GCA_964648715.1 uncultured Pseudomonadales bacterium | reverse complement strand
TATTAGTGAACACGGATACACTTTCAATTCATCTGGACAGAAGTCTGGATCAGAAAAAAGCTGTTCAAAATCTTTTTTATCTAACTCTACAGATGATCCATATAAGTTTGCCATCCAATGCGCATGAATTTTAAATCCTGCTTGACGAAGTAAAGCAAAGGCTTTTCTGGTTGCCGCTACATCGTGACCACGATTATTCTTCTTGAGGACAGCGTCCTGCAGTGACTGCACACCAATTTGGGTTTTTGTACACCCAAGTCTCCGTATCTTAAGCACTTCTGCTTCAGAAAGTGCATCTGGTCTAGTTTCAATAACTAATCCCACACAGCGGATACGTGCAGTCTCATTGTGGGTGTGCTCTAATTCAAGTTCCTGCCAAGTTGCAGATTGATAGGTATCAAGACCTGCAATCTTTTCTGGGGCAATGTACAACTCTGACACGACCGTGTTATATGTTTTTCTGAGATCTGTACCAACTATTTGGTGTGAAGAAAAAATTCTTTGATTCTCTTGAGGATTATTACTCAGAGTTGTAGCTGTGTGTTTCTGCAACTGTGCTTCACGTTCAGCATATTCAACCTCAATCTGGGTGCGCCTATCTTGCACCCCAAAGTCATTGAGTGCTCTAAAGCACTCAGTAATAAACCATATTTGATATGCTTCTGGATAGAATGACCAAGTGCCTCCCAACACAATGATTTCTGCTTTGTCTACAGTATGCCCAATGGACTGAAGAGCTGTGAGACGATTGTAGGTTTGTAGGTATGGGTCAAAGTAATTGCGTTCCGCTCGCTGCGCTCCTGGTTCATCAGCCAAATAACTCTTGGGCATCCTAATATCATTGGGACAAAAAATACATTTTCCTGGACAGGGAAATGGTTTTGTGAGTACAGTAATGGGTGCTACCCCCGACTGTGTGCGGACAGGTTTCATGCGTACTGCATCAATAAATGCCGCGCTCTCATCACTACTATCGGTTATGTGTTGGCCTCGTTTGTATGCAGCAATAATTTCATTTTTGGCGAAAATACGACCAGAATTTTTGGTGTATTTTTTGACAATCTGCTGATACCTAGTTGAAGAAAAGGGAAGCTCATCTTTGAGGGCTTGAATAAGAATTGCGAGCTGCTGTTCGTCCTGGAGTGTCATACTATGATCTGGGTATTGTACAATAGCGCTATGAATCAAGCCACAGTACAAAAGTTACATGAGCTCACTCATGCATTTTATGCACACTATGCTGAGTCGTTTGGGGCATCACGTCAGGCACCATGGCAGGGCTGGAAAGCGCTTGTTCCCTCACTTTTAGTACAGAGCAAGAATGCTGGTGAAGTTCTTGATATTGGCTGTGGAAATGGACGTTTTGCTGTTTTTCTCGATCAGCTTTCTACTCCTGCTCCATTTGCACCAGACTACCTTGGTATTGATAGTTCCACAAGCCTTTTACTTCAAGCAAAAAAACAGAGCTATCAGCATATCAATCCACAGTTTATGCAGCTTGATATCCTGGACTCACTTATAACCAGTCAAGACTTACCTCAAGAATTGCATCGTGCTTTTGCGGTAGTAGCAGCATTTGGGCTTATGCATCACATTCCCTCTCAAAACTTAAGGAAAGCACTCCTGAGCAGCTTGCGCGCCCATGCAACACATACCACTCTAGTCATCCTGAGCTTTTGGCAGTTTGGCAAGCACCTCAGCGAGCGCACGCCACTCGCCAAGCTTGAGGATCACGGGATCGATCCCGGTGAGCTTGAACCAGGAGATACCCTTTTGGGCTGGAAAGGAATAACAACATACCCTCGATACTGTCATAGTTTTACAAATCAAGAAGCACTAGATCTTGCTCAACAAACTGGCTGGGAAGTACATCAAAGCTTTACTGCTGATGGTAAAAATAGTGACGCCAACCTCTATCTTGTTCTAACCCCACAACAGGGTTAGGATACTATCACTATGCAGCTGATGCTTTCATTGTGTCTCGTTGTACTGTCATTGGTTGGTATTGCCGACGCCGGATATCTCACATATGAAAAATATACGGGAATTATCCCTCCGTGTACGTCAGGGTTTCAATGTGAAGCAGTACTTTCCAGTCCCTATGCGTCACTGTTTGGTATACCACTTTCAGTGTTCGGGCTGCTGTACTATCTTCTGGTATGTTCCTTAGCGATTTGGCATGTTCTGCAACTTGAACAAAAAGCACTTCGTTACAAGGCAATCACTTTTCTCACTATTGTTACCATCGGTGGATTTGGCTTTTCTCTCTACCTTGTTTTCATTATGGCGATCCTGTTGCAAGCATGGTGTGTGTACTGTCTTATATCAGCTAGCACCTCCAGTCTCTTATGTGTGATCACCCAACTCTACATACACAGGTACGTACCGGAGTCCAATGGTGTATGGAAGGCATTCACCCATAGCATTACTCATTTTCTCTATACACGGTTGTTAAAACCACTATTGTTCTTATTTTCTGCAGAGACAGTGCACAACTGGTTTACGCTTTTTGGGGAAAAGATAGGGGAGTCCGGTGTTGGTCGGTGGTTCTTACAGTTTGTTTGGAGATACGAGCACCCATCTCTGCACATATTCAAAGCAGGTATACATTTTGACAATCCCATTGGGCTTGCTGCTGGATTTGATTATGATGGTCATCTTCCGCATGCTACACATGCTCTTGGTTTTGGCTGGCACACCATTGGTACAGTGACTCGCCAATGCTATGCAGGAAATACACCACCACGTCTTGACCGTTTTTCACGGTCTCATGCACTATTAGTAAATAAAGGACTCAAGTCTGCCGGTGCCGAAACAATCATAACACGCCTCAAGGGTGTACGGTTCCTACAACCCGTTGGCATTAGCATTGCCAGTACCAATACGCATTTTGCAAACACAAAAGCTCAAATCATGGATATCCTTGCATGTTTTAAACTCTTTGAATCTGGGCCACTTTCGCACTCGTACTATGAACTTAATATTAGTTGTCCAAACACTTTTGGTGGTGAGCCATTTACTACACCACAACGGCTAGAAATTTTATTGCGGGCTCTGGATAAGCTTGAGGTATCACGTCCAGTTTTTGTAAAAATGCCTATTGATCAATCGGATGAAGAAACACTGCAGTTACTTACAGTCTGTGATGTGCACACAGTAGCAGGTGTTATTTTTGGCAACCTTACCAAAAATAAAGAAAATCCCGCTGTGCATTCAGATGACAGAGCTATCTGGAAAACAAGAAAGGGGAATGTGAGTGGGAAACCCACTGCAGCTAGTTCACTACGGGGAATTAAGTTAACTCGCACACACTTTAAAGATCGATTTGTGATAGTTGGTACTGGCGGCGTTTTTTCCCCCGAAGATGCACAAGCTAAGCTTGCGGCTGGGGCAGATCTTATTCAGATGATTACTGGCATGATTTATGAAGGTCCACAACAAATTGGCCATATTAACCGGATACTTGCTCAAATAAAGCTCAGACAAGCCGCTCTATAAATGCACCCAAGCCGTATGCAACTGCGGCTGCAATTGAGCCAATACCTAACATTTCGAGTCCATTGCGGAACCAGTTACCACCATCAACCAGAGAACGTAAACTACCCACTATAAACAGCGATATCAAGGTACTCGCTACCGAAAGTTCAAATTGGGGTAAGCTCCCAGGAACAGTAATCACCAACTCAAGCACATACGGTAAAAGAGGTAAGCCACCAGCCAATACAAAAGCTATGAATGTTATCAGACTTGTATGCCAAATTTCACTGGGGACCTTTCCATGTTCAATACGTGCTGCCGAACGTTCACCTAAAAAATCTCCTACTGACATACTAATGCCATCTGCGACCATGTTGGCAATTCCCAAAATAATAATTGTTTGCACACTCAAACCGGCTCCAACCACTCCAGCTACCACTGCAAATGTAGTGATAATCCCGTCATTTGCACCTAAAACTGCAGCTTTCATAAGCTTAGCGGTATATTTTCTTGACATCTTTTTATCGTATCACGATTTTCTACTAGAGAGAAAGGTGGTTTTTTGTTACAATTAGGCGTTATTTAACACACACACTCTACGCTGCCCCGTGGTCTAATGGCAGGACAGCAGCCTTTGAAGCTGTTTATTTTGGTTCGAATCCAAACGGGGCATCATGACAGTGCGTCATTTTAGCGCATCTCAATTCACACCATTTCTGTGTGTTGTGTGTAGCATGGTAGGCATCAGTTTTCTTGTTCCACTTCTAGAGGTAACTCCAGTCACTACGCGCACTGAACGTGGGCAGGTGCTACTTGAAATTTGTGGGGCACTCACCTGTTGCGCAATCCTGTATATTGTTCAAAAAAATCTACAGCGACGCTCATACACATATACTGAATTACAACTATTACCAGCACCTGCACAAGCCCGCTATCTAATGAAGGTCTGCGCTCACCAATTTTCTCAGGTGTGTGTGCAACTTGTAACTCCACATTACATCGATATTGAGGCACGAGTACAAGATAGAAAAACGCTCTTTCGTTTTATTATTGATGATTCTGCACAGTTGGATGTAATACCCCAAAGCCTCGTTAAGTCAGCTCGAGAACTGGGCGCTACGAATGTTTGGATAGCAATCCTTCATGACACTCCAGTGTCACTGCGTGCTTCACTGCGGAAACATGCAATAACGTTACTCACCAAAAAAACACTTATTTCTTGGCTACATGATTACTCACAGGCGACGCTTGTGTAGCTCTTTTTCGGCTTTATCATGGAGCGCCTCAAACTCCGCATGCAGTAGTTCAAGCTCTTTATCAGAAAGTGACTCTACTTCTATCAAAGAATTGCGAGCATCTTTCCCAGACCGCAGCAATTCATCTAATTTAAGATGGATAGCCTTGGTATCTCTATTTTGTGTATTTTGAATCAGGAAAACCATCAGGAAAGTAATAATTGTGGTTACTGTATTGATGGCAAGTTGCCACGTATCTGAAAAGTTAAAAAAAGGCCCTGCACATAACCAAGCACCTAGGACAACTGTTGCAGAAACAAAGGCAATAGGTGATCCTAAAAGGATTGAAACGCCAGTGGCAAACTTTCTAAAAAAATCGTGTAACATCGTGTGGTATAGTGAGTATACATGAAAATGATCTTACTTGCATGTATTTGTATTGGCGCCTTTGTGTTGTACAGCACTACAGTAGGCAGAGCTAAAGACAACTACACCTACTGTTTAGCTACTGCAGAGGCAGCAAAAGCACTTTCTCTTGAAGAATCATGCAAAACTAAAAAAGATATTTATCTGGAACTCCGCAGCTGTATAGTTACCGTACAGAAACAGGGATTTATAGCAGGCATGATGTATGCACCATTGGGTATTCAAAATAAAGTGACACTCCTTATCCAAACACACAACGAAGAATGTGCTGCAGACAAAGTTGCATTACCCAGTGAAAGCTTATATCTTTGAGATCTCAAACAGAGTAGAAAAAATGAGCGGAAAACGGGACTCGGACCCGCGACCTTCTCCTTGGCAAGGAGACGCTCTACCAACTGAGCTATTTCCGCACTTCTCCTGGGTTAAGGAGCTGCAGTCCATATTGTACTACGATTGTGCCAAGCTGAGGAGTCGAACCTCAATCTCGTGTTTTTCAGACACGCGCCGTGACCACCTTGGCTAGCTTGGCAAGTGCACAGACCATTACTAACCCCCAAATTATATCATCTTCTCTTTCACTTCCCAGTGGGGAATGTAGCCAGATTATTGTTTCCTAAGGAAGTTTTGTAGGCGCTGAACTGTCCGGGCTTCAGTTCCCATAGTGCCATTCTCAGTTGCTTTACGTACCAGCACAAACTGTCCCACTGACGCAAGAGTACCCACAATACACACCGTCACAAAGGCAGTCACTGCTTGTATTCCAAAACGTGTGCGCACCATAGAGACAAACTCTGCAGCAAGAGGGGTAAGCACAATCAAACTAGAGATGTACATTCGCCCACCAAAGGCAGCAGCAACCCAGCCGCCTTGCATGCTGATAATCACATATTGGGCAACAGCAAACATGAGAGAAGGATACCAGCGAGAAGGAATTTTTTTTGTTTTGAATGCAACGACCAGGAATATACAAAAGGGAACTAGGGCTGGTGTTCTTGCTAATAAACCCGTATCGCTATTCAAGAGACTTCCCCAAAAACCTGCCAGAGTAGGAGCCGCAAACCAGCGAACCAGCTCCTGTGTGTAGGTATGTTCCACCAATGAAATACCCACAGTTAGCTGGAGAAGGAGCGGAAGCATGCCAACAAGTAGTGCACCCATGGCAGTCACATACAGGACTAGTGTGCGTTGCCATTTTGGCGCAGCAGTATAGATTTCAGCAATAACGAAGATACCGAGGAATACATCTTGAATTCGCACACTCGCTGCATAGCCTACCACCAATCCCAGTACCAAGACTTTTTTGAGAGTATGTGGCAGAGCGGTATATATATATAACGTAGTAGCTGCACATAATGCCGAGATAGCATGCGAATTGATAACGTCAAACCCACCATAATAGACCAGTGGGGTACACAGGTACATAAAAAGCACAGTCAAATATGAAAGGAATGGTGGTACGCTAATGAGCTTAAGAACACGCATCACCAACCACACCGACATACCCAAAAAAACCACTGCTCCCACCCCAACGCTTATCTGGTAGATATCACCATAACCAGATCGTGCCACCTGCAGACTATCTGGCAGCAGCTGTACTATAACGTCGGCGAGTACGTACCAAGGTAAAAGCAACACTGCTGTCCCTGGACTAAAATGGTTTAGTGCTCGGCCACTCTGGGTCGTATGGACAATCTGCACTTCAGCTGCAGAGTGCGGCTGTAGCGCGTTATTATTTTCTGGAGTATAGATGTGTTTGTATTCGTTGGTGGAATCCCAGTCATGGTCAAAGTACCAACTGTGGAGATAGGCGTAGTATCCAACTCCGTCGCCATAGACGGCTTGTCCAGTGACTATGTAATGAAAGAAGAAGCTCCCCAAAAAAAATAGTGCTATACAAAAGACAAACTGTTTCATTGCTAGCCCAAGAAGTGGACGCTGAGGGACTCGAACCCCCGACACCTGCGATGTAAACGCAGTGCTCTAACCAACTGAGCTAAGCGTCCGCATAGCCATACAGAGTATTTAAGTGCCCGGGAGAGGACTTGAACCTCCACACCTTTCGGCATACGCACCTCAAGCGTACGTGTATACCATTTCACCACCCGGGCATATTTTCATGCTTATTATACCGCAAAAAAAAGAGTTGTTTCAAAGATCTCTGGTGCCGAAGAGAGGACTCGAACCTCCATGGGGGTGAACCCACACGCTCCTGAAGCGTGCGCGTCTACCAGTTTCGCCACTTCGGCAACACAGGGGGTATTGTACCGCAAAAAAAATGAAAATTATACGGAAAGATTATGGGAACTTCTGTTTAAACGCTTCACAAATAATTTGACTTGACTGAGGAACATTAAAGTACGTAGTGTTTATTGTCATATCAAAGACATTGCGATGCTTCAAGCTTCTTCTAAAGTATTGACGAGCAAACTCGTCACGTTCTTCTTCAACCTTCGCGATGACTTCCTTGGCTTGGGATTCAGATAAACCCTCGTAGTGCATAGCTCTCTGCACACGAATCTCATATGGAGCAGTGATACTTACATGCAACCCTTTGGCGAAAGGAGTGATAAAGTTGGCACCCCTGCCTAAAATAACACACTTCCCTTTATGTGCATAACTCAGGATAACTTTGACTAGCTCAGAAATATATGTCTCTTCATCAATATACTCGAGATTAACCAAAGAATGCACAATATCTTCAATACGTGATCGACTTTTTTCATCTATTTCTTGTATGATTGCTCTGCGACGCTTGGTGGAGCGTGCAATTTCATCCACAATTTGTTCATCAACATACTCAAAGCCTAATTTTTGAGCAACTGCTTGTGCAATGGGGGCGCCACCACTTCCTGGCTCACGGGCCACAGTGATAAACGGACTAATAAAAGAATCTTCAGTGAGACCAAACTTTTCTCGTAAATACTCGCGCAATGTTCCCCAGTGTAATGCTTTATTAACCAAATCGTAATATCGTGCTGCCATCTTCTCAAGTATTGTAGCACTGGATGAAGGGAATAAAAGAGGACTTTTTGAGGTATAATAGCGGTGCGCACCCATAGCTCAATTGGATAGAGCGTCTGTCTTCGGAACAGAAGGTTGGGGGTTCAATTCCCTCTGGGTGCACCGAGTCACCTTAAGCACCCATTTCTTCTTTATATCTGAGACGGTATGCTTGTCTGTCTGGAGAGAAACGAGGGTGCTGGCCAATATAGGCACTTCTTCTCTGTAGCTGAGTCGCTATATTAGTAAGTGTAAGGAGCGCTCCATTCTGTTCCAGACGGTCTGGGACTACACTACGCATATACGCCCAAGTGCCATGGAAAACTGGTGTACTCACTTTTTGATAGTTTGTGTCAAATGCCTTGTATAAACGTTCTCGAGTTTGAGCACTGACAGGAGAAATCCAGGTACCTGCAGGTAACACAGTTCCATCAGCAGTTTTACATGTTTGTAGTACCAGTCCAGATGGTTTACCTTTAAATTTAACCACAATAAGTGGTCGTTGTGCTGCATCTAGCAGCGCTAGACATCCTTGTTCTGAGAGTGTATCTACCAACTTTTCTTCGCTCCGCTCACACAAATACCAGTCATCATGTGAAGGTGTGAGTTTTATCCGCCAATGTGTCTCAACTGGCATAAGTGCTTTTTCAGTTTCTTCTCTCAGGTGAACGTCCTGACATCCATTTACAATCTGTGCAAGTTCATACGCAAAGGCAGGCTGTAGACGAGTAAGCGGTTTAAGAAACGCAGTGAAGAGTGGTGTATTAAGTAGGAAAATGTATTCATTCTTTTTCATCTGTAGCCCATCAAGTGTTGCTGTGAAATCTGCAGAGTCATTGGCAAAAAAATCCCGTAAAAAAGAATATCTTTTATCTGCCTCTTGAGTTGGGACATCTGTCAGGAACTCACTCAAAAGTGGACCCAGTAAGCTCAACTCAGCAAAGGTAAGTACTTGTAAAAATTCACATATTCTATTTTCTGTATGTCGCACCACCTCGTGCTGATAGTAAATATACAATTCTAAAGAATAGAAAAAACGAAGAGCTGCTGGCGTGTTTCCCAGCTCGCCTGCCAAACTTTCCAGTTCTGCAGTCACTTCAAAAAACTCAGGGCCCTGTTTGATTTCTTTGAGGATGTAGTTTACAGCCCCACGACAAAATGAGACGTTTTGACAACCCAACGCATCTGGGTTTATTTCCAATTGTTTTCCCAGGTTCTGTATGGTCTGGTGCAAAAATGCATCTATGGGGTAACTGAAAGCCAGAGGAGAGGGTACGTGTTCATGTGTCTGTTGAGCTACTTCATGTACAGCTGACATACTTCAGTATTACTCAATCTTGACTAGACTGCAAGAAAGTGAAATAAGTGTTCGCTCTCAATGTAATCTTGAGGTATAATACTAGTTCGTGTGAGGGCCAGTAGCTCAGTTGGTTAGAGCATTTGCCTCTTAAGCAAAGTGTCCTGGGTTCGAGTCCCAGCTGGCTCACATATTTTGATTTCCTCTGGAGATTCTATATTCTTTCTCGTAGTTTACATTTGATCACATGCTACAAAGTACTAAACAGTATGTTGTATTATTTACTGTTATATCAACATTCTTTATTTTCGCAGAAGCCGCTCAGCAGCATCAAGTAAGCCATTAAATGTGAGTGGAAAGATATCAATTATCTTTCTAACGAAGCCATATGTCATCGCATAACCAGGATCATCATAGTCTATAGCACCAGAATTATTGGCGTTAAATATTTCAATATTTGGTTGTAGCCACACTACTGATTTAGAATTCGATTTAATTTTTCCAAGAAGTTTAAATGCTTCATCATCATCACCTTGTGATTTGAATAAAGTATCGCCATAGATCAAAACTAACGATTGCTTATTTTCTTGAAGGACCGTAATAATATCTTGTTTACTACTCAATCCTTCATCACTGTAGACATCTTGCTCAACTTTATCAAAAAAATAAAAAGTACCAACCATATTGGTCACTGAACTTAAACCTTCAACGACAGAACGCATGAGTGGAATCAACTGGTGGACACTGCCACTGACATCTGCCAAAAGTATAATGTTGGGCTTCTCTTTAAGTACTTCAGATTTGTAAACGAGCTCAGGAAGCCCAGGTTTCTTTGAAGATCGTAGAACTGATTTTTTTATATCAAGTCGAGAAGTTTTAATTCGGCTATAATTTGTAAATTTTTTCTTTAATTTCTCTAATGCTTTCTTAACTTGATCGGGGGTTAAAACTCTATCTGTCTCACTGTCCAGCCAAGTGCCTTCTTCAATCCTATCTAGGATTTGAACCATTTCCTCATGGCTTGTACCGAACGCACCACTAAACTGTCCTAGATCTAAATTAATTTGTGCGGAACGATCCATCTGCACAGAACCATCTGCAGGATTACCATTTCCGCCCTCTTGGTGTGATGGCATTGGAGTATCACCATTCATTACTTGTTTCACCTGTTGCTGTAATTTTGAGAGGGGAGAGAGTGCCGATTTTATTTGTTCAGCTCTCTTATTTAGTTTTTTTGATAATGAATCAAACATTCGCATTTGCTCATAATCAGCAGGCTGCATTTCTTGAAAATCTACATGCGAAACAGTGTAGCTAGAATCAGAATCAACTTCTGGGTGCGATTCCCACCAACGCCCATGCATGAATTTTTCTACTCTTTGATATCTTCGTCCCATACCTTCACTTGTTGGCAAAATTTGACCACGCCGATACTGAACAACCTCATTCAAGTCATTCGTTGGAGTTACATACAAACTTTTAATTTTCTCCATTTTCCGAGTAATTTCATTTATTTTGGTTTGTAACGCTGATAACTCACTTACACTTGCTGGCCTGTTTTGATCAAGCATTTGTTCAAGCTCTGCAGCCTGTCTTTCTTCTTCACTCACAGATTCTTGATCAAAGTACATTTCCTCACTTTTTCTATGATCTATAACTTCCTGTAGAAATACTTTCTTAAAAACTTGGTCATAGAGCGCATCATAGCGGGCATCCTTGACCAAAAAAGCTCGACATTTGAAATGCATTTCAGTCAGTGTAGTTATTCTTCCCATTGTAAGTAGTCTCTGAACATCAAGCCATTCTGCCATACTCACGGGAATGCCGCTTGCTCGTAAACATTCAAAAAAGTCTTGAAGACGATCAAATTCAGTTTCTTGTTTGGGTAGGACTTCACCTAATACTGCAGCTAGCTCAATTAATTGAGGTTTACCCTTGTTTAATTGAGAACCTACTGGAGACAGATGTTCAAACATAGTACATTACCTAGGAATAATTACGGCTTTTCCATTACGGATGTATGCCGAATTTCCATCTACCAACTTCACGAGTTGAAAGTACTTATTTGCTTTTACAAAGTCAGTAACTTCTGGTAATTCGTCTTCATTAATCGAACGCATAGTCATACCGACCGCGTTACATTCGTTCAAAACAGTGAGAACTGCTGGTGTAACGATATACCACCGCATATCGTTGCTACCTATAACGGTATGACAACCTGGTTCCTGGATAAACAATGGGTCACTATATGTGGCGGTACCAGAGAACTTTATTTTTTTTCTATATAACTGCAGTAGTAAATCCTTTGGTTGCGCACTGTTGAGTTGCACCAAATGTCTGCCATTGATAGCATGCACAACTTCAATTGGCATACCTGATTTATGCAATACTTCAGGCGAAACTTTACTCATGTCAAACAGTTGCATATCTGATTCTTCTTTGATCAAGAAGTGGAGTGCTTCTAAATTTCCCTGAGAGACATCACTAACACCTCTCCGACGCAAAACTCGAATCCAATCAAGCAACTCTGCTGGCGATGGCTTGTGTTTTAATCCCTCAGTTTCACGGATGCGCATAAATTCTGAGATGATGTTATCAAGTAGTTGCGTCTCCATATCCGGTATATGCAACTTCACAATATCTTTAAGTTTTTCAGAATCTGGGAATGGTATTGAATACCTCCCACATCGTCGAAGAAATGCAGAAGAAAAGTCACGCATACCGTTAGAGGTAATAATAATTAATGGCTTGTGCTTTGCTTTAACTATTCGTTGTTCTGCAGATACTTTTTCAGTAACTCCAGATGTAGGTCTGCCTTCATTTATTACAAACGCAAAATCTTCAAACGCTCTTAGCCAAGCATCAGGACCACCCTCAGCCAACTTATCTGCTTCATCAATCAATAACACAACTGGTTCATCAGACATGAATGCTTGACCTATAGGGCCTAACTGTATGTAGTTATCATAACCAGCTTGAGCAGTACCCGATTGTGCATCTGACCACTTGTCCAGATATCTAATAGAATATAAAGCTTCACTGGCATCCACAGATTCTCTACATTGTAGATCGATAACTTGCATCCCATGTTCTGCTGCATATGCGTATGCAGCGGCAGTTTTACCGGTACCTGGCTCTCCAATAAGCATTACAGGTTTTCCAAGTGCATAACAGTCATCCAACAATTCCGCAAGTTCGGGATCAGCTAAATATGGTTCCTGGTCTCGTTCAAGTCTAATTGGAAGTTCAGCAGTAGCATGCTCAATATCAGATTTAATACCTTCTATCTGGGCTAATGTGGCGGAATCATCTCTGTTGGTTTCTTTTTGTTCTTGGATCAAAATAAGCAGGTCTGCTAATTGCTTCCTTGCCTCTGTTGTCATCCCAACAAGTAGGTCAGCTACATTGAATTCATGTGATCCCTCAGACTTTGGTTCATGCATCTTTGTTGTTCTTCTTTTGAGCTATTTGTAGTAGGCGAAGTCGAGCTTGAGCAAGTGCAACAAAATATCGCTCAAAGGTAGTTCTGATCGCCTGTTTTTGTTCATCGCTACCAGCCTTATTCCAGATAATTTTTTTCTTTTCAGATTCTTCGCTCATAAAAAATATTTATAACTTTTGAATGTATCGTGTATCTTTTTAAGATTGTAAACTAAAATAGTATGACACAACAACTAGAGCTTGGCCGTGAAACCGAAACTTTCTCTAAAGAGGGCGCGAAAATTGATACTAAAACATTGCAGTACAGTGAGCCCCCAGGCTTATACTACATAGCAGGTTCAACGGTACTTGATACGATATATCACACCGCGACTGCACAAGACCTTGATGTTGTAGTTCCTTTGGGCGTAACCTTTCCGCAAATTGACAGTGACAAACCAGTTCAGTGGGTGGAAACTGATGTTGCAAATTACAATGCATATCTTTTTCAGGAACCAAAGTATAATCTTGAAGCCTATTTTTTATCGTCTCAAGGTGAGGTTATCAAACCATCAGGTTTTGAGTCGCGACCAGATACATTGTTTTTACTTGATCTTGAAAAACCCATTACAGTTGCAGACATTATTTATGGTGTTAAAAGAGTTCTGAGATACAAACTCGCTGTCGGAGCCCAAACAAAAGATTGCTGGAGAAAAACTATCAAAAATTGTTTTGCGACTGAGTGGATGGAACAAATGTTTTTCTTTTCAGCCAGTGAGGTTGCAATGTATATTAAGGGAAATATTGAAGAAGTCGCAGCTCCAGCTGAGTATGAGCAAGTTCTGCAGTACTTTATCGATGAACTTGGACTTGAAACATTTGCTGAGTCGAACATCGATTTTTCACAGCACCTCACTGCTCCGGAGCTTGATATTGATTACGATAGATTAGCATCGATAACTGGCATTAATGATTGGGATGAACTGGAACATTGGCTAGCTGATCAGGAAGACGGGTCAGCTATTGTTGCCCAATGCGATAGACACCAATCCGAATACTATGCAGATGTCTCTATGCAGAGTTCTCCATTAGCCAACTCTGAGTTTCAACGTCGATATGAATTACATGATAGCTTAAATCCCCTGTGCAGAATTGATGTGCTGCCTTCGCTTGCAGAAATTAAGTCCTATTTTGAATTGTGGAGAAAAGAACACAGGATTGGGACGCAACTCAGTGACAGTAAATATCAATTAGCAGTAGCTGAGTGGGATCTGATATGCAAACTATATGATGTTCATGAAGTAATAAGTCAGGAACTGGTGACAGCAATGGCGGATTATATTGAGAAGAGAGTAGGAGAACTAGTCCGACCAGGTCATGAAGAAATTATCATTCTTGAAGTTACTGCCGGTCATGGTAAATTTTCTCGGTTTATAAGCGATGAGCTCAAAGCTCGTCGAGTACCGTGCGTATATATTGCTGCAGAGAGTAATCTTGAATCGTCTGACACTGACGGAGTTGTTCTGAACATGGATGCACAACAAGCTATTGCTACTTTTCAACCAGATATTGTTGTAGATGTACAAATCCAACAGCTTGTAAATCTCAAAAAGCATTTTAGTGAAAATAGTAGTGTGCAAGAATATATACTTTTGGGTATCCTCACTGAGGAGGATATGACATTTTTAGAACAATTCGATTTGATTGCAGAAAGTATTGATTCTGTTCACACAGTTCAACTATGTAGCGAAGATCTGCCAGGTATTGGACAGAGTAAATCTACGGCACATTCTGTTACACGTGCACTGGCTTCCCAGTAGTTGTATGTGAACTTCTTTCACCACCTACTGTTGATTTATAAATTCGTAACCACAAGTTTACTATATAATTTGATTATACTATCGAAAAGGTGTTCCACACACCGACCAAGTGGCTCACAAATTTTGGTTTCCTCTGGAGATTTTATATTCTTTCTCGCAGTTCCCATTTTATTCAGTTTTCAGCCTGGACTGTGTTCCAGAACCAGATGGCTGTAGTTAAGAAAACACTTTTTAAACAAGAAAATACCAACCAAATTTGGTATAATACGAGTCAATGAAGGTACAAATTCCGACACAATTGCAAACCTATTTTTGGGGTGATAGTCTAAATGAATTAGATTGGTCTCAACACAAAAAATACATCATCCAAACTTTACTTGAAAAAGGCAATACTGAAGCACTCAAATGGCTTTTTAAGCAGACAAGTAGAGTCGAACTTCAGAACTTACTTCCACAATTAAAATTACAACCCAAATCAAGTAATTTTTGGCGGATTTATTTATCATGAACGCCACATTTTACCCCAATACACTTCCTGCCAAAACAGCACAACTTGTCGAGAAAATTAATCAATCACAGCCAGAATTTCTAAAGTCTTTTTATTTATCTGGTGGAACTGGACTTTCACTACAAATAGGGCATCGTGAGTCAGAAGATTTAGACTTTTTTAATTCTGAAGCTTTCAACACCTTGCAATTAGAAAAGGACATTGCGTTACTTGGACAACTCAGCAACACCGAACTTGCTACAGGAACAGTAAATACCTATGTTGATGGTGTCAAACTTCAGTTTCTGGAGTATCGATATCCTTTGCTAGAACCTTTGAATATCTGGCATGGTACGCAACTCAGTTCAATTCTTGATATTGCCTGCACTAAGCTACAAACCGTCAGTATGCGCGGCAGTAAAAAAGATTTTGTAGATTTGTACTTTTTATTTGAGATATATTCATTGCCAGAGTTACTTGAGAAAGCAAAGACTAAGTATTCGGCTGTGGACTACAATCAAGCACATATCTTAAAATCGCTCGTTTATTTTGAAGATGCTGAAGTTCAACCGATGCCTAGAATGATCAAAGATGTAAATTGGGACGTAATTAAATCAAGAATGATTACTGAGGTAAAGAATATTGCGTTTTAATGTATCTGACAGATTGTCAATCTTATTCTCAATTTGTTGATGGCAGTAATCATTACACAGATAACTATTCTTCTATGTAAAAGACTATTTCTTTTACATAGTTGCTAGACTAACCTCAGCTTGATACCTGTGCCGAGTGCTTCTACAATACTCGTCAATGTTTTCCTTCTAGATCTATGAGTTTTAAATGAAGTTCAACCACACTATTCAACAGGTGTTCCACCCACCGACCAAGTGGCTCACTGATTTTAGAGCTAATTTATATTTAAATGCAGCATATACTAATCCAACCCATGTACATCAAATCAAAAAGCATATAGTATTATTTATATGAAAATACTTTTTGTAATAACTATCATTTTGCTAGTTGGGTTAGGTATTACCTATAAAACTACTGAAGCTTCTCTAAGTCATTGCTACCTGGATGCGCAAGATGGAATGAGGGAACAGCTAAGGAACGGAACCATGCCCTCAATAGAAATAAGTTGTAATATAGGCAAAACAATCTTCAGTAAATCTATTAGATGTATGGAAACTGTAGAGAACTCAGGAGTAAATAAGCTAGTTATACCCATTATTTACAAATATCAACCTAAGTTAAATAAAGCGAATATTAAGGCACTTCAAAATCAAGCATGTGCTTTATATCCTCAATCAATTATCGAATAATATCGAATTTCTCATCACATCACGATTGTGATACTCAGCAAAAGAGGCTCCAACCACTGGCCAAGTGGCTGACCAAATTTAGTTGGGAATTGCTATGCCACTTGTAAGTGTAAATGGTTGTCTCTGTACCACATTCTCTTTACAAAAATAAAAATCATCACGTTTAAAGTTACCATAAAACGCACGACGAGCATATTTCTGGACCAAATTCCAAGATTTATTATCTAGATCTCCTCGTAGCATAGCAAATTCATTGGAATCAGGTGAAATAGCATGAATCCAAGCATACTTAACAACCTCTAGTTCAATAATTGACAGTAGATGCCGTACAATTTTCAATTGTAACGTAGGATTATTTAATGAATGGATCACTGAGTTAAGTCGTAAGAAATCAAGCCGTATTGGTTGAGGGCCAATTGTCAGTCTATCTATGTATTTTAGTTTACCTTCCGTATCTACAATAAAATTTTCTCGTTTACTTGCATCAAAGGCAACCCTATTGGTGTTAAAAAACCCAAGCTGAATTCCTAGTTCCTGTATCTGTTCATCAATTCTGGAACTAATTGAATGGACATCCTCTTGGAGTTGACGTTTTTCTTCGCTAAATTGTTCTGGCTTCGCCTTTTCAACATACATCCATCTTGATTTAATGACGTCTAAACCTGATCTTGTGGCATAGATATCGGGAAAGCTATCAGGGAGAAGCATGTGAAGTAATTTATGCAGATGATAGACCTCTATTGTTTCTAAAGGTGAAGTCTCAAAATACCGTGCCCTTTCTTTTTGATACTTAATTATCTGATCAGGTCTTGTTTCATGCATGCGAACAACAACATGTTCATTTCCCGCTCCAACGAACTCAACCCCTGGAAACTGCTCAACTATTTTTCTTGCATCTTCAGAAAAGTTGAACTCACTTCTTACTCGACCAGTAGCTGGATCGATTAGTACTCGTTCTAGTTCATGCACATCTGCCAACGGGAGTTGGGAATCTGCCACTAAACTAGTTGCATCATGAGCGTCACTACCCTGAAAAACTGCTCGTAATTTTACTTGCAGTCTCGATAAGAATAAAAAAACTGTTTCTCGAGGTGTAGAATCTACAGCTTTGCTATATGACAAATTGGGACTATTTCTCTCTGACATACAAATTCACGCATCAGTGTCAATATACTCAAGATAGCAGATTTATCAGTCATGTGCTATCTATACAAGATCCGCTGCAAGTGTAGAGTATATGCCATGTTTTTAGTTTGAAGTAAAGATCTGAACCGTCCTATTTTTAAATACGTTTTTCAGGAAACTGTACGTTGGAACTGTGTCACCAGCAAAGTGATCAGAGTAAATAACAAACGTAATATTATTAGATTTTAAAAACAGTGCAGCTTCTTCTTCAGAAAACTTTCCCAAATAAAAATCAGTAAGTAATGCTATTCTTTCCGCAGCATGTGGTGTCTGAAGCATATGACCCACATACACGCGCTTTCCTGTATAGGCTGGTATAAAGTTTGAAATTGGATAGTTATGACTTATAACACCATCTTCAGATCGAGTCTTCAAAAAATCCAATGCGTCAATTACGTCATTATGGGTATAAAGCCATGGGTTTGTCCCTTTAACTTCCTCCATTCTCAGTATAAAAATGTTCAGTCTTGAAGACAATAAAAGTATGATAGAAAAAGTCGTTAAAAAGTATCTAATGACGTGATTCTTAGTGTACAACAAATATAAAAACATCAGACCTGTGAGCGGAAAAAATAAACCACGTAAATAAAAACGTGAGAAACCCAGTCCTGGTAGGTATGAAAGAACTATAGAAATCGAAACCCACAGGATCAAGAATAACCTCATCTTTTTATGATCAGCTGTAAAAGTACTTTTCTCAATAAAAGTATGTAGTACAAAAAAAGAGATGAAGCCACCATATCCAATAAGCATGCTTGTAATTGGCACATTCGGCAGATTTTCAGATGCAGCGGCACTGAATGTAGTACTGTGTAAGTGAAAATAATAAATAAGTGTTGCGGTACCCACGATACTAGCAACAGTAAATAAAAGAGCATACGGGCGTACATTAAAGACCCGTAGTTTAAGATAAAGGTAGATAAAAGTAATTAGTAAATAGCTGAGTATATTGTATGGATAAAAAACAACACCCACCAATAGTGACCCAATAATAACTGCAGCAGCTTGTTTAGTTTTCTTACCCTCATAGTAATAAAATGTAGTCATGAGAGCAACAATATAAATTGTAACCCCAATGCCTTCATGCGCTCGCTGGGTAGCACTTTGAAAATTAAAACTTGTTATTTGTGAGGCAGCAGAGATATCTGTTTTACCAAGTAGCGCACCCACACCTCCGCCCAACAAACATACAATCGTAGCTAACACAGCTAATTTATATGTGCCAAATACATGTTGATAACAAGTAAAGACAACAACTGTCGTCAAACAGCTAACTATTATGGCCAAGGTATGAAAAATAAGGTAGGGGTTGGCGTGACTTAAATGCCCAGCAAGTGTATAAAGGGGATAAATGAATGAAGGACGCCATTGTGGGATACTATTGTAATGGTTTTTAAGCAAGATGTTGCCTTCTTGACCATTACGAATAGCAGTAACATACACGTTTACATCCCACGGGTCAAACCATGAGGCTTGGTAATTATACGTATATCCTTCTGGTGTATACCAAGATGCGTACAGATTGGGGAAATGTTGAACAAATATAACTAAAAATGCTATGGTACTAACAATCAATACTTTTAATAATTTGTTATGCATGATACATGTGTAGTAATGGAATAGAGGATAGCACAGATATGGAAGATCATGAATATAAAAAACTGGCTATAATTGATCAAAACTACTGGTGGTTCAAAGCAAAGAAAATGTATATTGAGACATTTTTGAAATTATTACGTGACCCATCAAATAAACAAAAAATATTAGATGTTGGCTGTGGTACAGGAGGCATTACACTTTTTTTGCAAAAATTTGGCACTGTACAAGCAATTGAACGTAATCAGTTTGCATGTACCGTTGCAAAAAAAAGAGGCCTTGCAGTCATACAGGCAGATGCTAATAGACTGCCATTTGCACCGCACAGTTTTTCACTCATAACATGCTTTGATGTGCTATATCATAAAAAAGTCAAGATAGACGAGATAGTGGCACAATTTTCAAGGGTGCTTAAACCAAAGGGAAACATTATTATTACAGATTCTGCACTACCACAATTGTGGAGTCACCACGACACGGTCATGCACGCCCGTCAAAGATTCACTCTGGAAGAAATGTCTACAATTCTCGAAAAACATGGTTTTGTTGTCTTGCGTAAAACATATATATTTTTTTCACTTTTTCCCTTTGTTTTTTTCACAAGAAAAGTACTGCATCACTCTACAGGACATGCCTCAGTTATACCCACCATATCTCCTTTATTAGAAATAATCTTCCTATTTTTGTGTAAACTAGAAGCATATAGTATTCGCTTTATTTCACTCCCGCTAGGATCGTCTCTGTTGGTTTTGGCACAAAAGAAAAATAACATGTGAAGATACTGTTAGTCATTTTCTCTATCTTTAGATATAAGATCCTGCATGCCCATACAGCACCCATCAGCAATTATTTTGCATGTAGTTGAATAATTTAAAAATAACGCAAAAACTTTTTATATGTTCAACCTACTCTTAGCTTAAAACGTAGAGAAAGTAAGAATTTTAACTCTCAAATTTAGTTTATACATGAAACCTTATATATAATTTGAGATACGGAAAGACTTGATGTATAATATCATTAATACATATTTGATATGTATAGATCATTAACATCCAAAGAGGTTAAAACACCATGCATGATCCGTTCCTTATTCTTCTGTTGCTTGTAGTACTCCTAGCGTCCTATGCTATTCCCGACAAATAGGAAAGTACGTATGCAACTCACAATCGACATCGCCAATCACTCACTGCATATCATGCTTCCTCCTCGAGCGACTTGGGATGACCAACACGTCCCCAAAAACTTTGGGATAGTGTCAGCTCATATGTATCGTGGAGGATGGCCAACTCCTCAACAACTGAATAGACTGCAAGCGCACTACGGTGTCACCCACCTAGTAACCCTACAGTCAGATGCCCCTGGTGAGAGCCAGCGGGTAGCAGCACTTCGTCAAGCAGTGGCAAGTACCATGCAGCATCACGTACTCACTGTACAGGATGCGCCATCGTTCATCACTGCTGCTCAACACATCGTTTCACTAGAAGGGACTGCCTATATTCACTGCAGTGCGGGCGCTAACAGGACAGGCAAAACTGTCCTTGCGGTGCAGATACTGCAGACTCAGAAGTCAGAAGGAGCAGTCACACAGCTACAACTCGTTCTCTGGCTCACCAGCGCTTTGAGCTATGGCTTTGACTATGACAAGCCATACAAAAAAGTGTTGGAAGAAATGTTGTCAACTTTTGCCCAACAGGGCGCATTTTCATTCATCCCTCAAAGAGGGAAGGAGCAACACTATGTTTTTCCGTTCAATCCAACAAGCACAGCAGTTCGCAGATAAGTATAACGTTCCCCTCATCGACATCTTAATGATGGGGTTGAATATGATGGGCACTAGCACGGTTGGCTTTGACACCTCGGTAACCAACCGAGGGCGGTTCAAACTCACACCTCAGCTCAGTGGGTGGTCGTACTTTTTCGCGGTGACCATCGACCAGGAATCTCCCTTCCTGCACGATGGGAAAGATGTTTGGCTGGCTGGCGAGTATATCGGTCCAGCCGACCCAGTCCATCCCGACACCTGCGCAGAAACCTATATCCGCAAGGGTGGCAAAGCCTTGACGCTCAACAGCAACAGCCGCAGCACCTGCCGAGGCTGCAAGTTCTGTGGCACCAGCAGTTTGGTACCACTGGATTTTTCCAACTTACTTGAAGAACAGAACATGCGCGCCGCGGCCCAAGGCTTTCTGGACACTGGCCTGGTTCCAAGCTACGTAGACATGGAAAGTATCGGCGTCGTCACCGGGTGCTTCCGCACCGATGCAGACTGCCTCAACCACTTACTGATGATCCAACGTGTGTTTGGCGGACTCGGATTTAGTGGAGAGATTCGCTACATCGGCTCACAGATTAACACGCTAGATGCAGTCAACCGGTTGGCAAATGCAGGCCGCTTTGCACTTTACAACACAGTCGAATGCTTCGAGCGGCGAGACAACCTGATGAAGCGCAAAAAATCTAGCGTTCATCTGGACAAGCACTTGGAAATTCTGAGTCACGCTAAAGAGCGGGGGTTGCAAACAAACCTGCTCTACATCCTCGGGCTTGATTGCCTTGAGGCTATTGCAGAGCACTTTCCTCGCTTTTTGCCCGTACTGACCCGGCATCCACTCCTGAATCTTTTACAAGTGTATCTTCCGCATCACGCAGCACTGCGTGACCCAGCAGCACAAGAGCTGGATTACTACTTGCAGGCCCGCACGATCGTAGAGGGCATTTTTGCTTCATCGCTACGACCATTGGGTTACGATAACTACCGCAGCCCGTGGTACAGCGAGTACGCAGGGCAGTCCATTCACAATCCAATCTAAGAAAGAGGTGGCATATGAACGACCTAACAATCAACGTTGAAGGAGGGCCCATCGGCCACTTCATCAAGAGTTGGGGCACAAATGTTAGTGGATCATCAGGCGTTCCCTGTGGAGTGCTTCGGCACTTCATCCATGCACTGGGTCAGATGCCCGTGCACATCCCTGGACTCAATGAGCGAGAAGCAGTTGGTATCGCAGCAGGCATGTGGCTAGCGGGCAAACGTCCGCTCCTGTACATGCAAAACAGTGGCATGTTGGTCGCATCCAATGACATTGGGTCACTCTTGATCCCCTGTCAAATGGAGATCCCATTCCTGGTCACCTACAGAGGTGCTCCAGGTGAGAATGCGACTCAACACCTCGCCACTGGGGCTGCAACGGAACCACTACTTAACGCTTATGGCATGTGGCATGCATGCTTGACCGAGCAAAATGCGGGGACTGTGTACGAGGAATGCCTGCAAAGCATGCAGAAGACACAGAAACCAGGAGTCATTCTGGTCAAGCGTGGCTGGACCCAACAGAAAGGGGTTCACCACCAGCTAAAATGCGCGCCTGTGAGTGCCTCACATGGCCATGGCACCATCCTTGACTACACCGTGCCAGGTGCAAGCGCTCTACGCGACGACATCCTGTCAGCAATTCATGGTGCTACGCCACCCGACGTGGGACTTGTTTCGTCAACAGGACTCATCAGCCGCTCACTGTTCGCGCGTCACCACACACCAAACCAGTTCTATAACGCTGGTGGCTTCGGCCTTACCAGCGCCATTGGACTCGGTTTTGCGGTTTCGCGACCAGAGAAACGAGTGGTAGTTGTGGAAGGAGACGCCAGTTGCCTTACTAACTTTGGCAACTTTGTCACCATCGGCCACCACCAACCTAGCAACATGACTCACATCATTCTGGACAATGGAGCCTACGGCTCCTGTTCGGAGGAGAGATCGTTGTCTGGCTCTGCGCACATTCCAGAGACTGCAGCGCGCATGGGTTACAACGTCTACATGGCAAACACCACAGACGGTGTATCTCAGGCGCTGCATTCGGCACATGCATATCAGGAACTGACCCTCATCTATGTACAAACCTCTTTGGGCGGACCTCGAGAATTTGCCCGGCCATTAAGCATGGCCCAAAATGCACGTGAGTTCAAGACTCACATGCGTTAGCGAAATCTCAGGCCTTTATAGATCAAACCGCAGGAAGTGCACCAGCACAACCTGCGGTTTTTTTGTGCTTGTTCAAGGGTGAGGGGTATAATACCGGTATGGCAGATAGTTCCTGGAACACCATCTACAAAAAGAAACTTCAGAGCTATACCTACTATGATCTCCGTGAACCGCATGAAGATATGGTGGGTATCAGTGACTTTTTTAAACACCACAGCGTAAACAGCATTCTTGATTTGGGCTGTGGGACTGGGAGAAATGCAGTATTTCTTGCAGCACAAGGTTTTGCCGTTTCTGGGATAGACAGTGCAGCAGAAGGCCTGGCAGAAGCCAGAAGAGTAGCACACCAGGCGGATCACACTCTTATCTTAACGCGGGGAGATATATATCAACCTCTTCCTTATGACACTGCCAGTTTTGATGCAGTTATCAGTATCCAAGTCCTCCAACACAATACCAGAGAGCACATACAGAACGCACTTGCTGAATGTGCCAGAATTATTAAACCCGGTGGGTATCTCTTTTTAACAGTATGTGGCCGCTACTCACAAAGAAAAGTTCGCTACTGCTTAATTAAAACTGCCCGCAAAATAGCAGCACACACCTACATCCCTACACTAGGCGATGAACAGGGACTAACACACTTCATCTATACCAAAAGACTCCTAGCTGAAGACATGCATAACTTCACCACCATCAAACAGTGGAAAGATAGTCGTGACTACTATGCCGTTCTTGCGCAGAAAACCCCCAACAAGCATGCTTGTTGAGGGTAATGCACAGAACTTTGTTCTATAATTTCTCTAAAGATATAGTCTTTAAAGTAGCTTCAGCAGCTGCACTATTGGTACCCCAGGTGCAGAACTTTGCTGCCACAAAGTTGGGATCAACATTGTCGGTTACCGTAAACGTCTGATCAATAGACGCATTCGCACCATTCACATAGAAGATTTTATATGCTTCATTTGAGTGCGTCTGAATTTGGAACGAGGTTTTGTTGGTGCCAAAACTGGTATCAGCGGTACCCTTCATACGATAGGTAGCACCATTCGCTGTTGCACCACTAACCCATTGAATCCAGCACATTCCAAAGTTGCCCGAGGTACCAGGAGTTCCGATCTTGAACTTTCCGGACAGAATATTACTGGTATTCGTAGTACTATTTCCATCGCGATACCATCTACACCATTGACCATGACCGCATGCATTATCCCACTGCACCGTATTGGTTAAAAGATTGTTGGTCACAGTTGTGTCTTTGACGCTCACGTTTGCACCAGAGACTTGTGTAACAGACACATTCTGTAAAGTTGCAGTCTTTCTTGAGGTTAACGTTTCAGTGCCATAGGCACAAAACTTGAGTGCCAGTCTACCACCAAATAAACTATAGACCGTGACATTCTGGTCTATTGATGTTTTTCCGGTTGTGGACCAAGTAGAGTTGAATGGCAAGAAATTAGTTTTATCCCAGGTCTGAATCTGGAAAAATGACTTTCCGCTGGCAAAGGTGCTGTTAAAATCGGCCTTTACTCTAAATGTTTCTCCATTCGCTGCAGCTGTGTTGAGCCACTGTAACCAACAGGTCTCATACCCAGTGCCTGGATCAGCTGCAATCACTAAGTCACCGTTATTCTGCACAAAGAATCGTGAAGTCGCAGTGTTCTTCCACGTGCACCACTCACCCGTTCCGGGACAACTTGTGGCTGGGTTACCATTGTTAGTATTGGTGATAAAATTGCCACTCACCGTTGCATCTTTGACATCAGTCAAAGGATCACCACAATACCCCTGGTTAGTACAGAAGTTTTTGAAGGTGTTCCACAACACTGTTTTTGTACCATTTGTGTTATCCACCAACGAAGTATTTTTCATGTCATTGGCAAAATTATTGGTACTATTCGTGAACCAAGCTACACGTTTTATTTCTGGGACGTTGTTTTTGTAAAAAGGTAAAACAGCGTTCATAATGGTGTTGACGTTGTTCACAGATACATTGCCCGTTAAGATTCCTGTCTCAGTAACCCAGAGCTCTTGCTTAGTACCTAGGGCATATGGGTGTGCCTCAAACCAGTCATTCCAGCCATTTTGATCAGCGAAGTTTCCTTCAAGTGCTTGAATATACCAGGCAGACTGATCACCGGCATTATACAAATGGTAGGAGTGGACGTGCACGCCTTCCACATTTGGCCATTGTTGTCCAGGGTGTTGTTCTTGCCACTCTGCTAAAAAGAGGTCCATCCAAAACGGATGTTTCCACGGAGCATTTGAATTTGGATCATGCCACCAATTCCAGTTAGCATTGGGACTCGCGTAAGTTCCCCCAATAATAAGATCTACGTAATTCTTAGTTTGTGCATAATAGGTATCTCGCTTGGTAATCGCATATTCAAGTGTATCAACTGCAGGAGAAACATCACCCCCAGGGCTGCATACACCTGCTGTTTGATCTGGATTATCTGGTTCATTAAACACAATGACTGGACCAGCATAATTATTTGCTGTAATCCAATTAAATACTGAGTCAACAGCACCATTAGTACATGTAAATATTGTGGGAACATACTTGCCAGCGAAGTCACTATCAGTTGGATGATGGAACGCGTAGTCTTTGTCATTGACTGGTTTACTATTTCCCGTATCCCCTGCACCCCAATTGTATACCCAGGGATCACCAAGGTCTTTAATATCTTGCGTAGTATAGTTGTTCCAACCTAATCCCAAGCCAAGCCATTCTTCACTTGCCAGAGCACGTAGCGGTGCAGCCAATACAACCAAAAACAAAAGTGGTAGTACAATGAAAAGACTCTTGAAGATTTTTCTCATATGATTTTATAGTAAAGAAAAAAAACTAGAACTGCAATGAATAAACACTACACACCCTTTTTTTGTAAGTGCTGTGTCAGTTTTTCAGCAATCTCATAGTAAAGAAAAAGAAACGTAAGTATTAGCCATACCAGAATGTTTGCGTATGCTTGTAGAGACCAATAACCGGCGCACTCTGTTATTCCAATAAATTGATGCAAAAAATATGCTTCGTCTATAAAAAGACCTACTCCAATGGCAGCAGCAAAACGACGAAAACGTTGAGGCAGAAAATAGGCACACACAGCTATCAACAGACCTGTATAAGAATGATGCCATGCATCAGTTTGCTGTGCTGCCATAAATGGGGTACCCCATATAACAGCGAGAAAAATGCGGGTTGCGGCAACAGTTAGAGCAGTAATAGTAAAAAAATCCAGGTTTAAGATCGTCTTTTTTTTGATTTTCATACACATGTGATAGTATACACACATGAAAGGGCGTGATGCCATCAACAACTGAACACAAAAAAGTACTTGTTTTTGAAGATGATCCTATCTCAATTCATTTGCTGAAAGCATATCTCCTCCGCCTTAATCCCAAACTTGATGTGGTAGTAGGTACTCCTACAGATGTAGCAGAGATACCAGCGATTCTTTCCCAAGGTTTCGTGTGTGCAATTATAAACGGTAGATTATGGAATCATGCATGGTCTCAAGAACTTACTGAAGGAGAAACAATTGCTTCAAGTATCCATACACACAGGCCAGAATTGCCACTTATCTTTTTTAGTAATCGCCCAGTTCAGGAGGGAAGCGAGCATCTTTTCACAGCAATTTTTGAATCTAAGATCTACAGCGAATTGATAAGCTTGCCTTTATTACATGCATTAACGAATCAAGATTAATCTCATTAATATTCTTTATTGGGTCATAATTTGTAATACTCCAGTGATGAAAACATTTTCAGACACTGTTCGTAACATCGCGAAAGACGGCAAAGATGTATTCCGCTCATGGTAGGTCATAATCAAGAACTTGGAGAACTTTTTTTTGCTCTAAGTATTGCTGTTCAATCAATGAAGATTTATCGTTGTTTACAGACTGCTGCACGCGAATCCACAAGCAGGTTTTACGCCGACTCACCACTGTTCCACAACTTCAATACAGCAAATAGTCCTAAGCCTAGGGTAAGTGAAGTAAGAAAACTCATTTCCTTGTGATCAGGGAAAATATACAAATCCATAAATCCCCATGCCCCACGCCACACCATCACGGCCGCGAGGTCGAGTGCCACAACAGAAAGGAGGGTGGGATTTTGTTCTTTCTTTTTGTGTAGAAGCTTACGCAGAACGTGCAGCATGTTTTCAGTATAGACCAAATGTGTAGTGCTATTCTACATGCATGATGCGCCATTCTTGAACGCCTTTGGGAGCAGAGACAGACACCACATCGCCCTCTTTTTTATTGCACAATGCTTTGCCCAACGGGCTTTGTAGTGACAACTTGCGGGCTGCAATATCTGACTCATGATGACTCACCAACGTATAGGTAGCAACTATTCCTTGTGATTGAATAGTAACTATACTACCAAATCCAATTATTTCTTGAGATGTTTCTGGTTGAGCCACATACGCAGTGGCAAGCAATCGCTCAGCTTGAAAAAGTTGTCTACGGAGTGAACCAAGTTCAAGTTTGCCATATTTGTAGGCGCCATTCTCAGATAAATCACCTTGCTCACGAGCTTCATTCACTCTTTTTTGTGCTTCTTGAACCTCTTTTTGCAGACGCGCAATCTTGGTCGTCAACTCGGCATACGCCTCTGACGTAAGGGGCACATGTTTGTTGGTTTGCGCGAAAGATGCCATTTTCTACTTTACCAGCACAGAGAGTGTGGCACTTGCTGCAGACTCTTTTCCGTTTTGGTCTACAGCGGTAACGTACACATAATAGCGCTTATTACTCTTTTTTTCTAAAGTGCGAGTATAGACTGCAGTATCTCGTTTTGCATCAACAGTATTTTCTACATAAAAGTTGCTATTTTGGTCTGGCTTTGATAGGTATACACGATACTCTTTTGCACCTGCAATGCCCATCCAAGTAACAGTAATTCTGCTGTCTTTGGGTGATTCAAGACTCTGAAGCACCGGTGCACCGGTCATAGGACTTGGTTGTGGAGAAGGAGATGCGGTTGTTGTAGGACGAGGAGTAGGACTTGTTGTCGGTTTCACCGTAGGAGTTGGAAAAATAGTTGGTGCCGGGGTCAGGGTAGGAGAGACAGAAGCTGTGGGACTGGGTGCAATAGTAGGCACAGGTGCAGCAGCAGTGCGACTGCCTTTACAAACGCCAGAATGACAAACTTGGAGTGCGGTAATCTGTACCTCAGCATAGTTGTCACAGTTGCGTTCTTTTGCCCATCCGTCTGCTGCATATGTACAAGATGCTTGTAAGTATGCTCCAGCTTTAAAGTAAGCTCCAGTAATGTTCTGAACCATGGTAGCAACCAGTGCGCCATTGTAATACATGTCTGTTTTGCCTTGGGCAGACACAAACTCTATAGTAAAGCGTTTACCCAGCGTGTAATTACCATCAATGAGACGCTTTTTGGTGCGCGGCAAAGAACCGAGTTGTTCAAAATCGGTATTCTTTGATTGAATATAGAGCCTGTTGTCTTCTAACCTATAGAACACCTCATAGCTATCTGCATCGTGAATTTGACCTACCACCACGTGTTTACGATCCAGATTCAGTGCAGTAACTGCTTGTTCTACAAATAGGCTATGTGTTCCTGAAGTGTTTGACCAAGCAGCTGATTGATAATACGGCCACATTTCTCGCAGTTCTGAACGAGGATAATTTGATCCTCCTGTTGTTGCACCACCAGCATGCGCCCTAAAAACAACCCCACTTCCTTGCGGTCCTACTTTAAAATACTGGCTAGTAAAGTCCTTCAAAGAAGGCTGATTACTGTCTGTTACATACTTAATTTCATCGGGATCACCGTTGAGACTGGTGTTTTGAGGCAGCGTGAGTTTCCAAGAAGTCAAGTCAAGCACTTGTGCTGGCACCGTCGCCAATGCACCTAGAGCAGTTTCTGATGCACGAGATCGAGTATCAAAATAACCGGTAAGTAACGTACTGGCTTGTGCAAATACAATGCCAGCCACGCCAACTAAGGCAATTAATACAAACACAGGAACACTTGATATACGTTTCTTCATAGTAGTGAAATAGCGATACAGCAAGAGTATAGTAAGTAGAAAAATAATAAGCAAATGCATCATAGTCCCTTCTACTATGATGCAAGTATATCACATGCGTATGCGTTACTTATTGTTTGAGCTGTATTTTTCTTGAACAACATGCCACACAGCAGGGATAAGCGATAAAACGATAATCGTGCCAACTATGGGCAACAAATAGTGATCTACTTTGCTAGCAGGGATAAGACTGCCCAAGAAGTAACCACCTACAGTCATACCTACTGTCCATAAAAATCCACCAACCACGTTATAACTTAAGAAGGTATCGTAGTGCATATTTGCCATGCCGGCTACTATAGGGGCAAACGTACGAACAGCTGGTACAAATCGAGCTAAAATGATGGTTTTTTTACCATGTTTTTCATAAAACTGCTCAGCTTTCAACAGGTGATCCTTGTTGAAAAAGAACGAATCATTGCGAGTAAAGAGTTTACGACCGTAGTGATGCCCAAACCAGTACCCTACCGAATCGCCCAACACAGCAGCAATGAAACACCCAATGGTCAACAGGTAGATGTTCATAAAGCCTTGACTGGCAAGTACTCCAGCGGTAAACAATAAACTGTCTCCAGGTAGAAAAAAACCAAAGAACAAACCTGACTCTGCAAAAACAATGCCAATTGTTGCAACAGTTGCCAGTGGTCCAAGAGAACGGAGTAACTCAAGTAAATCAAAGTGCATAATCCGCACAGTATACTGGAAACGTATTCATCGGTACAAGTGGAGCTTTCTAGGATGATTTTCCCAGGCGACTCAGTGCGGTACGCAGAGCTTGATACTGCCGAGTCGGGGCACCAGATTGATCAACAAAACTAAAACCAGCAAATGGGCCAGGCGCGCCCCGTAGCACAAATGGCGTCACTGCCTTGATGCGTGGATCAGACCAGATATATTTGAGCGCATATTCGTAGTATGCCACCAATGCCTGACGGGTGTACCGACTTTCTTCCCAGCCTGTTTCGGTGATATAGACAGGTTTTACTGGATAACCGTGCTTCTCCAAAAAGGCTAATTCATATTGATACCCACGGAGAGAATTTTTTCCTGTCTTAAGTGGAGAAGCAGAGAAACCTGGGTTGGGGTATGAGTGTGAGTTCCATCCGTCTATACGACCCAAAACATCTGGGTCTGCTGCGTGAAGTTGTTCAAGATATGTAAATGCTTCTCGTGTTTGTGTGCCATTGGGTGCTGCCAAATCAAGCGCCGCTGGTAACACAACAAAATTACTATTTTCACTTTTCGCCCAATCTATAGAGAACCTCAATGTATCAGCATATTGCGCAGGATCTATACGCCCCCCCCATTCTTTGGCGTGATTGACTTCATTAAAAATAATGATGTGATGGGCATCAGTGGGCCATGATAACGTATTGAGTGCGGTAATAAGATGCACAAGATCTTTGCGGGTAGGAACAGACCAGGAGCCATCGTCAAATCGAGTAGCTAGGCGAACAAGGGGGATAATTTTATGCACTTTTGCTGAATCAAAAAACGTCTGCCACTCATCTTTCTTTTCGATGTCCGCCAAAGTAAAAGGAATGGTTACATATTGCCATGTGTCAGCATGGTCAACAGTAATAAGTTCTTTTGCTTCTCCTAACTCTCCTGTATTCAATATGTGTACACCAATGACGCTGGTGGGCTCGGAGGCCATGACACGCTCCCCGCTCTCTATGAGTAGTAACAAAAACGCGATGATTAGAGTAAAAATATATTTCATCGTACACTTATAGGATATCAAAGAAAGACTGTTTTGTCCAGTCAAAAGACGTCTGGTACAATGATGCACGCGTGTTCAAAAAGAAGCTAATCTTTCTCCAGTTTGCGTGTTTGTGGTTTTTCTTAACCGGAGCCGTGGCATTCTGGTTTATCCTGTATGGGTACGCGCTCAGCACGCAGCAATCGCTTTCCCAAGTAGCATTTGGTGCACAGACGGCTCACCGCCTAACACAAAAGAGAAGCACTGCACCTAGCCTTCCCAAAGAAATAACTATGCAACTCGAAAGCGCAGATGCGCGTGTTCCTCTTGTACATAACTTTCTTACCAGATACAACTCACCTATTTTGAAAGAGGATCCACAATTTGCACAGTTTTTGGTAGAACTCGCTGACACAAATCAGATGGATTTCCGCCTACTGCCTGCCATAGCTATGCAAGAGAGCAACTTGTGTAAAGTTGTGCCTGAGGGTTCTCATAACTGCTTGGGTCTTGGCATACATAAACGTGGCACTTGGGGATTTGAAACATACCGAGACAACTTTACTGCTGCTGCTAAGATTCTTAAAGAGAACTACATTGATAAAGGCCTGACGACCACTGAACTCATCGAGTCCAAGTACAATCCCTCAAGTGCACAGCGTGATGGAAGCTGGGCCTCTGCGGTAAACCAGTTTATGGCGGAGATGCGCTATGATGATCGCAAGCTAGGAAAAGAAAAGAAGACTGATGCTAACCTACTTGAATTTATTGAGCGCTAGTTGTTTGTATACTGATATATTCTGTTCACTATTGACAGTCTTATAATAATTTGATATAGTAACAATACCTCAGGAGGACATCTCCTCACCGGAATGCCGTCTTGAGACAAAAGAATCCTGCACATCTGGCAGGATTTTTTTGTGCTTACTCAGCTACTTCCTCTAGATCAGACACATTATATGGATAATTCATGAAATGCAGTGCTGCTTCTGGCACGAGGAGATGGTCTGAGACTGGTTCCACATGCAATTCTCCAGTCGTGTCATTTCTGTGTATAAGAGCGTTCTCTTCAGTGGGCTGTTCCATAAGGGTAACAAGCATATCCCATAGGCCTGGTATGGCCAATAACTCCTGAGCAACTCTTGTCAGTTCTGGTGATACTTGTGCATCTGTACCTACACTTCGTGCTAACTCAGTCATGTCGATACCTTTCCTGTATCTATTTTACTTACCGAGTGCCGAGGACAGGAATCGAACCTGCACGCCTTGTTGAGGGGCACTGGATTCTAAGTCCAGCCTGTCTACCAATTTCAGCACCTCGGCACGTAGCCAGCGTATTGTACACTAGAAGAACCAACATGATCGAGTACAAACATGTCACTAGTTCCCGCTCTCTGCGTCTTACCGTAAAGGTGAATCGTATAGGCGAGGTTGTGGTCACTTCACCTCCCTGGGTACCATCGTTCATAGTCAAACGATTTGTAGAACAACACACTGAATGGATCACTGGTCAACTTCAAAGTCGTGCCGCGCGTGCACCCAACCAATTGAGCGTACTCATATTTGGCAAAGAGTATGACAAAAAGGCTCAGTATGACTCTCAGGCACCTTTAGGCGTATTTATTCAGGGCAGCTCACTTATCTGTAATATGCCAGAGGCAACACATGATCAGACTTGGCAAAAAGCATATGACAACAAAATAACATCATTCCTCAAAAAAACTGCTCGCGTGTACCTCATGCATCGAGTTAAACAGTACGCTGAGGTCATGCATGTATCGTATGGAACAATCACGCTGCGCGAACAAGATACACGGTGGGGCAGCTGTAGCAGTCAGGGGAACTTGAACTTTAATTGGCGACTCGTCCACGCATCACCAGACCATATAGACTATGTGGTCATCCACGAGCTTGCACATAGGATCCACATGAACCACTCAACGCGTTTCTGGTCTTTGGTAGAGCAGTACTGTCCCGACTATCTCATGCACCGGCTGTGGTTCAAACGCTTTGGCGGTACGCTATACTAAGGCACATGCTTACAGTCATACACGGTGAACAGCTTACCCACTCACGGCAAAAACTTGTTGAAGTTAAGACCTCCTATACTGCCAAAGGGGTGCGGAGTGTTACTATTCACGCCAAAGAACTCACGCTCAGCACACTCCAAGAGCTATTGCAGCGTACATCCCTGTTTGAGGATCAAGAAGTGATTGTCATAGAGGAGCTGCATAGTTTGCAACCTTCAAAGCAAAAAACTGCACTCATTGAGTGCATAGCAGCTAGCGAGAAAGACTGCATCATATGGGAAAAAAGAGAGCTCACCGCCACCATGCTCAAGCCCTTCGCCAAAGCTCAGGTGTTTGCGTTTCCTCTCAGTAAGAAACTCTTTGCGTTTGTGGAAAAGCTTGGGACATTTTGCTCACCAGCTGAGTGTCTTGTTGCAGCCCACCAAGTGTATGCCCAGGATGGTGCTCACTTCCTTTTTGCCATGCTGTGTCGGCAAATACGCATGCTCATTGCTGCTCATGATGATGGTACACTAAAGGGAGCACCGTTTATGATTGCCAAACTCAAGAAACAAGCACAGTTTTTTTCTCTCCCTACATTAACTGCACTCCATGCTCGTCTTCTTGAGATAGATTTAGCAGAGAAGCAAAGTCGATCAGCCCTGACCCTTGAACAACAGCTTGACCTTTTTTTCTTGTCGCTGTAGAGTAAAGGCGCTATCATACTTTGTCATACTTTTGTACAGAGTTATTAAGAAAGGAAATTATGATCGTTGATCCTTCCATCTTTAAGGCGTACGACATACGTGGTGTCTATGGTAAAAATCTCTTTGATGAAACCGCCTATGTTGTTGGTCAAGGCTTTAGTACTGTCTTGAAGCCAAGTACAGTGGTGGTGGGTCGAGACGCACGTGTCTCCAGCCCTCAACTTCATGAGAATGTCATCAAAGGGCTCACTGATGCAGGTGTAAACGTCATTGATGTTGGCATGGTGTCTACTGACATGTACTACTACGCATGCGCGCTCAAAGGTTTACCAGGCATCATGATTACTGCAAGTCATAATCCTGCCGAGTATAACGGCTTCAAAATGGTGAGAAAAATTCCCTACCTCTTATCAGGCGACGAAGGCATTCAAGACATTCGCATGGTTATCGAAAAAGATGAGTTCCCCGCCAAAGCTGCTATCCCAGGGACGGTAGAGCAGTGGAGCATTATGGATGGATTTATCGAAAAAATACTTTCACTCGTTGATGTCACCTCTATTAAACCTATGAAAGTACTCATTGATACAGCCAACGGTATGGTAGGACCATCCGCTACAGCATTATTCAAGCACATTCCTCAAGTTACAATGATACCAATGTACTTTGAACCAGATGGCACCTTCCCCAACCACGGTGGAGATCCACTTATTGAAGAAAATCGCAAAGAGCTTATGCAGCGAGTGGTGACTGAAAAAGCAGATCTGGGCTTTGCCTGTGACCCCGATGGAGACCGCTTCTTCTGTATCGATGCTAAAGGCAGATTCGTTTCTGGTGACTTCATGACTGCGCTCTTGTCAGAGTACTTCCTGGACAAGTATCCTGGGTCTCCCATTGTGTATGACATCCGCGCATCACGCGCTGTCCCAGACCTTATTACCAAGAAAGGTGGCAAACCACTGTACAACAGAGTAGGTCACGCATTTATCAAAAAACGCATGTCAGATGAAGGAGCGGTGTTTGCTGGTGAAGTGACTGGTCACTACTACTTCAAGGACTTTTTCCTGTGTGATTCGGGACTTGCACCTATGCTATACCTTATGGACATGTTATCCAAAGGCAGCAAACGTCTTGATGAGCTCCTTGATGACTTGGGCAGAGTCTACTTTATTTCTGGAGAAATAAATACCAAAGGTGTTGATGGTAAAACTGTCCTCCAACGTATAGAAGAAACCTATGGCTCCACAGCCCAACAGATTCTGAAGGTAGATGGTGTGTCCGTGATCTTCCCCGACTGGAGTTGCAACGTGCGAACATCCAATACTGAACCATTGGTGCGCTTAAACCTCGAGGCAACAACACAAGCAAAAATGGAAGAAAAGCGAGATGAGGTGCTTGGACTTATACGGAAGGATCTCGCATAACGCGAGCAGAAAGGAAACTATGTCAGACAGTATTCTTAACTCACGCGAGCAAATTGCCGTGCTAGATAAAAGCCAAGTATTGCTCTCCATTGAGCAACTCGGTAGCCAAGTGCAACAAATTTGGGAAACTGCAAAAAAGCTCACCATTGATCCTTCTTATAAAGAGGTAACCAACGTAGTGGTAGCAGGGATGGGCGGTTCAGCACTGGGCACGCATGTGATCCAAACTGTTTTTAAAGAAGAGCTCAAAGTCCCGGTGACTATTGTGCCCGATTATGACATGCCACAGTTTGTGGACAACAACACGCTAGTGATTGCCTCCAGCTATTCTGGATCTACAGAAGAAACCCTAGCTGCTACTCAAGATGCCATTTCTAAGGGTGCTAAGATTACTGGCATCACTTCTGGCGGTAAGCTGGCAGAGCTTCTGAAGTCGCATGGGTACCCAGTCTTGACGTTTGATCCTATCTACAACCCTTCAAACCAACCACGTATGGGTTTGGGCTACTCCATCTTTGGCCAGATCGCACTTTTTGCGCAATGTGGACTGCTGACGGTTGATGAAGGCATTTACACCAAAGTCCTTGACGCAATTGCCCAAGCACACCTCCTGTCCGGCATGAACATACATTCAGAAACAAATCCAGCCAAAATACTGGCTTTTGAGTTTGCGACTCGCATTCCTGTGGTCACCGTGGCACAGCACCTAGAAGGAGTGGGGCACGTCTTTGCCAATCAGCTCAATGAAAACTCCAAGACATATTCAGAGTACCGCGTCATACCTGAGATTAATCATCACCTGATGGAAGGGTTACGTTTCCCCGAGCAAACAGATGATGCGCTACTGTTCTTTATGGTGCACTCAGACTTGTATGGTGCCAACAACAAACTGCGTGTCTCACTAACAGAACAAGTTCTGGAAAAAAACAACATAGAGTTCCGCACACTTGAGCTCAAAACGGCAAGCAAGCTTGAGCAAGCATTTGAGATGCTTACTTTTGGAGCATACGTCTCGTTTTATTTGTCTATGCTCCACAACATTGACCCAGCCCCCATCCCATGGGTGGATTGGTTCAAGAATGAGCTCAAGAAAGCAAAGTAACGAGAGAGTAAGCATTTTACTCCAAAGGGCCACACTTTGTGTCAGAAATAAATGCTGGTATTGATGATGACAATTAGTACCTCACGCTAGTCTCGTGACACAGAGTGCGGTATGATTATTGTATGGCCTGCCCGGTTCTTGTTCCTTTGTCAGCGTTTTCTCAACATGCTCGATCAAGTATTGGGTCTCGTGCACTGGAGCGGACACGCTTAAGCGCACTGGGAGTACCTCTCCCTGAACAATTCGCAATACCTCGCGAGACACTGGCTCGCATTGTTCGAGAATCGCATCTTGAGCATTCACTTGGCAAGCTCCTCGCTGCACTTCAGCAAGCACATGCAGCAGAGCGAGCAACTATTCTCACACATATTCAGCAATCACTTGAATACTGTATGCTCCCTGAATGGTTTACCGTAGAAATTCATCGTGCATATGCCCATTTATTTACTGCAGGCTTTTGCCGAATTGTACCAGGCGAACATGTACCGGGATATGCTGGCACTCAATTTAGCGAGATTCAAGGAGACAGTAATTGCATTGAGTCATTTAAAAAAGCTTGGGGCACCGTAGCTCAAGCACTTATTCATCACGCTGATCGACCATCATTAGCAACTATTACACAAGTCCCTCTGATTGTTGAGGAGCAGATGCAGCCTGTTGTATCTGGTTTTATCCGCACATCACACACCAGTGCAGCAGCACCAGCTATCACACTCACAGCTATCTGGGGCAGCCCAGACCCCACACTGTTTGAAACAGCAGCTGATACCTACCAGGTTGATGTGCGCACCTGGCAAGTAGTTCACAAAGCGGCAGTTCAAAAAAAACACCGTTACGAGCGCACAGCAGAGAAATTGTTGCGTACTGCCGTACCCAATAAATATGAAAGCTACCCCTGTCTCAGTGATGAACAAGCTGTGGCAATTGCACAAGTAGGGCAGAGCATAAAGCAAAAAAATCTCTTTCACCACAAAATTCAGTGGGAATTGGGTTCACAAGGATTATGGGTTACAGAAGTTATTGAAGATGAAGATGATCACACACTAGTGCCCAGTCACAAAAAAACCATCACACAAGTCTATATTTCTGCAGGTAATCCGCAGAAACGCCCTTTCCAGGGTAGTGGCTTTGATGGCATAGGTGTCTTACGTAGCGAATACACGTACTTTACTTTTGGGGTGCACCCTCTACATTTAGTACGGGCGGGCAAGGAAGCGGCAGTGGTTCACGCGCTTACCCACACTATTACGCAATACCAAGAAATGGTGCCCTTTAAACCTGTGTTATTTCGATCACTCAACTGCACATCAGCCGAACTGACTCGCTTGAAGTACGCGAACACCTTTGAGAACGAAGAAGAAAATCCGTACCTTGGATTGCGTGGTGGGTTACGCTTGCTTGCTGATGACGCACTTTTGCAGTGTGAACTCATGGCACTTGCTACCGTTGCCACTCGATCACAAGCAGCCCTTGGGTACCTCCTACCGTTTGTCCGCCACCCTCAGGAACTGTCCGCACTGATGCTCAAAATTGAACGATCAGGTCTTCTAGCACATACGCATGTTTCAGTATGGCTTCAGGCCAATACCCCCGAAAACATCTTAAATATTGAGGCCTATCCTACTCATAAACTAGCAGGCATATCGGTGAACGTGACCTCATTACAAGCGCTACTTACTGGCAGTGATCCAGACAATCCGAGCACCGCAGAACACTATCAAAGTGATACTACAGCACTTGAATCGCTCTTATCAAGACTCAGCGCTTCAGTACAGCGGCTTAATACACTGCGAGTGCATGCGCCCCTTAAACTCAATCTTCATCTTGAGTCATTCAATCAAGAACTAGTGGTAACAGCAGTCAAACTTGGCTATCATGGTATTGTAGTAAAGTCGCAAGCGGTACAGATTGCTCGAGAGACAGTCTACGAAGCAGAACGACTACGAGTCGTGAAATAATCTATGGCGGTCATACAAGGCATTTACGCTCGAGAGATCCTTGATTCGCGTGGTATTCCCACCATCGAATGTACATTGTGGTTGGATACTGGCGGAATTGTGGCAACCAGCGTTCCCAGTGGCACATCTATAGGGAAGTACGAAGCGCTTGAGTTAAGAGACAAAGATCCCAGTAGAATGCTGGGTAAAGGTGTGCTCAAAGCAGTTAATATTGTCAACACAGTTATAGCTCCACAAATAGTAGGTAAAGATCCTACCGCCCAAACTGAGATTGATCAATTACTTATAAACCTGGACGGGACTCCCAATAAGAGCAAACTTGGGGCCAATTCTGTGCTGGCAGTTTCTCAAGCAGTTATGAAAGCTGGCGCTCTTTCTGAAAATTTGCCTTTGTATTATTATATGCATGAAAAATACAAGCTATCACCCCAAATGGCGATACCTACCTGCATTTACTCTGTCATCAATGGCGGAGAGCACGGCGCCAACAACCTTGATATCCAAGAGTTTCAAGTCATCCCTGCCAGTCATCTCACCTTTGAGGAATCGCTTGATATGGGTGTTACCATTTTTCAAAAACTTGAAGAAGTATTGGTTATTAAAGGAGCAATCCACTCGGTCGGCTTAGTTGGCGGATTTACCCCCAATTTATACAGCAATAGTGACGTATTTGAGATCTTGGTGGAAACAATCAAAGCAACGCCGTATACCTTTACCCAAGACCTCTTCTTTGGTGTAGACGTAGCGGCAGAACAACTCTTTAGCAATGGACGCTATTCACTTAAAGATAGAGCACAGCCCTACACTGGTCCCGAACTCTTGGAGTACTACAAAAAGATCCGCGATATGTACAACGTGTTTTACCTGGAAGATCCTTTCCAAGAAGATGATCTCTCCTCCTGGCAAGGAGTGACCACAGAGATTGGTGAAACTACCAAAATTGTGGGTGACAGCTTCCTGGCTACCAACAAAGCAAAAATCGAAACCGCTATTGCCCAGAAATCATGCAATACCTTGCTGGTCAAACCCAACCAGATTGGCACGCTCAGTGAGTCTATTGAAGTGATGCAAATTGCTCGAAAAGCAGGCTGGACCTGTGTAATGTCTCACCGCAGTGGGGAAACCAATGATGATTTCATTGCTGATTTTGCCGTAGGCACGGGCGCCGAATATGCCAAGTTTGGACCACCCAACCGTGGTGAACGAACAGCAAAATATAATCGACTGCTTCAAATTAATTTTGAGATGCTCCAGCGTAATCTGGCAGACACCTCATCTTCCACTGCCCAATCGCCAAAAGAAGCAGTATAGTAAAGCAATGATCAACGTACAAAAACCTCAAGAGAAGCCGGCTCAACCTGCTGCTCAGCCTGATTTTTTGCCGTCATTTATGAGGTCAACAGTCGTTGTACCCCAAACCACTCCGCCGCTCGAGGCAAATACACAAGATACTGCACAACCAGCGCCGACTGAAACAGCTCAAAGTGATGGAGCTGTGAATCCTACTTATCTCATCACCGATAAACCATTTGACAAGATGGTACCTCAGAACAGGTATAAGGGCGTGCGTCCAGTCGTGCTGCTTGTCCTTGATGGCTGGGGGATAGGTCCTGACAACCCAGGCAACGCCATTAAGCGTGCCAAAACACCCAATATTGATAAGTACTGGCTCTCCTATCTACATACCCAGTTGGAGGCATCCGGACAGGCAGTGGGCTTGCCACAAGGCGAAGATGGTAACACTGAAACTGGACACCTTAATATAGGAGCGGGACATATTGTGTACCAGGACCTTCCACGTATTAACATGGCTATTGCCGATGGTAGTTTTGCCACCACATCTGCATTTCTCAATGCTATTACACATGCTCGCAACCAGAATTCTGCACTCCATATAATGGGGCTTGTGGGAGCCGGTGGGGTCCACTCCAATATTGAACACTTGTATGCACTGCTCAACTTATGCCAGCAGCAAAACTTCACCAATGTGTATATCCACGCCTTCACTGACGGCAGAGACTCACCACCTACTTCTGGGATTACATATCTGCAGCAACTACAAGATCACTGTCAGCGAGTAGGGGTAGGCAAAATAGCTACCATCATGGGCCGCTACTACGCAATGGATCGTGACACCAAGTGGGACAGAATTGAAAAAGCCTATAATGCAATGACTTTAGCTGTGGGTGCCTGTACCACCGATCTTATTGCAGCGGTGCAACAACAATATGATGCAGGAACCACAGACGAGTTTATCGAACCTATCTGTGTATGCAATGAAGATGGTAGCCACCGTGTTATTAATGACAACGATGCTGCCATCTTTTTTAACTACCGCATAGACCGCCCTCGTGAGTTAACCCGAGCGTTTGTAATGCCCAACTTTGAAGGAGGCATTCACCACATGGCTTTTGACCCTTACACGGAGAAGTATGAAAACACAAATATTCAGGAGCAGAAACACATCCTGACCTTCCAACGTCAAAAAATTATCACTAACTTGTACTTTGTTACCATGACAAACTACGAAGATGGATTGCCAGTAGACATTGCATTTCCTCCGCAGAATATTAAAAACCCCATCGGGAAAGTTTTTGCAGACATGGGCTTGAGGCAGCTAAGAATTACCGAAACAGAAAAAGAGCGGTTTGTTACGTACTATATGAATGGACAACGTGAGGATGTTTTCCCTGGTGAACTTCGGGTCATTATTCCCTCCAAAGGTGTCAAGTCTTACGATCAAGCACCTGCAATGAGTGCGTATGAAATTTGTGATGAAATGATAAAACGCCTACGGACCAATACCATTGACGTCGTCATTGCTAATATTTGCAATGGAGATATGGTAGGACACACAGGTAATTTAGATGCTGCTGTGCAAGCATGTGAGGTCGTTGACGATGTCGTGGGAAAAATAGTAAGCACGGTGCTACTTATGAATGGAGTAGTGTTTATCACTGCTGACCACGGGAATGTAGAAGAGATGATCAATAATCAAACTGGCGCCAAGGATACTGAGCACTCTATTTATCCCGTCCCACTTTTTATTATTGGTAAAGAATTCAATCAGCCACGCATGCTGCCCTCTGGCATCCTTGCAGACGTTGCGCCGACCATACTGAAAGTTATGGGTATAGAAAAGCCAAGCTCAATGACAGGTCGAGCACTTGTGTAGTATGATTTTTTTTGATCCGAAAACATGAGTCCCATGCGTTCCTCTCGAGTTAAGATTAAATTGATATAGTTTGATCAACAAAGATGTTATTGTATGTTCGTGGTCTTTTTGGTTATTCTGTGTGTACTTCGGTAATCATACGCCCGAAACAATAACTTAAGGGGAATAGCTCATATGCCAGTTACACTGTACAAACGCCAGCGTCAAATCGTCGATTTTGTAGCACAGTACTTACAAAGAAATGGGTATTCTCCGACCCTGCGGGAAATAGGGGATTCTATTGGCGTTTCTTCCTTAGCCACTGTCCATGAACACTTACAAGCCCTCCAGCGCAAAAAGGTGATCCGTAAACATGAGGGATCGGTGAGAGGTATTGAGCTCATTGATCGTACCTTTCTCAAGGTTTCTGATTCAATTGACTTGCCACTGCTTGGTTTTATTGCCGCCGGTTCGCCAATCGAACCTCATCATGACCCCAATGCTACCTTCAAAGTATCTCCAGAAATGATCAGTGGTAAGCGACGTTCATACGTTCTCCAAGTTAAAGGTGAGTCAATGATCGAAGACCATATTCAGGATGGAGATTATGTGGTCATTGAAGAAACGCAGGATGTGAGTGATGGAGATATCGTGGTTGCGTTGCTTGATAACGGACTTGCCACGCTTAAGCGTTTTTATCGTGAACTCACCCGTGTTCGCTTAGAGCCTGCTAACTCAAGCATGAGTCCCATTTATGCAACACACGTGCAGATCCAAGGAAGAGTATGTGGCTTGATTCGTAAATACCAATTTTAAATACTAATATCATGCAGCTCGGTCACGTTCAGCTCCACACCATCACACTCAACAATACAATACCCAGTATTGCGAATATATACTTGTGGTGATTGCGCATAGGTGAAACGACCAAGATGAATAAGCAGCGTTTTAATAACCGTGCTGTGCGTCACCACAAGGACTGGTTGACTGGGATACGCCAGTGCAACTTCTCTCAAAAATGTAGTACAACGAAGCATGAGCTCTTCATCACTTTCTATATCTGGTGCTAATTTGTGGGAAAAGCGCTCTTGATCTGAGAGTGTTTCTCGGTAAGCCAAAAGGTCTTTAAGAGCAGCATTGAATTGGCCTGTAGCCGAACCATTGAAGGCACCAAAGTTCCGTTCACGTAAAGCTTTCTTTGTGATAGTAATCAACACGTGTTCGGTAGCTAGAATTTCAGCAGTGTGGTGGGCACGCAGCAAATCTGAAGAGAAAACTGCCGCGAAAGGAATAGTGGCCAATTCACGCGCCCGTAAGCGTGCTTGCTGCTTCCCCGTTTCACTGAGAGGATAATCTGCTTGCCCTTGGAGAATATGGTGCACATTTCCTTCACTCTCAGCATGGCGTACCACATATATTTGTGTCATTTGTGCACCTTGAACTCTTGTTCCTGGTACCCCTCTTGCTCATTGAGATAGCAGCGTAACACGTAGAGGTAGTCGGAGAGTCGATTAATGTACTGCAAGATCAGGGACCGTACCGGATATATGTGGTGGAACGAGACCAACACACGTTCAAGTCTTCTGCTGACAGTACGCGCAATATCGCAGTGAGCACCATTCTTGGTCCCGCCTGGTAACAAAAACTTCGTATGCCAGTTGTCTGCCATAGCACGCTGCAGCTCTTCTGCCTGTTGTTCTATCCGGTCCAACTCAGCCTGTTTGAGTTGCGCCTTTGGCGACTTAGCAAGCTCTGCACCTACCACAAAAAGAGTATTTTGAATGGCATACACCACTGCACGCTGTGGGTTTTTCTCATGAATATCCACCGCTACAAGCCCTAACCAAGAGTTAAGTTCATCAAGAGTGCCAATAATTTCAAATAAAGGAGAAGCTTTACTGAGGCGCTCACCGTTGGCCAAGCCAGTTTCACCGGCATCACCGGTTTTGGTAGAAATAAGCAGTAGTTTTTTTGTGCGCCCAGTAGATTTTGGCATACTAGCGTGTCCTCCAGTAGGCAGAGTATACTACACCAGCAGTATGAACACAGCAGTTCTCACTAACGTCTCTGAGCTTACTTCACTTATCGCGGAGTGGAATAGTCTGCAAGAACGAACTGGCACCCATATCTTCCAGCGACCAGCATTCCTCCTGTCCTGGTGGGACACACTGGGTTCTGGAGAATTGTGGTGTATCACTGTACGCTCTGAAGATGGCGTGCTGCGTGGCTTGGCACCCTGCATGAAGACAACAACAGAAAATGGAGACACTGTCATTAGCTTTATTGGCTGTGTCGCTGTATCAGACTACCTTGATGTGCTAGTAGATCCCAGCTACGAAACAGAGGTCTACCAAGAATTTGCCACTAGGCTCCAAGGAGATATACAGTGGAATCGACTATATCTATGCAGTTTGCCAGAAACCTCATCCACTCGCACTTGGCTTATGAAACAGTATCCGCATGCATTACAAACCCAACAAGATGTTTGTCCCCTAATTAAGCTGCCACAAGATTGGGAATCATACTTAGCCAGTTTAGGACGCAAAGAACGTCATGAGCTACGACGCAAAGTACGAAACAGTGAGCAGCATGGTATTGAATACACCGTCTATACAAGCGAAGTAGATGTGAAGCGCGCGTTACCTATGTTTGTGAAACTGCACGAACTATCATCAAAAGAGAAACAGTCATTTTGGACCGATGAACATAGAGCATTCTTTGACACAGCGCTTCCCGCACTAGCTCGAGATGGAAGAGTACGCTTGTTTTTTATGCATGTTGAAAAAAAAGCAGTGGCTACCATGTTAGTTTTTACCGATGATATGGGCTACTACTTGTACAATTCAGGGTTTGACCCCGAGTATCGTCAACTGAGTGTGGGAACAGTTCTCACTGCATACACCATCAAAGACGCACTACTTCAGGGTAAAAAGGTATATGACTTCTTGCGAGGGAGTGAAGAGTACAAGTTCCGTTTTGGAGCTGTGGCACAACCTGTATACGATTACGACATTATTCGCACCTAATCAAGCTTTGGGACATATTTTTCAATAAACTGCGCTACTTCTCTAGGAGCTACATCTTGCTCTGCATCCGGGACACCAAAGTGTGTAACATATTCGTCACGTAGATGCTCGTAATCGGCCCAGCATTTGCGACAACCACATGACTCCGCTCGTTTTTTATACCCCACCAGTATTCGCTTATATCGTGCCAGCTGCTCATCAACAAACCCGTTGGTAAGTTCCAGTACTGCCTGGATGATATATGGCTCCTGAGTGATCTGTTTTTCAGTCAGTGCACGCTCATCCATGCGCGCATCATCCATAAACAGCTTGGTCTCTTGTTGTACTGGGGTAGTTCCCTCTGGCGTAAACTCTATAATATCTTCGGGGACTGCATCTTCTAGTTCAGTAGTACGATGCTGCAAAATATACCGCACCTCTCGAAGTACAGTTCTTTTTTCTGGTGATGGTTCAAACATGGATGGTGCTAGTATACCGCTATTTTTGCGTAGTCCAAGGTGCAGACATGAGCACTGGTGCATATACATCATCTTCAGGCGCAATGACTAGACTCCGTTTTTCTTCCTCGGTAGGTGGTGTTGTGGTGAATACCACTGTTGATGCATCCTCTATCACAGCTAATGGAGTAGCTTCTGCCACCTCACCCATCTCAAAAACTGCACTAATAGCAAGGGCTTCTGCTACGTTAACTTGAGTCATTTGCATCTCATGGCCAAACAAATCTTTTTCGCCAATTTTATTATTAAGCGCCTTAAACCCACAGTGGGCAAGACAAGTCCCAATAGTACCCCACTTGAGTGGAATGGTACGACTGTCCGTTACGATAACGCCACACTGCTTGAGTGAGTAAGTCTCACGCAACCACTCCCACACTGCTTGCGCGGCTCCATACGAGTCATGAGGCCACAGCACATACATACCATCACCGTTTGATTCATCTATGCCAGCGTTGACGGCAAGCACTTGATCTTTGATGGTAAGCAGTACACCATATTTTGAATTGCTGGGAGGGACGTATCTTTCTGCTTCTCGCATAACAAGAGCATACTTTTCATCTTTTGTGTTTGCTTCTTTGGGAACAACTGAACCTTCACACAGTGCAATAATTTTTGAAGTTACTGCAAGAATGCACCTCTCTGGCAGAGAGTCAGGCAGTGCGTCTGCGAGGAGCGCAATGAGTGAATCATGAGCATGAACGATAGGTGTTTTGATTGGTGTGACTTTCATTGTACAGGTAGTATACAGTATAATGGTTGACTCAATGCAGTTTAAACTCTCACAACCCTTTAGCCCTACTGGAGACCAGCCCCAAGCCATCGCCACGCTGAGTCAAGGTGTGTTGCGTGGTGACGCGCATCAAGTGCTCCTTGGTGTCACTGGATCGGGCAAAACCTTCACTATGGCCAATGTCATTCAAAACACGCAACTACCTACACTCATTATTGCTCATAATAAAACCCTAGCAGCTCAACTGTACCAGGAATTTCGCGACTTCTTTCCAGAAAACGCAGTAAGTTATTTCGTGTCGTACTACGATTACTACCAACCAGAAGCTTATATTCCTGCATCGGATACATATATTGAAAAAGAAGCGACTATCAATGATGAGATAGATAAATTGCGACTCGCTGCTACTACCAACTTGCTCACAAGAAAAGACAGTATTGTGATTGCCTCAGTGTCATGCATTTATAATCTTGGTTCTCCTGTTGAGTATGGAGAGCACACCCTTGAGCTTATGGAGGGTGAGGTTATCTCTCGCGAGACGTTAGTACTGCAACTAGCTAACTTGCAATATGAACGATCAGATGTAGAGCTAAAACGAGGAAGTTATCGGCTTCGAGGAGACACTATTCAAATATGGCCAGCATACCTGGATACTGCTCTTTCTGTTGAGACACTTACTGACCATATTGTTGCTATTCATACTATTGATGGCGTTACGGGCTCTCTCATTCGTACTGCCGATCACTCATCCCAAGAAGGGAAGAGTAAGAAAATCACTTTGTATCCTGCCAAGCACTACCTACTTAATCAACAAAGTCAGCATGACGCATTCCAGCATATTGAGCATGATTTGCAGCAGCGTGTTGCTGAACTCAAAGTTCAAGGCAAGGTTATAGAAGCATATCGACTCCAGCAAAAAGTAAGTCATGACCTAGATATGCTGAGAGAGCTGGGTTACGTCAATGGAGTAGAGAACTACTCACGATATTTTGATGGGAGAAAGCCTGGTGATCCACCATTTACACTCATTGATTACTTTTCTGCGTGTGCTCGCAAGTTCACGAACGGAAAATTCCTTACTTTTGTTGATGAAAGCCACATGACGCTTCCTCAAGTGAGAGGTATGTACCATGGTGATCAATCTCGTAAACAAACACTTATTGAATATGGTTTTCGCTTACCAAGTGCGCTGGATAATAGGCCACTTCGTTTTACCGAGTTTTTGGGAAAATTGCCACAATGTGTACACGTTTCTGCGACGCCCGAAGAGCTTGAGTTATCATTAAGTGGTAGTAAAGCAGTCGAGCAACTGATTCGTCCAACAGGACTTGTTGATCCACCCATTTGGATTAGACCCATTACTGGTCAGATTGAGGACCTTGTTATAGAGGTTCTCAATCGTAAACAGATAGGGCAACGAACGCTGGTGACCACTCTCACCAAACGTATGGCAGAAGCACTCACTGAATACCTCAACGATGAGCATAAAGTCCGCTCTTTACTACATAATCGTACACAAAAAGTACAGCAAGCTGAAAAAGAAGATACCAGTGAGTCTATTCGTTTAGTTGATGGCTTACTTCCTATTGAAAGCATGGAGATAGGCCCTATACCAGCTCACCTCATGCATGGATCACAGCATATGACTCCATTGCCTACAGTTGCAACACTTCAGTTTCCCAAAGTGGCATATTTGCATTCTGACATAGAGACACTGGAACGATCAGATATTTTGACAGACCTTCGTAAAGGAGTCTACGATGTCCTATTTGGGATCAACTTATTACGAGAAGGTCTAGATCTACCAGAGGTATCACTGGTCGCTATCCTTGATGCAGATAAAGAAGGATTTTTGCGTTCACGCACTTCACTGATTCAGACAATGGGGAGAGCTGCTAGACATGAGACAGGTCAAGTTATTTTATATGCGGACAGACTGACAGGCTCAATGAAAGCTGCTATTACTGAAAGTCAGCGTAGAAGAACCATTCAACTTGCTCACAACAAGACGCATGGGATTACGCCACAAGGTATTGCTAAACCCATCCGCGAACGCATGATTAAAGAAACTGAAGATGACACTTCTGGCACTATTGGACAGCTGCCACTGCGTTCAGAAATTAAACTCAGTAAAGGTGAAGCTATTGATCTTGCGACACTCAACCCCGAGGATATGACTCCTAGTGATAAAAAAAGAATGGCACAAAAGTTGAAGCGCAAAATGAATGAGGCAGCAAAAGACCTGGATTATGAGCTCGCTGCTATCCTTAGAGACACCATACTCACACTCGAAAAATAGACGAACATACGATATACTGGATGCTCTCGTTTAATATGAGTACACACGATACGATTACAGTCACTGGTGCACGCGAACATAACCTCAAAAATGTTTCGCTTACCATTCCCAAAAACAAGCTAGTGGTTTTCACTGGATTGTCCGGTAGTGGAAAGAGCTCATTAGCATTTGACACTCTCTATGCAGAAGGACAACGACGCTATGTAGAAAGTCTTTCTTCGTACGCACGTCAATTTCTGGGAGTCATGCACAAACCAGATGTTGATCATATTGAAGGTTTGTCGCCTGCTATTTCCATTGATCAGAAAACCACATCACACAACCCCCGCTCCACAGTAGGTACCATTACCGAAATTTATGACTATTTGCGTCTATTATTTGCACGCATTGGTGTGCAGTACTGTCCCACTTGTTCTACGCCGATATCTACACAGACAGTTGATGAGATAGTTGAGAAAATCTTTGTACAGATGAGAGACCATTCAGTTTTACAACCTGCACGTTTTTTCATTTTGTCACCTGTTGTCCAAGATCGCAAAGGAGAGTTCCAGGGCTTATTTGAGAATCTCCAAAAAAAAGGATACAACCGTGTGAGAATTGATGGTAGTGTTTTTAGTTTTGCTGAACAATTTAGCTTGCTTAAAAACAATAAACACACTATAGAAGTGATTGTTGATCGTGTGGTCATCTCATCACAGGAACTGAAGAATGAAGCATCATATAAAACTCTGCGAAGTAGAATTACTCAAACAGTAGAAGAAGCACTCAAATTGTCTGATGGTACGGTAGTTGCTAGCTGTATTCTTGATGAAAGTCTTACTTTTCCGGATCATCCACAAAAATATAGTGATACTACCTATAGCGAAAAACGTGCCTGCAACACCTGTGGGACCTCATTTCCCGAACTAGAGCCCAGAGCCTTTTCTTTCAACTCGCCACAAGGAGCTTGCGAGACTTGCCACGGATTAGGAACCTTGCTCAAAATTGACACACACAAGATGCTGGCTCCAGCACTTTCCCTCAGCGAGGGTGCAATTATTCCCTTTGCTCGTGTACTCAGCAGCGATAGCTGGTGGTCAAGGCTAGTAAGAACAGTAACAGAGGAGGCGGGTATTGATTTTAGGAAAACACCCTTTGAAGAGATTCCAGTTCCCACACAACAATTGTTATTGTACGGTTCAGACAAAATATACACTGTGAGTGGTGAGAACAGATTTGGTAAAGAAACTGCTATTCAAGAAAAGTTTGAAGGTTTTGTGACCAACCTAGAGCGTCGCTACAGCGAGACCGATTCACAATTTATTCGTTCTGAAATCGAAGCATTTATGAATAGGCAGGTATGTCCCAGTTGTTTGGGAGATCGCTTGAAACCAGAGCCACTCAATGTAAAAATTGCAGAAAAATCTATTGCTGAGGTAGTCAAGATGCCCATAGATGCATGTCTCTATTTTATGACTTTACTCAATCAAAGTGAAAGCATTTCTGATAAAGATAAAAAAATAGCTGTTTCAATCCTTAAAGAAATAATCAGTAGATTGGAGTTCCTAACTGCTGTAGGCTTAGAATACCTCACACTTCACCGTGAAGCTGCCACTCTTGCGGGTGGAGAGGCACAGCGCATCAGACTTGCTTCACAAATTGGTACTGGTTTGACGGGTGTTTTGTACATCTTGGACGAACCAACTATTGGATTACATCAACGAGATAATAGGCGTCTTATTGAAACACTCAAGAATTTGCAAGAAAAAGGGAATACTGTGGTAGTAGTAGAACATGACCGAGATGTCATGTTAGCTGCAGATCACATTGTTGATTTTGGGCCGGGTGCAGGACAACACGGCGGGACCATTGTGGCAGCTGGAACGCCAGAACAGCTCATGAAGCAGAGTACTTCACTCACGGGCAAGTACCTTAGCCGCAAAAAAGATGTGTCACTGGCTCGTGAGCATACCACAGAGCGTTCGTACACTGATCCAGACGTACAATCCGCATCACCATACTTAAGAATATTTGGGGCACACCACCATAATCTTAAGCACGTTGATGTGGAATTTCCGTTGGGTAAACTAGTCTGTATTTCGGGCGTTTCTGGATCAGGCAAGTCAACGCTCCTGTATGAGACGTTGTACTATCATTTGTGTAAACATCTCAACAAGCAAACTGAAGGGATTGGAGGAGAGATAGAGCGCATCAGTGTCCCAGATACTGTCAAAAGAGTCTCACTGATTGACCAAAGTCCTATTGGTAAAACACCTCGCTCAAATCCAGCAACCTACACCAAAATATTTGATTACATCCGCCAGCTATTTACCCAAACACAAGACGCGCGCATTCGTGGCTATCAATCAGGAAGATTTAGCTTCAACGTCAAAGGTGGTCGCTGTGAGGCGTGCCAGGGTGATGGACAACTCAAAATTGAGATGCAGTTTTTGCCAGACGTCTATGTAACGTGCGATGTGTGCCATGGTAAGCGCTATAACCAAGAAACACTTGAAGTGCTCTATAAGGGCAAAAACATCACAGAAGTACTTGAACTTACGGTTGATGAGGCAGCGGTGTTCTTCAAAGATACCGGGACCATTGCTCGCAAGTTGGAGACACTGCAAGCAGTTGGATTGGGCTACATTCATCTTGGGCAGCCAGCTCCTACATTGAGCGGAGGCGAAGCACAACGCGTTAAGCTGGCTAAAGAGCTTTCTACACGAAGTTATGAACACACTATCTACCTTCTTGATGAGCCAACGACTGGACTCCATTTCGCTGATGTTCAAAAATTACTCGATGTTCTTAACCAGCTAGTCAAACAAGACAATACTGTCATTGTCATTGAGCACAACTTGGATATTATTAAAAACACTGACTGGGTCATTGATCTGGGGCCAGAAGGCGGAGCACACGGTGGTGAAGTGATTGCGACAGGCACGCCCAGGGAGGTGGCTCAAAACCCAGAATCACATACGGGGGTCTTCCTTAAAGAAGAGTTCGAGAGCGCATCCTGACAAAGAGATCTTTTTCTTCTACAATGAGGCCATATGCGTGGTGCACTAGTAGTTTTTTTTATATGTGTAACACTCATGGCGTGGGGTGTCTCGCCAGTCAAAGCGGAGCAGTCATTTGAGAACCGCCTCACTACTACATATACAGTTTCCGAATCTGGCAACACTGTTATCACACATCAATTTACCATTAAGAATTTGCTCCCCACCGTTTTTCTCAAACAGTACTCCTTATCGCTTTACGCTACCAATTTGAGTAATGTAACGGTAGAGTACAATGGCAAAAATCTTGAACCAACCATCACTACTTCTGGTACAGCCACTAGTATTCTCATCACATTTCCAGACGATGTAGTGGGAGAGGGCAAAAGCCACACGTTCACCGTACGATATGAGAGCACTGAGCTTGCACAAAGAGCAGGTAAAGTTCTAGAAGTGCAGATCCCCCCGTTTAGTACAGATGAAAACTATAAAGAACACAGCATCATTTTACGCACTCCATTTTCTTTTGGAAACCCAGTGCGAATTTCTCCACAAACGGGCGTCTCACAACTTGATGGTGCTTTCATTACAACGCGCTTCGCTGATGTGAATCAGCAACCAATTGTGGCTGTATTTGGGACTGAACAATTCTTCACGCTCACCTTGCGATATAACCTCCAAAATGCCAGTAGTAACCCTGGTTTTATGCAAGTTGCGCTGCCACCAGATACCGCATACCAGCGGGTACAGTATCTCTCACTTGAGCCACCTACCAATGACATCTCGGTTGATGCGGACGGCAACTGGATAGCTACCTATCACATTCCTCCCAATACCCAACAACCTGTGTACCTTACAGCCAATGTAAAAGTGACGCTTGAGCCTTCTACTATCGTGACCACCCAGCATCCCACTCCAGATCACTTTGCTGACCAAAAGTATTGGGAAAGTACTGATGCAAAGATCAAAGAGCTTGCTGCTTCACATGCAGGAGTAGAGAGCTTGTACACCTATGTCGTGAAGAGTTTGACCTATTCATATGAGAGTGTTGATAAAGGAGAGATACTCCCTCGCAAAGGAGCTCGTGCCGCGCTTGCAGCACCCACTCAAGCAGTATGCCAAGAGTTCACTGATCTCTTTGTGGCATTGGCGCGGGCACAAGGAGTGGCTGCTCGACGCCTCACCGGATATGCCTACACACAAAATAAAGCACTTAAACCGCTTAGTTATGCTGCCGATGTATTACATGCTTGGCCAGAATATTTTGATGAAGCAACACAACACTGGAAACAAGTTGATCCAACTTGGCAAAATACGACAGGTGGAGTTGACTACTTTCATCAATTTGACCTCAACCACATCACCTTTGCAATAAACGGCATATCAAGCACCACACCGTATCCAGCTGGCTCTTATAAAGCTGATCATGTTTCAACTCAAGATATCTCTGTTGATTTAGCTACTACCTTCCCAGATACCCAACCTGATCTCGCCATTATGTTCATGCCCAAGTCGCTCCTGGGTCTCAAAATACCCGGATTGCACACTCTTGCAGTAACTAACAAGACTGGAGTAGCCTGGTATAATGTAGATGTACAACTGGTTGGTTCCAATGGGGCACTGATAGATCCCGGTCGCTACACTATTGATACGCTACTTCCGTTTCAAACTAAAGAAATTGTAGTTCACAGTGCTCCAAGCAACGGGTACAGTATACAAACAGGAAATGTGACAGTATCTGCCGCACTTTCCAATGAAAATTATGTCACAACGCATACCGCCACTCTCACAGCCGGACCCAAAGTTCTCCGCACAATCTCAGACCAAACCCAAGTCCTTACTGTGGTCGCAGGTGGTCTCATCGTTGCCATCTCTGCCTGGGGTCTACTGGTTTTTAAACGAAAACGGTAGCGTATTGTATGTTGGCAAGGCCAAAGACCTTAAAAAACGGGTCTCATCGTATACCTACGTTACTCGCCTGCAACCCAAAACAAAACAATTAGTCCACACTGCTGTCGCACTGAAGCATCTGGTTCTTGAGAGCGAATTAGAAGCATTGCTCACCGAGGCAGAGCTCATTCACACCTATCTTCCTCCTTTCAACATCTTGCTTAAAGATGATAAAAGCCCTCTGTACATTCATATTACGGAGGAAGCCTTTCCTCGAGTGCTCACCATGCGTAAACAAGAACTTGATAAGAAAAAACCTAAAGGAACTATACTTGGACCCTTTCAAAGTGCATACAAAGTAAAAGAAGTCTTACGTATTGTTCGCCCTATTTTCCCTTGGTGCAATGCTCAACGCGTAAACGCGAACACTCGACCTTGCTTTTATTATCACCTTCACTTATGCCCTGGAGTATGTGCCCACACTGTTGATGCAGAACAATACAAAGACAGCATGCATGACCTTGTGCTTTTTTTGCGCGGCAAAACATCTGAAGTAAAAAAAGATCTCACCCACAAGATGAAAGAGGCAGCAGCCACAAAAGAATTTGAGAAAGCTGCTGTATTTCGTGATCAAGCCCGCCTCATTACAGAAGTAACTAGTCCACAGTACAAACTCAAACCAGACCTGTTACTTCAGGCCCATCTTGCCACCAGCACCACCGAGAATGGGATCATCCAACTGACCCACTATCTTCATGAGTACTGTGGGACTCCACAAACCTATCCACTAAAACGAATAGAGTGTTATGACGTCAGTAATACCCAAGGAACCAACGCTGCTGTGGCACAAGTGGTGAGCATTGATGGAGAGCCAGAACCCAGTGAATATCGCTTGTTTAATATACGTTCCCTCACCACGCCCAATGACTATTACATGCTGAAAGAAGCACTCACACGTCGCCAGAACCATCCCGAGTGGGGTACCCCTGATCTTCTGGTAATTGATGGAGGCAAAGGACAGCTTCGTGCTGCACTACTTACCTGGAACGGACACGCACCGGTGATAAGTATTGCCAAAGACCCTGATCGGCTGATCTTCCCGTTGCAGCTGTGGTTGCACAAACAACACTCAGAAAAGAGTCATGCCTGGCAGTATAAAGAGCTGCTACTGCCTCCACAAAATCCAGCATTGATGATCGTGCAAAAACTCAGAGACGAAGCACATCGTTTTTCCAAAAAACAACATCACCGGAGAGCAACACGTGCCATGGTAGAACAAGAATAAATACGGTATACTTTGGCTATGTTACGACCTATTATTCGCACCGCAATTACGTTGTTCGTCTTGGCTTGGGTACTGCCAACAGTTAACTTTAGTAACTGGCTTACACTTCTCATTGCCAGTGTTGTATTAACAATACTGTATGGCGTTATTCGCCCGGTACTCAAAATTTTCTTTCTACCTATTAATATCATTACCCTTGGCCTTTTTTCTACAGTGCTCAACACATGCTTACTGTACTTGGCACTCTATTTGGTTCCCGGATTCTCTATCAGCGCTATGCTCATTTTTGGAGTCCATGTCAATCAGTTTTTTTCTATCATGATTATCTCTCTACTGATCGGCTTTTTTCAGCCATTAGTCAAAATCTTCATTTAAAACTCAGAGTGCGGTATAATATCCGTATGAAACTGCTGGCATCTGCCTGCGTCTTGGTGTTCCTTCTTGGCATCACCCATACACAGGTTGCCGCACAGACTGCTGTTAAAGCACAGGCAACGGAGGTTCCGCTTGTTCTTGTTGAGCCAGCTACTCCCAGTGCACAGGCATCTGCTTCGGCACTGGTTGAAGAAAAAATCCAAGAAAAACGCGATCGTGATATCACTGAAACAACAGGCAAACAAAAAAGTAAACTTGCTGCGTACCTTGATGAACATCCTATTGAGCCACTTAGCTGGCACAATCTTCTTCAGCATGGCATTCGTAGAGCCATAGATAAAGGCCTACCTGCAAATATCGTCGTTCTTATCATTTTGTTTCCTGCTATCACAGCAATCATCTCTGCTTCAAGGCACTTGATTGGGCTGCAAGGCTTTGGTATCTATATACCTGCTGTGTTGTCTGTGGCTTTTGTATCAACAGGCATTAGCACAGGGGTGCTACTGTTTGCCGTTGTTTTGTTAGCAACTGTCGTGTTAAGGCCGCTCACACAACGACTCAAGTTGCAGTACCTTCCGCGTACCGCGCTTCTTATTTCGGGTGTGTCACTCGTCATCTTGATTATGCTCATCGCAGCCACAGTCACTGGTTTCAATGCGATCATTGGAATTAACATTTTTCCACTCCTCATCATGATTCTACTCATGGAAAACTTCATGGAGACTCAGCTTTCTAGTACCAAATCGCAAGCAGTACAACTTACCCTAGAAACACTATTTATTGCAGTGGTTTGTTCTTTATTGATTGGCTGGGAAGGGCTGCAACAGACCGTTCTCATTAATCCAGAACTTACAATTATCTTTGTGGCATTGGGCAATATTCTTGCTGGTAAGTACCAAGGGCTCCGCTTATTGGAGTATCTGCGTTTCCGCACTATTATCGAGTCATAACAACCTATGGTGAAATCTTCTGATATTCTCGGCATGAATGCTCGTCAGCAGCAGTATTGTTCGCTCAACTCAGCCAAAGCGAAAAGTTTTTGTAGCTCAAAATATGCTACCAAGATCTTACTGCAAAATAGCAATATTGGCACAGCACGTGTTCATGGCATCTTAACTTCAATTGAAGATGTTAATGAATTTCCTTGGGATACACTCGAAAGTAACTTTGTGATTAAACCCACAGATGGCAATGCTGGTAAAGGCGTGGCAATCTTCCGCAGTAAAGTAGAAAAAGAGCTTGCTTGGCATGATTCTACTGGCACAGTATGGACACTCAATGAGGTCAAGCTCCATTGCTTTGACATTCTTGATGGACAGTACAGTACCTACGGATCAAATCACAATGTTATTATTGAAGAACGCATCCCCATTCATCCCATGTTCCAAAAATATGCCTATAAAGGAACGCCAGACGTGCGTATCATTGTTTTTAATCAAGTCCCTGTTATGGCTATGCTGCGATTACCCACCCCCGAGTCCGAAGGAAGGGCAAATTTGCACCAGGGTGCTATTGGGGTAGGGATTGATATTGCGACCGGTATTACCACGTATGGCATTACAGGAACTGGTCAACCTATACTTACCATGGCAGATGGCAAAAAGAAACTCAATGGCATTAAAATCCCCGTTTGGCGCAAAGCGTTGCAAACTGCTGTTGAAGCAGCAAGCGCTGCAGGTTTGATGTTTTGTGGTGTTGACCTATTCATTAGCGAAACAAGTGGACCTCTTGTTGTGGAACTCAATGCCAATCCAGGACTTTCTATACAACTTGCTAATCGTGCTGGTTTGAGAAGACGATTGGAACGGGTGAGTGATCTCCAAGTGTTAAGCGCAGAACATGGCGTGAAAATTGGTCAAGCATTATTTGCTGCAAATTTTGCGGATAAAATTAAAGCTGAAGATGGTCTCCTTATTGCGCCACCACGCACGTCAATTGCTGTCTATGCTGGGAATGAATCCAAGGCAAAACACACGGTCGAGGCATTACTCAACACAGGCCGGTTTCGCAGTGCGATCTCACGCCAGCTTGCTGAGGACTTGTCTCTGTTAAGTACAGACGATTTATTATGGTTTCAAACAGAGAAAGATGAAACCAAAGCACCAGTGATAGAAGTGAGCTTCCGCCTTAAGGAACGTAAAATAAAAACTGCAATGGTGGTACTCAGACGACTTGATAAATCTGTGTACAAGATTGAAGTAGGACGTAATGATCTGAGTGGATTTCTGGTGGGGGAGAACGAATAATGAACTTGCTTATGGCAGTTAAACCGACGAATCTTTTGGAGGAAAGAGAGAAATTCTTTGCCGACGTATCCTATAATCCACAGTTCACCTATGCAGACATACCTGCACCAGAACTATTAACCCAATGGGGCGTGCCTCATCAAGGACTCTATGAATATGCCTATGACATGTTGCAGCGGTTCCCTGCACCTGGCAGCACAGCAATCTCAGATCGCGTTTCACAAGAAGATATTGTGAGCCAAGTTGCCGCATTTAATCAGCGGTTCCCTCTTCATACACCGCTTGAAGTTCACTTTGATAGTAATCTCGTGTCTCGTTGTAAGGTCACGCCTACGGCACTGTATTTTCAATTGCCGTTAGTGTACTCAAAAGAGCAGCTTGGTGACCTACTTCGCCACGAACTTGAGACACACGTCTTACGCTACCGCAACCACGCAGCACAAGCATGGTCCACCTATGAAAGCCCAGAACATGAGATTCGTAGAACAGAAGAGGGCATTGCCAACTTGCACACCCATCTTCTTAGGCAAGATAAGCGATTTTATAAATCTTTTTTCTCCTATGTCGCAGCATATACAGCTCAAAAAGCTTCCTTTGCGGAAGTATTTGACACATTAGTACGGTTGGGTCGATCAAAACAGACCAGTTGGAACACCGCCGTGAAAGTAAAGCGTGGTTTGACAGACACAAGTCAGCCAGGACTCTTTAGCCGTGAGATGTGCTACTTGGAAGGAAGTATTCAAGTCTATGACTGGCTCATTCATCAAAAAAGTAATCCGCACCAGCTGTATTGGGGTCGGCTTTCTCTAGAAGAATTACGGAACTTCTCTACTACAGTTACCAGTGAACAACTTTCACTTCCTACCTTTTTTCTTGAACTTGATCAGTATCTCAATCACATATCTACAATAGGCAGTCAAAATTATTTTGATGATGTAGTAAAGGAAGTATGCTCACATTAAATGCAAGCTCACGCATCATGCACGAGAGTGCACTGAAACAAGGAATAAAATGTACACTCTTTGATGACAATGAAACTATTTTCATGGAGAAAGATGAGAAGCAGTGGTATACCAGAGGTTCGCGAACAAGCCTGCAATCTTCTGTGGGAAAAACAATTGCAGACTACAAACCACTCACCAAAAAAATTTTGACACACTTTTCACTACCCACTGCACGTGGCTGTGTCGTCAAAACAGAAACAGAATTAGATCAGTTGAAAACACTTACGTTTCCACTAGTGATGAAACCAGTAGATGAACGTCACGGCAAAGGTGTAATTGTCGGTATCAAGACCATGGAAGAAGCACAGCGCCACTTTAGTGCACAAAAAGGTATAGTTCTTTTTGAAGAGATGCTGTCTGGCACAGAGTATCGTATTGTTTGTGTGGGTTACCAGTTTGTCGCAGCCGCATTTCGTAAGCCAGCTCATGTGATTGGTGATGGAGTACACACCGTACAACAACTGATCACTGAAAAGAATAAACATCCTTGGAGAGGTGAAGGTCATCAAAATAATTTAAGTCTCATTACCGTGGATGAACTAGTTACCGAATACTTGAACGAACAAGGCTCTGCACTTGATGCGGTGCCGCTGCAAGGCACAGAAGTGCACTTGCGCAAAACTGCCAATTTATCCACCGGTGGTGAAGCATGGGATGTTACAGATACTGTTTGTCCAGAAAATGCAGCAGTATTTGAACAGATTGCACGTGTCTGTGATCTCAACGTGATTGGTATAGATATCATGTGCACATCTCTCACCACGCCCATTACAATGCAAAAGAACGCAGGAGTCATTGAAGTCAATGCCTCACCGGGGCTACGAATGCATCACTACCCATTACAAGGTAGTCCTCGAAATGTAGCAGGGAGTATACTCAAGTACGTACAGGAGCACCTATGAGCACAACATATGTTCACACCATCCGCACAATAGACGGATTTCGCGAGATTCCTATTCCTCTCAGCACTAAACTCATTTTGGAACAAGCTGAGGCACTTGGAGTAGAATGGAGACCCATTCCTGGAACACGAATCCTTGAGCTTACGTATCATGGCACAACGAAGTATTTCCGCTACCAAGTGTCAGCTGATACGACAGACATTGGTTTTTCTTCATGTCTAGATAAGAACACCACCAATACATTGCTCAGAAACGCCGGTATACAGGTAGCGAACGGATACAAAGTTGACGCTACTGATACTGATGCCTACACCACACGTGTCTTTGAAGCACTACATAAACCCGTGGTTGTGAAGCCTACACATGGTTTGCAAGGACAGGCCATTAGTATGAATATTCAAGACTTAGATGCGTATCGGGTTGCACTCAAAAAAGCGCTATCGTTTACCAGCGATGAAGACGCTGGGGCACTAGTTGAAGAACAATTTTCTGGTAAGGAATATCGAGTACTTACTACTCGAGAAAAAGTAGTAGGTATCATTCATCGAGAACCAGCCAATGTAGTGGGGGACGGCATAAGTACTGTTGAGACATTAGTTGATCGTAAAAATGCTGACCCACGTCGTGGCCGCACACTTGATTATGCACTTTTCATTATTGAAAAAAATGACGACATGATGGCCAACCTTACTCGCCAAAACCTAACACTTCAAAGCATTCCTGTTGCTGGTCAAAAAGTATTTTTACGTTCTGTCTCCAATGTAATGCAAGGGGGAGACAGTATTGATATGACTGACCGTGTGCATCCTTCTGTTAAAGAGATTGCAGTACAGGCAGTGCGTGCTATTCCAGGTCTCCACTTTGCCGGGGTGGACTTCATGTCTCAAGACATTACACAGCCACAAACACCTGACACATACATCATTGTTGAGATTAACAGCTCACCTGGATTGTGTATTCATGAGTTTCCATATGAAGGACAAAAACGATACACTGACCGTGAGTTTGTCCTTGTCATGTTCCCAGAATTGAGTGCAAAGGTTGTATGAACAAAGAGACTGCCGAATTACTAGCTTTTCTTGATGGTGGCACAACGCTTCAACAAGAAGTTGTCAAAGACCAGGGCGAAGCAGAGTGTATCGCCGAAGTCGTACAGCAATGGGAGGAATTGCTTCCTAAAAATAATTTTGGGATTTTGGATGCTGTGGGGGTTCCCGCCGCCTATCGCACCATGTTCAAAAAAACGCTCGAACAAAACTATCAACAAAAGATAACCGAGTTTCAACCCGCAGCCCCTTTATATACCATTCACCAAGATAGTGCCACTGCTCCAGCAAGTGTTCAAGAGGTCATCGCCCTTCATATGCCCCAACAACTTGCTGCATATCACCACAAGCTCAACGCCTTTTTACACATGCTTGAAGGTGCGCAGATCCCCGCAGCAGTCAAAGAGGCGTATGCAGAGAAGGCAACTGCTTGGTTGCAGTTTTGTGAGACAGGGCAAGTCATAGGAACTCCAGAATTTACCAATGCAGCCGGCTCACCGCGTTTATCTGTTCTCCTTGATCTGGAGAAAACCCAACAACGTGGTGAGGTGACACTCCAGTATGAGGATGCAGCCCGCACGGTACTTGAGCTGTCCCAAGCAACTCAAAAAGAAGATATACACAAGACAGATTCATTTCAAAATTATTTTCGTTTGACTGATGCTGAACTGGCCCCTTTGTCATTGGAACGGCTGAGTTCTGATGAACCACTTCAACCACAAGAAACTAAACACTTATATACCGTCTTCTTAAAAAGGTTGGGTATTGCAGATAGTTGGAACGTTATTATTGATGCCTCAGTGGCAACAACAGTCAATGCCAAAGCAAAAGTGATTCGTATACCTGAAAGTGAAACATATGACCCCACAGAAATTGAGTTATTTGTGTCGCATGAGTTTGTTCATATCATACGTGGCGAGAATGGATCCCGGCAATCAGTGACATTGCTCCAAGAGGGAACAGAAGGATACGAGACAACCGACGAAGGTCTTGCGGTCCTAGCAGAGCTTTTGGCTGGTGAGTTGTTTGGTCATGAGCGACAAGCAAAGATGGCTGCACGCTACTATGCAATTGCACTCTGTCTCAAGACAGCAGCTGATGTAGATGGAACAGTGAAAGCCAAACACTCGCTACAAGATATCTACACTCAATTGAGAGAGTACGGTATTCCCGAACAAGATGCGGGAGATATTCTGTGGCGTATTCAGCGAGGGACCACCCTCAATCACCAAGCAGTTCCTGTTACAATCAGCCAAGCTGGCACAGCACATACCCTGTTGGTTGCAGAAACCTTCCCCAAAGACACCATTTATTTTGAGGGTCAAATGGCACTTTTTGACTTCTTCAAGCGCATGCTGCCATTAGAAAATAATGACAGAACACACCCACATATTGAAGCAACCAGAGATTTCAACGTGCAGTACATCACTAAAATTGGTAAGGCGATAGCTCGGACTTTTTTGGGCTCACAGGTAGATCAAGATCCTGCGCATACCGAAAAACTCCATGATTATTTAGAAGAACTTGGTCGTGATGCTATCCTCGATCTGCTTGACTACTTTATGATTGGTAAAATTCCGTTTGAGAAAGTCACGGATCCGCAGAGCCCTTGGCATGCCGTACTTGAACGCGCTACCATGGTTTCTTACCGTAGTTTATTCAATCCAGTGGAAGCAGATGCAACACATTGACATCAGACCTCTCGGCTTCGTTAGACCACAGCGGATTCGTTGGTATTATCACGGTGATAGAGATCAATGTTTTGCAGGGATACGTAGTAAGTCTTTGCGAAAGTTTGTGTTACGGGCAGAAGAAAACCTTGCTGCCAATGGTATTCGCTGGCAGTACGAACAGCTCACACGACAAAACTATCTTGACTGGTTGCCTTTTTATAAGACAAGAATGAATGCAAGAAACCATGACTTATTGGCATCTCCACAATGGTATGATGAAAAAATTGCTGAAGGCAAGATTATCCGTGGTCTGTTTTTCTACAAACAAAACTTACTGGTGGGTACAGGTATTGTCTCACAAAAAGGCACAGAGCTTGCGACTCTTGCGTTTAAGGCCAGTGAGCTTTTGTCACTTTCCTCACAATCAAATAGTTCACTTGGCTCTCTCATCGATTACTTCTTTATTCGTGCATGCTGTCAAGAACAAGTAGCCACTATTTCTGGTGGCCGCTCCTATAATGCATTTGGCGCCCAGACAACGTTGGGGTATTTAGAGTTCAAAACCAACTTTTATGAACCAGTATATATTCCCGGAGAAGAACTTCTCACCACCATTCCTGCAGCAACTGCAGGTCAACCAGGTGTCGCAGCGTACGTACTTTCCGGCCCCACTACAGCTACATTACGTCTCTTTGTGGCAAGTGACACCCTGTCCACCGAACAACTTGAAAAACAGTACGGAACGCCAGGAATCGAAAGGTTACTCCACCCCTATGCAACACAACTTATTTGACCTCACCCCGCATGCCGTTCAGAGACCAGAAAAAGTGAGTTGGTTTTTCCCCATTCATGCTCCAGACATACTTTCTGCCGTTAAGAGCAAGTCGCTGCGCGGATTCCTCAGGAAGCGTGGCGATGTCATGACACAAGCACATCTCACACAAGAGTGTAAGAAGCTTGACGCTGCTGCATTTGAGGCTTGGTTACCTTACTACACTGCAAAGATGAATGAACAAGGTTACGAGCTTCTCGCCACACCACAGTGGTATGTGCATAAGTGTGAAGAAGAAAAAGATGTCTACCTCATTAGTATCTCTCAGGAAGCTCAAGTCGTTGCCACACTGGTATTCACCTTTGCTCCCCACACGCACCGTTCTAGCATTGCATTTCGTGCCAATGATCGTATCGAGCTGCCTGCAGGTGGCAGATCATCGGTAGGTGCATTGCTTGACTATGCCTTTTTAGAATGGTCCAAAGAACAAGCCTGTACAGCGATCTCCGCAGGCCGGAGTAGGAATGCTTTTGGCGTCATTAATACCGTGGGGAATTTAGAATATAAACTTCGTTTTGGCTATCAACCACAGGTTAGTGCTGGTACGGAACAACACGACTCAGTGCCGCTTAGTCCAGAAGGCTTTGTATACTTTTATGGTCTTTCACAAACAGGGCCTGGCATTTATCGTGTATCTGGTGGGGAACAATTACCACGGACGGAGGTACAGCAGTACACAACTTTAGAGCTTCCCTTTAGAGAAATTACCTACTGAGACTAGTTAGTTATGTACTTGTTATAATACGCTTCTCATGAAGAAAAAAATTGCACTTGGTATGAGCGGAGGAGTAGATTCTTCCCTGTGTGCACATCTCCTCACAGAAGCGGGGTACGCGGTAACCGGAGTATACTTAGAGTGCTGGCGTGCACCGGGCTGTAGAACCGAACAAGACCGGGCGGATGCACTCAAGGTTGCGCTTGATCTAGGAATTCCGTTTCAAGTATTAGATTTTAAGCAAAAATATAGAGACAGTGTAGTGGAGTATTTCTTTTCTGAGTACGCTGCTGGCCGCACTCCCAATCCCGATGTGCTGTGTAATAAAGAAATCAAGTTTGGTCTGTTTTATGACTGGGCACTTGAGCATGGCTATGATGCCATAGCAACTGGACATTACGCTGCTATCCACAATTCTTCACTCTGCATACCCAAAGATACACACAAAGATCAGACATATTTCTTGTATCTTTTGCAACAAAAACAACTTAAACACTGTGTTTTTCCTCTGGCAAGCTATACAAAAACAGAAGTACGCCGACAAGCGGAAGAACGAGGATTAGCCGTGGCGCACAAAAAAGATTCTGTAGGAATTTGTTTTATTGGTGATATCAATGTGCACGCCTTTCTCAAGGAGAGACTAGGTGAAAATCCGGGACCAGTTGTAGATGTGCAAGGTCGTACAATTGGACAACATAGTGGGTTGTGGTTCTACACCATTGGTCAAAGGCACGGCTTTACAATAGACAAGAAAACTGTGGTAACTTTGCAAGATGGCAGCAGCTTTGAAAAAGATAATTTTCCTCCCTACTATGTCGTACGGAAGCTACCAGAGACAAACACATTGGTTGTGGGGTTTGGCGCAGAGACCTACGCAGCCACTTTTAACATCCGTGAACTCCATTGGATCGAGACACCACTTCCTAGCGAACAACTCACTGTGCGCATAAGACATCTTGGCAAACGAATAACCTGTACACTACTGCAAGAAAATCAAGATAACGGGCAGGGCACCGTGACACTTAGTGAACCAATCCAAGGTATTGCAGAAGGTCAGGCAGCAGTGTTCTATACCGAGCGAGATGGACGCACGGTCTGTCTTGGCGGAGCACTCATGTCATGAAAGCAGCTCTGGCAGCACTGCTGCTCCTTATTCTGTTTCATTTCACACTTTTTACACACTGGACCACACATACCACTTCACCCAATGATGGCCCACTCATTATTTGGCTTATACAGCAAAGCAGTACGGCTTGGCAGGGGACAGGTAGCTGGTACCATTGGCCTTTTTTTCATCCATATCCATACACCGTTACCTACTCAGATCCTTTTATCACTGCTGGTGCAGTAGCAGTGATCATTGCGCAGTTCACCAGTAATCCCATAGCCCAACACAACACCTTTATTGTCTTGGGTAGTATGACCAATTTCCTGGCTTTTTTTGTGTTAGCGCGCTCGCTATGGAAGTCATCTTCCCTGGCTGCTGGTATCGCGCTGGTGTTTGCAACATCTTTTTTGCAGCTCCAATTTATGGTGCATCTACACACGTACTTACTAGCAGGACTTCCTCTAAGTATCTGGGCTCTCCAGAGGTATCTCTATTCAAAAAGCCCATTCTATGCACTCTTGTGGGCAGTTTTTTTTGTGGCCCAAGCACTCAACTCTCCCTTTACTGGCTACGTGTGTGCTGCCGCCGCGCTAGTATTAGTTGTTTCAGAACAGAAAGTGCGTGCGGTCCTCACCGACAATATGTTTCTCAGTATTGTGAGTGTAACGTTGGGAGTGTGTGCTTGGTACTACCTGCCATGGGTAGAGACAGCTGCCACCTATCACGCTGCACGCAGCATCCGTGATACTGCCCATTTTTCGTTTTCCATTACTCGTCTTTTGTGGCCAGACGTACTAGGCTTACTTATCTTCACTATAGTGCTAGAGCGTGTGTGGCACGTCCAGGGCAAGCAGAACAATTCTGACCTAACTACTTGGCTAATCATGGCCGGCACCGGTGCAGTGTGCATGCTGGGTCCGGTGATTAAACTTGGCGATACTACGTTCAAACCGCTTGGTTTTGCCATTCCATTACCATATGCTGTTCTGTACTACATTGTTCCGGGTATCCAAGCATTTCGAGCTGTAACACGCTGGAGTGTACTCCTTAACTTTGGGCTTACATTATCACTGGGAGAGGTACTTTCGAGACGCCAAGTACCACGTTTCATACTTCTAGCAGGGGGGACCATCTGGCTGGCAGCCATGCTATGGTTACGGTACACCTATGTGCCCCTTATCCCCATTGCTACCACAATACCACCTATCTATGCAGCTGTTGCCGCTGCACCAGAAAAAACGCTCGCAGAATTGCCACTGTCACAGTGGGATATGGTACCGTTTGAAGGACTTGAAGACAATCGGATGCTCTATCAGTTACACCATGGCAAAGCACTCTATAATGGCTTTAGTGGTTTTATGCCCCCAGAGAGGCGTGAAGACATTATCTTTCATTTTACCCAGTTCCCCCAGGCAGCATCACTTGCCAAGTTCGCAGCTGCTGATGTGCAGCTCATATTAGTACACTTTGATGAATATGAGCTGATGGAAACCACAGGATTTACGTACCAAGGTACGCAAGCGCCACGGAGAACAGAGATTGAAAAAATGCTAGCACAAAACCCCGTAATTCAGCGAATTACTTGTACACCACAACCAGCGGATTGTCTGTACCGTTTGAACCATAATAAGATGCTTGACCAATGACGCACCAAGGTGATATACTTCAGTTCTTCTCAAATGATCAAGTCTCTGTAAAGAGAAACTAATCAGAAAAAGTAAATACAAAAAAGCACTCCCATGCACAAGCATGTGAAGTTTTTTTGTGTGGCACATTCACAAGTGAAGATGACTGAAATAAACATGATGGTAAGACACTGTTTTTAAAGAAAAAACAGTTTTTACCTAATGATTTATTCATTAAAGTGAAAACAATCCGTTAATTCTTTATACAATTTTTAATTAGAGCTAATCAAATCTTTTTTGAGAGTTTGATCCTGGCTCAGGATGAACGCTGGCGGTGTGCTTTAGGCATGCAAGTCGAACGGTCCGCAAGGACAGTGGCAGACGGGTGAGTAACACGTAGGAATCTACCTCGTAGTGGGGAATAGCTCGCCGAAAGGCGAGGTAATACCGCATACGCCCTCCGGGGGAACGACGCAAGTCGCTATGAGAGGAGCCTGCGAACTATCAGCTTGTTGGTGGGGTAATGGCCTACCAAGGCTACGACGGTTAGCCGATGTGAGAGCATGATCGGCCACAAGGTTACTGAGACACGGAACCTACACCTACGGGTGGCAGCAACCGGGAATTTTGCGCAATGGGCGAAAGCCTGACGCAGCGACACCGCGTGTGGGATGAAATACTTCGGTATGTAAACCACTGTGGCGAGGGAGGAAATTTGACAGTACCTCGCTAGAAAGCACTAGCTAACTACGTGCCAGAAGCCTCGGTAATACGTGGGGTGCAAGCGTTATCCGGATTTACTGGGCGTAAAGCGTGCCGTCGGCGACTTGACAAGTTGTCTGTTTAAACCTGGGGCCTAACTCCAGATCAGCAGACAAAACTGTCAGGATTGAGTTGGTTCGGGGAAGCTGGAATTCTCGGTGGAGGGGTGAAATCCGTAGATATCGAGAGGAACGCCATACGCGAAGGCAGGCTTCTAGGACCATACTGACGCTCAGGGACGACAGCTCGGGGAGCAAAAGGGATTAGAGACCCCTGTAGTCCGAGCCGTAAACTTTCTTTGCTAGCTGCCTTACTTTTGGTGGGGTGGCGTAAGCTAACGCGTTAAGCAAAGCGCCTGGGGAGTACGACCGCAAGGTTAAAACTCAAAGGAATTGACGGGGGAGCGCACAACCGGTGG